>NZ_JBVHQF010000003.1:611091-635218 GCF_055567555.1 Streptomyces sp. NPDC026522
CCGTGGTGGCGACAACCGTGGCGGTGGCTTCCGCCGTGACGACCGTCCCGCCGGTGGCTTCCGCCGCGACGACCGCCCGTCCGGTGGTTTCCGGTCCGGCGGCGGCGACCGCCCCTACGGCCGTCGTGACGACAACCGCCCCTCCGGCTCCGGTTCCACCGGCTCCTTCGGCGGCCGTCGTGACGACAAGCCGCGCTGGAAGCGCAACGGCTGACGGCTGACCGCCCTCTGACGCAGACTCGGCCCCCACGGCACTCCGGTGCGGTGGGGGCCGAGCCCGTTCCCCGGGCCCGCCGGCCCGTCGGCCTGCGGGAACGACGAACGCCCCGCCCGGTGGAAACCGGACGGGGCGCTGCGCTGAGCAGTAGGCCATGTCGGACTCGAACCGACAACCAACGGATTAAAAGTCCGCTGCTCTGCCAATTGAGCTAATGGCCCTCGGTGTGCTCACCCCAGAGCATAGCCGCAGAGGGACGCGAGGCCGATCGGGTATCGACCGGAGTGGCCCGGCCGGTTTCCCGCCAAGGGCGCCGACGGGTCCGCGGTGAGGCCGGGCGTGCCTTCGGGGGGCGGAACTTGCACCCCGGGGGCCGGTGTTCGTCGCCCGGGCTACCGCCGGCCGGAGCCGGGAACTGCCCCTGCGGAACCTTTCTGCACGGCTCTGACCTGCGGTTATGGTCGGCCGGAGGGGGCTGGGCGAGTAATTGGCAGGAGCCGTCCCCCGAATGACGTAGAGTTGTGTTTACCGACGCGGGGTGGAGCAGCTCGGTAGCTCGCTGGGCTCATAACCCAGAGGTCGTAGGTTCAAATCCTGCCCCCGCTACTCAGTACGAAGGCCCGGTTCCCTTTGGGGAGCCGGGTCTTCGTCGTTCCCCGCGCCCGGGTCGCCGCCCTCCCCGCCCGCGCCGCCGTCACCCGGACGGCCTCGGCCGGGTCGACGCAGAGGCCCGCCCGGCGACAGCCTTGGGGGGCGAGGCGGCAGCGTGCCCGCACCCCGCGAGGGACCGGGCGGCAGGAGACAGCGTGGTGGGGCGGAGCCGGCAGGACAGCGACGAGCTCGTGACGGGCGCCGGCGACGGCGTGGCCCGGCGGGTGGTCCGGACGCTGCCGTTCGTGCTGATCGTGCTGGGCTTCGTCTTCGACCTCGCGTCACCGCCGAGCTACACCGGTTCGCCGTTCTTCTCCGCCGCCCCGCTGATCGCCGCTCCGCTCTACTCGTTCCGGGCGACCGCACTGACGGGATGCGCCGCCTCGCTCGCGGTGGTCGTGCTGCGCGGTTACGCCGACACCGGCGCGCGGGCCGAGGCGCTGACCGAGCTGGCGACCGTGGTCACCGTGTCCGGCATGGCGTTGCTGATCAACCGGGTCGTGCGGCGCAGCGGGGAGCGGCTCGCCTCGGCGCGCGAGATCGCCGAGGCCGCCCAACGGGCCGTACTGCCGACTCCGGCCGAGCGGATCGGGGGCTTGCAGGTCGCCGCCCGGTACGAGGCCGCGCAGGCGGACGCGTTCATCGGCGGGGACCTGTACGCGGTGCAGGACACCCCGTACGGGGTGCGGCTGGTGGTGGGCGACGTACGGGGGAAGGGGCTGGGGGCGGTGGAGGCCGTCGCGGTCGTCCTCGGCGCCTTCCGGGAGGCGGCGGAGACCGAGCCGACGCTGGAGGCGCTCGCCCAGCGGCTGGAGCGGGCCCTGGCCCGGGAGGGCGTACGGCGTGACAGCCTCGACGCGGTGGAGGGGTTCACGACCTGCGTGCTCGGGGAGGTCCCGGCGGACGCGGAGGTGCTGCGGCTCGTCAACCGGGGCCACCCCGAGCCGCTGCTGCTGCACCCCGACGGCCGTCTGGTGGCGCTCGCACCGAGCGAGCCGGCGCTGCCGCTGGGGATGGGCGAGCTGGGCGCCTGGCCCGACCGGGTGGACGAAGGGCCCTTCCCGGCGGGCAGCACGCTGCTGCTGTACACGGACGGCCTGACGGAGGCCCGGAACGCGGCGGGGGAGTTCTACGATCCGGCGGCCCGGCTGCGCGGGCGGGTCTTCCCCGGGCCGGACGAGTTGCTGGACGCGTTGAGCACCGACGTACGCCGGCACACGGGCGGCGGGGCCACGGACGACATGGCGCTGCTGGCCGTGGGCCGCCCGGCGCGGGGGCAGCCGGACCGGCGCCGCACGGTGCCGGTGGTGCGGCGCGGCGGCGAGTAGGGTCATCACGGCGCGTGTTCGGGTCGCGCCCTTCAGTGATGCGGGGAGGCGGAGGCGGGTTCGGCCGGTGTGGCGTGAAGCTGTGGGTCAGGCGGCAATATTCGTCCGAGATCACCGGTAATGGGTGCAATGTTCGGGCCAAAGCCGTGCGGGCGGTGGCCGATTGAGGTTAACGATCAATCGCTACAGCTTGGAATCACTCCCCCGCGTCTATTACCGTTCGATAACGCAGCGCGGTCGTCCCAGCCGTCGCAAGAGACGGCACCGCGCGCGTTCCCGCCCATGAGGAGTGTGCCCCCGTGGCCTCCAACTCGCCTGCCCACGAAGGCACCGACAGCCAGGAGACGCCCACCGCCGGCGCCTGGGGCGAGTGGAACCCGACCGAGGACTCGGCCCGCCCGGTCCGCGGCAAGCACCGGGTGCCCAAGCCGCGCGGCGGACTGGCCCGCAGCTCGACCGTGCTCGGTGTCGGCGTGATCGCCGCGGTCGGAGCCGGCGGCATAGCCACCGCGCAGGACCGGCCCCAAGCCGCCATATCCCTGCCCTCGTTCCCGGACCTGCTGGGCGGCGGCGCGGACCACGAAGCCGCTCATGCCGCCGTGCCGGCCTCCGCGGCGGCGCAGGCACCGGGCGGGGAGCAGGGGCAGGGGCATGCTGATGCCGGTGAGGCGCTGCTCCACCGGATCCTGCAGCAGGCCGAGTCGCAGCAGGACACCGCCGAGAGCCAGGCCCGGGCGGACGCCGAGCGGGCGGCGCGCGAAGCCGCGGCCCAAGAGGCCAAGGCGCAGCGGGAGGCGGCGCAGAAAGAGGCCGACGAGGCCAGGGCGGCGGCGGAAGCGCGTGCGGCTGCCCAGCAGCAGGCCGCCCAGCAGCAGGCGGCCGAGCAGCAGGCGGCGAAGGACGGGGCCGGAGCGGCTCGGGCTGAGGGCGCCGAGGCGGCGCCGGCGGCCGGCGGTTACGCGCTGCCGACCTCCGCCTACACGCTCACCTCCCACTACGGGGACTCCGGCTCCATGTGGTCCTCCGGCCACCACACCGGTCTCGACTTCGCCGCGCCGACCGGTACCCCGGTCAAGGCCGTGGGCGGCGGGACCGTCATCTCGGCGGGCTGGTCCGGCGCGTACGGCTACCGGATCGTGCTCCGCCTCGATGACGGCACGGAGATCTGGTACTGCCACCTGTCCTCGATGTCGGTGACCTCCGGCGCGGTCGGCGCCGGGGACACCATCGGCCGGGTCGGCGCGACGGGCAACGTCACCGGGGCCCATCTCCACCTCGAAGTACGCCGGGGCGGCTCCACGATGGACCCGTTGGCCTGGCTCACGTCCAAGGGGCTCAGCGTCTAGCGTCCGCGCCCCCGGTGTTCGAGGTCCTGGCCCGCGCCGGTCTGGGGCTCGGCACGACGCCCGGCCGGGCCGGTGCCGGGACGGGGTCGAACCACGGCGGCAGGAGCTCCTCCAGCACCGCCGCCCGGGAGAGGGCGGGCCCGGCGGTCGCCCGGCGCAGCCACAGGCCCCGCAGCAACTCCCGCTCGTGCAGCGCGAAGTCCCGCTCCCGGACCGGGCCGCCGCGACGGGCGCGGTGGCGCAGCAGGGCGAGGGCGGCCGCATCCGCCTCGTACAGGGCGACGGCTCTGCCCGCGGCCCGGCCGCCGGTGCGCCGGGCCAGCGAGCGGGCCAGCGAGCGGGCCGGGATGGAGGCCAGGGCGGGCACCTCCGCCGGACCGAGCCAGCCCGCGGCGGCGTACACCGCCAACTCGGCGGCGACGGCCCGCAGCCGGCGCTGCCGTATCCGCACCGCCAGCCACAGCAGCAGCCCGAACGCCGGGACCATCACGCAGCCGTAGACCACGTAGAACCCGTACTCCCCGAAGCGCGAGGAGCTGTTCCACAGCGCGTGCAGGCCCATGGCGGCGGCCAGCCCGAGCAACGGCAGGCCGACCCGGCCCCGTCGGCGCCGGCTGAGCGCGGCCATGCCGAAGCCGAGTCCGGTGAGCACCGTGAACAGCGGGTGCGCGAACGGCGACAGCACTATCCGTACGAAGAAGGTCGCCGCCGTGACGGAGTCGAGCACGCCGGTACCGTCGGCCACGTCCTCGTCGAAGGCGTTGCCCAAGTAGAGGATGTTCTCGGTGAAGGCGAAGCCGGTGGCGGTGAACCCGGCGAGGACGAAGCCGTCGGCCGGTCCGGCCAGCCGTCGTCTTCGGAGCACGAACACCAGCAGCAGGGCCGCCGCCTTGGCGCTCTCCTCGACCACCGGAGCGATCACCACCGAGCCGAGCTGGTCCGCATCGGAGGGGTCGGCGGTGGCCGCGGCTATCCACTGGGTGGCGAAGCTGTTGGCCAGTATGGCGATCAGCGCCGCGGCGCAGGCCCCCCAGCCGCAGCAGAACAGCAACTGCCGCCAGGGGCCGGGCGCGGCCCGCCCGAGCCACCGGAACGCCGCCATGAGCGGCGGCACCGGCAGCACGGCCAGGGCGACGCCCACGCAGAAGCCGGCCGTGCCGGTCTGCTGCCGTACGAGTTCGAGGATCGCGACGCCGGGCGCGGCGAGCAGGACGACGAGCACGCGCGTACGGACCGGGTCCGATGGACGCGCGAGCACACCTGACAGCGCTCGGTACTCCACGTCATCACCCTAGCGAGCCGGTCTGACACGGGGAGTGACGTTGTCAGTTCTCCGTGCGACGGAAGAGCAAGTCGTGTACCACGTGCCCCTTGTCGAGCCCTTGACCCTCGAATCGGGTCAGCGGCCGGAAGCCGGGGCGGGGCGCGTAGCCGCCGTCCGGCTGGGTGTTCTCGAACTTCGGGTGCGCGGTGAGCACTTCGAGCATCTGCTCGGCGTACGGCTCCCAGTCCGTCGCGCAGTGCAGGACCGCGCCCGGGGCCAGCCGGGTGGCGGCGAGGTCGAGGAACTCCGGCTGGATCAGGCGCCGCTTGTGGTGGCGGGCCTTGGGCCAGGGGTCGGGGAAGTAGACGCGCAGCCCGGCGAGGGAGTCCGGCGGCAGCATCTCGCGGAGCAGGATGATGGCGTCGCCGTTCGCGACGCGGACGTTGGTCAGCCCGTTCCGCTCGGCGAGGGCCAGCAGGTTGCCCTGGCCGGGGGTGTGCACGTCGGCCGCGAGGATGCCGGTCCCGGGATCGGCGGCGGCCATCTGCGCGGTGGCCTCGCCCATGCCGAAGCCGATCTCCAGGACGACCGGGAGACCGTCGAACATCGCCTTGAGGTCGATGACCTCGTGGCCGTCGATGTCCAGGCCCCAGGTGCCCCAGAGCCGCTTCAGGGCTTCGCCCTGCCCGGTCGTCACCCGGCTGCGCCGCGGCTGGAAGCTGCGGATGCGGCGCTCGTGGTGCGAGCCGGCCGGGTCGGGGGCGGGCCCGTCGGGGAAGCGGGGCTCGGTGCGCCACTTCGGGGGCGTGTACGAGGCGGCGCCCGCTGCGGGGGCGCTGGCGCTCGGCGGCTGGGGATTCAGGGACTCAGACACAATGTGCCGATTCTACGACTCGGGCACCGCCCCGCTCCGCGCCGGCGACGGCGGCCGGGCGCCGCCGGACGCGGGTCCGGGCCGCCGGGAACCGCCGGACGCGCGGGGTCAGCTCGCGGCGAGGGCGGCCAGGGCGCGGCGGGCGACCTCGCGGCCGATCGGGAGGGACGCGGTCGCCGCCGGTGACGGGGCGTTCAGGACGTGCACCGTACGGGGCGCCTCCCGGATCAGGAAGTCGTCCACCAGCGTCCCGTCCCGCAGGACGGCCTGCGCCCGCACCCCGGCCGCCGCCGGGACCAGGTCCGCCGACGAGACCCCCGGCAGCAGGCGGCGCACCGCCTCGGTGAAGGCCCGCTTCGACAGCGAACGCCGGATCTCCCCGGCGCCGTACCGCCAGTGCCGCGCGGCCATCCGCCAGGACCCGGGCCAGGCCAGCTCGTCGGCGAGGTCCCGCGGCGAGGCCGTGCCCCAGCCGTACCCCTCGCGCGCCAGGGCCGGCACCGCGTTCGGCCCGACGTGGACCCCGCCCCCGATGCCCCGGGTCAGGTGCACCCCGAGGAAGGGGAACGCCGGGTCCGGCACCGGATAGACCAGCCCGCGCACCAGCGAAGGCCGGGCCAGGTCGTAGTACTCGCCCCGGAACGGCACGATCCGCATCCCGGGTTCGTCGCCGGCCAGCCGGGCGATCCGGTCGCACTGCAGGCCCGCACAGTTCACCAGCACCCGGGCGCGCACCACCGCGCCGGCCGTCGTACGGACCGCGACCGCGCCCGGGCGGCGCGAGATCAGGTCCACCGCCCCGCCGTAGACGATCTCCGCACCCGAGGCCTCCGCCAGCTGCGCCGCGACCTGCCCGTAGTCCACGATCCCGGTCGTGCCGACATGGATCGCGGCCAGGCCCCGCACCTCCGGCTCGTACTCCGTGATCTGCGCCGGGCCCAGCTCCCGCACCGGAATGCCGTTCTCCCGGCCCCGCTGCACCAGCGCGTGCAGCCGCGGCAGCTCGTCCCGCTCGGTGGCGACGATCAGCTTGCCGGTCACCTCGTGCGCGATGCCGTGCTCCGCGCAGAACTTGACCATCTCGGCGGCTCCGCGCACCGCGAACCGCGCCTTCAGGGAGCCGGGGCGGTAGTAGATGCCGCTGTGGATCACCCCGCTGTTGCGGCCCGTCTGGTGCCGGGCCGGGCCGGCCTCCTTCTCCAGGACGGTCACCCGGGTGCCCGGAGCCAGGCGCGACAAGGCATGCGCTGTCGACAGACCGACGATCCCGCCGCCGATCACCAGCACGTCACAGTCCACGCCCACGCCCATGCCCACGCCGCCGCCCAACCCGACACCTCCCACCCCTGCATACTGCACCCCGCCACCGACAACGTGGCTAAGCGGGTGTCACCAGCAGCGGCCGGGCCCGTTCGCGCAGTTCCGCGACGCGCGGTTCGTCCCCGTACGGTTCCAGCCGGTGCAGCAGGTCCCGTACGTACTCGTTCGTCCGAGCCGAGGAGATGCGGCCCGCGACCTCCACCGCCCGGGTGCCCGCCGCGCACGCCGCGTCGAGGTTGCCCGACTCCAGCTCGGCGACCGCGCTCACCACCAGACGCAGCCCGTGCGAGCGCACGTACTCCTCCGTCGGGCGGGACAGCGCCTGCTCGGTGAACCTGCGCACCTGCCGGGGCAGCTTCAGGTCCCGGTAGCATTCCGCCGCATCCGCGGCGAACCGGTCGTACGAGTAGAAACCCAGCCAGGTCGGATCCGGATCGCCGTCCCGGGCCCGCTCCAGCCAGCCCTCCGCCGCCCGCAGCGCCGCCCCGGCGGCCACCGGATCGCCCGCCTTGGCGTGCGCCCGTGCCTCCACGAGCCGGAAGAAGCTCATGGTGCGGGCGGTGGCCAGACCGCGGTTGCGTTCCACGGCCGCCTGGGCGAGGTCGACGCCCTCGTCGGGGAAGTCCCGGTACGTCGCCTGGAGGGACATCGAAGCGAGCACGTACCCGCCGAGCGGTACGTCGGCGGCCGCGCGGGCGAGCCGCAGCGCCTGGATGTAGTAGCGCTGGGCGGCCTCCTGCTGACCGGTGTCGAACGCCATCCACCCGGCCAGCCGGGTCAGCTCGGCGGTCGCACCGAACAGCGCCCGGCCCACCTCGTCCGTATAGGAGCCCAGCAGCAGCGGCGCGGCGTCCACGCGCAGGCACTCCGGGACCATCGAAGAACGCCAGTCGCCGCCGCCGTACTTGGAATCCCAGCGACGGGCGTCCTCGGCGGCCTCGCGCAGCTTCGTCACGTCGCTGTGGCCGACCCGCTGCGGGGAGACGTCCCAGATCCCGGCGGTCCCCGCCCCCGCTCCCGCGCTCGCCGCTGCCGTCCCGGCTCCCGCGTTCGCCGTCCCCGTGGGCGCCGCTCCCGCGCTCGGACCGGCGGTTCCCGGGCCCTGCGCCGCGGCGCCCGGTTCCCGGGGGGAGTGCGTGGTGCGCGGGCCCTGCCGGGCCGGCGCCGGCGGCCCGGCCGCCGCGGCGGGCCCGTCCGCCTCCCGCTCCGGCCCCGCGCCGCCCGGCTCGCGGGCCACCGAACTGTCGACGGGCGATATCAGCCAGCGCGAAGCGGGCGTCGCGTAGGCGGACACGGCGAACGAGCCGGCGAGCGACTGCCAGATCCCGCCGCCCCCACGCCGCCCCACCAGGTCCAGCCGGTACAGATCGGTGGCCGACCGCACGGCCGCCCCCACGTCGCGCGGGAAGGACAGACCGACCTCCGGCGCCGGATCCGCGTCCGCCAGGCCGATCTCGTGCAGCGGCACCGGGCGCCCCAGCTTCGCGCCGATGGCCGCGGCGATCAGATGCGGCGCCGCGCCCTGCGGCACCATCCCCTTCGACACCCACCGCGCCACCGAGGTCTTGTCGTACCGGAGCGTCAGGCCGCGCTGCGCGCCGAGGTCGTTCACCCGCCGGGCCAGCCCGGCGTTGCTGATGCCCGCCAGGGCGAGCACGGCGCCGAGCTTCTCATTGGGCTCGCGGAGCTCCCTGGACATGCGCCACCCCTCGTCACACGCGGAACGCAGACGCCGCCGGGGCATAGGCGCCCGGCATTTCGTAAACCCAGCGTAGTTCCCCGCCTCCCAAGCGTTAAGGCCCCGCCTTCCGTATGGCGAGATTGTTGTCCGCACGCACAGTCGGGAGGGGACCGGACCCGGGGCGCGCGGGGCGACGCGTGCTCCGCCCGTGGCGCCGTGCGCCCGGCCGTGCGCTCTGGCCGCCCGCCGGGCCCGGCGATTCGATGTGCGGTGCGTGGGTCGGCCCGCCGCGCGGATCCCGTGGGAACCGGGTGGGCCGGGGGATGCCGCTGCCTCAATCCCCGCGGGTGGCGGAACGGTCCGGGGGGCGGATACCGCCCCCCGGACCGCGCCCCGCCGACGGTCGGTACGGGCCGCCGCGGGCCGTCACGGCCGTTCAGTACGGCCGAAGAATGGCTGAAACCGACCTATGGGGCGGTGGGAACGGAACGCCAAATACCGTGTGCCGGGGGCGTGTTCGTTTGCATGTGCGCCCCCCGAACCCGTCTCGCACGCCACGTCTCGTGGCAGCATGGACCCCGAGCCACCCGGGGCCCCGGACGGTCGCGCCCGCACGCCGACCGCACTGCCCGTGCCCCGGTCATTTGCCCACAGGCTGGGGAGGCGGCGGCGGTGCGCTGGTTGGTCGGGTGGAGCAGTATCGCCGCGAGCTTCGGCACGGCCGGAAGGGTCTCGGGCCAGGGCGTTTCCGGCTCCGCGTACGAATACGGGACCACGGGCGGATCCCCGTACGGGACGGCGGCCCACACTGCCACGGCGTACGGCTCCACCGCCGGGACCCCCTACGCGGACACCCCCCGCGGCGGCCTCGCCGACGCCGCCTACCCCGACGACCCGGCCGCCCAGGACGCCGAGCGGACCGTCCACCCCGTCGGGGCCCAACTCCTGTGGGGCGACCCCGACCCGCTCTGGGCCGTCGGGGACTGGCGCCCCGACGAGATCCGCACCATCACGGCCGACCCCGCCGACCCCTTCACCCGGCTCGCCGTCCTCGGCTGCTGCGGCGCCACCGACGCCGAACTGCGCCGCGCGCTGTACGCGGCCCGGGGCGGGGCGCTGCGCCACCTCACCCAGTGGTCCGGCAGCTACACCGCCGTCGTGCAGGCCGGCCGCCGGATCACCGTCCTCGGCGACCTCGCCGGCGCCCGGCCCGTCTTCTACACGCCCTGGGCGGGCGGCACCGCGTACGCCACCGCCGCCCTCCCGCTCGCCGACCTCATCGAGGCGCAGCTCGACATCGGCCATCTCGCCGCCCTCCTGGCCTGCCCCGACAGCCCGGAGGCACTGGGCGACGGCACACCGTACGTCGGCGTCCGGCGCATCCCGCCCGGCCACACCCTCATCCTGCGCGAGGGCTCCCGGGAGATCACCGGGTACGAACCGGTCGCCTCCCTCGCCGTCGCCGCCCCCGAAGCCGACCCCGAGCGCGCGGTGGAGGGCGTACGGGAAGCTTTGGTCGACGCGGTGCGCGCCCGGCTCACGGCCCCCCGGCATGCTCCCGACACGCTGGTTCCCGACCCCGGACCGGTGCCCGGCATGGGCCCCGCCGACCGGCGCGCGGCCCGCGGCGCCCCCGCTCCGGTGCCCGGGGTGGGCGCCGACCTGTCCGGCGGCAGCGCCTCCGCGACGCTGGCCCTGCTCGCGGCGGGGCTGCCCGGGGTACCGGGGAGCCTGCCCGGAACCGGCTCACGGCTCCTCGCCGTCACCTTCAACGACCTCGCCACGCCCCAGGGGCGCGAGGCCGAGCTGGAACGGGCCCACGCCATCGCGACCGACCCCCGGCTGCACCACGTCGTCGTGGCCGCCGCCGAGGAAGCCCTCCCGTACGCGGAACTAGACGGTCCGTTGACCGACGAACCCGGCCCCTCGCTCGTGTTCGCCGCGCGCGAGCGGCGCCGCCTGGCGGCCGGCTCCGCCGACCACTTCACCGGGCACGGCGCCCGCCAGGTCCTCGACGCGCACCCGGCCCGGCTGGCCGACCTGCTGATGGACCGCCGCCGACGCCACCTGCTGCGCCCGGTGGCCGCGCTGGCGCGGACCGCGTCCGCGGACTCCCACTCCCTGCTGGTCCCGCTGACCGTCTACGCGGCCGCCCGGCGGCTCGCCCGTACGTCGTACCGCGCGGGTATGGAAGCCGCCGCGGCCCGGCTCCGCGAAGGGGCGGTCGCGGCGGCCGCCGTCGGGCCGGTGGACGCCTCGCTGGCGGCCCTGACCTGGTCCCGGCCGGGACCGGCGGCGGGCTGGCTGACCGGCGAAGCCCTGGCGGAAGTATCGATCCGGCTGGCCACCGCCGCGGGCCGGCCACCGCTGTCCCTGCGCCCCGGCGAGGCCCGGGCCCGCGCCGCCCTGACCCGGCACGCCGCCGACCACCGGGTCTTCGAGCAGGCCGTGGAGGTCCGCAGCCAGCGGCTGCACGCGCCGTTCCTGGACAACCAGGTCGTACGGGCCGCGCGCGCCCTGCCCGAGTCGCTGCGGGTACAGCCCGGGGCCCGGGCGGCGATCCTGCGCAGCGTGCTGTCGGCCTCCGGGGTACGGGAACTGCCGCCGGGCTGGGGGGTGAGCTCCCCCGAGCCCAACGAGACGGCCACCCGCCTGGGGTTGCGCGCCGCCCTGACTTCGCTGCTGTCCCTGTTCAGCGCGCCGCTGCTGGCGGACGCCGGCCTGATCGAGGCCCGGGTGGTGCGCCAGGCCCTGCTCGACGCGGCGGACGGCCGGCCGGTCCCGCTGGACGGGCTGGCGGAACTCGTCTCGATGGAACTGTGGCTGCGCCGCCTGCTGTCCCGCCGCGGCACCTGCTGGACGGGCACCTCCACCCCCCGTCGCCGCGCGGTCCCCACCGGCCTCCCCCACCGCCGCCCGGCCCTCTCCTGACCGCCCGACTCCGGCAACACCCGCCCCGCCGGCACCTTTCCAGCCCGGCCGGCGTTTGAGGCGCGGGGTGCGGGGCGGAGCCCCGCGATGCCCGGCGCAGCCGGGCCTGCTCGTGCAACGGTGCCGCGCCTGGGACCGGGCCCGCTCGTGCAACGGTGCCGCGCCTGGGACCGGGCCCGCTCGTGCAACGGTGCCGCGCCTGGGACCGGGCCTGCTCGTGCGACGGTGCCGCGCCTGGGACCGGGCCTGCTCGTGCGACGGTGCCGCGCCTGGGACCGGGCCTGCTCGTGCGACGGTGCCGCGCCTGGGACCGGGCCCGCTCGCCTGACGGCGCCGCACCCGAAAACCCCCACCCCCCCGGCCAGGGGCACGGCAGAATTGCCCGGTGCGCTACCTCATCCTCGGCCCCACCGAGGCACGCGACGCGACCGGCGCCCCCCTCCCCATCGGCGGCGCGCGCCTGCGCGCCCTCCTCACCGCCCTCGCCCTCCGCGCCGCCGCCCCAGTCGCCCCCGCCGCAGACCTCATCGACGAGGTCTGGGGCGACGACCCGCCCCAGGACGCCCCCGCCGCCCTCCACGCCCTCGTCTCCCGGCTCCGCCGCGCCCTCGGCTCACGCGACGCCGTCCTCGCCGATCCCACCGGCGGCTACCGCCTCGCCACCACCCCCGACGACGTCGACCTCCACCGCTTCACCCGCCTCGCCCGCGCCGGCACCCGCCACGCCGACCCCGCAGCCCTCCGCTCCGCCCTCGCCCTCTGGCGCGGCCGCGCCCTCGCCGACCTGCCCGAACCCGCCCGCACCGCCCACGCCGCAGGCCCCGAGGCCCTGCGCGCAGCTGCCCTCCGCGACCGGATCGCCGCCGACCTCACGACCGGCGTCCCCGCCCCGGCCACGCTCCTCCCGGAGCTGGCGGCGCTGATCCACGAGCACCCGTACGACGAACCCCTCCACGCCCTCCGCCTCCGCGCCCTGCGTGCCGCCGGCCGCCCCGCCGACGCCCTCGCCGCCTACGAGGACACCCGCCGCGCCCTCGCCGAAGGCCTCGGCACCGACCCCGGCCCCGAGCTGCGCGCCTTGCACGCCGAACTGCTGCGCCCGCCCCCGCCCGAGCCGCGCCCCACCGGCAACCTCCGCCACCGCCTCACCTCCTTCGTCGGCCGCGAGCCCGAACTGGCCGCGCTCCGCACCGACCTGTCCCGTTCCCGCCTCGTCACCCTCACCGGACCCGGCGGTTCCGGAAAGACCCGCCTGGCCGAACACGCCGCCGCCGCCCACCCCGAACCCGGCTGGCTCGTCGAACTCGCCCGCCTCGACCACCCCGCCGCCGTACCCGGCGCCGTCCTCAGCGCCCTCGGCCTGCGCGAGAACACCCTGGTGGCGCACGACACGAGCGGCGCCTCCACCGACCCCGCGACCCTCCTCGTGGAGCACTGCGCGGACCGCCGCATGCTCCTCGTCCTCGACAACTGCGAGCACGTCATCGCCGCCGCCGCCGAACTCGCCGACCGGCTCCTCACCCACTGCCCCGGCCTGCGCGTCCTCGCCACCAGCCGCGAGCCCCTCGGCGTCCCCGGCGAGGTCCTGCGCCCGCTCGAACCCCTGCCGCCCGCCCCCGCGCACCGCCTGTTCGCCGACCGGGCGACCGCGGCCTGCCCCGGCTTCGACCCCGCCGACGACCCGGACGCCGTCGCCGAGATCTGCGCCCGCCTCGACGGCCTGCCGCTCGCCATCGAACTCGCCGCCGCGCGCCTGCGCCTGCTCACCCCCCGCCAGATCGCCGCCCGCCTCGACGACCGCTTCCGGCTCCTGACCGGCGGCAGCCGCACGCTCCTGCCCCGCCAGCAGACCCTGCGCGCCGTGGTCGACTGGTCCTGGGAACTCCTCACGGCACCCGAGCGCACCGTCCTGCGCCGGCTGTCCGTCTTCTCCGGCGGCTGCGACCTCGCCGCGGCCGAGGCCGTCTGCGCCGAGCCGGGCCTGGACGTCGCCGACACCCTCGGCTCCCTCGTGGACAAGTCCCTCGTCCTGGCCGAACCCGGCCCCGACGGCATGCGCTACCGCCTGCTGGAAACCATCCGCGAGTACGCCGCCGAACGCGCCCGCGCCCGGCCCGCCGACGCGCGGGCCACCGCCCGCCGCCACACCGCCCACTTCCTGGACCTTGCCGAAGAAGCCGAACCGTTCCTGCGCTCCGCCGCCCAACTCCCCTGGATCCGGCAGATCGAAACCGAGCTCGACAACCTGCGTGCCGCCCTCGAACGTGCCGTGCGCACCGCCGACGCCGAGACCGCCGCGCGCCTCGTCTTCGCCCTCGGCTGGTTCTGGTGGCTGCGCCACTACTGCACCGAAGGCGCCGACTGGGCCGTCCGGGTCCTCGCCCTCACGCCCGGCGCCGCCGTCCCCGACGGCCCGGCCGAGGACTCACCCGCGTACCGCACCCGGGTCCGCCTGGAACTGCTCCACCTGTTCCTCACCTCCGGGGAACGCACCGCCGAGGAGTTCCAGAGCCCCGAGTTCGCCGAGCGCGCCGCCCGCATCACCGCTGCACTGCGCCGCGGTGGACCCGAGAGCATCAGCTTCCCCGGCATGCTGTGGCCCGTGACGGCCCATTTCGCGGGCGCCACCGCCGACTGTCTGCGCAGCCTCGACGAGAGCATGGAGAACTGCCGTCGGTACGGCGCCGACTGGGAACTGGGCGTCGTCCTCATGTTCCGGGTCCACCTCGCCATCGACACCACCGGCGGCTTGCCCGGCGTCGAAGCCGACCTCGCCGAACTCCACGCGATCGCCCGCCGGTGCGGCGACCGCTGGATCCGCTCACAAGTCGCGAGCGCCTCGGGGGAGTACGCGCTCTCCCGGGGCCAGTACGGCCTCGCCCGCACCGAGTACGAGGAGTGTCTGCGCCTGGCCCGGGAGGTCGGGGCGGACAGCGAGGCCCCCTTCGCCCTCACCCGGATGGCGGAATGCGATTTCAGCGCCGGTGACTTCGAGAGCGCCGAGCAGGTGCTGACCGAAGCCGACTGCGAAGCCGAGCGGTACGGAGGCATGCACGACGTACGGGCTTACGGCCATCTCCTGACCGCCTTGATCGCCCTCTTCCGCGGCCAGGAGGCAGCCGCACGGACCCGGATCGCACTCGCCCGCGCCGAGGCCGGGAAGACCGCGGCGCCCGCCCAGCTCACCACTGGACTCGACAACGTCGACGCCATCCTCACCGCCCGCGAGCACGGCCCGGCCGCCGGACTGGACCGGGTCGGTCCGGCGCTGGAGCGGGCCGTCGCCGCCCACTGCGCCGAACGCGTCCTGGCCTCGCTCGCCGAGACCGCTGCCGTGATGCTCGCCGCGGCCGGGCGCCACACCGAGTCCGTACGGATCCTCGCGGCAGCCACCGCCTGGCGCGCGGGCTACCCGCGGTCGGTACCGGAGGCCGCCGCCCTGCGCGCGCTCCCGGGCGGGAACCTCGCCGCACTCGGACCGGCCCGCTACGCCGAGGCGCAGGCGGCCGGCGCCGCGCTGACCCCGGGCGAGGCGGCGGGACTGCTCAGCCGCAGCTGACCACCGCGTCGGCCCAGCTCGCCAGCGCCGGCAGCCGCCCCTCCCCGGCCCGTTCCACCACCAGCCGCAGCGTCGTGGTCCCGGCCAGGGGCACCTCGACGCCGACCGGGGCGTCGTCGTACCCGAGAGGGCGCGACTGCCACAGCCGCCGGCCGTCCCCGTACACGGAGAACCGCACCTCGCCGTCGGTGATCAGGGTCATCCCGTCCACCCCGACCCGCGCCGAGAAGGCGCTGCACCTCCGGTTGAGGCTGATCTCCACCGAGGAACGGGAGTTCACGGTGATCCCCTGCCCGAACCGCTGTCCGCCCACCATCAGGCCCCAGCGCTGCCACACCCAGCTGCTGCGCCAGGTCTGCAGCTCGGGACCGGCGTGCTCCCCGTACACGGAGTGCTCCAGCCGGGCCAGCTGGTACCCCTGCGGCGGCTTCGGCGCGGGCTTCGGGGACCGGGACGCGGCCGGCGGCTTCGACGGCGACGGCGCCGGTGACGGGGAAGCCGGCCGCTTGGCCGCCGGAGTCCGGGACGGCGCCGCCGCACTCCGCCGCGGCGGTACGGGGACCTCCGCCACCGGCGGCTGCGACTGCGGCGGCCCCACCTCCGGCGCGGGCGGCGCGGCAGAGCCCGGCACGGGCCGGACCGGCGCCACCACCCCCGGCACCGGCCGCGCGCCCGCCTGCTGCTCGGCATCGTCCCCCGTGAGGGCGAACACCACCCCTGCGGCCGCCGCGACCGCGAGCCCGGCGGCGATGGCAGCCTTGGCGGGCATCCCCAGCCCCTCGGAGACCACTGCGCCCCCGGCCCCCGACCCGCCGGCCGCCCCGGCCCCGCCCGCGGCCCCCGCCGCCCCGGCTCCGGCCGCGGCTCCGGCACCCGCCGTCGATCCCCCGGCCGCCGCGGCGGCCGCCCCGGCCCCGCCGGCCGCGAACGCACCGCCGGCCACCACGCCCGCCGCCTTCGCGGCGTACCCGGCGGCGAACCACCCGATGACCGCGACCGGCAGCAGCGCGGGAATCCCCGCGTTGACGTCCTTGAGCTCCCGCGCGGCCAGCCGGCACTTGGCGCACTCCTCCAGGTGCTTGCGGAGCCCCCGCTCCGCCCGCAGCCGCAGCCCGCCCCGCGCGTACGCGCCCAGCCGGTCCGCGTACTGCGCGCAGTCGCCGCCCTCGCTCAGCGCCGAGCTCACATGCGCCTGGAGGTAGGCCTGCTTGAGCCCTTCACGGGCCCTGCTGGCCAGGACCGCCGTCGCGTTGGCGCTCAGCCCGAACAGCGGCGCGATCGCGCTCGGCGTGGACTCCTCCACGGTGGTGTGCCAGAGCACGGCCTGCCACCGCTCGGGCAGGCTGCGGAACGCCTGCATCGCCAGCGACTGCTCGGCCTCGTGCATCGCCCGTACATCGGCGCCCAGTTCCAGGGTGTCGTCCCCCGACAGCCCACCGAGCCCGCCGCCACCCTCCGTACCGGCGGCCGCCTGCTCCGCGAACACGGCGAAGTCCTCGACGAGATGCTCCCGCCTCGCCGTCTTCACCCACGCCGCGGCGACCCGCCGCACGGTCGTCAGCAGATAGGCCCGCACCGAATGGTCCGGACCGGACCCGCCCCGGACCGCCTGCAAGGTCCGCGCGAACACCTCGGCCGTCAGGTCGTCGGCGGTGTGCGCGTCCCGGCAGCAGGTGCGCGCGTAGCGCCGTACGGCATCGGCGTGCCGGCGGAACAGCTCCTCGTAGGCGCCGTCATCCCCACCGCGCATCCGGGCGACCAGGTCGGCGTCCGAAGGCGGAAGATCCCCGCCCGGCCCGCCCGCGGAGGCGTGCCGGCCGGCGGGATCGCGCTGCGCCGGTACCTGCCGCGCGGGCAGACCATCCGCCCGGGTCTTGTCACCGGCGTCACCGAGTGACTCGCCGCGCCCGTCAACGCCCATCGCGCAAGCCCCCGCACGCCACACTCAACCGGTACACCGATCCAGCGTGGCACACGGCACGCGCGCCCCGGGCCGCTCCGCCGGGCATCCACTCATCCGGGGACGATCCGGCGACTCACCGTGCCGAACCCCACCCGTTCGAGTGGCTGACGTCCGAGTGACGGACCTCCCGCCCGCCCGCTCACGCCCCGCTCACACCGTTCGCGAGCGCAGCCCCTCCAGCAGGATGTCGAGCAGCCGCGAGGAAGCCGCGGCCTGGTGCGCCGGGTCCGGCAGCGCCGGAGCGGCGGTCGCTATCACCAGCAGCACATCGGCCACCGTGACATCGGCACGCAGCTCGCCCGCCTCCCGGGCCCGCTCCACGAGCCGGCCCACGACCTCCAGCAGCGCACCCGCCCCGGCGTCCTCGGACGGCTCCTCATGGGCGGCCCGCGAACCCACCACGCGCAGGTCCGGAGCACCGGTGACGACGGCCTGCCGCTGGTGCGGAACGCGCACGGCCTCCGCCTCCTCGACCCCGTCCTCCTCGGCCGCGCCGACCCGCAGCACCTGCGGCGGCAGCAGCCGGCCCGCTCCCGAGGCCACCGAGGTGCGCAGGAAGCGGGAGAGGGCCTGCCACGGCTCCTCCTCCTGGCCCAGCGCGGCCTTCGCCTGGTCGGTCAGCCGGGCGGTCTCCTCCTCGGCTATCCGCCGGACCAGCACGTCCTTGCTCGGGAAACGCCGGTACACGGTGCCGACACCGACTCGGGCCCGCCGCGCCACGTCCTCCATCGGCGCCCCGTAGCCCAGCTCGCCGAACACCTCGCGCGCCGCGCGCAGGACGTGTTCGAGGTTGCGCTGGGCGTCGACCCGCAGGGGCGTGGAGCGCCCCACGCCGTGAGTCGTCGCGCCGGTCATCACGCGGCCGCCGTCAGCCGACAGAGCGGTCGCAGAACCATGGAAATCGGACATGTTCATATGTATCCCCCGGTAATCATTTGTCTCCCCCCGGAGACACTCCCCGCCTTCGTGTCGAGGTGGGCCACGGTCAGTGGGCCCCGGTCCTGCTCCTCGACGAGATACGAACATAGTTGAGCCAGAGTCAATTCAGAAGAGGCAGCCCCGCACGGAGCACCGCCCGATCGGAGCATTCACCCCCACTTTTCCGCCGGAAGCCTCCGGAATCACCCCCTCCGTACCCCCTGACCTGCGGCGCTCCAGCCAGATCCGGACCCCTCGACAACCCCGTCCCACCCCTCCCCCCGGTCACACAATTTGCCGAGCCTGTGGACAAACTCCCAGCCACGTTGCGTCATGGGATGGTGAAGGCTGCTAACTCCCCGGGCACGGCACCCGGCACCCCGCCCCGCGCGCGCATCCTCGTCGTCGGCGGCGGCTACGTCGGCATGTACACGGCTCTCCGACTCCAGCGGAAGCTGAGACCGGGCGAGGCCGAGGTCACGGTGGTCACTCCGGACCCCTACATGACCTACCAGCCCTTCCTCCCCGAGGCGGCCGCCGGCGCCATCTCCCCGCGCCACGTCGTCGTCCCGCTGCGCCGCGTCCTCGACAAGTGCCGCATCGTCATCGGCGAGGCCGACCACATCGACCACGCCAAGCGCACCGCGACGGTCACCACCCTCGCCACCAGCGACGAGGGCACCGGCCCCCTGCAGATCGAGTACGACGAACTCGTCCTCGCGCCCGGCTCCATCTCCCGCACGCTCCCCATCCCCGGCCTCGCCGACTACGGCATCGGCTTCAAGAGCGTCGAAGAGGCCATCGGCCTGCGCAACCACGTCATCGAACAGATGGACATCGCCTCCTCCACCCGCGACCCCGCGATCCGCGACGCCGCCCTCACCTTCCTCTTCGTCGGCGGCGGCTACGCCGGTGTCGAAGCCCTCGGCGAACTGGAGGACATGGCCCGGTACGCGGCCCGGTACTACCACAACATCAAGCCCGAGGACATGAAGTGGGTGCTGGTCGAGGCCAGCGACCGGATCCTCCCCGAAGTCGGCCCCGAGATGGGCGTCTACACCATCCGTGAGCTGCGCAGACGCAATATCGACGTCCGCCTCGACACCCGGCTCGAATCCTGCGAGGACCGGGTCGCCGTCCTCAGCGACGGATCCCGCTTCCCCACCCGGACCGTCGTGTGGACCGCCGGCGTCAAACCGCACCCGATCCTCGCCGCCACCGACCTGCCCAAGAACGAACGCGGCCGCCTCGCCTGCACCGCCTTCCTCACCGTCGAAGGCGTCGAACACGCCTGGGCCGCCGGCGACGCCGCCGCCGTCCCCGACATCACCGCCGAGGAGCGCGGCCGCGAATGCGCCCCCAACGCCCAGCACGCCGTCCGCCAGGCCAAGGCCCTCGCCGACAACCTCATCGCCGCACTGCGCGGAGAGGTCCTCACCGAGTACGCACACAAGTACGCCGGCTCCGTCGCCTCCCTCGGCCTCCACAAGGGCGTCGCCTACGTCTACGGCCGCAAGCTCAAGGGCTACCCCGCCTGGTTCATGCACCGCGCCTACCACCTCAGCCGCGTCCCCACCTTCAACCGCAAGATGCGCGTCCTCGCCGAATGGACCCTCTCCGGCCTCTTCAAACGAGAGATCGTCTCCCTCGGCTCCCTGGAACACCCCCGCGCGGAATTCGAACTCGCCGCAGGTGGCACCCCCAAAGCCGCGCCCGCGCCGCCACCCGCGCCCCCACCCGGCCCCGCCGCCAACCCCCCGAAGGACAACGGGAACTGACGCTGTCAGTGCGCTCGGACACACTGGACGTGTGACCATAGGTGGGCTCACACCTGCACAGAGTGACACCGTCCAGCGCTCGACCCTGGGGGCAGCTCCCGGCCGTTGCTGGGGCAGACACAGCGACCACTCGCGACACCACGAGGCTTGAACGCAGTGAACTTCACGCGCTGGAGCGCCCGGTTCCCCGGAACGCAGCGCCGCGCCGCCGCCCGGACCGAACACGCCGCCGCCCAGGCCAAACGGGGCGAGGGCTCGGTCCCGGCGGCCCGCGGCGCGGCCACCCACTCCCCGGCGCCCCCGGACGGAGTCCCCGCCGACCCCACCGTCCGAGGAACCGGGTCGGGCCCGCTCACCGCCGTGCCGTCCCTCGACGAACTCTCCGCGCGGGAAGTCCTCGGCCTGCTCCCCGCCCTCGTCGCCCTCGTCCACGGCCCCGAGCACCGGGTCGCCTACGTCAACGACGCCTACACCGCCGGTTTCGGCGCCCGCACCACCGGCGCCCCCGCGCACGTCGCCCTCCCCGAACTCGGCGAGCTCGGCCTGCTCCCGCTCCTCGACCAGGTCCAGCGCAGCGGCAAGCCCCGTACCGCCAAGAACCGCTCCGCACCCGGCGGCGGCAGCTCGTACACCGTCACCTGCACCCCCGTCGCCTTCCCCAAAGCCGGCACCGAAGACGAAACGGACGCCGACCACACCGGCGTCCTGGTCCACCTCGCCGACGTCACCGACCACGCCGAAGCCGCCGAACGCCTGCGCGCCAGCGAGCGGCGCCAGCGCGAGGCCGCCGTCACCCTCCAGCGCTCCCTCCTCCCGCAGGAGCTGGAACAGCCCGACGACCTCCGCATCGCCGCCACCTACCAGCCCGGCGGCACCGAAGCCGCCGTCGGCGGCGACTGGTACGACGTCATCACCCTCGGCGCCGGCCGCACCGCCCTCGTCATCGGAGACGTCATGGGCCGCGGCGTCCGCGCCGCCGCCGTCATGGGCCAGCTGCGCACCGCCGTCCGCGCGTACGCGCGCCTCGACCTGCCGCCCCACGAGGTGCTCCAGCTCCTCGACGGCCTCGCCGCGGAAATCGACGCCAGCCAGATCGCCACCTGCGTCTACGCCGTCCACGACCCCAGCGAAGGCCTGCTCGCCTATGCCTCCGCCGGCCACCTCCCGATCCTGGTCCGCGACGAGGACGGCACCGTACGCCGCGCCGCCGACCCCACCGGCCCGCCGCTCGGCACCGGCGGCTGGCTCCACACCTCGGGCACCATCGCCCTCGGCCCCGGCTCCACGGCCGTCCTCTACACCGACGGGCTGGTGGAACGCCGGGGCGAGGACATCGACGAAGGCGTGGCCGCCCTGGAACGCGCCCTGTCCGGCGCCCAGGGCACCCCGGCCGTCATCTGCGACCGGCTGATGCGCGCCCTCGGCGTCGACGCCGACCACGACGACGACGTCGCCGTCATGGTCCTCCAGCAGCCGGCCCGCACCGGCGCCGACGCCGAGCTCTTCCACAACGCCGCCCTCGAACTCCTCGGCGGAGTCGAAGCCGCCCCCCGCGCCCGCGCCTTCGCGCAGGGCGTGCTGGCCTCCTGGCGCTTCCCCGTCGAGCTGTGCGACCTCGGCGTCCTGGCCGCGAGCGAACTCGTGGCCAACTCCCTCCAGCACGGAACGCCGCCCATGCGGCTGCGGCTGCGGCGCACCGACCGCCGCCTGATCGTCGAGGTCACCGACGGCGACGACCACCTCCCGCGCCGCCGCCGCGCCGAACCGGCCGACGAGACCGGCCGCGGCATCTCCATCGTCGCGACCATCGCCTCCAGCTGGGGGACCCGCCGCACTCCCGGCGGCGGCAAGGCCGTCTGGTGCGAATTCGCCCTGCCGGACAAATAGCCGGGCACACCTCCCGGACGCGAGAAAGGCCCGGTCCCCACGGACCGGGCCTTTCCCTGTGCTCACCGGGCTACGCGGCCACGCGCTGCGGCACCTGCGCGGTGACCGGCTCGGCGACCGGCTCGGCCGGCGCCGCGACCTTGGCCAGCGACGGGTTGTCCTGCACCGGGGTCAGCTGCTTGCCGATCCGCAGCGCCAGCCACGCGATCCCGAGCGAAACGGCGATGAAAACCCCGACGTACAGCATCGGCACGCCCGCACCCAGCGGCACCCCGAGCGGCCCGAGCGCCAGCGCCATCTGCTTGACCAGCGCGAACGCCGAGTTGTACTGACCCACCGAGCCTTCCGGAGCCAGGTCAGCCACCAGCGGCGCCAGCGTCGGCGACAGCATGGCCTCGCCGATGCCGAAGAGCGCGTACGTGGTGATGAACGCACCGGCGGCCATCAGCGCACTGCCGTGCCCCAGCCCCGAGAACCCGGCGATGACCCACGCCCCGGTCCAGATCACCCCGACCAGGGCGATGACCCGGGACCGCCGGCGCTTCTCGACCAGCCTGAGCACGACGAACTGCGCGACCACGATCGCCCCCGTGTTGGCGGCGAGTGCGAAGCCGAGGGTCGACGGGGAGATGCCGGCGGCCTCGGTCCCGAAGGCGGCCAGCCCGGACTCGAACTGTCCGTAGCAGGCGAAGAAGATCACGAAGCCCAGTACCAGCAGCTTCACCATGGCGCGGTGCCGGAGCATCCGCTGCCAGCCGCCACCGGCCCGCGGGTCCTTCGGCACGGCGTCCTTGATGCTCGGCGCGTGCGGCATCCGCACGGTGGCGATGACGCCGGCCAGCACCAGGAACATCACGGCCTCGATGCCGAAGAGCAGCGTGAAGCTGCCCGGACGGCTGACGTCCACGATCTGGCCCCCGATGAGACCGCCGATGCCCAGCCCCAGGTTCTGCATGAAGAACTGGAGGGCGAAGGCGCGCGTCCGGGTGGACGGCGTCGAGCACCACACGATCATCGTGGCCAGCGCGGGCTGCATCACGGCCTGCCCGGCGCCGAGCGCCAGAGCGGACAGCAGGATCGGTACGACGCCGGAGGACAGCCCGAGCGACAGCGCACCGGCGGACGCGGCCACGGCGGCGCCCATCACGACCGGGACGGGCCCGCGCTGGTCGATGACGCGACCGGTGAAGGGCAGCGCGATCAGAGCACCCAGCGCGAACGCCACGAACGCGCTCGTGGCGGCCATGGAGCCCAGACCCCGCACCTGCGCCACGTAGATGTAGAGGAACGGAACCGTGAAGCCGATGCCGAACGCCGTCAGCGCGTTGCCGGCCTGGATCCGCCGCATCGCAGCGCCCATCACCTTGGTCACTTCTCACCTGCCTCGATAACTGAAGCCTCAAGACTTCATGCCTAAAGTTCGATGCTTAACTCTACACATTGAAGGAGTTAGACGCCAACGAGCTCGTGCGATACTTCGGGGCATGGGTGAAACCGACGGCACTACCCCCGTCCACGAGCCGAGCCTCGACGAGCAGATCGCCGTCTACCAGCGCGAGTTCCAGGACCTCGACCCCCAGGTCGAGAAGGTGGTCTCGGCCCTGAGCCGGCTGAACCGCCGTATGAACGTCGCGTACGGACGCCAGACCGCGGCCCTGGGCATCAGCAACGCGGAGTGGGAGGTCCTCAAGGCCCTCGTCATCTCCGGCGCGCCGTACCGGATGGGCCCGAGCGAACTCGCGAAGCAGCTGGGCCTGACGCCGGCGGCGATGACCCACCGGATCGACCGCATGACGGCGGAGGGACTCGTCACCCGGGAACGGGACGAGTCGAACCGGGTCCGCGTCATCGTGGAACTGACGGACGAGGGCCGCAGCAAGTGGCTCGACGCCATGCGCGCGGCGACGGTCTTCGAGGAGGACCTCCTCCAGGACCTGTCCACGGCGGAGCGGGGCGTGCTGGGCGACATGCTCACGCGCCTGTTGGACCGGGTGGAGGACCTCCAAGCCCGGGGTTGACACGACCTCCCGGGATCCGTAAGGTTCTTCGAGTTGTCCCAGGACCGGAAGGTTCTGGCGACGGCACCTCCCGCCGCCTCGTCGCGGCACCCAACTCAGCACGATCACCCACTGGGAACAATTTCGGCATGCCCGAATGAATTCCCGAAGGCCGATTATGAATCGCCGGGGAAATCAACTAGAGTTCTGGGAGTCGGAAGGGCCCAACAGCCCGGAAGACAAACCCCGCTGACTGGGGGTCAGGCCGGAAAGGGTCTGATAGAGTCGGAAACGCAAGAACGAAAAGAAGAACAAAGGAGCGCCCGGAGGAAAACCCGCGAGGGTGAGTACAAAGGAAGCGTCCGTTCCTTGAGAACTCAACAGCGTGCCAAAAATCAACGCCAGAAGTTGAT
>NZ_JBVHQF010000004.1:0-548942 GCF_055567555.1 Streptomyces sp. NPDC026522
AGCGACGCGACGACGAGGAACGAGGAGGAGCGCCCTTGAGGGGCCGGGCCGCCCCGGAGAGACGATGGGACTGACGGGAAACCCCCATACCCTCCGCGACCCGGCCCGGCTCGTATCCCGCCCCCCGAAGCCCCCGCCCCACAGGGCACGCCCCCTCCCATACGTGCCGCTCGTCGGTGCCGTCGGTGCCGTCGGTGCCGTCGGTGACCTGTCGGCGCCCTATCGGCAGCCTGTCGGCCCCCTGTCGGCCGCCCCTGGCACCTTTCCGGAGACGGCCGCCGGAGATCGCCGGCGGCCCCGACCCGGAGGAGCCACGATGCACGACCCCGTCACGATCATCGGCGCCGGACTCGGCGGCCTCACGCTCGCCCGCGTCCTGCACGTCCACGGAATACCGGCCACGGTCTACGAGGCCGAGGCCTCCCCGACGGCGCGCACGCAGGGCGGGATGCTCGACATCCACGACTACAACGGGCAGCTCGCCCTCCAGGCAGCCGGTCTGATGGACGAGTTCCACGCCATCGTCCTGGAGGGCCGCCAGGCCATGCGGGTCCTCGACCCGGACGGGACCGTCCTGCACGAGATCGCCGACGACGGCACGGGCGGACGCCCCGAGGTACTGCGCGGCGAGCTGCGGCGGATCCTGCTCGACTCCCTCCCGGCCGACACCGTCCAGTGGGGGCGCAAGGTCGAGATCACCCGCCCCCTCGGCGCGGGTCGCCACGAGGTGACGTTCGCCGACGGCAGCACCGTCGTCACCCGGCTGCTGGTCGGCGCGGACGGCGCGTGGTCGCGGGTGCGGCCGCTGCTCTCCGCCGCCACACCCGAGTACATAGGGAAGTCGGCCGTCGAGACCTACCTGTTCGACGCCGACACCCGGCATCCGGCCGCCGCGAAAGCGGTCGGCGGCGGGTCGCTGATCGCGCACGCGCCGGGCAGGGAGATCTTCGCCCACCGGGAAAAGGACGACACCCTGCACGCTTACCTGGGGCTGTCCGAGCCGCAGGACTGGTTCGCCGCGGTCGACTTCACCGACGCGGCCGCGGCCACCGCCCGGATCGCCCGGGAGTTCGACGGCTGGGCGCCGGAGCTCACCGCGCTGATCACGGACAGCGACACCGCGCCGGTCCTGCGTCCCCTCTACGCCCTGCCGGCCGAACACCGGTGGGACCGGGTGCCGGGGGTGACCCTGCTCGGTGATGCCGCCCACCTCGCGGCGCCGAACGGCGAAGGCGCCAACCTGGCCATGCTCGACGGCGCCGAACTCGGCCAGGCCCTCGCCGCGTACCCCGACGACGTCGAGGCGGCGCTCACCGCGTACGAACGGGCCCTGTTCGCCCGCGGCGCCGAGCCCGTCACCTTCGGGGGCGCCGAAGCGCACGGGGCCGACTCCGAGGAGGACACCGCCCCCGCGCTGCTCAAGGCACTCACCGGGCAGGGGCAGCAGGCCCCTTGAACCAGCCCGGCGGTTCCTAGTCCTCCGGCGGGAAGACCGCTTCGCCCGTGGTGAGGAGGGTGATCGTGATGGCTTCCACCGGGCAGCCCTCGGCCGCCGTCAGGACCGGCTCGTTGGCGTCCGCCTCCGCCTCGCGGGGGTGGGACTGGCGGGCCGAGTCGAGGGTGAAGCCCGCCGGGGCGTGGTTCACGCACATGCCCGAGCCGATGCAGACCCCGCGGTCGACCTCGATCCGCCAGCGGTCGCCCATCACGCACCGGCCCCGGGGGCCCGGTACCCGGCCGGCAGGTGGATCATCTTGTGCTCCAGGTACTCGCTCAGCCCCTCGGGGCCGAACTCGCGCCCCACGCCGCTGTTCTTGTAGCCGCCGAACGGCCCCAGCATGTCCAGGCTGAAGGTGTTCACGTTGAAGGTGCCGGTGCGCACGCCGCGGGCGAAGTCGAGGCCGTGTTCCACGTCGGCGGTCCAGACGCTGCCGCTGAGGCCGAACTCCGAGTCGTTGGCGACGCGTACCGCCTCGGCCTCGTCCCCGTACGGGATCAGGCAGACCACGGGTCCGAAGATCTCTTCCTGGGCGATCCGCATCGAGTTGTCGACGTCGCCGAAGAGGGTGGGTTCGACGTACCAGCCCCGCTCCAGGGCCGCCGGGCGGCCGCCGCCGGTGAGGATCTTGGCGCCTTCCTCCTGCCCGATGCGGATGTAGTCCAGCGAGCGCCGCTGCTGCCGCTCGGCCACCAGCGGCCCGAGCTGCGTCGCCGGGTCGAGCGGGTCTCCCACGACCAGCGCCCCGGCGGCGGCGGCGAGGGCCTCGGCGATCTCCCCGTAGCGGCTGCGCGGCGCCAGGACCCGGGTCTGGGCCACGCACGCCTGCCCGTTGTTCATCCAGGCGGCCGGGACGATCCCGGCGATGGTGGTCTCCAGGTCGGCGTCGGGGAGGATCACGGCGGCGGACTTGCCGCCGAGTTCGAGGGTGACCCGGGTCAGGTTGCGCGCGGCGACCTCCATGACGCGCTTGCCGGCCGCCACCGATCCGGTGAAGGCGACCTTGTCGATGCCGGGGTGGCCGACCAGGTACTCGCTGACCTCCCGGTCGGCGGGCAGGATCGACAGCACTCCCTCCGGCAGGCCGGCCTCCCGCGCGATGTCGGCCAGGATGTAGGAGTCGAGCGGTGACTCCGGCGAGGGCTTGAGGATCACCGCCGACCCGGTGAGCAGCGCGGGCGCGAGCTTGGCCGCGGCGACGAACTGCGGGACGTTCCACGGGATGACGGCGGCGACGACGCCGACCGGTTCGCGCCGTACCAGGATGGGTCCGAGCGCGCCCTGGCGGTGTTCCTCGTACGGGTAGTCGCGGGCGACCGTGATCGCGGCGTCGTAGACCATCATCGGGCCGAGCGCCTGGGCGAGGACGCTCCAGGAGTACGGGGAACCGTTCTGGGAGCTGATCGAGCGGGCGATCTCCTCGTGCCGGACGGCGATGGCGTCCTTGATCCGGGAGACGACGGCGATCCGCTCCTCCAGGGTCATCCGGGGCCAGGGCCCTTCGTCGAAGGCCTTGCGGGCGGCGGCGACGGCGCGGTCCACGTCGGCCGCCGAGGCGTGCGGGACGCTGCCGATGACCTGCTCGGTGTGGGGCGAGACGACGGAGATGGTGGCGTCGCCCAGCGGATCCGTCCACTGCCCGCCGATGAACAGCTGTCCGTGTTCCACGAGCTCGGTCATGGCAAGGCCTCCTGCGGCTACCAGCGGGCTGGGCGTCGGAGAACTGATACCAGTTCTAGTTCCAGGAGTCCACGGCGCGGACGCGACCGACGGGACGGAGATCCGACGACTAGTCAGAACCCCTTCCCCAATGGTGGACTGGGGCGACCAATGCAACACGTTCTCGTTCCAGGGAGCCCGCATGACACCCCTCGCCCCACCTCAGGTCACCGACCACGGCGGAGGCGTGTGGAGCATCAAGGTCCCCATCCCCGACAACCCGCTCGGGCACACCCTCGTCCACGTCCTCGACACCGGCCGCGGACCCGTCCTGATCGACACGGGCTGGGACGACCCCCAGTCCTGGGACACCCTCGTGGCCGGGCTCGCCGCGCTCGGCATCGCCGCCGCCGACGTCCACGGCGTGGTGATCACCCACCACCACCCCGACCACCACGGCCTGTCGGGGCGGGTCCGGGAGGTGTCGGGCGCCTGGATCGCCATGCACGCCGCCGACACCGAGGTCGTCGTACGGACCCGCTCCGCCGAACCCGGCGTCTGGTTCGACTACATGAGCGGGAAGCTGGCCACCGCCGGGGCCCCCGAGGAGCACATCGCCCCGCTGCGGGCGGCCCGGGCGGGCGGCCGGCTGCGCACCCTGCCCGGGCTGCGGGCCGCCGTCCCCGACCGGGAGATCGTCCCCGGCGAGCTGCTGCCCCTCGCCGGGCGCGCGCTGCGCGCGATCTGGACCCCGGGCCACACCCCCGGGCACGTCTGCCTCCACCTGGAGGAGGCCCACCCGGGCGACCTCCCCGGCAACGGCCGCCTCTTCTCCGGCGACCACCTACTGCCCGGGATCTCCCCGCACATCGGGCTCTACGAGGACCCGCAGGACGAGCGGGTCACCGACCCCCTCGGGGACTACCTCGCCTCCCTCGAACGCGTCGGCCGCCTGCGCCCCGCCGAGGTGCTGCCCGCCCACCAGCACCCCTTCACCGACGCCCCGGCCCGGGTGCGGGAGCTGCTGGCCCACCACGAGGAGCGGCTGGCGGGGCTGTGGGAGCTGCTCGCGGAGCCCCTGACGCCGTGGGGGCTGGCCGAGCGGATGCAGTGGAACCGGCCCTGGGAGCAGATCCCGTACGGGTCCCGGAACATCGCCGTCTCGGAGGCGGAGGCCCACCTGCGGCGGCTGGTGAAACAGGGCCGGGCGGAAGCGGTCCCGGGCACGGACCCGGTCACGTACCGGGCGGTGTGACGTACCGGCGCGGCCGGGTGTAAGGGGCGCTCCTGGCCGTCGCCCCCCGCCCGGGCCGGCCCGGGCCGGTACAGTAAGGCCGTCGTCCACACTCCGTACGGGGGGAAGCCGGTGCGAATCCGGCGCTGACCCGCAACCGTGACCCGCATCCCGGCGCCGCCGGGGCGGGGAGCCGGGATGCCCCGTCGGGAGTGCGCGGCTCGTGCCGCCGGGCCCCGGCGGCCGGCACCGTCGAGGTATACGGAGCCGGAGCCCGGTACCCGCGTGTGCCTGCCTCCGCTCCCCCAGCACGAGAGGCACCCGCCCCGCCATGAACGTCCGCCGCAGCGCCGCCGCGCTCGCCGCCTCCGCCGTGCTCTGCGTGGGCGCCGCCCCCGCGGCCCTCGCCGCCCCCGCCCCCTCCCCGGCACCGGTCATCCCCTCCGGCCTGTTCGGCCAGGCCGACCCCACCTACGACGGCGTCTGGCGCCAGTCGTTCGCGCTGCTCGCCCAGCACACGGTCGGCTTGCGGCCCGCCCCGCAGGCCGTCGACTGGCTCACCGGGCAGCAGTGCGCCGACGGCGGCTTCTCCTCCTTCCGCGCGGACGCGACGAAGGCCTGCGACCCGGCGGCGCCGCTCGACACGAACGCCACCGCGGTGGCCGTGCAGGCCCTCAAGGCGCTCGGCGGCCACGACGCGGCCGTCAAGAAGGCCGTGGACTGGCTGAAGTCCGTCCAGAACGAGGACGGCGGCTGGGCGTACGTTCCGGGCTCCCCGAGCGAGGCGAGCTCCACCTCCGTCGTCATCAGCGCGCTCGCCGCGGCGGGCGAGAAGCCGGCCGACGTGAAGTCGAAGGCGGGCAAGTCCGCGTACGACGGCCTCCTTTCCTTCCAGCTGGGCTGCGCCGCCGAACCGGCCTCCGACCGGGGCGCCTTCGGGTACCAGCCGGCCGACGGCAAGCTCCCCGCCAACGCCGACGCGACGGCCGCCGCGACCCTGGCCGGCCTCGGCAAGGGCGCGGTCGTCGCCCCGGCAGCCGGCGACACCCCGGCGGCCGCGCTGGCCTGCCCGGCGGGCGCCGCCGACCCGGCGGCCGCCGCCCAGGGCGCGGCCGGCTACCTGGCCGAGGCCCTCAAGAAGGACGGCCACCTCACCGCGGCCACCCCGGGCGCCGACCAGCCGACCCCCGACACGGGCAACACCGCCGACGCCGTCATCGCCCTCGCCGCAGCCGGCCACAAGCAGTCGGCGGCGGGCGCGCTGGAGTGGCTCAAGGCCAACGCGGCGCAGTGGGCCAAGGGCAACCCGGCGGCCCTGGGCACCCTGATCCTCACCGCGCACGCGACGGGCACCGACCCGCGCGCCTTCGGCGGCACCGACCTGGTCGCGGCACTGAACGGGACGGGCCCGGCCCCGCAGACCCCGGCGACGGGCGCCATGGCCAAGGCCGAGGACAAGAAGGACGACGGCCCCGGCAACGGCAGCCTCGGCTGGATCATCGGCGCCGGCGCCGCGGCCGGCGTCGGCATCGGCTTCCTGCTGAGCGGCCGCCGCAAGAAGAACCAGGCCTGATGCGCAGGCTGCCCGCTTCCGCCGTCGCGCTCGGCGTCCTGTTCACCCTGCTCGCGGCGGCCCCGGCGCTGGCGTCGAGCTACCGCTACTGGTCGTTCTGGGACGGCGGCGCCAAGGGCCCCTGGACGTACGCGACCCAGGGCACGTCGGCCCGCCCGGCGGACGGCACCGTGCAGGGCTTCCGCTTCGCGGTGAGCAAGGACGCCGGGGACGAGGCGTCCCGGCCGCGTACGGAGCCCGATTTCGCGGCGCTCTGCGCGTCCACCCCGGCGGTGGCCGGCAAGAAGCGGGTGGCCCTGGTCATCGACTTCGGTCTGCCCGGCGACTCTCCTTCCGGTGAGGCCCCGCCGCAGGCCGGGCCGCGCACCGCCTGCGCGCAGGTGGCGCCGGAAGCCACCACCGCCGAGGCGCTGGCCTCGGTGGCGAAGCCGCTGCGCTACAACAGCGCGGCGCTGCTGTGCGCGATCTCCGGCTACCCGGGGCAGGGGTGCGGCGAGCCGCTCGCCGAGGGCGCGCAGGACGCGCCGAAGACCGCCACCGCCGGCAACGGCCGCGACGGCGACGGCGGGCCGTCGGCGGGCCTGCTCGCGGGCATCGCGGCGGTAGCCGCCCTCGCGGGCGCCGCCGTCTGGCAGTCCCGCCGCCGCTCGCGATGAACCGCCTCCCGCGCCCGCGCCCGGAAACCACCCACGGCGCCGCGACCACGCACGGCCCCGTACCCGGGCACGGGGCCCCGGCGCGGGGCGGTCCGGTCGCGGCCGGTGGGCGCCCGCGCGTGCCGACGTACGAAAAGAAGGGCCTTCGCGGCGCCCCCGAGGCGCGTCGCGGCAACGCCCTGCACGCGGGGGCCTGGTGGGTGTGGGCGCTCGGGCTCGCCACCGCCGCCTCGCGGACCACCAACCCGCTCCTGCTCGGGCTGATCGTGGCCGTAGCGGGTTACGTCGTCGCCGCCCGCCGTACCGCCGCGCCCTGGGCGCGCTCCTACGGCGCGTTCCTGCGGCTCGGCCTGGTCGTCATCGGCCTGCGCCTGCTCTTCTCCACCCTCCTCGGCTCGCCCGTCCCCGGCGCGCACACCCTCCTCACCCTCCCCGAACTGGCCCTGCCCGCCTGGGCGCAGGGCATCCGCCTCGGCGGCCGGGTCACCGCCGAGCAGTTGGTCTTCGCCTTCTACGACGGCGCGAAGCTGGCCGCCCTGCTGGTGTGCGTCGGCGCCGCGAACGCGCTCGCGAACCCGGCCCGGCTGCTCAAGTCGCTGCCCGCCGCCCTGTACGAGGCGGGGGTGGCCGTGGTCGTGGCGATGACCTTCGCGCCGAACATGGTGGCCGACGTGGCCCGGCTGCGCACCGCCCGGCGACTGCGCGGGCGCCCCACCGGCGGGGTGAAGGCCGTGCTCCAGATCGGCCTGCCGGTGCTGGAGGGCGCCCTGGAGCGGTCGGTGGCGGTGGCCGCCTCGATGGACGCCCGCGGCTACGGGCGCACCGCGCAGGTTCCGCCCGCCGTGCGCCGCACCACCAACGCCCTCACCCTGGGCGGGCTGCTCGGCATGTGCGCCGGTACGTACGGGCTGCTCGCGGCGGAGGGCGCCGTGTTCGGCCTGCCCGTCCTCCTCATCGGCCTCGCCCTGGCCCTGGCCGGGCTGCGCCTGGGCGGGCGGCGCAGCGTCCGCACCCGGTACCGGCCCGACCGGTGGGGCGGCCGGGCCTGGCTGGTCGCCGGTTCGGGTGCGGCGGTGGCGGCCCTGCTGGGCTACGCCGGGGCGCTGGACCCGCAGGCCCTGCGGCCGGGGGTGGTGCCGCTGGTCGCCCCGGCGCTGCCGCTGTGGCCCGCGGCGGCGATCCTGATCGGCCTGCTCCCCGCCCTCGTGGCACCCGTACCGCCGAAGGAGGCGTCGTCGCTGTGATCCGGTTCGAGCAGGTGTCGGTCACCTACGAGGGCGCCTCGGCCCCTGCCCTGCGGGACGCGGACTTCACCGTGCCGGAGGGGGAGCTGACGTTGCTGGTCGGCCCGTCGGGGGTCGGCAAGTCGACCCTGCTGGGGGCCGTCTCCGGGCTGGTCCCGCACTTCACCGGCGGCCGGCTGCGGGGCCGGGTCACCGTCGCGGGCCGGGACACGCGCACGCACCGGCCGCGGGAGCTCGCGGACGTGGTGGGCACGGTCGGGCAGGACCCGTCGGCCCACTTCGTGACGGACGTGGTGGAGGACGAACTGGCCTACGGGATGGAGTCCCTTGGGCTGCCACCTGCGGTGATGCGGCGCCGGGTGGAGGAGACCCTGGACCTGCTGGGCCTGAACGAACTCCGCGACCGCCCGCTGGCGACGCTGTCCGGCGGCCAGCGGCAGCGGGTGGCGATCGGCTCGGTGCTGACCCCGCACCCGCGCGTGCTGGTGCTGGACGAGCCGACGTCGGCACTGGACCCGGGGGCGGCGGAGGAGGTGCTGGCGGTCCTGCAACGCCTGGTGCACGACCTCGGCACCACCGTGCTGATGGCGGAGCACCGGCTGGAGCGGGTGGTGCAGTACGCCGACCGCGTACTGCTGCTGGCCGCCCCGGGCGCGGCCCCCGTGCTGGGCAGCCCGGCCGAGATCATGGCGGTCTCCCCGGTCCACCCCCCGGTCGTCTCCCTCGGCCGCCTGGCCGACTGGTCCCCCCTCCCCCTCTCCATCCGCGACGCCCGCCGCCTCTCACCCCCTTTGAAGGGCCGCCTCGGCGCGGTCCCACCGCCCCACCCAGCCGCACCGGCCCGGCCGGCAATTCCAGCCCCGCCGGCGTTTGAGGCGCGGGGCGCGGGGCGGAGCCCCGAAAACCCGGCGCAGCCGGGGCCGCGCAGCGCAACGGCGCCGCGCACTTCCCGCTGGGCCCGGCTCCGCCGCAAGCCCGCCGCCGCCCCGGCCCCGGCCCCGGGCCCGGCCCCGAACGCCACCACGACCCCCGCGGAGCAACCGGCTCGCACCACCGACCTCACCCTCCGCCGCGCCCGCGCCGAAATCCTCCACGGCATCACCCTCACCGTCGCCCCCGGCGAAACCATCGCCCTCATGGGCCGCAACGGCGCCGGCAAGTCCACCCTCCTCGCCGCCCTCGCCGGCACCCTCGCCCCCACCACCGGCGAGGTGCTCGTCGGCGGCCGCACCCCCCACCGCACGCCGCCCCGGGAGATGGTCCGCCGCGTCGCGCTCGTCCCCCAGGACCCCCGTGACCTCCTGTACGCCGACACCGTCGCCGCCGAGTGCACCGCCGCCGACGCCGACGCCGGCGCCACCCCCGGCACCTGCCGCGCCCTGGTCACCTCGCTCCTCCCCGGCGTCCCCGACGACACCCACCCCCGCGACCTGTCCGAGGGCCAGCGCCTGGCCCTCGCCCTCGCCCTGGTCCTGACCGGCGAACCGGCCCTGCTGCTGCTGGACGAGCCGACCCGCGGCCTCGACTACGCCGCCAAGGGCCGCCTGATCGAGATCCTGCGCGCCCTCGCCGCCGACGGCCGCGCCATCATCCTGGCCACCCACGACGTGGAGCTGGCCGCCGAGCTGGCCCACCGCGTGCTGATCCTGGCGGGCGGGGAGATCGTCGCGGACGGCCCGACCGCCGAGGTGGTCGTCTCCTCCCCCGCCTTCGCCCCGCAGGTGGCCAAGGTCCTGGCCCCGGGCCACTGGCTCACGGTCTCCCAGGTCGCCGCCGCCCTGTCCCGGGAGGGCCGCCCCGTATGACCCCGGCCCGCCCCCTGCGCGTCGGCCCCCGCGCCGCCGCCGCGCTGGTCCTCGTCACCCTCATCGGCATCGCCGCCTTCGGCTGGCCGCTGCTCGCCGACGCCGGCTCGGGCCTGTCCCATGCGCAGGACGCCCCCTGGCTCTTCGCGGCGCTCCTGCCGCTCCTCGTGGCGGTGGTCGTCGCCACGATCGCCGACCAGGGCATGGACTCCAAGGCCGTGGCGATGCTGGGCGTGCTCGCCGCGGTGGGGGCCGCGCTGCGGCCGCTGGGCGCCGGTACGGCCGGCCTGGAACCCATGTTCTTCCTGATGGTGCTCAGCGGCCGTGTCCTGGGTCCCGGTTTCGGTTTCGTCCTCGGCTCCGTGACGATGTTCGCGTCCGCGCTGCTCACGGGGGGTGTGGGGCCGTGGATGCCGTTCCAGATGCTGGCGCTGGGCTGGTTCTCGCTGGGTGCCGGGCTGCTGCCGGGGCCGGACCGGATCCGGGGGCGGGCCGAGCTGTGGATGCTCGCCGCGTACGGGTTCTTGGGGTCGTTCGCGTACGGCACGGTGATGAACCTGCAGGGCTGGGTGCTCCTCCAGGGCATGGGCCAGGGCATCTCGTTCCACCCGGGCGACCCCGTGCCCGCGAACCTGGCGCGTTTCCTCGCGTACTGCCTCGCCACCTCGGTCGGCTGGGACCTGGGCCGGGCGGTGCTGACCGTCGTACTGACCCTGGCGCTCGGCGGGACCCTGCTGAAAGCGCTCCGCCGGGCGACACGGAAAGCGGCGTTCGATGCCCCGGTTTCCTTCGATATGCGTTGAAAGTGGCCCCGGCCACACGCTATTTCGTTGTACGCTCGGTCACCCTGCGTGAGATCCGGGCCCTTCCGGGGTGAGGCGCCCCACAGGACCCACGTCACATACGGCACTCTTTAGTAGCCTCCGCGGGCCCCCTCCGGACCCCCGCAAACGCCCACTGACCTGGCCGGATCCACCTGTCGCCCACCAGGGGCCGGAGGGCGCGGACTATGAAAGTGCCTAGTAACAGGGGTCGTTGCCAGGGCCGCCCGGACCTGGCTAACTGGTTGACGTCGCCACGGCGGCAGGGGCAACCGCCCCCCGCCAGACGAACCCCTCTCCCTCGCGTGAGTGGCTCACGCATGCTCCGGCATGCCGCGACCGCCCTTGTCCCCTTCGGAAGGTTCCCTCCGTGTCCAACGCCGTCATCCGCCGCATCGCCGCCTCCAAGAAGACCCTCGCGGGCTCCGTCCTCGCCCTTGGCGTCGCCGGTTCCATGCTCGCCACGGTGCCCGCCCAGGCGGCCCCGATGGACGCCAAGTCCATCGCGCGCCAGATGATCAAGGACCCGGCGCAGTTCGCGGCCTTCAACAACATCGTTTCCCGCGAGAGCGGCTGGGACCACACCGCCACGAACTCCTCTTCGGGCGCGTACGGCCTGGTCCAGGCCCTGCCGGCCTCGAAGATGGCCTCCGCGGGCTCCGACTGGAAGACCAACCCGGCCACCCAGATCAAGTGGGGCCTGGACTACATGAACTCCCGCTACGGCAGCCCCGTGGGCGCCTGGAACTTCTGGCAGTCGCACCACTGGTACTAAGCCGCCAGTGGCAGCAGACGCCGCATGACGCACCCGGTGCGTGCGAGGGCCCCGGTGGCCGGCCTCCCCAGGCCGGCCACCGGGGCCTTCGGCTTTTTCCCATCCCACTGGGTTCAGTGGCCGCGCCCCCGCACCGGGGCCCGGCCGCGCGCCTTCACAGCCGCTGGATGATGGTGCCGGTGGCCAGCGCGCCGCCCGCGCACATCGTGATCAGCGCGAATTCCTTGTCCCGCCGCTCCAGCTCGTGCAGCGCGGTGGTGATCAGCCGGGCGCCGGTGGAGCCGACGGGGTGGCCGAGCGCGATGCCGCCGCCGTTGACGTTGACCTTCTCCAGGTCCTGCTCGAAGACCTGGGCCCAGCTGAGGACGACCGAGGCGAACGCCTCGTTGATCTCGACGAGATCAATGTCCCGCAGCGACATCCCGGCCTTGCCGAGGACGGCCCGGGTCGCGTCGATCGGGCCGTCCAGGTGGTAGTGCGGGTCCGCGCCGACCAGGGTCTGGGCGACGATCCTGGCCCGCGGCCTGAGCTTGAGGGCGCGGGCCATCTTGCGCGAGGCCCACATCACGGCGGCGGCGCCGTCGGAGATCTGCGAGGAGTTCCCGGCGGTGTGCACGGCGGTCGGCATGACCGGCTTGAGCCGGGCGAGCGCCTCCATGGAGGTGTCCCGCAGTCCCTCGTCCCGGTCGACCAGCCGCCACATCCCCTGCCCGGCCGCCTGCTCCGCCTCGGTGGTCGGCACCTGTACGGCGAAGGTCTCGCGCTTGAAGCGTTCCTCGGCCCAGGCGGCCGCGGCCCGCTCCTGGGACAGCAGGCCGAGCCGGTCGACGTCCTCGCGGGTCAGGCCCCGGCGGCGGGCGATCCGCTCGGCGGCCTCGAACTGGTTGGGGAGGTCGACGTTCCACTCGTCCGGGAAGGGCTTGCCGGGGCCGTGCTTGGAGCCGGAGCCGAGCGGCACCCGGCTCATGGCCTCGACCCCGCAGGCGATGCCGATGTCCATGACACCGCTGGCGATCATGTTGGCGACCATGTGGTTGGCCTGCTGCGAGCTGCCGCACTGGCAGTCGACGGTGGTGGCGGCCGTCTCGTACGGCAGGCCCATGGCCAGCCAGGCGTTGCGGGCCGGGTTCATCGACTGCTCGCCGGCGTGGGTGACGGTGCCGCCGACGATCTGTTCGACGCAGTCGGGCTGGATCGCGGTCCGGGCGAGCAGTTCGCGGTACGTCTCGCCGAGCAGGTAGGCGGGGTGGAGGTTGGCGAGCGAGCCCCCGCGCTTTCCGATGGGGGTGCGTACGGCTTCGACGATGACGGGTTCCGCGGCCATGAGCTCGTCCTCTCCTGCACGGTGCCGGCGCGGCGGGCCGTCCCGGCGTCCCGCCCGAACTAGTACGCGTTCTACTTCTCTGCGCAGTCTTATGACCCGGAGGCCCGGCACGCAAGGGTCTTGCACGTTGCTTACACGGATTCCACACGCAACAGTTGACGCCGCGGCCCTTGTGACTTCTAGAACTCGTTACTACCTTCGAGCCATCTTCTGATGGGCCGTCAGACCTTGGAGTCGCCCGATGTCGTGTCCCGCGCTGCCCGAAGGCTTCGACGCCACCGACCCCGACCTCCTCCACGACCGCGTCCCGCTCCCGGAGTTCGCGCGGCTGCGGCAGACGGCCCCCGTGTGGTGGTGCGCCCAGCGGCGGGGCGTGACCGGCTTTGACGACGAGGGGTACTGGGCCGTCACCCGGCACGCGGACGTCAAGTACGTCTCCACGCACCCGGAGCTCTTCTCCTCGACCCTCAACACGGCGATCATCCGCTTCAACGAGCACATCCGGCGTGATGCCATTGATGCCCAGCGCCTCATCATGCTGAACATGGACCCGCCGGAACACACGCGCGTACGCCAGATCGTGCAGCGCGGTTTCACTCCCCGGGCCATCCGCGGCCTGGAGCAGGCCCTGCGCGACCGGGCGCGGAAGATCGTGGCGGAGGCGCTGACCGCTTCCGCCGACGGCAGCTTCGACTTCGTCACCCAGGTGGCCTGTGAGCTCCCCCTCCAGGCCATCGCCGAGCTGATCGGCGTGCCGCAGGAGGACCGCTCGCGCATCTTCGACTGGTCGAACAAGATGATCGCCTACGACGACCCGGAGTACGCGATCACCGAGGAGGTCGGCGCCAACGCGGCGATGGAACTCATCGGCTACGCGATGAACCTGTCCGCCGCCCGCAAGGACTGCCCGGCCAAGGACATCGTGACGCAGCTGGTGGCCGCCGAGGGCGAGGGCAACCTGGGTTCCGACGAGTTCGGCTTCTTCGTGCTGCTGCTGGCGGTCGCGGGCAACGAGACGACGCGCAACGCCATCAGCCACGGCATGCACGCCTTCCTCACCCACCCCGAGCAGTGGGAGCTCTACAAGGCGACCCGCCCGTCGACGACGGCTGAGGAGATCGTGCGCTGGGCCACGCCGGTGGTGTCCTTCCAGCGCACCGCCACCCGGGACACCGAACTCGGCGGGCAGAAGATCAAGGCGGGTGACCGGGTGGGGCTGTTCTACTCCTCCGCCAACCACGACCCCGAGGTGTTCGAGAACCCGGACGTCTTCGACATCACCCGCGACCCCAACCCGCACCTGGGGTTCGGCGGCGGCGGACCGCACTTCTGCCTGGGCAAGTCCCTCGCCGTCATGGAGATCGACCTGATCTTCAACGCGCTCGCCGATTCCCTGCCCGACCTGCGGCTCGCCGCGGCGGGCCCGCGGCGGCTGCGCGCGGCCTGGCTCAACGGCATCAAGGAGCTCCGGGTCAGCCACGGCCGCGGCTGAGCCGCGCGGCCGGCCCGGGATCCAGGGCGGCAGGGGCCGCTCCCGCCCACGCCCCGGCCCCTCCCGTCCGCTGGTCTACCGGTTCGTGACCTGCGAAACCGTTGTCCTGGCGGCGTCGGGGCAGCACACTGCGCGGATGAACCTTCAGCAGGAAAGCGGGACCGCCGACGCGGTGCAGAGCCGCGGCGGCTGCGCGCGGCCTGGCTCAACGGCATCAAGGAGCTCCGGGTCAGCCACGGCCGCGGCTGAGCCGCGCGGCCGGCCCGGGATCCAGGGCGGCAGGGGCCGCTCCCGCCCACGCCCCGGCCCCTGCCGTCCGCTGGTCTACCGGTTCGTGACCTGCGAAACCGTTGTCCTGGCGGCGTCGGGGCAGCACACTGCGCGGATGAACCTTCAGCAGGAAAGCGGGACCGCCGACGCGGTGGAAGCCCGCTGGCAGCGCATGCCCTTGACGTGGCGGCTGGTACGGGACCGGGCCGAGTCCAAGACGCTGAGCCAGGGCGTCCTGTCGCTGCTGGCGGCCGCCTCCGCCGGCTGTACCCGTTCACCAAGCAGTGGACCCTGTGGTTCAGCTCCCGTACCAGCCCGCCGTTCAACGTCGACGTACCGGCCGTCGAGCCGCTGCCCGACGGCCGGTTCCGGGTGGGCGGCCCGCGTCCGGCGCAGGTGCTCGGCGAGACCGACACCGCCGAGGCCGCCATCGCGCTCGTGGTGGCCCATCTCCCGGCGGACGGGCGGCCGTAGCCGGTCGCGCCGCTCGCATACCCCCGCGTACGCCCGCGCGGTCAGGCGCTGGTGCGCTCCCCCGACGGGCTCGCGCTGCCCACCCGCTCCGGCGTGCGCGGGCGCGGCATCGACAGGCTGACGTCGGCCGGCGCCAGCGCGCCGCGCGGCCCGGACAGTACGTAGACCAGCCCGAACCCGGCGGCGACGACGAGGGCGCCGCCGACCGCGTCGAGCACCCAGTGGTTGGCGGTGGCGACGATCGCGCACACCGTGATCAGCGGGTGCAGCGCCCCCAGCAGCTTCTGCCAGGTCCTGGGCGCCAGCACGATGATGACGATCCCGCACCACAGCGACCAGCCGAAGTGCAGCGAGGGCATCGCCGCGTACTGGTTGGAGATGGCGGTCATCGCCCCGTACTGAGGGTGCGCCAGGTCCTGCACCCCGTGCACCGTGTCGACGAAGCCGAGGTCGGGCATCAGGCGCGGCGGTGCGAGCGGGAACAGCCAGAAGCCGACGAGCGCGAGGACGGTGGCCAGGCCCAGCGAGGCGCGCGCCCAGCGGTAGTCGCCGGGGCGGCGCCAGTACAGGACGGCCAGGATGGCCAGCGGGACCACGAAGTGGAAGGAGGTGTAGTAGAAGTTGAAGAACGCCTTCACCGGGGGCGCGTTCACGACGGCGTGGTTCACGGCGTGCTCGATGTCGATGCCGAGTGCCTTCTCCATGTGGTGGATGAGGCTGCCGTTGCGCTCGGCGAGGCTGCGGCTGGTGGGTGCGGCGGCCCGGATGTGCGAGTAGAGCGAGTACCCCACCCGTATCAGCAGCAGCTCCAGCAACAGGTTGGGGCGTGAGAGCACGCGCCGCCAGAACGGCATCAGCGGCACGCGCGACCAGCGGGCGGCCGCGGGCCGCCCGTAAGCCGTCGGGACGGGCTCGCGCCAGTACGGGGACGACCGCGGGAGGAACGGTACGGCGCAGGCCGCCGCCAGCGCCGTCAGCAGCAGCACGTTGTCGCGTACGGGGGCCAGCGCGGCCAGGTTCGGCAGCAGCACGTCCGCGGACAGGGTCATGGCCAGGACCACGGCCACCGGCCACACCGTGCGGTCGGCGGCCCGTTTGCCGACCTTGCCGGCGACCGCGAGCAGGACCCACAGCAGCTGGTGGCGCCAGCCGGCCGGGGATACGGCGACGGCCACGCAGCCGGTGATCGCCGCGGCGAGCAGCAGCTGTCCGTCGCGGGCGTAGCGGACCGCGCGGCGCAGGCCGGTCCACATGACGGCGGCGGCGAGGGCGGCGTAGAGGACGATCTCGCCGGGGCCGCTCAGGCCGAGCCGCAGTAGGGCGCCGTGCAGGGACTGGTTGGCGAGGCCGTCGGGGGCTCCGCCGAGGCCGGTGCCCGCGATGTCGTGCACCCAGTACGTCCACGAGTCGCGCGGCAGGGACGCCCAGGACAGCGCGGTGGCGCCGGCGAAGGTCACGGCGGCGGCCCTGGCCCCGGCGCGGCGGCCGGTGAGCCACAGCAGCGGCGCGAAGAGCAGCAGCCCGGGCTGCAGCGCGGCGGCGAGGCCGACGAGGAACCCGGCCGGCCGCTCGGCGGGCACCCGGAAGACGGCCAGCAGCACCAGCAGGACCGGCAGCACGGCGGTCTGCCCGGGTGAGGCGGCCTCGCGGACGGGCAGCGAGACCATCATCAGCGCGACCAGCACGGGCGCCGCCAGCAGCGCGGTGCGGCGCGGCACGGGATCGGGCAGCGCCCGAGCGGCCACGAGGCCGATCGCGGCGACGAACAGGAGGGTGACGCAGGTCCACGCCACCTCCAGCGAGGGCGCGGCGAACCCGGCGAACGGCTTGAGGACCAGCCCGGCGAAGGGCGTGCCGGTGAACTGGCCGGAGCCGCTGTCGTAGAGCGAGCCGGGGAGGCTGCCGGGGAGGTGGAAGGCGCTGAGCCATTCGCCCGGTGGGACGCGCAGCACGACGGCGGCCTGTCTGACGGCGAGCACCGCCGCCAGCGCCCACAGCAGGAGGCGGGCCGCCCCGAGCCTTCCGCCATCGCCTATGACCCCGGCATGTCCGGGTCCACCCCTGTGCTCCGCCGCGTTAGCCACGCCTCGCCGGCCTCCCGCCCTGTTGACCGCAACCTTGACTTCGCCTGGCTGCCGCGCTTCATGCACCACTTGATTACCTGGGGACGACGATATCCCGCGCGGGATCCCTAGGATGGCGGGCATGAGCATCGTGAAGATCAACGCGCTGACCGTTCCCGCCGAGCAGCGGGAGGTGCTGGAGCGGCGTTTCGCCTCGCGGGCGGGGGCCGTGGAGGGTTCGGACGGGTTCGAGTGGTTCGAGCTGCTGCGTCCGGTGGAGGGCACGGACCAGTACCTCGTGTACACGCGGTGGCGGTCCGAGGAGGACTTCCAGGCGTGGATGGAGGGGCCGATGAAGGCGGCGCACCAGGGCGGTGGCGGCGGCGCGGGCGGTGACCGGCCCAAGCCGGCGGCGTCGGGTTCGTCGGTGTGGTCGTTCGAGGTCGTGCAGCAGGCGGCACCGAAGCCGCAGGGCTGAGACGGTCGGGCGGCCGCCGGGTCCGACCCGGGCGGCCGCCAGGCCTGGCTCGGGGTGTGGGCGTGGTCAGCTCCAGAAGGTGTTCTCCTCGTCGATGTCCTGCGTGCACTGGTCCATGTCGCTGACCTTGCCGCCGACGATGGTGAAGAAGATGCCCTGGTGGATCTCGATGCCGCGGTCGGCCCGGTCGGCGCGGGTGGTGTGGAAGGCCATGGCGTGGCCGCGGCCGTCCACCAGTACGGACTGCAGCTCGACCCGCATGGTGCCGCCGGTCTCCTCGGCGAAGGCCCGGTAGAGGTCGAGGACGGCCTGACGGCCCTTGTGGTGCCCGGAGAGCGGGTTGTCGCCGGGCATGTGGTGGATGACGTCGGCGGTCAGGAGGGAGCCGAGCGTCTCCATGTCGCCCTTGTTGAAGGCCTCGTAGCCGCGGCGGACCAAGGCGGCGTCGGGGTGTTCGGACATGGCGCCCACATCCTCTGATCGAAGCGATTTACCCCTTTTCACATCATCAGGCCGTGCCTGTGGATATTCCAGCGCGGCCGCCCGGCGGCCGACCCAGAATGACGCCATGAGCAGCGAACAGATCAGCGCCACGGGCACCTGGCAGGTCGCCCCCGAACCGTTCACCACCGCCGACGCCACCGCACTGCGCCGCGCCTACTACGCCGAGGTCGCCGGCCGGTACTGGCACAGGCCCGTCACCGAGGCCGAGATCGACCAGGGCCTGTGCGACGACCCGGCCGACGGACTCGCCCCGCCGACGGGCGCGTTCCTGGTCGGCCGGTATGACGGACGGCCCCTGTCCTGCGGCGGGATACGCCTCCTGGACGCGGAGACCGCCGAGCTCACGAGGGTGTACGTCGACCCGCGCGCCCGCGGTACCGGCGGCGGGGCGGCCCTCCTCGGGGCCCTTGAGGAGGCGGCCCGGGGCCTGGGCGCCGAGCGGATCCGCCTGGACACCCGCTCCGACCTGGTGGAGGCCCGGCGCCTGTACGCGCGGCAGGGGTATGCGGAGATACCGGCCTACAACTCGGGCCCGTATGCGGAGCACTGGTTCGAGAAGCGGATATCCCGCGTGTAGCGCCTCTTCGGCAGGAACCGCGGCGGCTGCGGACTGCGGCACAGCTGACGGCGGTCGCACCGGTCAGTGGTTGGAGTGGTCGCGGCGCGCGAAGGTGTCGTAGGGCTCCTCGGCCTCGGAGCCGCAGAGTTCCTCGTTGAGCTCCTTGACCAGGTCGGCCAGGTCGGTCGGCCGGTCCGGACCCCACCAATCACCGAGCAGCTCGGCGAGGGACTCCTGCCTGGCCTGCGCCAGCCGGGCCGCAGCCTCGCGGCCCCGGTCGGTCAGGATCAGCGGCAGTCCGTCGCGGACGGCGAGCCCGCGTTCCTCGATCTGGCGGGCGGCCTCCGTGACGGTCTTGATCGGGACGGTGGTGCGTTCCGCCAGGACCGCCGGCTCCACCGATCCGTACCTGTTGATCCGCAGCAGCATCCAGCTGGCGGCGGGCAGCAGGTCGAAACCGGCCCTCTCGGTGATCTTCTCGTAGACGTGGCGGCGGCCCTCGCGGTTGCCGAGCACCGACAGCGCCCGGGCCACCTCGTCCCGTGAGGAGCGTTCGACGGGGTTGGTGGCGAGGGTTTCGCTCGCGTCGGGTGCGGTGACCGAGCCGCGCAGCTTGTCCTCCTTGAGGAACCAGGCGACGACGAAGGCGACGAGGACCACGGGCACGGCGTAGAGGAACACGTCGGTGATGGCGGAGGAGTACGCGTCGAGCACGCGCGGCCGCAGATCGGCGGGCAGCTTCGCGATCGCCCGCGGGTCGGCCTCGAGCCCGTTCACGCTCACCCCGGGCGGCAGGGGCACCCCGGTGAGGGTGGTGGAGAGCTTGCCGCCCAGCAGGCTGTTGAAGATCGTGCCGAAGATGGCCACGCCGAAGGAGGCGCCGATGGAGCGGAAGAAGGTGGCACCGGAGGTCGCGACGCCCAGGTCCTCGTAGCGGACGGCGTTCTGCACCACCAGGACCAGGACCTGCATGACCAGGCCGAGGCCGGCGCCGAAGACGAAGAAGTAGATGCTCATGACCAGGTCGGAGCTGGTGCGCTCCAACTGGTGCAGGAGCAGCAGTCCGACGGTGGTGACGGCGGTGCCCGCGATCGGGAAGACCTTCCAGCGGCCGGTGCGGCTGACGATCTGGCCGGAGGCGGTGGAGGAGATCAGCAGACCGAACACCATCGGCAGCATGTGGACACCGGACAACGTCGGTGAGACGCCCCGGACGACTTGGAGGAAGGTCGGCAGGTAGACCATCGCACCGAACATCGCGAAGCCGATGACGAAGCTGATCACCGAGCAGAGGGTGAAGGTGCGGATCTTGAACAGCCCCAGGGGCAGGACGGGTTCGGCCGCCCGCCGTTCCACGGCGATGAAGGCGACGAGCAGTACGGCGCCCAGCACGAGGAGACCGATGGTCTGGGCCGAGCCCCAGGCCCAGGTGGTGCCGCCGAGCGAGGCGACGAGCACGAGGCAGGTGGCGACGGAGGCGATGAGGAAGGTGCCGAGGTAGTCGATGGTGTGCTTCGAGGAGCGCCTCGGGATGTGCAGGGCGGCCGCGATGACCACGAGCGCGACGAGACCGATGGGGAGGTTGATGTAGAAGACCCAGCGCCAGGACAGGTGGTCCACGAACAGGCCGCCCAGCAGCGGGCCGAGGACGCTGGTGGCGCCGAAGACCGCACCGAAGAGGCCCTGGTACTTGCCGCGTTCGCGGGGCGGGACGATGTCGCCGACGATCGCCATGGACAGCACCATCAGCCCGCCGCCGCCCAGGCCCTGCAGGGCCCGGAATCCGATGAGCTGCGGCATGTTCTGGGCCAGTCCGCACAGCGCCGACCCGATGAGGAAGATGACGATGGCGCCCTGGTACAGCTTCTTGCGCCCGTACTGGTCACCGAGCTTGCCCCACAGCGGAGTGGCGGCGGTGGAGGCGAGCATGTAGGCGGTGACGACCCAGGACAGGTGCTCCATGCCGCCGAGCTCGCTGACGATGGTCGGCAGCGCGGTGGAGACGATGGTCTGGTCGAGCGCCGCCAGGAGCAGGCCGAGGAGCAGCGCGCCGATGGCGACGAGTACCTCTCGGGAGGTGTGCTCCGAGCCCGGGCGGGGGCCCACGGCCGAGGTGGTCACTTCCTGTGCCATCGGCTCCTCCGTAGGTGTCGGTGCCCTCGGGCGTCCGGGAGGGCGGCCGTCGGCCACGGCGGACGGCCTGCCCCGGGGCGGGCCCCTCGGGCGGGATCAACATTTACATCCTGAGCGGTGTGTCCGGTTATGGCCTCTCGGGAGGTTGGGCGCGCCCTGGCGGGTCTGCATAATCGCTGGCATTGGCCAGGGAGGGTTTTCCAGTGAGCGCTGAGCGCTGTCCAGATTGCGGCGCCCCGGGCGCCGGCTGCGGGTGTGCTCCGGCGGCGGGTTTCGACCCCCTGCGCATCCGTCCGTACGTCAGCCTGCCCGAAACCGGCCAGGCGGGTGATACCGGGCCGCCCCCGCAGCCGGTGCTGGGCGCACTGGCGCAGCCGGGACCATCCGGCGACGCCGACGCGACACAGTTGCTGCCCCCGGTTCTGCCGGCGCCGCCCGCGTCGGCGCAGCCCGGTGACGCCGAGGCGACACAGCTGTTGCCCCCGGTCCCGCCCGCGCCGCCGGCAGGGGAGGACACCCCGGCGTACGGAACCCCCGTAGCGCCGGCGCAGCCCTGGCCGGACCACACGGTCCCGCTCCGTGCGGTCCGCCCGGCCCCGGGCACCACGAAGACCACAGCGGGAGGGGCGGGTGGGGGCGGGGGCAGGGGCCCGGAGAAGCGGCGAAAGCTGCCCCTGCTGCTGGCCGGCGCCGCGCTCGTCGCCGTCGGCGGGGTCGCCGTGGCCTTCGGCGTGTCCGCCGGTTCCGGGTCGGGCGATGCGGCGCTGCTCGACGCGAAGCCTTCCGCGCCGGTGGTGGGCATCGCCCCGGCCGAGCCGTCGCAGAGCTCCCCCAGCGCGTCGGCCGGCCGCTCGGCTTCGGCGTCCGTATCGGCTTCGCCGTCGCCCAGCGCGTCGCGTTCGCCGTCGCCGTCCGCGTCACCGAGCGCGTCCCGTTCCTCGGCGGCGCCGTCCCGGACCCCTTCGGCCCCGCCGAGCCGCACCTCGGCGGCCCCGCCGCCTCCGCCCGCCGCCCAGGGCCCGACCCTGCGCTACGGCGATTCGGGCCCGGAAGTGAAGAAGCTCCAGCAGCTCCTGGCCGGCCAGGGCCTGTACCGCGGCAAGGCCGACGGCAAGTACGGCAAGTCCACGGAGGACGCCGTGTCGGAGTTCCAGTGGTACAACGACATCACCGCGGACCCCTGGGGCGTCTACGGCCCCGCGACCCGCAAGGCCCTGGAGGGCTAGCGTCCGGAGCGCCGGCGGAGCGTCGCCGCCGGATTCACCACTCCCGGGGGGCGACGAGCTCCTCGATGTCCGCCTCCGCGAACCCGTAGGCCGCCGCCACGAACCGGAAGTCCTCGGTGATCTCCTCGCGCGCGACGGTCTCGATCTCGCTCCCGGCCGCCTCGAAGTCGGCCTCCAGCAGGTTGAAGTCCTCCGTCGCCGCGTGGGTGAGTACGTACAGGGCCGCCAGGTCCGGCGGCCGCTCCGCCTCTATCCGCCCGCACAGCCCCACGAGGATCGCCCGGCCCTTGTCGAGGACGTGATGCGGGAAGTACGGGTCGGCGTACAGCCGCCGCAGAAAGCCGTGGCCCGCCACCTGCTGGTTCGTGATCGGCATGGCGCCATCCCATCGTCTTTTCGAGGACCGGTGGGCCGATCATGCACCGCGGGTCTGACAGGCCCGGCGGGGCTGGCGTCCCACCCGTCCACGTCCTCGACCGGTGCGAGCCCGGACGGCACCGCACGTCTGGAGGGCGGTGGCCGAGGGCCGGCAGATTTTGTATAGTGATGGAACAAAGTGGTTCCGTCCTCACTCCCTGACCGGTGGACGGAACCACTTGTTCTCGTTTGCCCCTTTGTCTGGAGTCCCGCCGATGTCGGCCAGCACCACCAGCAACGCACCCACCACCGTCGCCCTCTCCGCCAAGGCCCTGCTCCTGGACATGGACGGCACGCTCGTCAACTCCGACGCGGTGGTCGAACGCTGCTGGCGCGACTGGGCAGTGGCCCACGGGCTGGACCCGCAGGAAGCGCTCAAGGTCGTGCACGGCCGCCAGGGCTACGCCACCATGGCGATCCTGCTGCCCGGGCGCCCGATGGAGCTCAACCACGCCGAGAACGCCGAGATGCTCGCCCGCGAGACGGCCGACACCGACGGCGTGGTCCCCGTCGCGGGGGCCCCGGAGTTCATGGCCGCCATCGCCGGCCTGCCGCACGCGCTGGTCACGTCAGCCGACGCCGCTCTGGCCCGCACCCGCATGGCGGCGGCCGCACTGCCGATGCCGCGCGTGCGGGTGACCGCCGAGTCGGTCGGCGCCAGCAAGCCCGACCCCGAAGGGTTCCTCAAGGGCGCCGCCGAGCTGGGCGTGCAGCCGGCCGACTGCATCGTGTTCGAGGACTCGGCCGCCGGAATCGCCGCAGGTCAGGCGGCCGGTATGCGGGTGGTCGGGATCGGCCCGCGCGCGGCTGCGCACGCCCCGACGGTGCATGTCCCGGACCTTCGGTCGGTGCGCGTGGACGCCGCGCCGGACGGCACCCTCCGCCTCACGCTCACCACGACCGCCTGAGCGCCACCGGCCCCCGCCCGCTACGTGAGCGGCGCTGCGGGCCGCCGGGCGACAGGCCGTACCGCCGCGGGCCCCCCGCACCGCCACCGCGCCGGGCGCGGCGGCGCACCCCGCCCGCGCCGCCGCGCCCAGCCGGTCCGTCCGGCTCAGCCCGTGATCGCCTCGTACAGCGAGAACCCGGCCAGCGCCGCCATCACGCCCGCCGCCACCTTGGTGATCAGCCTCAGCGGCACGTGCTTCATGAGCGTGCGCCCGCCCAGGATGCCGATGCCGGCGACCGCCCACAGGGCGAGCACGGCCCCGATGCCGACCGAGACGGGGTTGTCGTACCGGGCGGCGAGGTTGGCGGTCATGATCTGGGTGAGGTCACCGAACTCCGCCACCAGGATCAGCATGAACCCGGCGCCCGACACCTTCCAGAAGGACTGGTCGGCGGGCGGCTTGACCTCTTCTTCGTCGTCGCCCTTCTTCAGGAGCAGCATCGCCGCGCCCGCGAGGAAGAGCACGCCCACGACGGCCTGCACCAGCCGGTGCGGGAGCAGGGTGAGCACGCTGCCCGCCGCGATGGCGAGCCCGACGTGCAGGGCGAAGGCGGCGGCGACGCCCGCGAAGACGTAGGACGCGCGGTAGCGGGTGCCGAGCATCAGTCCGGCCAGGGCCGTCTTGTCGGGGAGTTCGGCGAGGAAGACGACGCCGAAGGCGATCGCCAGGACGGTGAAACTGAACACTGGGGCAGAACCTCAATCGGTCGGGCAGGACGCCGTCGGCACCGAGAGACCTGGGTGGATCGGGGGTCGCTTCGGCTCGGCGGCGCCCTGGTACGTCACCACGCGGAATGCGCGGCTCCAGGACACTGCGGCCGAAGGTCTCGCTGGCCGGCCGCTGACGCGGCCTGCTTCCGGGCGCCGGCTGGTGTGACCCAGCAGTATGTCGACGGTCCGGCGAAGAGCTACTCCCCTTCTGCGCTTCCAGCGTACGTGATGCCGGCCAGCCCGCGCGAGCGTCCGGAATGTGACGTTCACCCCAGCTCGCCCAGCCGTCTCGCCCCGCGAGCTCAACTCTCCTGCCGAGCAGGCGGCTTGACCGCGTCGATGTGACGTGCCCATGTCTAGAACCGGTCATCTGGCGCCCACCCGGCGGACATCTGGCGCCGCCACGATGACCGCGACCCGCCGGGGTCGCACGGCCACCCCCCACATCAAGGGAGCCCCCATGGCGCTCATACCTTCCGTCTCCGCGCGACGGGCCGGCCGGATCGGCGTCCTCGCCACGGCCGCCGCGCTCGCCGCCCTGACCTCCCTCGTCAGCGCGCCCGCCGCCCAGGCCTCCCCGCCCACCCCCATCAGCGCCGCGGCGGCCCGTTCGTACCTGGCCACGGTGACGCCGGTGGCGGAAGGTTCCCTCACCGGCTACAGCCGCACCCTCTTCCCGCACTGGATCACCATCTCCGGCACCTGTGACACCCGCGAGACCGTCCTCAAGCGGGACGGCTCGGGCGTGGTCGTCTCCTCCTCCTGCGCGGCCGTCAGCGGAAGCTGGTACTCCGAGTACGACGGCGCCACCTGGACCGCCGCCTCGGACGTCGACATCGACCACGTGGTGCCGCTCGCCGAGGCCTGGCGTTCGGGCGCATCCTCCTGGACCACCGCCAAGCGGCAGCAGTTCGCGAACGACCTCACCCGGCCGCAGCTCATCGCGGTCACCGACAACGTCAACCAGTCCAAGGGCGACCAGGACCCCGGCACCTGGCTGCCGCCCCGGACCGCCTACCGCTGCACGTACGCGCGGATGTGGGTCGACGTGAAGCAGTACTGGGGCCTGAGCATGAACTCCGGTGAAAAGACCGCCCTGGTCAACGTCCTCAACGGCTGCTGACACCGGCTCCCGCCGCAAGCTCCCCGCCACCGGAAACGCGCGGCGATCTTTCTCCCCCGTCAGGGGGAGGCCCAGGTCCCCCTCCACCCCGTACCGTGACCGAAGGGGATGAGGAGGAGGGGGAGTTCGATGGCCGGACTGCGTCTGGGGCCGCTGCTGCGCTACGTCGACTGGGAGGACGGCGGCTCCGCCACGGTATGGATCGAGGCGGACCGCCCGTGCACCGCCGAGGTGCGGTGTGCGGACGGCGCCGCGGGGAGCGTGCGCACCTTCCAGATAGCCGGCCACCACTACGCGTTGGTCCCGGTGACGGGCCTGACCCCCGGTACCACCACGGCGTACGAGGTGCTGCTCGACGGCGTCCGCGGGTGGCCGCTGTCCGGCAGCGGGTTCCCGCCGAGCACCATCACCACGCCCGCGGTCCGCGGGTCCGGCCGGGCTGCCGCCCCGGAGCTGCGGGTGACGTTCGGGTCCTGCCGGCAGGCGGCCCCGCCCGCAGGCCGGCGCGGGCCGCACGGTCCCGACGCGCTCGACACCCTCGCGGCGCGGCTGGCGGCCGAGCCGCAGGCGGTCCGGCCCGACGTCCTCCTCCTACTGGGCGATCAGGTGTACGCCGACCAGCTCTCGCGCGAGACCCGGCGCTGGCTCGCGGCCCGCCGGGACCTGCGGGAGGCGCCCGGGGCTCAGGTCGCGGACTTCGAGGAGTACACCCGGCTCTACTACGAGTCCTGGCTGGACCCGGAGATCCGCTGGCTGCTGTCGACGGTGCCCAGCCTGCAGATATTCGACGACCACGACGTCGTGGACGACTGGAACACCAGCGCGGCCTGGCTGGCGGGGATGCGGGCGACGCCCTGGTGGCAGGAGCGGGTGCTCAGCGGGCTGATGTCGTACTGGGTGTACCAGCATCTCGGCAATCTCTCGCCCGCCGAACTCGCGGCCGACGAGCTGTACGCGGCGGTACGGGCCTGCCCGGACGGTACGGATGCGCTGCGCGCCTTCGCGGCCCGGGCGGACGCCGATCCGGGTTCGGTCCGGTGGAGCTACCGGCGGGACTTCGGCCGCTCACGCCTGCTGATGGTGGACACCCGGGCGGCGCGGGTGCTCACCGAGGACGGCCGGGCGATGCTGGACCCGGCGGAGCAGCAGTGGCTCCGGGAGAACGCCCTGGCCGGGCACGGCGGTTACGACCATCTGCTGATCGGCTCCTCGCTGCCGTGGCTGATGCCGCCGCTGATCCATGACGCGGAGGTGTGGAACGCGGCGCTGTGCCGTGGGGAGCGCGGGCCGCGGTGGGCGCGGATCGGGGAGGACCTGCGCCGGCGCGCCGATCTGGAGCACTGGGCGGCGTTCCCGGGCTCGTTCGCGGCGTTGAGCGATCTGGTCGAGGAGGTGGGGACGGGCCCGCGGGCTCCGGCGACCGTCATGGTCCTGTCGGGGGACGTGCACCACGCGTATGTGGCCGAGCCCCGAATACCCAGCACCTCGCGGGTGTTCCAGCTGACCTGTTCGCCGGTCCACAACTCGATCCACCTGGCGGTGAAACTCGGCTTCCGGCTGGGCTGGTCGCGGGTGGGGCGGTGGCTGGGGCGCGGCTTCTCCCGGCACGGCCGTACGGGCCGGCCGCCGCTGAGCTGGCGGCGTACGGGCGGACCGTGGTTCGGCAACCAGCTGATGACGCTGGCGTTGGCGGGGCGGACGGCCCGGCTGTGGCTGGACCAGGCCCGTTCGGGCGGCTCGGGCGCCCGGCTGGTGACGGTGCTGGACCGGCGGCTCACCGGACCGGAGTAACGCGTACGGCCGGACCTGCGCCGGGTGTTGGCGGCCGGGCGGCGGGGTGGGGCGCGGCTGTCGGCGGCCGGGGCGGGCGGCCCGTGCGCGCGGGGCTGACGGACCGGCGGCCCCGGGGCTCGGGGGCGGTGGTGCGCGGCGTACGCTGTATGGCTGTCAAGCCGCCCCTGCCGCTCCCCGCGACGACGCGGCGCTTCGGACTGGGGAGTCCCGCTGTGCTTGAGACTCTGGGTTCGCTGACCACGAGCCCCTGGATCTATGCCGTGGTGGCGGCGTCCGTCGTGCTCGACGTGTTCCTGCCGGTGTTGCCGAGCGGCGTTCTGGTGATCACCTCCGCGGCCGCCGCGGCGGCGGCCGGGGCCGCGGGTTCGCCGGCGCCGGTGCCCGCGCGGGTGCCGGACATCATGGCGCTGCTGGTGATCGCGACGACGGCTTCGGTGCTGGGTGACATGGCCGCGTACCGGCTGGCCCGGCGTGGCGGGGCCCGCCTGGACCGGGCCATCGCCCGCTCGCGCCGGCTGACCCGGGCCCACGAGCGGCTCGGCGCGGCTCTGGCGCGCGGTGGCGGCGCACTGGTGGTGATCGCCCGCTTCGCCCCGGCGGGCCGCTCGGTGGTGTCCCTGGGCGCGGGCAAGACGCAGCGCGAGGTGCGGGAGTTCCTGCCGTGGTCGGTGCTGGCGGGCATGGCGTGGGCCGGGTACAGCGTGGCGCTGGGCTATTTCGGCACGCAGTGGCTGGGCGCGGCCTGGCTGGGCACGGCGGTCTCGGTGATCGCCCTGTTCGCGGCGGGGTCCCTCGCGGTGTTCCTGCTGCGCCGGCCGGTCCCGTCGGCGGCGCCGGCCGCGTAGCGCGTAGGCCGTCCGCCGGACCTGCCGGCCGGGATGCGCGCGGGGGCAGGTGTGGGCCGGCCGGGGCAGCGGGTCACCCGTTCACCCGGCAGCGATCGCCGGGCGGGGCCGGGGCTTCTAGCGTCCTGAGCACGGAGCGCGACCGAATCCGCGTCACACCCGTGTCCTGGCCGCGCCGTTCCGAGGAGCCCGAGGAGTTCACTCCATGCCCGCTACCCGTAAGCGGTACCGCCTGATGGGGGCCGCTGCCGCGACGCTCGTCATCACCGCCGCGACTCCCGCCACGCTCGCCCACGCCAACGCGACCGCGTCCGTCTCGCCCGGCGTCGTCGCCCCGGGCAGCCGGGTCAGCCTCAGCGTCACGGGCTGCGGCACCCGTACCGGCAGGGCGTCCTCGCCCGCCTTCGGTAACGTCCAGCTGAGCCCCGGCAACGGTCAGGCCACCCGGCTGTCCGGCAGTGCCATCGTCTTCGGCAGCGCCGCGACCGGCTCGCACCCCGTCACGTTCGAATGCGGCGGCGCCGGCGGTGAGCGCGTCACGGCGACCCTGAACGTCAGCCTCGGCGCCGCCCGTGGCGGCCTGGGCGGCAGCGTGGACTCGATGGGTACGGGCGCGGTCGCCGTCGGCGGCGCACTCGTCGCGAGTGCGCTGGGCGCGGGTCTGTGGGTGCTGCGCCGACGCCGGGAGCCGCACGCCTGACGCCCTGCCTCACCGGCTCTGGGCGACCGGCTCCCGGCCGCGTACGTGCACGCCGTCGAGGAGCGCGGCCGTCGCCTCGGCGATGGCGTCCACGGCGGCGTCGAAGACTTCCCGGTTGTGCGCGGCGGGCGCCCGGAACCCGGACACCTTCCGCACGTATTGCAGGGCGGCGGCGCGGATCTCCTCCTCGGTGGCCTTTTCGGGGATGGCGGGCGGGCGCAAGGTCTTGATGGAACGGCACATACCTCCACTATCGCTCGGACCCAGGCAGTTCGGCCCCGGACAGTTTCATGATCAGACCGGCCTGGAGCCGTCCCCGCAGCTCCGGATCGGCGACCTCGTCCAGCAGCCGGACCGCCTGCGCCAGCGACTCCGCCGCGCGCCGGTCGTCGCGCAGCGAGGCGGTCTGCCCGGACATGTGCCGCAGCGCGACGTCGGCCCGGCGGTGGAAGAGCTGCCCGATGAGGGTGACGACCAGGCCGACGGAGCTGGTGACGACCCCGAGGTACAGGTCCCCGCTGCTCTCGGCCTTCCACACCGCCAGCGCCACCCCGCCCAGCAGGATCACCGCCCCGGCCCCGGCGAAGCGCTGGCTGGTCACGAAGCTGCTGCGGGCCTGGGTGAGTCCGTAGGCGTAGTACTCGACGAGGAGGGGCGTGAAGTCGTCGCCCCGGGCCGCGGTCCTGACCGGCAGCCCGCCGACGTCCGCGTACTTCGGATCGCCCGCCTCCGTCCCGGGCGCCGGAAGCAGCGCGAGCAACCGCTCCCGCTCGGCCTCCCGCCGCCGCTCGAACCCCTGCGCGGCCCGGCGCTCCAGCACGACGTACGCCACCGCGCCGACGAGCACCGCGACGAGCACCGCGACCAAGGCGGCCCACCGACCCCACTCCCCCATCCCCCGACCATCCCACGCCCCACCCCCGCGGCCAAGACCGCGGCCGCGCCCTTCCCCGCGACATCACGACGCCTCCGTGCCGGCGGGCACGGAGGCGTGGTGGCCGCGCGTGCGCTACGACACGTCGGCGCGCACGACCTCGCCAATGAGCCCGTCCGTATAGGTCACCGTCTTCGCGGTGAACGCGCCCTTGCCGGTGACGGCGCCGCTGATGTTCTCGCCCGGGGCCAGTTCGACGGTGTCGATCTGGTTCTCGTCCGCCGCGAGCTGGGAGGCGTGCTTGGTGCCGTTGGTGTCGGTGATGGTGAAGTAGAGCGGGTTGACGTTGATGGGCTTCGTCGAGTTGTTGGTGACGGTGACGGACACGCTGGTGTAGCCGTCGCCCTGGGCGAGGACGCTCGCCTTGAAGTCCGTCTTCTGGGCGGTGACCGCGACCGGCTGCTTCTTCTCCGGCGCCTTGGAAGGCTGTGCCTCCGGGACCTTCGCGGGCTGGGAGGCGGCGGCGGCCGGCTGCGCGGGGCTCTTCTGACCGTCGCCACCGGAGATCAAGGCGCCGGCCACTGCGAGCAGGACGACCACTCCCACGACACCCAGACACGAGAACCCGACGATCTTCCCGGCGTTGGACTTCCTCGGCGCCGGCGGGGGCGGGTAGCCGTATCCGGGCTGGGGCGGGCCGGACGGCGGAAACTGATGGGACATGAGACCCCCACGGGACGAGTGCGAATCCGGCCACCGTAGGGGGGCGTGAGCGTGCGCGTGGCGGTGTGCCCGAACCGTGACATTCCCTGCGCGGACCCGCCTGGCGTCCCACCCCGCACAGGATCACCGTCAAGCGGCCGGGCGGCCGCCGCCGAGGGCCGCCAGGATGTGCGGCCAGGCGGCTTCGCCGAGGAGCGCGTCGGCTTCGGGGGTTCCTCCGTACCGGAAGCGCGGCGACGCCGGGGCCGGGCCCTCGCCGGGGAGACGGGGCCGGTGGCCGGCGTCGTCGCGGGCGATGAGGCGCACGGGCGCCCCGGCCGAGCGCCGGCGTGCTGCGAGGTGCTCGGCGAAGGGCAGCGACGGCCACATCGCGTCGTCCCCGCCCGCGACCAGCACCAGGCCTGCCCTGGTTTCGTCCACGGGGATCTCGGCCGGCCCGAGCAGGTGGGCGAAGGTCCGCTCGCTGCGTTCGTACCACCCGCGGAGGGCGACAGGACCCGTATCCGGCTCCCGGGGCGCCCACGCGTCGTCCATCGGCGCGAAGGGCAGCGGCCGCTCCCGCCAGGTCCAGCAGGAACGGTACGGCTGATGCGCGCCGTCCCGGCCGGGGCCGACGTTGCACCAGACCCGCGAGGTGGGCGACAGCGCGACGACCACGTCCACCCGCGGGTCGTGCACCGCCGTCAGCAGAGCCGCCTCGGCCCCCTTGGAGACACCGAGGATTGCGATGCGTCGCGCCCCGCCCAGCCGAAGGTGGTCGACGGCGGCGGTGAAGGTCTCCAAGGGGACTTCACATATCCCCGGCACCTGGCCGGGCCCCCCGAACCAGCGGATCGCCATGGCTGCGCAACCTTGCCGGGCGAGAAGCCGCGCCCGCTCCCGCTCTACCCGCCCACTGGACCCGGCCAGCACCAGCACCCCCACGTCACTGCCCCCCACTGGAGCGACGACGACCCCCTCCCAAGGCCCCTTCACCGCCCGCTCGATGACCTCCACACACTCCCCCACCGCCACCGGAACCGCATGCGCAAAGACCCCCCGCCGGGACCGGCGGGGGGTCTTTTCACTGGTGGGCGCGGACGGTTTCGAACCGCCGACATCTGCTTTGTAAGAGCAGCGCTCTACCCCTGAGCTACGCACCCGTGGATGAGTGGACAGCCTACATGGAGGGCGCACCCCCGGCGCAAACCCGTTGCCGTAGGGGAGAATGGAGCGGGGCATGGCGGACGCGGTACGGGAGAGGGATTGTGACAACGGCATCCCGGCGGTGGTTCGGTGGGCGGGACGAGGGCCGGCGGGCGGATGCGCAGGCGGCGAAGGATGCCGCCGCGGCCGCGTTCTACGAGCTGGATACGGCGCAGCGGGACCTGCGGATCTCGATGGAGACCATCGCCGCGGCGGACGGGTCGCCCGCCGCGCGGCAGGCGGCGGAGGGGTTCGTCGCGCTCGGACAGCGCATCGACCAGGTCAGCCAGGTGTACATCGAGGCCGTCGACGCGCACGACCTGGACCGCGTCGACCTGGAGGGTTCGGTCGCGGCGCAGGCCCGGCAGCAGCTGACGCGGGCGCGGGACGAGCTCGTCCGGGTCAAGGGGGAGCTGGACCGGTTCCAGCAGGGGCTGCAGCCGCTGCTGGACAAGGCGGAGACGCAGCTGGCCCGGGTCGCGCCGGCCCGGGAGCGGGCGAAGGCGGCGCTGCTGGCGGCGAGCGACGCGCTGGACTCGGTCCGCGCGAACGGGATGCGGGCCGACGACCTGGCGGCCCGGCTCGCCGCGCTGGGCCCGGAGCTGACCAAATTGAACCAGGGCGCGGCCCGGCACGGGGTGCAGGAGACGGTGCAGCGTGCCGACCGGATCCTGCGCGACGCGGAGGCGGTACGGGCCGAGGCGGCCCGGCTGCCGGAGCGGGCGGCGGAGGTCGACCGGCGGCTGGTGAGCCTGCGGACCCGGGCGCAGGCGGTGCGCAACCGGGCGGACCGGGTGGATCCGGTGCTCAGCGAGCTGCGCCGCCGGTTCAGCGCGGCGTGCTGGCAGGACCTGCAGCACGTCCCCGAGCAGGCGGTACGTGAGGTCGCGCGGGCCGAGGAGAAGCTGGCGGAGGCCGGCCGGGCCCGGGAGGGCCAGCGGTGGGCCGAGGTGGGGGCGCTGATCGAGGAGGTGCGGACCGGCCTGGACGCGACCGACGAGGCGGTGTCGGCGGCGCAGGACCGGCTGACGCGGCTGGAAGCGGTCGCCCGGGACCCGCAGGACGAGGTGCGCCGGACCCGGTTCGCGATCCGGGACGCGCAGCGGCTGGCGATGGAGGGCCGTAGCGTGCCCGATCCGCGCCACGCGCGGCCGCTGGACGAGTCGGTGGCGCGGGTGGAGCGGGCGCTGGCCGGGCTGGAGGGGCGCCACCCCGACTACTGGCAGTTCCTCCAGGAGATGGAGGGCGTACGGGCGTCCGTGAACCGCGTGGTGAACGACATCCGGGTGGAGCGCGGCCACGCCTGAGGCCCGGGCGGCCGGGGCCGACCGGGATGCAGGGTTGTCCGGGCGGTGTCCGCGGCGGATGCTGGAAAGGACGTCAGGCAGAGGTCAGGCAGAGGAGGCCGCCGTGGCCACTCACGCTGCTCCGCACATCCGGCGGCCGGTCGGTGCCCGGCTCGACGAGCACCTGCCGGTCGATCACAAGCTCAGCCAGGTGTACCGGGTGGGCGCGGGCCTGACCGGGCTGCTCCTGGTCGTGTTCGGCATCCTCGGGCTGGTGCACCGGATCGGGTTCTTCGACACCGGCGGGGACACGGTGCTGGCGCTGAACACGAACGGGGCGCTGAGCGTCCTGTCGATCTGCATCGGCGCGCTGCTGTTCTGCGGGATGGTGGTGGGCGGGAACTTCGCCTCGACCCTGAACATCGTGCTGGGTCTGCTGTTCATCGCGAGCGGGTTCGTGAACCTCGCGCTGCTGGACACCGGGATCAACTTCCTGGCGTTCCACATCCCGAACGTGCTGTTCAGCTTCGTGGTCGGCGTGATGCTGATGTGGTTCGGGATGTACGGGCGGGTCGGCGGCGGCCTGTCGCACGACAACCCGTACTGGCGGGCCCGCCATCCCGAGGAGGCGGCCCGCGAGGACCGGGCCGCGGCCAGGCGGGCGCTGCGCACCGGGCACCGCCCCGACCCGTGACGCCGGACGGCCGTGCCGCACGCACGAGTGCCGACGCACCAGTGCCGAACGCGACGGCGGTGCGGCTAGCCTGTCCGCATGCCTCGTTACGAATACCGCTGCCGTACCTGTGACGACACCTTCGAGGTGAGCCGTCCGATGGCCGAGTCCGCCGCGCCCGCCGACTGCCCCGCCGGTCACGCCGACACCGTCAAGCTGCTCTCCGCGGTCGCCGTCGGCGGCGCGGCCCGCAGCGCTCCCGCCGGCCCCGCGCCCGCCATGGGTGGCGGCTGCTGCGGCGGAGGCGGCTGCGGCTGACCGGCCGGAGCAGGCCGGCGGCCCGGAGCGACCTGGCACAAGCCGGATCGGGCCGCCGGGCCGCGCTACCGCTTGCGCGACAGGGTCAGGCCGTCCGAGATGGCGAGCAGCACCGACTCCATGCGGTCGTCGGCCAGCACGTGGTCGTTGAACGCCCGGATGGCCGCCGCCGCGCCCGTCGCCGTCTCGTCGAGCACCCGCCCGTGGAAGAGGGTGTTGTCGCTGACGATCAGCCCGCCCGGCCGCATCCGCGGCACGAGCTCCTCCCAGTAGGCGGTCTGGTTCTCCTTGTCGGCGTCGATGTAGGCCATGTCGATGTGCGGCTCCCCCGGCATGGCGCGCAGCGTCTCCAGTGCCGGGGCGATCCGCAGGTCGATGCGGTCGGCGACGCCCGCCGCCTCCCAGGCCTGCCTGCCGTACGCCGTCCACTCCTCGGAGATGTCGCAGGCGATCAGCGCGCCGTCCGCGGGCAGGGCCTGTGCCATGGCCAGGGTGGAGAAGCCGGTGAAGGTGCCGATCTCCACGATGCGGCGGGCCCCCGTCAGCCGGACCAGGAAGGCCAGCAGCGGCCCCTGCTCCTGCGCCGACTGCATCCCCGCCGATTCCGGGAACTTCTCGTACGTGGTCGTCACGAGCCCGCGCTGGATGGCGTCCAGCGGAGGGTTGTGGTCGAGCACGTACTGGTAGAGCTCGTCAGTGATCTTGGTGCTGTTGCCCTTGGTCATGCGCCCAGTGTGCCGAGTTCGCCGACCGCGCGCCGGAACGCGCGCACGATGTCCTCGCCCGCCAGGACACCCGACTTGGCCAGTGCCGTGACCGACCCGGCGGTCCAGCCGGCGTCCGCGAGTTCGCCGTGGCCCGGCCGCCACCCCCGGTCCGCCGCCAGCAGCAGATCGGCGTCCAGCAGCGAGTCGCCCGCGGCCAGGGTGGTGGTGGCCCCGGTACGGCGGGCCACCTCCCGCATGGCCGCGCTCTTGGTCAGCGGCCGCGGGACGGCGTAGATCTTGCGGCCCTGGAGGGACACCGTCCAGCCGCGCGGCTCCGCCCAGGACACCAGCGCCTTGAGCCACTCGTCCGGCACCAGCGCCCGTTCCACGACCAGGTACGCGAACAGGTCCTCGGCCACCCGCGCCTTGCGCAGCCACGCCGGATCGGCGGTCGCCAGCAGGTGGTCGTGCACCTCGGCGAGCGGGGCGCACTCCTCGGCGAGCCGTGCCGCGACCTGCCGCCGCCAGTCCCGGTCCGGCACGCCGTCCACGAGCAGCTGTCCGCCGTTGGCGCAGATCGCGTACTTCGCCTGGCGGCCGGGGAAGCGGATGCGCTGGTACTGCTTGCGCGTCCGGGTCGTCGTGGGGACCCAGACGACGCCCGGGTCCGCGGTCAGCTCCGCCAGCAGGCCCGCCGCTGTCTCGGTCATGTACGACAGCGGCTTACTCTCGTGGACCTCCACGCACAGCAGCCGGGGCGCCACCGGATCGGGCATGGTCAGGCCGAGCGCGGCCGCCGAGTAGATGAGGGTGCGGTCGAGGTCACTGGCTACGAGGACGGTCACTTGGCGGCCACGGCCTTTCCGTCGGCGCCGGTGGCGCCGCGCGTGAAGCGGGGGTGGATGAGTCCCACGCAGGTGTAGGGCAGCCCGTCGACCTCTTCGACCGGCACTCCGCGCTGTTCGGCGAGCAGGCGTACGTGGTCCAGGTCGGCGCCCGCGCCCCGCTGGGCGAGGATCTTCCACGGCACGCGGCGCAGCAGCACCCGCGTCGTCTCGCCGACGCCGGGCTTGACCAGGTTCACGTCGTGGATCCCGTACTCCTCGCTGATCCGCTCGACGGCCGCCCAGCCCTCCCAGGTGGGGGTCCGGTCGGCCGCCAGCAGTTCCTTGACGTCGGCGTCGACCGCCTCGGCCACCTCGTCGAAGCGGGCGGCGACGGCGTCGACGAACGCGACGGACACGTCCGCGCCGGCGAGCTCGCGGTAGAACTTCGCGCCGTGGAAGTCGGCGGGCCCGACCAGGTCGGACCTGAGCACCGTACGCGAGACGAGTCCCGAGACGGTGGAGTTGAGGCAGGCGGAGGGGATCAGGAAGTCCTCGCGGGTGCCGTACGTCGCCACGCACGAGCCGGGGTCGGCGAGGACGACGATCTCCGGGTCGAAGCCGTCGAACTCCGCCAGCGCGTCGCGCAGCTCCCGGGTGATGGCCCCCTTGCCCGTCCAGCCGTCGACGAAGACGACGTCGGCGGGGTCGTGGTGGGCGGCCAGCCAGCGCAGCGCGTTGGCGTCGATGCCGCGGCCGCGCACGATGGAGACGGCGTAGTGCGGCAGGTCCAGGCCGTGCCGGGCCTGCGCCCAGCGCCGCATCAGCACACCGACGGGCGTACCGGCGCGGGCGAGGGAGACGAGCACGGGGGACGGCGACCGTTCGGCGAGCACCGTTTCGGTGACGGTGCCCACGGCGCGGGCTATTCGGGCCGCGGAGGCGGTCAGCGCGCTCTGGTAGAGCCGCTGGTAGTCGGGGGACGGCTGGTACTCCACGGGCAGCGACTCGGCGTAGTGCGCGCCGCCCGCCTGGATGGCCTCCTCGCGCTCCTCGGTCGGGGCCTCCAGTTCGACCGCCGAGAAGTCCTGGAGCAGCCAGCCGACGTCCTCGGCCGGGTAGGAGGAGAAGGCGGGCCCGCGCAGGGGCTCGGTCATGATCGGCTCCTGCCGGTCGGAAAGGGCGGGACGGGCGGAGAGGGCGGGATGCGCGGGATGCGCGGGACGACGCGCGGCCGCGGCGGGGGGCCGCTGTGCCGCGGACGGCACCGCCCCCGCCCCCGGTACGTACGACGGAACCACCACCAGCAGCACCTGCCCGGTGTGCGGGGCGAGCCGCGCGAGCAGCCCGTCGGGGGCGTGCAGCGCGTCGGTGTCGCCGTGGGAGTCGACGACGGCGACGACGGCGTCGAAGCCGGCGCCCGCGACGTTGTACGCGTACCGCTCCCCCGGCCCGTCGGCGGGCTCGTCGTGCGCCGGGAAGGCCAGCCGGGTCCGGATGGCGTAGCCGGGGTCGTCCACGGCGAGCACCGGCGAGCGGGTGGTGGTGGAGAAGCGGACCTCGCGGGCCCCAGACTCCTCCAGGGCCCGCGCGAGCCGCAGCGGCGCGTACATGAGCTCCTCGTTGCCCAGCACCAGGACCCGCCGGGCCCCGGCCCCCAGCTCGGCGTCGATCCGGGCGGCCAGCGCGGGCAACGCCGCCTCCAGCCGGGCCCGGTGCGCGGGGGTGAAGCCGTGCCGGCCCCCGTCGGGCAGCCCGGCGGGCCAGTCCAGGCCGACCCGCCGGACGGGCGCGGCCGGGCCGGTACCGGCGGGGGCGGGCGGGGCACCCGGGGCGTCCTGGGACTCGTACTCCTCGACCAGCGCCTGCCCCTTGGCCAGGACGTCCTCGGGCAGGCCGACCGTGCCGGTGGCGAGGGCGACGAGGTCGATCCGCGCCCCGAGCTCGGCGGCGAAGGCATCCAGGCGCGCGCGGTCGGCCGGGGAGCGCATGTCCACGAGGGCGACCACGACGTAGTGCCGGCGGGGGTGGCGGGCGTGCAGGTCGCGGATGGTGTTCAGGACGGTGTTGCCGGTGGAGAACTCGTCGTCCACCAGGACCAGCGGTCCGCCGCCGGTCAGCAGCTTCGGGTCCTCGGGGAGCAGCAGGTGCGAGGTGGCGTGCGAGTGGGCTTCCTCGAAGCCGCCCGCGGGCGCCACGCCGGGCACCGGGCGGCGGGTGGAGTGCAGGTAGGGGGCGGCCCGCAGGCCGTCGGCGACGCTGTGGCCGAGGCCGGTGGCGGTCTCCGCGTACCCCAGGACGACCGCGTCGGCGGCCGCCCCGCCCAGCAGCTCCCGGACGCGTTCGCCGAGCCCGTGGCCGGCGGCGTGGACGACCGCCGGGGACTGCGGGACGTGCTTGCCCAGGATCCGGGAGACCAGCAGGTGCGCGCGCTTGGGGTTGCGCCGCAGGGCGAGCCCGAGCAGGTCACGCAACGGCGGCTGCTCGGCCCGCGGCTGCCCGGGCTGCCGCTGCCCGGGCGCCGCGCCCTGTTCCAGGCGTACGCCCAGCCGGTCCGCGACCCAGGTTCCCGACCACACCTCGTCGATCGTCTTGCCCTTCTTCATGGATTGCTCCGAAAACTGCGTGTGCGACGGCGGCGGGCTCATACCTTGAGCCCGGCCGTGAGCAGGTCGACGAAGCCGACCTCCTCCCTCGCCACACCGAAGACCTCGGCGCGCAGCATGGTGCGCTCGGCCCAGGCCCGGTGGGGCTTCACCTCGTTCATCTTGTTCGTGTAGGCGGAGCGCATGACGCCGCCGCCGCCGCGCTCGGGGCGCAGGATGTCCTGGGCGTCGCTGAACTCCTCGTGGGAGACCACCGACAGCGCGTGGACGGGCGTGACGTGCGCGGGGTGGATGCAGGTCTTGCCCAGCAGTCCGTTGGCCCGGTCGAGCTCGATCTCGCGCAGCAGCCCGTCGAGGTCGTGCTCGATCAGGGCGGTGCGCAGCTCCTCGACGCCTTCCGCGAGGAAGGGGCTGCGCCGCAGCTGCGGTTTGAAGAGGCGCTGCTGGCTGCGGAAGTACTCCCAGACGGGGCCGGTGACGGTGAAGCCGGTGCCGTCGGCGCGGCTGAGGACGTTGACGACGTCGGCGATGACGCCCGCGACGATCTTGACGTCGTAGGCGGTCATGTCGGGGGTGCGGCGCAGTCCGTATACGGAGCAGAAGTCGGTCACGCCGAGGCGCAGGGCGAGGACGCGCTCGCGGTAGCGGTTCACGGTCCGGGAGATCCCGGCGAGTGCTTCGACCCGGGTTTCGAGGTGGAGCAGCTCGGGGGTCTCCAGGACGGGCATGGCGTACAGGGGGGCGGTGCCGCTCGCCTGCTCCGCCTGGGCGACGGCGTCGAGGAAGGCGGTTCCGCGACTCTCCGTGAACTTCGGCAGTACGAATCCGGCCAGGTGCCGCGCGGAGCCGCCGAGGCGGCGCACGAGGTCGGGTATCTGCTCGGGCGTCCGGACCCGGATGAAGAGCAGCGGCGGCTCCGCGCCGTCCTCGTCGAGTTCGGCGAACTGCCGGATCAGGTTGGCCTCGCCCTCCGTCACCTCGCCGTCGCTGATGGAATCCTCCAGGCAGAGGACCATGGAGACGACTCCGCGGGCCTGCTGCTTGCGGATGTCGTGGGCGAGGCGGGGGCGGATCGCGGGGCTGTAGAGGGTGGCGCCGAGACCGGCGGCGAGCGTACGGGCGGGGGAGGCGGCGGTGAACTCGGCCGGCTCCTGGTGGAAGAGGTCCTTGCGGACGCTGGGCGAAATGTGCCCGAAGTGACGCATGTGCTTCCCCCGTACTGCCTCGGCGGCCCAACTGGCGTGGCCGGTAATAGTACGTACGAATACAAGTCAAGAGTTCCGCAAGCACATGAAGTTCAGGTAACCCTCTTGCACCATGCCCAGGTCTCGGGTTCGGTACAAGTGGCTACGGGCAAGCGACTACGGGGGGCCGCATTGTCCAGGTCACGGCCGGGAGGGCAGGATGACCGGCATGACGCACGCGATGCAGAAGGGCTCGAACATCCCGGTGTCCGCCGTGGCGGTCCGGGCGGTGCTGCGCTGGACCACCGGGCCCGAGGTGCCGGATGTGGACGCGTCCGCGCTCCTGGTGGGGGCGGACGGGCGGGTGCGCTCCGATGAGGACTTCGTCTTCTACAACCAGCCCCGGCACCCCTCGGGGGCGGTGTGGCGCCTGGGCAAGAAGCAGATCGGGGATGCGATCACCGACGCCGTCCAGGCGGACCTGCGGACGGTGCCCACCGTGGTGGACCGGGTCCTGGTGGTCGCCTCCGCCGAGGACGTACCGTTCGAGCGGGTCCGTGACCTGCGCATCCTGCTGTACGACGCCACCTCCACCGGCGGCTCCGAGCCGCTGGCGTACTTCGACGTGCACCCGGAGACGGGTGCCGAGACGGCGCTGATCTGCGGCGAGCTCTACCGCCGGGCCGAGGGGTGGAAGTTCCGCGCCCTGGGCGAGGGGTACTCGGACGGCCTGGTGGGGCTGGCGACCGACCACGGGATCTCGGTCGACGAGAACGCCCCCGACCAGGCGGCGAGCCCCGAGCCCGGGCCGGCCGACGAGCGGACGGCCGCCATGGCGCCGCCGGTGCCTGCGATGCCCGCGGTGCGCCCGGCGCCCGCGCCGCCGACCCAGGCCCCGCCGGCCGTCGAGCCGGCCTACGGCTACCCGCAGCCGGTGTCCCCGGTGCCCGGGCCGGGCGGCGACTCCGCCTTCCGGCTCCCGGCGCAGGGTCCGCAGTTCATCCGCCGCTGAGACCGGGCGGGAACCCGCCCGGGAGCCTGACCGGGGGCGCGTACGCGGCGCTGGTCAGGCCTTGGTGCTCTTGTAGCCGCGGCCCCACTGGAGCCCCCACCCGTACAGTCGGTCCAGCTCGGCCTGGAACCCGTAGACGAACTTCACCTCGCGGCGCACGGTCAGCTCGCCCTTGACGGTCTCCAGCGAGACCACGGCGCAGGACCGGGCCTGCGGGTGGCGCTCCTCCAGCTGGATCTCGATCCGCGGGCCGGTGCTGGGGTACAGGGTGACCACGGCGTGCGTCCGGTCGAAGGCCGGGGTCTGGTCGTAGATGTAGACGAAGACCAGCAGCCGCTTGATCTCGTCGGCGTGGTCGAGGTTGACGAATATCGTCTCGCCCGAGGGCGCGCCGAACCGGTCGTCGCCGCTGAGCTTCACGTACGGCGGACTGTTGATGTCGCCGTGCAGGTTGCCCAGGGGCTGGACGACGCCCCGCGTTCCGTCGGTCAGCTCGTACAGGCAGCCGATGTCGAGGTCGACGTTGACCATGCCCTGGGTGTGCGCCTGCACCATGTCGGGCTTGAAGAGCTTGAACGGGTGGCGCAGCAGCCGGCCGCTCTGGCCGGAGCGGCCGCCGATGTCGGAGGTGCGCATCCGCCACGAGAGGTTGACCCGCAGGTTTCCGTGGACTGCCCCCTGTTTGGTGAGCGATACCGTCGGATGCCGCCTGGTCAGCTCGATCGCGTTGGACGAGGCGCTGCCCGAGTCGAAGCGCATGGCGCGGGCGCCCCTGATGCCGTCGAAGAAGCCGCTGCCGAAGATGCTGTCGAAGAGACCCATTTCCCCTACCCCCCTGAGACCCCGCACGTACGGAAGCGGGGCGGCCGGGGCCCCGGACGAAGTCCGGGGGAGGGTCCGTGGACCCTCAGGCCGCCCCGCACATGGAGCGTTCCGCATTCCCGCCGGGCTCATGCCTCGACGGGAACTCCTTCCAGTTCGGCCAGGCGCTTGTTGCGGCGCACGGAGGACCAGAAGGACCAGGCGATCAGCAGGACGCCGACGAGGCCGGTGATGACCTCGTTGATCTCGTACTGGATGGTGACGAGGAGGATCACGGCGAGCGCGCCGATGGCGTAGTGCGCGCCGTGCTCCAGGTACACGTAGTCGTCGAGGGTGCCCTGGCGGACCAGGTAGACCGTCAGCGACCGGACGTACATGGCACCGATGCCGAGGCCGAGGGCCATGAGCACGATGTCGTTGGTGATGGCGAAGGCGCCGATGACCCCGTCGAAGGAGAACGAGGCGTCGAGCACTTCGAGGTAGAGGAACATGAAGAACGCGGCCTTGCCCGCCATGACGACGGCGGGGACGGCGCTGCCGCTCCGCTTCGCTTCTTCCTCGGCCTCGTGTTCGGCCTCTTCGTCCTCTTCGAGCTTGTTCTCGAAGTAGCCGGAGAGACCACCGACGATCATGTAGGTGATCAGACCGGCGATGCCGGCCACCAGGACCGTCTCCGCCTTGTCGACGTGGGCCCCGCCGTGCTGGTGGGCCTGCGTCGCGAAGGTCGCCGAGGTGATGAGCAGCGCGATCAGCGCGATGCACGCCGACAGCATGTCGATCTTGCCGAGTTTGGCCAGCGGGCGCTCCAGCCAGGCGAGCCACTTGATGTCCCGGTCCTCGAAGATGAAATCGAGGAAGATCATCAGCAGGAACATTCCGCCGAAAGCCGCGATCGCCGGGTGGGCGTCCGTGACCAGCTGCTGGTAGCGGTCCTTGTCGGTCAGCGCCAGATTGACGGCTTCGATCGGCCCCAGGCTGGCGGTGATCGCGACGATCACGACGGGGAACACCAGCCGCATGCCGAAGACCGCGATCAGCACACCGACCGTGAGGAAGATCTTCTGCCAGAAGGCATTCATCTTCTTCAGGATTCCGGCGTTGACCACCGCGTTGTCGAAGGACAGCGAGATCTCAAGGACGGACAGGATCGCCACGATCCCAAAAGCGGTCCACCCCCCGTAGAACACCGCTGCGGCCAGACCGAGCGCAGTGACTGCGAACGACCAGCCGAAGGTTTTGAGAACCACTGGCACCCCATCGTGTTGTACGGCTTTACGAAACGTTGACCCCGAAGTCTAGAGCGATGCCCCGCAGCCCCGACGCGTACCCCTGTCCCACTGCCCTGAACTTCCATTCGCCCCCGTACCGGTAGACCTCGCCGAAGATCATCGCGGTCTCGCTGGAGGCGTCCTCGGTGAGGTCGTAACGGGCGAGTTCCTGGCCGTCGGCCTGGTTCACCACGCGGATGAACGCGTTGCTGACCTGGCCGAAGCTCTGCCGGCGGGCCTCCGCCTCGTGGATGGAGACGGGGAAGACGATCTTGTCCACCTCCACCGGCACCTTGGTGAGGTCGATGATGATCGACTCGTCGTCGCCCTCACCCTCGCCGGTGAGGTTGTCCCCCGTGTGTTCGACGGAGCCCTCGGGGCTCTTGAGGTTGTTGTAGAAGACGAAGTACGAGTCGCCGAGCACCCGGCCGTCGCGGCACAGCAGCGCGCTGGCGTCGAGGTCGAAGTCGGCGCCCGTGGTGGAGCGCGCGTCCCATCCGAGACCGACCAGGACCCGGGTGAGGTTCGGTGCGGCCTTGGACAGGGAGACATTGCCCCCCTTGGCGAGTGTGACGCCCATGTTGTGGTCCTCCCCGGACGACGTGGTGATGGTGGTGCGGTGGTGCCGGCCCTGCGGTGGTGCTGGGTGCTGCGGCCGTACTGGTGCTGCGGCCGTACTGGGTGCCATCGGTAGAACCGGTGGTTCCGGTGGAGCGGGTAAAGCCGGTCCGGCGCCGTACACACAGTGCACGACGCCGGACAGGAAGCGGCTGTGGGTCACAGCCGGCTGGCTGAGGCCAGGACTCAGACGTTGACGCCGAAGTCCTGGGCGATGCCGCGCAGGCCCGAGGCGTAGCCCTGGCCGATCGCGCGGAACTTCCACTCCGCGCCGTTGCGGTACAGCTCGCCGAAGACCATGGCGGTCTCGGTCGAGGCGTCCTCGGAGAGGTCGTAGCGGGCGAGCTCGCTGTTGTCGGCTTGGTTCACGACGCGGATGTAGGCGTTGCGCACCTGGCCGAAGCTCTGCTGGCGGGTCTCGGCCTCGTAGATCGAGACCGGGAAGACGATCTTGTGCACATCGGCCGGGACGCCGGAGAGGTTGACCTTGATCGCCTCGTCGTCGCCCTCGCCCTCACCGGTGGTGTTGTCACCGGTGTGCTCGACCGAGCCGTCCGGGCTCTTCAAGTTGTTGAAGAACACGAAGTTCGAGTCGTTGGCGACCTTGCCCTGGTCGTTGGTCAGGATCGCGCTGGCGTCGAGGTCGAAGTCGACTCCGGTGGTGGTGCGAGCGTCCCAGCCCAGACCGACGATGACCGCCGTCAGGTTAGGCGCGGCCTTGGTCAGCGAGACGTTGCCGCCCTTGCTGAGGCTGACTCCCACGGGTCCTCCATTGGGTTTCGATGTGGGGCTGCGCCCCTTCGTGCGGTTGCTGTCGGATCAACGTTTCGATCCTAGTGACGGGTTCCCGCCCGTCACCGGATTTCCCGCGGATCGGGCGCCGTACCCGTCAGAGGCTGTCGAGGGCCTTGATGTACTCGTTCAGGTCACGCGCGTCGGGCAGCCCGTTGACGACGGTCCAGCGCACGACGCCCTCCTTGTCGATGATGAAGGTGCCGCGGACCGCGCAGCCCTTGTCCTCGTCGAAGACGCCGTAGGCGCGGGAGGTCTCGCCGTGCGGCCAGAAGTCGGACAGCAGCGGGTAGTCCAGGTTCTCCTGCTCGCCGAAGACCCGGAGGGTGGGCACCGAGTCGTTGGAGACGGCCAGGAGCTGGACCTCGTCGTTCTGGAAGCGGGGGAGCTGGTCGCGCAGCTCGCACAGCTCACCGGTGCAGACGCCGGTGAAGGCGAACGGGTAGAAGAGCAGCACGACGGCCTTCTCTCCCCGGAAGTCGGAGAGCCGCACGGTGGCGCCGTGGTTGTCCTTGAGCTCGAAGTCCGGGGCCTTGCTGCCGACCTCGATCGCCATCTCTCGCATTCCCTTCGTTCCCGCATTCCTGCGGTGGGCTGTTCGGGTGTGGCCAGCCTATGGGGTGCGGCCTCCGGGAGGGGAACGCGCGTACGCCGCCGGACCGCCGCCGGAACGCGCACACCCCGCCGACCGTGGTGATTCCGGTCGGCGGGGTGTGTCCGCTCGGCTGCGGGGCGCGGCTCAGCGCTTGGCCTTGGCGGCCTTCGGCGTCACCAGCTTGGTGGAGGTCCACTCCTTGCCGACGGGCAGGCCCTTGGCAAGCGAGAGGCCGGCCGTCTCGGCGGCCTCGCTGATGTCGCTGGCCTCGACGTAGCCGTCACGGCCCGTCTTGGGGGTCAGCAGCAGGATCAGTGCGCCGTCCTCGACCAGCTCGGTCGCATCGACCAGGGCGTCCGTCAGATCGCCGTCCTCGTCGCGGAACCACAACAGCACCGCGTCGGCGACGTCGTCGTAGTCCTCGTCGGCGAGCTCGCTGACGAGCTTCTCGACGGCGTCACGGAATTCCTGATCGACGTCGTCGTCGTAGCCGATCTCCTGGACCACCTGTTCGGACTGGAAACCCAGCCGGGCGGCCAGGCTCTCCGCGTGGTCCGCGGTCGCGCTCACGGGGTGCCTCCTGCTCATGTTCGGTGAATGTCTTTCGGCGGCGCGCGTACGCGCAGCATTGGGCGTAGTCCACACGGGCGCGGCGGATCGCGCAAGTACCCGGCCGCCGAGACCGTCGAAACGGTGACGATTGCGGCCGTCTCGCCGCAACTTTGAGCGTGCCCGTACGGCCTTGTGGTGATTCATCCCACACCATTCCGGCTCATTCGGCATCGCTCGGGACTTCCCACCTGTTTGAGGGACGAACGGCCTTACGAAGGGGCTGATCGACTTGGGCGTAAGGTGGCGGTCCGGCTGGACCCGCTCCGACGTCGTTTCCACCCGCTCCACCGGCGGTGCCCAGGCTTTCCAGGGGTTACCCAGTGGTAGAGGTGAAGATTTCGGCCGAGCGTAAGACCATGGGAGGCGGCGACCCCAAGGCACGACTCCCCCGACAGCGAAGGAACAGCGTGGCTTCCGCATCCGATCGCAATCCGATCATCATTGGCGGCCTGCCGAGCCAGGTCCCGGACTTCGATCCGGAAGAGACGCAGGAGTGGCTCGACTCCCTGGACGCGGCCGTCGACGAGCGCGGCCGTGAACGCGCCCGTTACCTCATGCTGCGCCTGATCGAGCGGGCCCGCGAGAAGCGCGTGGCCGTGCCGGAGATGCGCAGCACGGACTACGTCAACACGATCGCCACCAAGGACGAGCCCTTCTTCCCCGGCAACGAGGAGATCGAGCGCAAGGTCCTCAACGCGACCCGGTGGAACGCGGCCGTCATGGTTTCGCGCGCGCAGCGCCCCGGGATCGGGGTCGGCGGCCACATCGCGACCTTCGCCTCCTCCGCCTCCCTCTACGACGTGGGCTTCAACCACTTCTTCCGCGGCAAGGACGAGGGCGACGGCGGCGACCAGATCTTCTTCCAGGGCCACGCCTCGCCCGGCATCTACGCCCGCGCCTACCTGCTGGACCGGCTCTCCGAGCAGCAGCTCGACGCGTTCCGGCAGGAGAAGTCGAAGGCCCCGTACGGCCTGTCCAGCTACCCGCACCCGCGGCTGATGCCCGACTTCTGGGAGTTCCCGACCGTCTCGATGGGCCTCGGCCCGCTCGGTGCGATCTACCAGGCCCGGATGAACCGGTACATGGAGGCGCGCGGGATCGCGGACACCTCCAAGTCCCACGTTTGGGCGTACCTCGGTGACGGCGAGATGGACGAGCCGGAGTCGCTGGGCCAGTTGTCCATCGCGGCCCGCGAGGGTCTGGACAACCTGACGTTCGTCGTCAACTGCAACCTCCAGCGCCTGGACGGCCCGGTCCGCGGCAACGGGAAGATCATCCAGGAGCTGGAGTCGATCTTCCGGGGGGCCGGCTGGAACGTCATCAAGCTGATCTGGGACCGCTCGTGGGACCCGCTGCTGGCCCAGGACCGCGACGGCATCCTGGTCAACAAGATGAACTCCACCCCCGACGGGCAGTTCCAGACGTACGCCACCGAGTCCGGCGCGTACATCCGCGAGCACTTCTTCGGCGGTGACCAGCGGCTGCGCGCGATGGTCGAGAACATGAGCGACCAGCAGATCCAGCACCTCGGGCGCGGCGGCCACGACCACAAGAAGGTCTACGCGGCGTACGCGGCGGCCAAGGCCCACAAGGGCCAGCCGACGGTGATCCTGGCCCAGACGGTCAAGGGCTGGACGCTGGGCCCGAACTTCGAGGGCCGCAACGCGACGCACCAGATGAAGAAGCTGACGGTCGACGACCTCAAGCGCTTCCGCGACCGCCTGCACATCCCGATCACGGACGCGCAGCTGGAGCGCGGCGCCCCGCCGTACTACCACCCGGGCCGCAACTCCCCCGAGATCCAGTACATGCACGACCAGCGCAACGCGCACGGCGGCTACGTGCCGACCCGCGTGGTGCGCGCGAAGCCGCTCCAGCTGCCCGACGACACGGCGTACGCGGCGGCCAAGAAGGGCTCGGGCCACCAGTCGATCGCGACGACGATGGCGTTCGTGCGCATCCTGAAGGACCTGATGCGGGACAAGGAGATCGGCAAGCGGTTCGTGCTGATCGCGCCCGACGAGTACCGCACCTTCGGTATGGACGCCTTCTTCCCGAGCGCCAAGATCTACAACCCGCTGGGGCAGCAGTACGAGGCGGTCGACCGCGAGCTGCTGCTCGCGTACAAGGAGTCGCCGACCGGCCAGATGCTGCACGACGGCATCTCCGAGGCGGGCTGCACGGCCTCGCTGATCGCGGCGGGTTCGGCGTACGCGACGCACGGCGAACCGCTGATCCCGGTCTACGTCTTCTACTCCATGTTCGGTTTCCAGCGCACCGGTGACCAGTTCTGGCAGATGGCCGACCAGCTGGCGCGCGGATTCGTCCTCGGCGCGACGGCCGGACGGACCACCCTCACGGGTGAGGGCCTCCAGCACGCCGACGGTCACTCCCAGCTGCTGGCGTCGACCAACCCGGGCTGCGTGGCGTACGACCCGGCGTACGGGTACGAGATCGCGCACATCGTCAAGGACGGTCTGCGGCGCATGTACGGCCCGGAGTCGGAGGACGTCTTCTACTACCTGACCGTCTACAACGAGCCGATCCAGCACCCGGCCGAGCCGGCCGGGGTCGACGTCGACGGCATCCTCAAGGGCATCCACCGGGTGTCGGCGGGCACCGAGGGCAGCATCGGGGCGCAGATCATGGCCTCCGGCGTGGCCGTGCCGTGGGCCCTGGAAGCGCAGCGGATGCTGGCCGCGGAGTGGAACGTGAAGGCGGACGTCTGGTCGGCGACCTCCTGGAACGAGCTGCGCCGCGAGGCCGTGGAGGTGGAGGAGCACAACCTGCTCCACCCGGAGGAGGAGCAGCGCGTGCCGTACGTGACGCGCAAGCTCTCGGGGTCCGAGGGGCCGTTCGTGGCGGTCTCGGACTGGATGCGGTCGGTGCCGGACCAGATCTCGCGCTGGGTCCCCGGCCCGTACACCTCGCTCGGCGCCGACGGGTTCGGTTTCGCGGACACCCGTGGCGCGGCCCGCCGGTTCTTCCACATCGACGCGCAGTCGGTGGTGCTGGCCGTGCTGACCGAACTGGCGAAGGCGGGCCGGATCGACCGTTCGGTACTGAAGCAGGCCATCGACCGCTACCAGTTGCTGGACGTCGCGGCGGCCGACCCGGGTGCGGCGGGCGGCGACGCGTAACCGTCACTCTTCCGAGGGGGCGTTGGGACAGTTGTCCCAACGCCCCTTACTCGTTCTTTACTATGCGGGCATGAAAGAACCCTCCCGCCAGGCCCGGTGGGAGCGGCGGAGCCAGACCCCGCTGCTCGTGCTCGCCGTGGCGTTCGCCGTCGCGTACGCCGTGCCGATCGTGGCGCCGGACGCGAGCCCCGCGGTGCACCGGGCGTGCACGCACGCCGAGTGGGTGGTGTGGGGCGCCTTCGCCGCCGACTACCTGGTCCGGCTGAGCCTGTCGCCGTCGCGGAAGGCGTTCGTACGGGGCCACTGGCTGGACCTGGCGGCGGTGCTGGTGCCGATGATCCAGCCGCTGCGGCTGCTGCGGCTGGTGTCGACGCTGCTGCTGGTGGGCCGGCGGGCCCGGATGGCGCCGCAGGTCCGGCTGACCACGTACGTGGCGGGCGCGGTGGTGGGACTGCTGATGTTCGGCTCGCTGGCGGTGCTGAGCGTGGAGCGGGACGCGCCCGGGGGGAACATCAAGAACCTCGGGGACGCGCTGTGGTGGTCGGTGACCACCATGACGACGGTCGGGTACGGGGACCACTCCCCCACCACCGGGCTGGGGCGGCTGCTGGCGGTCGGGCTGATGCTGTCGGGGATCGCGCTGCTGGGTGTGGTCACCGCCAACATCGCCGCCTGGTTCATCTCCCGGTTCGAGCGCGACGACCAGGTGGAGCGGGCGCAGACCGCGGCGATCGCGGAGCTGGCCCAGGAGGTACGGGCGCTGCGCGCCGAGGTCGCCCGGCTGGGAGGCGGCGCGGCGGCGCCGGAGCCGGACGGCGCCCCGGTGCGGGAGGACCGCGCCGGGGCCCCGGCGGGGGCGGCGGACGAGCACGCGTTCCCCGGGCCGGTCAGCGCTCCCAGACCTTGAACGCCCGTACCTGGTAGGGCGACTGCGGCAGCCAGACGCCGTCGCCCGGGTAGGTCTGGAACTCTCCCGTCTCCTGGCACTCCGCCGACTGGTACGTGGTCACCGGGCGGCCGGTCCGGTTGGTGAGGGCCTGGGCGCTGGTCCCGGCGGGCAGCGCGGTGCAGCTGTTGATGTCGAGGGTGCTGAGCTCGTAGGTGTGCCGGGCGCCCTTGAAGTCCGGCTTCGCCCACAGGCACAGCTGCCCGGTGGCGCAGGCGCCGAGCGTCGGTGGCCCGGCGGCGTGCGCGGGGCCGGCCGTGCCCGGGACGAGGGCGGCGGCGGCCAGGGCGAGAGCGGCCAGGAAAGTACTGCGCTGCGCGGGGATACACGTACGCATGACGGGTCAACTCCTTGTGGACAAGCGGGCCCCGGACCGTTTCCGAAGCTCCGACGACCCCACGCTGACCTGCGGCGACGTGCGTACGGAAGGGGGTGCGGACGGGTCCACCCGGATAGGCGACAGCCCCGCCGGAACCGTCCGGCGGGGCTGTCGTGCGTACCGGGTTGACGCCTGCGCGGTGCCCGGGTGGCCGGCTCAGACGTGGGCCGCGCCCGCCCCCGCGGCGGCGTTCTCGCCGCGCTTGGTGAAGCCGGCCACGATCGCGGCGAGCACCGCGACCACGCCCGCGACGCTGAAGGCGGTGCTCATGCCCGAGACGAACGTGTCGTGCGCGACCGTGGTGACCGCCTGCGCGACCTGCTGCGGGACGCCCGGCGGGACGGGCGCGATGCCGACCTGCACGCCCTTCTCGGCGAGGTCGAGCTGCTCGGGGCTGAGCGGCGGCAGCTGCGCGCGCTGCCAGTTGTCCCCGAACGTGTCACGGACGGTACCCGCCATGACGGCGCCGAGCACGGCGGTGCCCAGGCTGCCGCCGACCTGCATCGCGGCCTGCTGGAGCCCGCCGGCCACCCCGGACAGCTCCAGCGGGGCGTTGCCGACGATGACCTCGGTGGCGCCGACCATGACGGGCGCGAGACCGAGGCCGAGCAGGGCGAACCAGAGCGACATGACCATGGTGCCGGTGCCGGGGGTCAGCTGGGCCATCCCGAAGCAGGCCACCGCGGTGGCGACCATGCCGGCGACCAGCGGGATCCGCGGGCCGATCTTGGTGATCGCGGCGCCCGCCAGGGGCGAACCGATGATCATCATGCCGGTGAGCGGCAGCAGGTGCAGGCCGCTGTCGACCGGCCTCATGCCGTGGACGTTCTGGAGGTAGAAGGTGACGAAGAACAGGCCGCCCATGAACGCGAAGGCCATCAGCACCATCAGTACGGTGCCGGCGGACAGCGGCAGCGAACGGAACATCCCGAGCGGGATGAGCGGTTCGGCGACCCGGTTCTCCCAGAGGGCGAAGAGCACGAAGCAGACGACCGAGGCCCCCAGGAAGACCAGGGTCTTGGTGTCGCCCCAGCCCCACTCAGCAGCCTTGATCAGGGCCCAGATCAGCGAGAACATCGCGCCGGACAGCAGCACGATGCCCAGCAGGTCGAAGGAGCGCGGGGCGTTCTCGGCCCGGTGGTCGAGCAGGGTGAAGAGGCCGAAGCCGAGCGCGACGATCCCGACGGGGACGTTGATGAAGAAGACGGACTGCCAGCTGACGTGCTCCACGAGCAGACCGCCGACGATCGGCCCGGCGGCGGTGGAGGCGCCGATGACCATGCCCCAGATGCCGATGGCCATGTTCAGCTTCTCGGCGGGGAAGGTGGCGCGCAGCAGGCCGAGCGCGGCGGGCATCAGCAGCGCGCCGAACAGGCCCTGGGCGACCCGGAAGCCGATGACGAGCTCGACGCCGGTGGACAGGCCGATCACGGCGGAGGAGAGCGCGAAGCCGGCGATGCCTATGAGGAAGGTCTGCCGGTGACCGAAGCGGTCACCGAGCTTGCCGGCGGTGATGAGGGAGACGGCGAGGGCCAGGAGGTAGCCGTTGGTGATCCACTGCACCTCGGCGAGGCTGGCGCCGAGGTCCTTCTGGATGGCGGGGTTGGCGACCGCGACGATCGTGCCGTCCAGGGTCACCATCATGACGCCGATCGCAACGGCGAAGAGGGTGAGCCACGGATGGCCGCGCAGTCCTGAACCCGACGGCGCCGGGCCGGATTTGTCCAGGGTCACCCGGCCGTCGGCGGTGATCTGACTAGTCATGCGAACAGGCTAGTGACAGCGACTGACACTTCACAAACGGCTTAACGGGACAGCCGCTGTCAGCTGGGTCACAGGTACCCTGACCGCTCACTCAGCGTCAGAACTCGGCGTCGGAACAGCCCGGTATCGGATCCCGGCAGCAACACCGGAAGGGGACCCCGCGGTGATGACCGAACACCGGCCCGCGCCGGCCGTCCCGGCGGCCGTCCCGGCGGCCGGACTGCGCGAACGCAAGAAGCGGCGCACCCGGGACGCGCTGCTGCGCGCGGCCCTGCTCCTGTTCCTCTCGCAGGGCTACGAGAAGACGACGGTCGACGAGATCACCGATGCCGTGGAGGTCTCCCAGCGCACCTTCTTCCGCTACTTCGCCAACAAGGAGGAGGTCGCCTTCGCCGTCCAGGACCTGGTCGAATCGCACTTCGTGGCGGCGCTGCGGGCGCGGCCGGCCGCCGAGGGGCCGCTGACGGCGATGCGGAACGCGGTGCTCGTGGCCTGGGACACCGTGGACGAGGCGATCTCCGACGTGGTGCCCGTCGACCTCTACATGCGCGGCTACCAGCTCATCGAGTCGACCCCGGCACTGCTCGCCGTCCACCTGCGGCGCTCCACCGAACTGGAGGAGCGCATCGCGCGGCTCGTCGCGGAACGCGAGGGACTGGACGTGGACGCCGACCCCCGGCCGCGGGTGGCGGTGGCCGCCTTCTCCGGCGTCATGCGGGTCACCGGACGGCTGTGGGGGCAGGGGCACGACACCAGCGTGGCGGCGATCCGGCGGATGACGGAGGCCTACCTCGACCAGATCGGCCCGGCGCTGGCCGCGGACTGGCACTGAGCGAAGCCGCCCGCGGGGGCGTACGTGCGGCGCCCGGGGCAGTAGCCGAGCGTGACGGTCCGGGCGTCTGTGACACGGTCGGTGGTGAGACCCGTCACCCGGCGCGCCAGGGGCTCCAGCGGTCTCCTAGGCTGGTTCCAGTGAATCTGCCCGGCTCCGTCCACCACACCGCCGGCGCCACAGCGCCCCCCGCCGCCATGCGCACCCTGCTCGCGCTCGCGGTCGTCCTCGTCATGCTGGTGATCACCGGCTGGACCTCCGTGCACCGGCCCGAGGCGGGCATCTCGCCGCGGGCCGCCGCCCTCTCCGCCTGGTCCCTGGCCCGGATCGACGGGCGCGCCCTGCCCGCCGCCGACGCCCCCGTCGCCGCGGTCTCCCGCTTCTTCGCCGGACTCGACGGCGCCCAGCGCGCCCGGCTCGCGGACGGCTACCCGCTCGTCGTCGGCAACCTCGACGGGGTGCCCGCCACCACCCGCTACCGGGCCAACCAGCACTCCCTGGAGCAGGCCCGGCGCGTGGAGGAGGACCGCAGCCGGGACGTCGCCCTGACCCCGGCCGACCGCGCCACCGCGCTCCGGCGCGCCCACCGGCTCGAATCGCTGGCCGAACCGGGACGGCAGATCCTCCTGTTCGACCCCACCGGCGACGGGCTCGTCGCCGAGGTCTTCGGCGACCTCGACCAGGCCCGCCGGGTGTCGGTGATCGTGCCCGGCGTCGACACCGACCTGCTCACCTTCGAGCGGACGCAGCGCCGGCTGACCGCGCCGTCCGGTATGGCGCGGTCCCTCTACGAGGCGGAACGCGCGAGCGCGCCGGACAGCAGCACGGCGGTCATCGCCTGGGCCGGGTACACCGCACCGACCGGGGTCGGCATGGACGCCGCAACCGGGAAGCTCGCCGTGGAGGGCTCCGTACGGCTGCGGGCGCTGGCCGCGGCCCTGCCCGGGCGGTCCAGCGTGGCGCTGATCTGCCACAGCTACGGCTCGGTGGTGTGCGGGGTCGCCGCGCACGAACTGCCGCCGCGGGTGACCGACGTGGTGGTGGCCGGCAGCCCCGGGATGCGCGTGTCGAACGCCGCCGAGCTGCACACCGCGGCCCGGGTGTGGGCGATGCGGGACTCCGGGGACTGGATCGCGGACGTGCCGCACCTGGAACTGGGCGGCCTGGGCCACGGGGCGGACCCCGTGTCGCCGGACTTCGGGGCGCGGCTGCTGTCCTCGGCCGGGGCCCGCAACCACACCGGCTATTTCGAGCCAGGAACCGCCTCGCTGGACAACTTCGCGAAGATCGGAACCGGCGCGTTCGGTTCGGTCGTGTGCGTGACCGGGGACGACACGTGCCGACAGGGCGTTTCCGGGGACTGACGGGCCCACAGGTCCCGCAGAACCGTCTCTGCGGTGAGGGGGACGAGCGGGGGCACGTCCCTTTACCATGAGCCGCATGGGGGACGTATTGGCCGGAAACCATGCCGTCTGGGAGTTCGACTCCGACTCGGTGATCATCCGTTTCGCGCGGGGGCTGCGGACGCCAAGGCTCTGGCACGCCCTGAGGGAGCGCCGGATCCCGCTGGAGGCGCTGTCCGAGCTGAGTCTGACGGTGGGCAGGCGGGACGCCGTGGTGCTGCGCGCCGTGCCCCGGCCCGGGGCGGATCCGCTGATGGAGGCCGCCGCCGGACAGCTCAAGGAGAGCTGCGACCCGTACCGGCTGGTGCTGCCCGGCGGGTGCGCCCCGCGGGCGGCGGCGCTGGCGGACGACGTACGGGACCGGCTCGGGCCCGCGACGGCGGCGGAGCGCTTCCTGGTCGCGGCCCCGCAGGCGCCGGCGCACCTCAAGGCGTACGACGCGCGCGTCGGCTTCGACGGGGCGGCCGTCACCTTCCACTGGTCGCGTACGGGCGCCAGCAGCGCGAAGTGGAAGGCGGGCGACCAGCGGTATCCGCTGGCGGAGGTGACGGGGGTGGTGTGGCGCTCCCCCGAGGGGCCGGACGGGCACCTGCGACTGGTGCTGCGGGACGCCGCCGCGGGCGCGGTCGGCGGGGACCGGCCGGACCACGACCTGGCGGCGGCCGTGTTCGGGGTGGGGTACGGGGCGGTGCACGAGTCGCTGCCGTTCGCGGCGGCCGTGCTGGCGGCGTTGCGGGGGCGGCGGACGCCGGTGACGGCGGCCGTACCGAAGTCCTCCGGCGGGGACCGGCTGCACCACCTGGCTGAGCTGCACAGCGCGGGGCTGCTGACGGACGCCGAATACTCGGCCCTGCGCGACCGGCTGAGCTAGCCCGGGTCCCGGCCGGCCCCGGCAGGGCTCCGCCCCGCACTCCCGGACTCCGTCCGGGAGGCTGAAATGGCGGGGCCGGCTGCCCCGGGCGCCGGCCCCGCCTCCGGCGCGCCGAGCCGACGGGCCGGGATGGCGCGCCGGATGCCCCGGCTAACCCAGCGCGGACAGGCTGGCCAGACCCGGTCCGGCCGTCCGGGCGCGCCGCCGCGCAAACGGCCCCGGCTGCGCCGGGCCCGTGGGGCTCCGCCCCACAACTCCGTCCGGGGGGACCCCCACGAGGCTGACATGGTCCCCCAGCGCCGACAGGCTGAACTTGCAGGGCCGAATGCCCCGGCTAACCCAGCGCGGACAGGCTGGCCAGCCCCGGTCCGGCCGTCCGGGCGCGCCGCCGCGCAAGCGCCCCCGGCTGCGCCGGGCCGTGGGGCTCCGCCCCACAACTCCGTCCGGGGGAACCCCCACGAGGCTGACATGGTCCCCCAGCGCCGACAGGCTGAACTTGCAGGGCCGGATGCCCCGGCTAACCCAGCGCGGACAGGCTGGCCAGCCCCGGTCCGGCCGTCCGGGCGCGCCGCCGCGCAAACGGCCCCGGCTGCGCCGGGCCCGTGGGGCTCCGCCCCACACCCCGCGCCTCTCCGGCGAGGCTTGAATCGCCGGGCCGGATGCCCCGGCGCCGGCCCCGCCTCCGGCGTGCCGAGGCCGACACGCTGAGATGCGGGGCCCGCTGCCCCGGCACCGAAGGGTCAGGCCTCGCGGGCCGCCGAGGTGGAGGACATGTCCGGGTAGCGGTCGCCGGTGACCTGGGAGGCGATCGGCTCCAGCAGGGCCAGCTCCGCCTCCGTCAGGGTGATCCGGGTCGCCGCCGTGTTCTCCGCGAGCCGCCCGGGCTTGCGGGTGCCCGGGATCGGCACCACCGTCAGCCCGTGCACCTGCGCCCGCTGCTGCACCCAGGCCAGCGCGATCTGCGCCGGGGTCGCCCCGTGCGCCGCGGCGATCTCCCGCACCGGCGCCAGCAGCGCCGCGTTCGCCTTCGCGTTGTCGCCCGTGAACCGCGGCTGGTGCTTGCGGAAGTCGCCCTCCGACAGCTCCGCCGCCGCGTCCGCGAACGCGCCCGTCAGGAACCCGCGTCCGAGCGGCGAGTACGGCACGAACGCCACCCCCAGCTCCGCCGCCGCGCCCACCGCGCTGCGCTCCACGTCCCGGCTGAACAGCGACCACTCCGACTGGAGCGCCGCGATCGGGTGCACCGCGTGCGCCTCGCGCAGCTCGGCTCCGGTGACCTCGCTCAGACCGAGGTGGCGCACCTTGCCCTCCCGCACGAGTTCGGCCATCGCGCCCACCGACTCGGCGAGCGGCACGGCCGGGTCGCGCCGGTGCATGTAGTAGAGGTCGATCACCTCGGTGCCGAGCCGCCGCAGGCTGGCCTCGACCGCCTGCCGGAGGTAGCCGCGGTCGTTGCGGATGCCGCGGTACTGCGGGTCGTCGCTGCGCTCGATGGCGAACTTCGTCGCCAGGGTGATCTCGTCGCGGTGCGCCGCGACGAACGGCGCGAGGAACTCCTCGTTCGCCCCGCGCCCGTACACGTCCGCGGTGTCGAAGAGGGTGACCCCGGCGGCCAGTGCCGCGTCCAGGGTCTGCCGGGCGGCCTCCTCGTCCGTGTCCCCGTAGAACTCGCTCATGCCCATGCAGCCGAGGCCCTGCACACCGACTATGGGGCCGCCCTTGCCGAGTTCGACCCGCTCGATCTGCTCCGTGCCGTGCTCCGTGTCCTGCGTCATTGCCGTACAGCCTTCCCCGCGTAGTGATCGATCTTGTAGTCCAGTACGGCGAGCGCGTCCGTCAGTTCCGAGATCCGCGCCCGCACCTCGCGGCGCGTCCGCTCCAGCAGCTCGCGCCGCTGCTCGACGGTGTGTTCTCCCTCGCGGACCAGCTCCGCGTACCGCACCATGTCCGCCACCGACATCCCGGTGCTGCGCAGCTTGCCCACGAAGGCCAGCCAGTCGAGGTCCTTGTCGCTGAACCGCCGCTGTCCCGAGTGGGAACGGTCCACGTGCGGCATCAGGCCGATCCGCTCGTACCAGCGCAAGGTGTGCTGGGTCAGACCGGTCAGCGCCTCGACTTCGCTGATCGTGTACCGCGTCTGCGTCAGGCTCATGGCGACCACGCTAAAACCTTGGAGTGCACTCCAAGCAAGTAGGCTCGGCCGCATGGAGAGCCCGGAGACCTTGCAGACCCTGCGGACCATCGAGAGCTGGCCGGTACCGACCGCCGCGGCGGCCGTCGTGCGCGCCGACGGGAGCCTCGCCGGCTCCCACGGGCCCGCGGACCACCGCTTCCCCCTGGCCTCGGTCACCAAGCCGCTCACCGCGTACGCCGCCCTCGTCGCGTACGAGGAGGGCGCGGTCGAACTGGACGAGCCGGCCGGTCCGGAGGGTTCCACCGTCCGGCACCTGCTCGCCCACACCAGCGGCCTCGCGTTCGACGAGCACCGGGTGATGGGCCCGCCCGGGCAGCGCCGGCTGTACAGCAACGCGGGCTTCGAGGTGCTCGGCGACCACATCGCCAAGGCCACCGGCATCCCCTTCGCCGAGTACCTGCACCAGGCCGTCTTCGAGCCGCTGGGCATGGCGTCGAGCGCGCTGGAGGGCTCCCCCGCCAAGGACGGCGTGTCGACCGTCGCCGACCTGGTGCGCTTCGCCGCCGAACTCCAGGCGCCCCGGCTGCTGGACGTCCGCACCGTCGCGGAGGCCACCTCCGTCGTGCACCCGGGCCTCAAGGGCGTACTGCCGGGCTACGGGCACCAGTCCCCGAACGACTGGGGGCTCGGCATGGAGATCCGCGACGGCAAGTCCCCGCACTGGACGGGCACCACGTCCTCGCCGCGCACCTTCGGGCACTTCGGCCAGTCCGGCACCTTCCTGTGGGTGGACCCGGACGCGCGCGCCGCGTGCGTGGCGCTGACCGACCGCGCCTTCGGCCCGTGGGCCGTGGCGGCCTGGACCCCGTTCACCGACGCGGTCCTCGCCGAACTCCGCGCGCGTTAGTCAGGAGTCAGGGCAGTTCCCAGATCAGCAGTTCGCCCGGGGAGCCGGCGACGATCCGCAGTCCCGTCTCGCCGGTGATCCGCGCCGAGTCGCCGGGGCCGAGTTCCTCGCCGTCCAGGCGCAGGTCGCCGCGCACCACGTGCAGGTAGACCCGGGGCGCCTCCGGTACGGCGATCCGCTCCCCCGCGCCGGGCCGCCGCACGTGCAGCACGGCGCCGGCCGCGGGGATCTCGTACGGCTGCCCGTCCGCGAGGCCCCGGACCAGCCGGTACGCGGGCTCGCCGGCCGCCGCCAGCGGGGCCAGCCAGGTCTGGACGAAGCGCAGCGGCACGGGGCCGTCGTTGCGTTCGATGTGCCGGGCGCCCGACCCGGCGGTGAAGTGCTGTACGTCGCCGGAGCGGACCAGGCCGGTGTCGCCGGTGGTGCTGTCCTTGTGCGTGAGCTCGCCCTCCACCACCCAGGTGACGATCTCGGTCTGGCTGTGCGGGTGCTCGTCGAAACCGGAGCCCGGTTGCAGGAGCTCCTCGTTGCAGGCGAGCACGGGTCCGAAGCGGATGTTGTCCGGGTCGTAGGAGGAGCCGAAGGAGAAGGCGTGCCGGGTGGTGATCCCGGCGGCCGGGTTCCCGCCCTCGTACCGGTCCGCGGCGCGGCGTACATCAATCATGGTGGCCACCGTAGACCCCGGGGGCGTCCTTCCGGGACCGGCCGCGGCGGGGGCGGCGGACGGGTGCCCGTGGACCCGGCTCCGCGCCGGGGCGCCGATAAGGCAGTCTTGTCCCGTGCCCCAACCCGAACGTGAGCATTCCCCCGAGACCGGCCCGGCGCGTCCCGCGCACGCCGCGCATCCCGCCCACCCGCATCCCGCGACGCTGCGCCGGCTGGAGAAGTCCGCCGGACGGCTCTCCGCCAACGCGATCGCGCGCATGGACGAGACCCTGCCGTGGTACCGGGCGATGCCGCCGGAGAACCGGTCGTGGATCGGCCTGGTCGCCCAGGCCGGCATCGCCGCGTTCACGGAGTGGTTCCGGCACCCGGAGACCCCGCAGGCGATCTCCACGGACGTGTTCGGGACGGCTCCGCGCGAGCTGACCCGGGCGATCACCCTGCGCCAGACGGTGGAGATGGTGCGTACGACGATCGAGGTCATGGAGACCGCGATCGACGAGGTGGCGGCCCCGGGCGACGAGTCGGTGCTGCGCGAGGCGCTGCTCGTGTACGCGCGGGAGATCGCCTTCGCGACGGCCCAGGTGTACGCCCAGGCGGCGGAGGCGCGCGGGGCGTGGGACGCCCGCCTGGAGTCCCTCGTCGTCAACGCGGTGCTGTCGGGCGAGGCGGACGAGGGCGCGCTGTCGAGGGCGGCGGCGCTCGGCTGGAATTCGCCGGAGCACGTGTGCGTCGTCCTGGGCACGGCCCCGGACGGTGACAGCGAGCTGACGGTCGAGGCGATCCGGCGGGCCGCCCGCCACCACAAGCTCCAGGTGCTGACGGGGGTGCTGGGCGACCGGCTCGTGGTCATCGCGGGTGGCAGCGACAACCCGTTGCAGGTGGCGAAATCGCTGATCGGGCCGTTCGCGGCCGGTCCGGTGGTGGCCGGTCCGGTGGTCCCCGACCTGCTGAACGCGACGAAGTCGGCGCAGGCCGCCGCGGCCGGCCTGAAGGCCTGTACGGCCTGGCAGGACGCCCCCCGCCCGGTGCTGGCGGACGATCTCCTTCCCGAGCGCGCGATCGCCGCTGATCCCTCCGCGAGGGAGCAGCTGGTGGAGGAGATCTACAGACCGCTGGAGGAGGCGGGCTCGGCGCTGCTGGAGACGCTGAGTGTCTACCTGGAGCAGGCGAGCAGCCTGGAGGGGGCCGCGCGAATGCTGTTCGTGCACCCCAACACGGTGCGCTACCGGCTCCGACGTGTGACCGACGTCACCGGCTGGTCACCCTCCGATGTCCGTTCGGCGTTCACGCTGCGGATCGCCCTGATCCTCGGGCGTCTGGCCGACGGCGATCTCCAGTCCTAGACTTTTGTCAGACATCAACAATTACCCCGACGGTTCTTCGTCCCTGTCCCCACGGGCGGCGCGGGCCGGATACAAGAGAGAGTGTGAGGGTGCTCGTACTCGTCGCTCCAGGCCAAGGCGCTCAGACGCCCGGCTTCCTGACTCCCTGGCTCGAACTCCCCGGCGCCGCCGAGCGCGTCGCGGGGTGGTCCGACGCGCTCGGGCTCGACCTCGCCCACTACGGCACGAAGGCCGACGCGGACGAGATCCGCGACACGGCGGTGGCCCAGCCGCTGCTGGTCGCGGCGGGTCTGCTGTCCGCTTCGGCGCTGGGTTCACCGGCGGCTTTCGGCGCGGTCGCCGGCCACAGCGTCGGTGAGATCACCGCCGCCGCGTACGCCGGTGTGCTGAGCGAGGCCGACGCGCTGTCGTTCGTACGGACCCGGGGCCTGGCCATGGCCGAGGCCGCCGCCGTCGTCCCGACGGGCATGGCCGCGGTACTGGGCGGTGACCGCGACGTGGTCGTGGCCCACCTGGAGAAGCTGGGGCTCGCCCCGGCCAACATCAACGGCGCGGGCCAGATCGTGGCGGCCGGCACCCTGGAGCAGATCGCCGCTCTGGAGGCCGACAAGCCCGAAGGCTCCATGAAGGTCGTCGCCCTCAAGGTCGCGGGCGCCTTCCACACGCATCACATGGCCCCGGCGGTCGCCACCCTGGAGAAGGCCGCACAGGCCCTCGACCCGGCGGACCCGGCGCTGACGTACGTGTCGAACAAGGACGGCGGGGTCGTCACCTCGGGCGCCGATGTCGTCGCCCGCCTGGTCGGCCAGGTCGCCCATCCGGTCCGCTGGGACCTGTGCATGGAGACGTTCGCCGCACTGGGCGTCACCGGGATCATCGAGCTGTGCCCCGGCGGGACCCTGACGGGGCTGGCCAAGCGCGCGCTCAAGGGCGTGCCGAGCGTGGCCCTGAAGACCCCGGACGATCTCCAGAAGGCCGCGGAGCTGCTCGCCGGGCACGCGGCCTGAGAGAAGGAGCCCACCTCAGCATGTCGAAGATCAAGCCTGCCAAGGGCTCCCCGTACGCCCGCATCCTCGGTGTCGGCGGTTACCGCCCGACCCGGGTGGTGCCCAACGAGGTCATCCTGGAGACGATCGACTCGTCCGACGAGTGGATCCGCTCGCGTTCGGGCATCGCGACCCGGCACTGGGCCTCGCCCCAGGAGACCGTCACCGCGATGTCGGTGGAGGCTTCGGGCAAGGCGCTGGCCGATGCCGGTGTCTCGCCGGAGCAGATCGGCGCCGTGATCGTCTCCACGGTCTCGCACTTCAAGCAGACGCCGGCCGTCGCGACGGAGATCGCGCACCTGGTCGGGGCGGTCAAGCCGGCCGCGTTCGACATCTCCGCCGGCTGCGCCGGGTTCGGTTACGGCCTGACGCTCGCCAAGGGCATGGTGGTGGAGGGGTCGGCGCAGTACGTCCTCGTCATCGGTGTCGAGCGGCTGTCGGACCTGACCGACCTGGAGGACCGGGCGACGGCCTTCCTGTTCGGCGACGGCGCCGGCGCGGTGGTCGTCGGCCCTTCGGACGAGCCGGCCATCGGCCCCACGGTGTGGGGTTCGGAGGGCGACAAGTCCGAGACGATCAAGCAGACCGTGCCCTGGGACCAGTACCTCGGCAAGGGCGGCGGGGAGAAGTTCCCGGCCATCACCCAGGAGGGCCAGGCGGTCTTCCGCTGGGCCGTCTTCGAGATGGCCAAGGTGGCCCAGCAGGCGCTCGACGCCGCCGGGATCGCCGCGGAGGACCTGGACGTCTTCATCCCGCACCAGGCGAACATGCGGATCATCGATTCGATGGTGAAGACCCTCAAGCTGCCGGAGCACGTCACGGTCGCCCGTGACGTGGAGACCACCGGCAACACGTCGGCCGCCTCGATTCCGCTCGCCATGGAGCGGCTCCTGGCGACCGGAGCGGCGAAGAGCGGCGACACCGCGCTCGTCATCGGCTTCGGGGCGGGGCTCGTCTACGCCGCGACGGTCGTTACCCTCCCCTAGGGCCGGGATCGTTTTTCCCTCCCTGATCATCAATTAGCTAGAGAAGGAGCGCCTCATGGCCGCCACGCAGGAAGAGATCCTCGAAGGTCTCGCGGAGATCGTCAACGAGATCGCCGGCATCCCGCAGGAGGACGTCCAGCTCGACAAGTCCTTCACCGACGACCTGGACGTCGACTCGCTGTCCATGGTCGAGGTCGTCGTCGCCGCCGAAGAGCGCTTCGAGGTGAAGATCCCGGACGAGGACGTCAAGAACCTCAAGACGGTCGGCGACGCCGCGGACTACATCCTGAAGAACCAGGCCTAAGAGCCTGCCGAGCGTTTGTCGCCACCCCGCGGTGGCGCCGTGACAATTCAGCACCCCCTGAGACGTGGAGAAAGAATTCCTGTGAGCCCGACCAATCGCACCGTGGTCGTCACCGGTATCGGCGCAACCACTCCGCTGGGTGGCGACAGCGCTTCGACCTGGGAAGGTCTGCTTGCCGGCCGTTCCGGCGTCAAGCCCCTGGAGGGCGAACGTTTCGCCGAACTCCCGGTCCGCATCGCCGCTCAGGCCGCCGTGGACCCGAGCGAGATCCTGCCCAAGCCGCTGGCGCGCAAGCTCGACCGATCGGCGCAGTTCGCGCTGATCGCGGCCCGTGAGGCCTGGGCCGACGCGGGCTACACCGCCCCGGCCGGCGAGGACGCCGCCATCGTGCCCGAGCGGCTGGGCACCGTGATCGCCTCCGGCATCGGCGGCGTCACCACCCTGCTCGACCAGTACGACGTACTGAAGGAAAAGGGCGTGCGCCGGGTCTCCCCGCACACCGTCCCCATGCTCATGCCGAACGGCCCGTCGGCCAACGTCGGCCTGGAGGTCAACGCCCGCGCCGGTGTGCACACGCCGGTCAGCGCGTGCGCGTCGGGCGCCGAGGCCATCGGCTACGCCGTCGAGATGATCCGCACCGGCCGCGCCGACGTGGTCGTCGCCGGCGGCACCGAGGCGGCGATCCACCCGCTGCCGATCGCCGCGTTCGCCAACATGATGGCGATGTCCAAGAACAACGAGAACCCCACCCAGGCCTCCCGCCCCTACGACAAGGCCCGCGACGGCTTCGTCCTGGGCGAGGGCGCGGGCGTGGTGGTCCTGGAGTCCGCCGAGCACGCCGCCGCGCGCGGCGCCCGGGTCTACTGCGAGGTGCTGGGCCAGGGCCTGTCCGCGGACAGCCACCACATCGCGCAGCCGGAGCCCACGGGCCGCGGTGTCGCGGCCGCGGTGCGCAACCTGCTCGACAACACGGACCTCGACCCGGCCGAGCTGGTGCACCTGAACGCGCACGCCACGTCCACCCCGCAGGGTGACACGGCCGAGCTCAAGGCGCTGCGCCAGGTCCTGGGCGGTGACCTCGACCACATCGCGATCTCGGCGACGAAGTCGATGACCGGCCACCTGCTGGGTGGCGCGGGCGGCATCGAGACGGTCGCGACGGTGCTGGCCCTGTACCACCGGATCGCCCCGCCGACGATCAACGTCGAAGAACTGGACGACGACATCGACGCGGACATCGTCCGCGGCGAGCCGCGCAAGCTGCCGGTGGACGGCCCGATCGCGGCGATCAACAACTCGTTCGGCTTCGGCGGCCACAACGTGACGCTCGCGTTCCGTACGGTCTGACGCCCCGCCCCCGAAGACCGCGAAGGGCCCACCCGGATGCCGGGTGGGCTTTTCGCGTGCCGGGCTCAGACCACCTGGTGGAGCCAGCGGACCGGGGCGCCCTCGCCCGCGTAGCGGAAGGGCTCCAGTTCGTCGTCCCAGGGCTTGCCGAGCAGCGTGGAGATCTCCGTCTCCAGGTCGCTCTCGCCGCTCGCGGACCGGGCGACGGCGGCGCGCAGCCGGTCCTCGGGGATCAGGATGTCGCCGTGCAGGCCGGTGACGGCGTGGAAGATGCCGAGTTCCGGGGTGGAGCTGTAGCGCTCGCCCTCGGCCGTCGGGCAGGGCTCGGCCGTCACCTCGAAGCGCAGCAGGTGCCAGCCGCGCAGCGCGGAGGCGAGCTTCGAGGCGGTGCCCGCTTCGGCCTGCCAGGAGAACTCGGATCTCCAGGTGCCGGGGGAGGCGGGCTGCCTGATCCAGTCGAGGTTCACCCGCACCCCCAGCACCCCCGCAACAGCCCATTCCACGTGCGGGCAGAGCGCGCGCGGTGCGGAATGCACGTACAGGACTCCACGTGTCGTCACCGGGACCTCCAGTGTGGGACGAGGTCGGGAATAAACTCCAGAAAACGGACAGTATGTGACGAGATGTAATCTAACGGAAATGATCTGACATTGCGTCGCGGGACCTGCGGCCGAAACGCCACGGGAAAAAGCTACCGTGCGCCAGGGGTCCTGGTGTGACGTACGGTCGCCCAGAACCCCGTGAACACAGAGCATTCACTCAGCAGGACGCCCCCGCGGGACGGGGGGCGACGAGGGAGGGACCACCCCGATGGGCACCACCGCTCCGCGCCGACGCACCCGCCGGACCCTCGTGGCGGCGGTCGCGACGGCCGCCCTGCTGGCAGGGGGCGCGACGGCCTGCGACTCGGGCGGCCCGGGCTCCGAGGGCGGCCGCGGGGCGCAGGCCGGACCCCGCTGGAACACCTCCCCGAAGTCGATCGTCGCCGTGGGCGACTCCATCACCCGGGGGTTCGACGCCTGTTCGGTCCTGGCGGACTGCCCGGAGGTCTCCTGGGCCACCGGTGCGGACCCGGAGGTCGACTCCCTCGCCACCCGGCTGCTCGGCCGGGCCGACGCGCCCGCGCACAGCTGGAACTACGCGGTGACCGGCTCCCGGATGGCGGACCTGGCGGCCCAGCTGACCTCGGCGGCCGCGCACCAGCCCGACCTGGTCACGGTGATGGTCGGCTCGAACGACGCCTGCCGGCCCACGACTTCCTCGATGACCTCCGTCGCCGCCTTCAAGGCCGGTTTCGAGAAGGCCCTCGCCGGCCTCCGGGCCGCCTCTCCCGCGACCCAGGTGTACGTGTCCTCCGTGCCGGACCTGCAGCGGCTGTGGGAGCAGGGCAAGGACGCCCCGATGGTGCGGCAGGTCTGGAAGCTCGGCATCTGCCAGTCGATGCTGGCGGAGCCGCTGTCGTCCACCCAGGAGGCCACGGCCCGGCGCGAGCGGGTCCGGGCGCGCGTGGTCGAGTACAACGAGGTGCTGCGCACGGTCTGCTCGAAGGATCCGCTGTGCCGCTACGACGGCGGCGCCGTGTTCCAGTACCCCTTCGGGACCGAGCAGTTGAGCCGCTGGGACTGGTTCCATCCGGGCAAGGCCGGCCAGGCCCGGCTCGCGGAGCTCGCGCACCGGCAGGTGACGGCTCCCGCACCGCCGCGCTGAGCGCGCGGGGAGGACCGGCGGAGGCTGTCAGGGGCCTCCACCGGTCCGGTTCACGGGCGATTTCCGGCCATTACGCCATTACGCCTGCACCGTGGCGGTCAGCCGCGTGTCGCCGTGCGCGCGGCTCGCGCGGACCTCGTAGGCGCCGCCGATCCGCCGCCAGGCGCCGGCCGCCTCGTCCCAGATCTCGAAGGCCCGGCCGGGCAGGGTGATCTCCGCCTCGACGCTCTCCCCGGGGCCCGCCGCCACCGACGCGAAGCCCGCCAGCCAGCTCGCCGGGCGCTCCACGCTGTCCGCGAGCGGGGCCAGGTAGACCTGGACGACCTCCCGGCCCGGCCGGGCTCCGGTGTTGGTCAGCCGCACCTGCGCCACCGGCCCGGTGACCTCCAGCGACTCGTACGCCCATTCGGTGTAGCCGAGGCCGTACCCGAACGGGTAGGCGGGGGCCACCCCCCGGTCCTCGTACGCCCGGTGCCCGACGAGGAGGCCCTCGCGGTACTCCAGCCGGCCCTCGGCGGGGACGACCTCCGTGACGGGGGCGTCGGCGAGCTCGGCGGGCCACGTGGTGGGCAGCCGGCCGCCCGGCTCGGCCGCGCCGAGGAGTACGTCGGCCAGCGCGGCGCCGCCCTCCTGCCCGGGGAACCAGGTCAGCAGCACGGCGGCCACGTCGTCGCGCCAGGGCAGCTCCACCGGGGAACCGGCGTTGACGACGACCACGGTGTTCGGGTTCACGGCGGCCACGGCCCGGACCAGGTCGTCCTGCCGCCCGGGCAGTCTCAGGTCCCTCCGGTCGAAGCCCTCGGACTCGACGCGCTCGGTGGTGGCGACGACGACCACGGCGGTGTCGGCGGACCGGGCGGCCGCCACCGCCTCCGCGATCAGCTCGTCCGGGTCCCGCCGGGGGCCGAGGTGGAGCAGCGAGAACATGATCGCCTTGAGCGGGAGGGCGGTCACGTCGGGGACCTGGAAGGTCAGGGACACCTCAACGGGCTCGCCCTCGGTCAGCGCGACCCGGGCGCGTTCGCTGGGCGCGCCGAAGAAAGCCTCGAACGGGTCGGCCTCGTCGCCCATCCGCTGGACGCCCTCCCAGCGGGTCCGCCCGTCCACGGCGAGGGCGAAGGCGCCCAGCCCCCGGGTGCCGAAGGCGTGCTCGCCGCTCTCGCGGGGCACGAACGTACCGGTGACCTCGATGCTCGCCATGGTCTCGTACGTGGCGCCGGCGGGCAGGTCCTCGCCGATCCACTGGACCTGGCCGGACGGCAGGCTGCCCTCGCCGAGGACGGCGCCGGAGGCGTCGCGGCAGATCGCGCGCAGTGCGAAGCCCTTGTCCGCGGGGACGACTTCCTCGCTGGGGTCGGCGCCGACGCTGAAGGTGAGCGACCCGGCTGGGAGCGCGGCCCGCAGGCCGTCGAGCGGGGAGACGACCCGCTCGGGGAAGACCGTCGCGGAGCCGCCGCCGAGGACGCGGGCGTCGCGGGCGGCGGCGCCGATCAGCGCCACCGTACGGCCGGGGGCGGGGTCCAGCGGCAGCGCGCGCCGCCCGCCGGACCCGGCCTCGTTGCGGACCAGGACGAAGCCGCGGGCGGCGATCTCCCGGGCCAGCGCCTCGCCGTCGATCCCGGCCGGGGGGTCGGTGACGACGGCGGGCGCGCCGGCCAGCGCGCCCACCCGGGCGGCGAGCCGCAGGACGTTGCGCACGGCGCCGTCCACCGCCTCCTGCGGAACCTCCCCGGCGCGGACCGCTTCGGCGAGGGCGGTCCCGTAGACGGTCTGCGGGCCGGGCATGGCCACGTCCAGGCCGCCCAGGATGGCGCCGGCCGTGGAGCGGGCGGCCATCCAGTCGGAGACGTTGTAGCCGTCGAAGCCCCACTCGGCGCGCAGGACGTCGTTGACGAGGTGCTGGTGCTCGGTCATCGTCGTGCCGTTGACCTGGTTGTACGCGGTCATGATGCCCCAGGGGCGGGCGTTCTTGACGATGGCCTCGAAGGGCGCGAGGTACAGCTCGCGCAGCGGTCGCGGCGCGATGACGGCGTCCACGGTGAACCGTTCGGTCTCGGCGTCGTTGCCGACGAAGTGCTTGACGGTGGTGCCGACGCCGCCGTCCTGGACGCCGCTCACGTAGCCGGTGCCGATGGCGCCGGTCAGGTACGGGTCCTCGGAGTAGCACTCGAAGTGCCGCCCCCCGAGCGGGGAGCGGTGCAGGTTGACGGTCGGGGCCAGGAGTACGTGCACGCCCTTGCGGCGCGCTTCCTGGGCGAGGAGCCGGCCGGCCCGGCGGGCCAGCGCGGGGTCCCAGGAGGCGGCGAGCGCGGTGGGGGACGGCAGCGCCACGGACGGGTCGTCGGCGGTCCAGCGGACGCCGCGGACTCCGATCGGCCCGTCCGACATGACCAGGGAGGCCAGCCCGATCTCCGGGACGGCGGGCAGGGACCACATGTCCTGGCCGGCCAGCAGCCGGGTCTTGGTGTCGAGGTCCAGCTTGTCGAGCGCGGCCTCTACGGCGTCTTCGCGGGCCTGATCGGCATCGGTCACGGCCGTGCCTCCTCATCGAGTGCGTGCGGTGTGCGGTGCGGTCCGCCCATCGTGGACCCGTTCCCTGTAGAGCGGTAGGTCTTGTTATGTTCTTGTGATATCCGTATGGCGTACGGTCCTGCTGGCAGGGTGCGAGCGGAAGGGGAGCCGGGGCGATGGCGAGGACGAGGAGCGAGGAACGGCGCGGCGAGATCGTGCGCGCCGCCGTCGAGGTGATCGCGGAGCGCGGCTACCGCGGCGCGTCCCTGGGCGCGGTAGCCGAACGCGTCGGCCTGACCCAGCAGGGGCTGCTGCACTACTTCCCCACCAAGGAGGCCCTGCTGGTGGCGGTGCTGGAGGAGCGCGACCGGTGGGACACCGGCGGCGGCTCACGGGCCTCCGCGGACACCTGGCGGCTCGACCTGCTGGCGTCGCTCGTCGACTACAACGCGATGCGCCCGGGCATCGTGCAGACCTTCTCGGCGCTGCTGGGCGAGAGCGTCACCGACGGCCACCCGGCCCGGGAGTTCTTCACCGACCGCTACGCGCAGGTCCGCACCGAGATGGCCGCGGTGCTGCGGGCGGAGTTCGGCGACCGCCTCCCCTCCGGGCTCTCCCCCGAGGAGGCGGCGCCGCTGCTGACGGCGGTGATGGACGGGCTCCAGTACCAGTGGCTGCTCGCCCCGCAGTCGGTGGACATGCCGGCCGCGTTCCGCTCCTTCCTGACCCTGCTGCGCGGCCCGGCCGCCGCCGGCTAGCCGGTCGTGGGGCGCACGGCGGGCACCCGGCGGCAGTACGCGCAGCCGCGCCGGCCAGGGGCGGTCCTACCAGGACGGCGGCGGCCCGAACTCCCCGGCCGGCACGGAGTCCTGTCGGGCGTCCTCCGCCGCGTCCTCCTGTTCGACGTCCCGCTCGGCGTCCGCCCCGACCAGGTGCCGCGCCATCAGGGTGGCCCCCGCCACCGCGCCCGGCATCAGGAACACCGCCACCAGCGGCACCAGGAACGCCAGCACCAGCGGCACCCCGAACCCGAGCGCCAGCGCCCGCCGCCCCCGCAGCAGCGCCAGCTGCTCGTCGAGGTCCACCCGGCGCCGCTGGAGGGCGACCGAGGTGAGCTCCTGGGTGAGGAAGTAGCCGGACACGCAGAACCCGATCGCCGGGACCACGGTCTGCCCGACCACCGGGACGAACCCGAGGGCGAACAGCAGGACCCCGTACAGCGCCACCCGCAGCAGCAGCCGCACGCTGTCCCGGCCGGAGATCCACACGTCCTGCCACAGGCTCCGCCCGGACTCGGGCACCTCGCCGCCCTCGGTCCGGTCGACCTGCTCGGAGAGGGACTCGTAGAAGGGCTGGCCGACCAGCAGGGTCACGGCGGTGAAGGTGATCACCGCGAGGAACAGCCCGAGGGCGAAGACCAGGGCCGTCAGGAAGCCCCGGAACAGCCCGAGCCACGGGGAGGACCAGTCGTCGGCGAAGGGAGTGGCCCACGCCGTCAGGTCGTCGGCGCCGAAGCCGAGGCCGACCAGCGCGCCCGCGTAGAGCACCAGCGAGACCAGCCCCGGCAGCAGGCCGAAGCCCAGCCAGCGCCCGTGGCCGAACACCCACCGCTGTCCGGCGAGCAGGTACCGGAAGCCCCCCACAAGATCACCCATGCGGGCCAGTTTACGGCGAAGGCCGCACCCCCCGGAGGGAGTGCGGCCTTCGCTTCGAGCGCGGTGCGATCAGACGGCCAGCTCGACCGTGATGTTGCCGCGGGTCGCCTTGGAGTACGGGCAGACCTGGTGGGCCTTCTCGACGAGGTCCTTGGCGGTGGCGGCGTCCACGTTCGGGATCACGGCGGAGATCTTGACGATCAGGCCGAAACCGTCCTCGTTCTTGCCGATGCCCACCTCGGCGGTGACGGTGGAGCCGGAGATGTCGGCGTTCTCGTTCTTCGCGACGACTCCGAGGGCGCCCTGGAAGCAGGCGCTGTAGCCGGCGGCGAACAGCTGCTCCGGGTTGGTGCCCGCGCCGCTGCCGCCGAGCTCCTTCGGCGGGTTCACGACGACGTCGAGCTTGCCGTCGTTGGTGGCGACGCGGCCGTCACGGCCGTTCTCGGCGGTGGCCACGGCGGTGTACGCGACGTCGGACTGCGTGATGGACATGAAGTGGATCCTCCAGATGAATCGCCGTGACTCGCGCCCACGATCACGACGGTGTGGAGTGAGCCTAACGGGTGAAGGAAACGATCATCTTTCCGGTGTTCTCACCGCGCAGCATTCCGAGGAAGGCCTCGGCGGCGTTCTCCACGCCCTCCTGGACCGTCTCGTCGTAGCGCAGCTCACCGGAGCGCAGCCAGCCGGCCACGTCCTGGACGAACCGGTCCTGGATCCCGGCGTGGTCGCTGACGAGGATGCCCTGGAGCCGCAGCCGCTTGCCGATGACCTGCACGAGGTTGCGCGGGCCGGGCGCCGGCTCGGTGTCGTTGTACTGGGCGATCGCACCGCAGAGGGTGGCCCGGCCGTGCAGCTTGAGGGAGGAGATGGCGGCTTCGAGGTGGTCGCCGCCGACGTTGTCGAAGTAGACGTCGATCCCCTCGGGCGCGGCGTCCTTGAGCTGCTCGGCGACGGGGCCGTTCTTGTAGTTGAAGGCGGCGTCGAAGCCGTACTTCTCGGTGAGGAGCGTCACCTTCTCGTCCGAGCCGGCCGAGCCGATCACCCGGGAGGCGCCCTTGATCTTCGCGAACTGGCCGACGAGGCTGCCGACCGCACCCGCGGCGCCGGAGACGAACACGGCGTCGCCCTCCTTGAAGGAGGCGACCTCGAAGAGACCCGCGTAGGCGGTCAGGCCCGGCATGCCCAGCACGCCGAGGTAGGCGGAGAGCGGGGCGAGCGAGGCGTCGACCTTGGTGGCGTGCTTGGCGTCGAGCTCGGCGTACTCGCGCCAGCCCAGGCCGTGCAGGACGTGGTCGCCGACCGCGATGCCCTCGGCGGCGGAGGCGACGACCTCGCCGACCGCGCCGCCGTCCATCGGCTGGTCCAGCTGGAACGGCGGGACGTAGGACTTCACGTCGTTCATCCGGCCGCGCATGTAGGGGTCGACCGACATGTGGAGGTTGCGCACCAGGATCCGGCCCGGCGCGGGCTCGGCGTTCACCGGGACCTCGCGCAGGGCGAAGTCTTCGGCGACCGGCCAGCCCTGCGGGCGGCGGACGAGGTGCCACTCGCGGCTCACGGCGGGGATCTGGGACATGGGGTGCTCCTGAGGCATGGGGAGAAACGGAATCCGGCGGCGAAATACTTCACTATCTGAAACAACCATGCTCCTGGATATTTCATGTTGTCAAGTAAGTGGGTACGCTGGATCCATGCCCAGTCGTCGCACAGACCCCCTGACCCTTGAGGTCGTCGAACTCATCGGCGACGTCGTGGCCCGCTACCACCAGGAGTACGAGCACGCGGCCGCCGGCCACCAGCTCACCGGCGCCCAGGCCCGCGTGCTGAACCTGCTGTCCCTGGAACCCATGCCCATGCGCCGGATCGCGCAGAAGCTCAAGTGCGAGCCCTCGAACATCACCGGCATCGTGGACCGGCTGGAGTCGCGCGGCCTGGTCGAACGCAGGCCGGACCCGGCGGACCGCCGGGTGAAGCTGGCCGCTCCGACCGAGGAGGGGCTGCTGACCGCGGACCGGCTGCGCGAGTCGCTCGACTTCGCCCGCGAACCGCTGGCCGGGCTGTCCGACGCCGAGCGGGGCATGCTCCGGGACCTGCTCAGGCGGATGCTGGGCTGAGCCTCACCAGCAGAAGAGCCAGCACGTCGGCTTGGGCTTCTTCGTCCTGGTGGGGGTGGGCAGCGGCGCGGGCGGAGCCGCCGTCGCCGAGCCGGACGTGCTGGGCGCGGGCTGCCCCGGCTTCGTGGGCTGTACGGATGCCCCGGGCCCGGAGCCGGTGGGCGTCGGCCCCGGCTTCCCGGAGGCGGAGGCGCTCGCCCCGGCGCCCGGCTGCGCGGACCCGCTCGGCCCCCCACTCGGCCCCCCGCTCGGCCCGGCCTGCTTCGAAGCACCCGCGGCGGCCTTCGCACCCCCGGCCCCCTTGCCGGTACCCGCCGCACCGGAGCGCGCGGCCCCGCTCGGCGCGTCCGGCGCCGGCTCCGGCTTCTCGGGGCCGACCTCGTCGGTCAGCACCACCTTGGCGGCCCGGCCGCCCCCCTCGTCGTCCGTCGTCATCCGGGCCAGCGCCACCGAACCGCCGGTGGCCAGCAGCAGCCCGAGCCCGACGCTGAGCAGGGTCCGGCGGCCCCGGCCGGCCCGGGCGGCACCCCGGCCGCGCGCCCGGCCCCGGCCGTCCACCGGGCGGGACAGCAGCACGATCGACTCGGCATAGGGATCGGCCGGCTCCGGGGCGGGGTCCGCGTAGCCGCCGTACCCCGGACCGGCATGCCCGGCCCCACCCGGGTGCTCCGGGTCGCCGTAGCCGCCGTGGCCCGCGTAGCCCGGCGACGCGTAGCCGGGTGGCTGCGCCGCGAACCCCGGCTGCTCGAACCCCGGCTGCTCGTGGCCCGGCCGCTCATGGCCGGGCGCCGCGGCGGAGACCGGCGGCGCGGGTATGAGGTACTCGGCCGGGGTTCCGCATCCGGCGCAGGCGAGCGCGCCGTTGAGGTGCCTCCGGCAGGCAGGGCAGTAATTCATAGGGCCCGCAGGCTACGTGGTGATCGGCAACAGCGGGATTCCGGGAACGTAAGGATCCTGTGTGGAATCGTGGCTTCCATGACCGCGACCCCGCCCGACCCGCCCCAGGCCGCCTCGGGGGCCTTCGGCCCGGCCGCCTTCCAACTCGTACTGCTGCGCAGGATGGCGGACTTCCAACCGGAGCTCGCCGAGCGGGCCCGGCTGCGTCTGGGCGCCTCGCTCGCCGAGCAGCGTCAGGCCAACAAGCGCTGGCAGGCCATGGTCCGCTCGCCCCGGTCCCGCGGGGCCCTGGCCCGCTACCGCTCGGTGCTCGGGCCGCCGGAGTCGACCGGGTCCCGGCGGATCGGCGACCTGGAGTGCGAGGCGCTGCTCTGGCCGCTGCCGCTCTGGCCCGACCTGCGCTTCGAGGTACTGGCCGGGCCGGACGGGGCGGTGTGGAACGAGTGGCTGGTGCGGGCCCCGGGCGCGCGGGGACCCGTACTGGAGACGGAGCGGGACCTGCGGCCCTGGTCGGCGACGGTGGACGAGGTGGCGCGGGCCTTCGCGCCGGTCCGCCCGTTGGAGGGCACGGCCCCGACGCGGTGGCGGCTGGCCTTCACCGCGTCGGCGGCGCCGCTGGTGGCGGAGTTCACGTACGGCCTGCTCCAGGAGGTCCGGCCGGGGACGGCCTGAGGCCGCCGGCCCGGTTCAGGAGCGCAGGAAGGCCCGGACGCCGGCCGAGGTGGCGTCGTCGCCGAGCAGGTCGTTGTGTTTCAGGCAGCCCACGGCCACGTTGGTGGCGCCGGCCAGCGGGACGCTGTCGTCCGGGTTGACCACTTCGTCGCAGTCCGACCAGAAGGTGGCGTACGCGACCGCCCCCGGCGTCTCGTCCCCGGCGGCCAGGTTCTTCACCACGTACGACCCGGGGGTCATGTCCCGGCACGCCTGGTCCCATCAGGTACGCCCTCGGGATATGCCCACCGGGGCACCGTACACCGGTGGTTGGCGCGCGTGCCGAGAGCCGCCCGGACAGCACGAAGCCCCGCCCGGTGGCTGCCAGACTGGGCAGGGGACGGGCGGAGCCTCACTCCGGCGGGCTGCCGTACTGCTCCAACGTCGCCTTGCTGGTGGACCGGTCAACTAGGCGCAGCTCCCACGGTCCTGTGTTCACGTCGAAGTCCTTCCCGAACCCGACCCACTTCCCGGCCATACGTCGGCCGGTCGGCTCTACGAGGAGCTGAACGGCCCCGTGGTATCGGGCGCCGTTGTAGTAGCCGTCCGAAGCGGTCTGCTCGACCCACGACCCGGTGACCACGTTGCGGTCAACGGTCAGATCCAGCGTGAGCGGGCTGTCCGGGTTGCTGCTGGCCCCGGGCAGGCTCTGAGCGGTCAGCCGGTTCCCGTGCTGGACGATCACGACATAGTGCTTGCCCTCGTACGACCCCGCCCGGCTGGATGAGTAGAACTCATAGCGGCTGAGCCACACCCCCGAGAATGTGTCGTCAGTCGTCTGTACGGCCTTCTGCGCACCTACAGAGGCGGAGGTGACCCCGCCTGCTCCTGCGTCCATGTCGTGCCCTCCTTTGCCGTCCGTGCGAACTCTTGCCATCGGTACCGGCAGCGTGAAGCCCAGAGCTTCCACCGGGCGACCGGTGACCCGCTCCAACGCCCTGGAGTACACACCCCGGGGTGTCCTGCTCGTTCCGGATTCCCAGCGCTGCACCAAGCGCTTCGAAGCCTCGTTGGGCTCTCCCAGTTCTTCGCCCGCTCGGCGGATGGCCTTGGCGAAGTCGTCTTGGCTTAAGCGCAGGCCGATACGCACGGCCCGCAGCACATCATTCGGCACCACGGCGGTCGTCGTCATGACGTCAAAGCTAGACCGAACCGACGTCCAATGACACCCAATTGACGCCCTTGGAGGCGTCATTCACGTCCCTCCGAGTGACACCCCGGCGACGCCCTTTCCGTCGTCGCTCTGTCCTACCTCCCGGCAGGAACATCAAGGCGCACCGAGGGCAGCTACGTGGGAGGCGAGCGTATGACGATGACCACGCGGGTGTCCCGCAACAGCGGACGGACATACGGCGGCGAAGCCGTCTACCCGTCCAACCGGACGATCAAGCCGCTGACACCCATGGCTTCCGCCATGTGGGCCGCCTGCGAATGCCCTCGGTGCACCAGCCCCGCTCACGCACCATCCGCAGGGACCGGCTACCGCCATCCCTTGACGAGGAAGGCACAGACGTGACGATCACGCAGTACAACCCCACCGAGGTTCAGAGCCGCATCAGCCCGGAACTTCGGGCGCTGCTCATCAAGGACGTACGCAGGACCTGGCCCGACCTCACCGACGACCTGGGCGAGCACGGTGTGGACCAGACGGTGGCCTTCCTGGCCACCAGCACCCGGAGCGATGAGCCGCTCACCCCGTCCCTTCGGGTGGACCTGTTCTGGCACGCCTTCGTACAGCGCACCGTGCCCTACGTCGCCTTCTCCAGGTCGCTCGGCGTGGACTACGTCCACCACGTCCCCGACGAGGACGAGGGCGGCTCGGACCCCGAGGCCGGCCGCTCCGCCATGGCCCTGACCACGTCTGCCATCCGTGCGGCCGGGTTCACCGTCGATGCCGAGTTCTGGCCCAACGAGGGCGCGGCGGAGTGCTCGCAGTGCCACGCTGGCTGCACCGACAGCCCCGTCGGCGGGAAGAAGTAGCACCGCACACCCAGTCGGCCAGTCGCCCGGTTCCTCACGCCGGGCGGCTGTGCCGCGAACGAGAACGGAAGCGAAGTGTCTGACACCCGTAGCGCTGCCTGGGACGAGTACGCGCAGACCAAGCCCCAGAGGCGCCCGACGAACGCCCGTGGCGAATCGACGTGGTTCAACTGGACGCAGTACGCCGACCACGGCCCCGGGGCCGAGGTGCTCGCCCTGGAGCCGGGTGAGACCGCGCTTGACCTTGGCTGTGGCGCAGGCGGGAACGCGGCGCACCTCGCCAGCCTCGGCATGCGGGCGGTGGGCATCGACCTCTCCCCCAAGCAGCTCGCGAAGGCGCGGGACCGCTGGGCGGATGTGGACGGGATGGAGCTGCACCAGGGCGACGCGCTCGCCTATCTGGGAGAGACCTATACGGTCTTCGATGCGATCTACAGCGTCTTCGGCGCGGGTTGGTTCTCGGACCCCGGTCTACTGCTGCCGATCGTGCACGCGAACCTCAAGCCCGGCGGCGTGTTCGCCATGTCCCAGCGCCCCCCGATCGAGGGGTGCTACGGCTGCCAGGCGTCGTACATCCCTCGCGGGCCCGACGAAGACCCCGCCGTCGTCAAACGGTGGGACTACGAACCAGATCTCTGGGTGCTGATCCTCAAGGAGTACGGATACGTAGACGTGTCGGCCTCCGTCATCGCTCCGCCCCCGGGAACCCGACGCACGGGCACGCTGCTCGTGCGGGGTGTCCAGGGAGGCTAGGAGCCGGTTGCATCAGCCGGAAATCGAAGAAGCCCCCGACGGCCACCCGGTCAGGGAAGCCGCCGGGGGCGGTGGTCAGAAGTGTTCCGGGCAACCGCAGACGATCCCCAGGGCGGCAGGGTCCGGATCGCGGCGCGCCTCAGCACGGAACAGCTCCACGAAGAGCGGCCACAACGGATGCGCACCGATCTTCCGACCCTCTCCATCGGCCAACACGCGAGGCAATTACGCGAGTTCGCCACTCAACGGCGGAAGACTGTCGACCCATCGGCGTTGACGGTCGTACAGGGTCTCAGGCACGGCGGGACTCCTCTACGGCAGCACGGGCAGCTGCCCTCATGGCGGCGAGCATGTTGCGCCGCTGGTCCTCCGTGGCCTCGTTCCACGCCTCCCAGAGCTTCTTGTCCGTGAGCGTCCACGCCTCCGTCACGTCCGGGGCGTGTTCGGCCTTCAGCCGGGCGTAGGTCGTCTCAAGCTCCGTGAGCTTGGCGGTGAGGGTTTCGAGCGCCGGGCCGTCCACCTGGGCCACTGCCTTCGTGATCCGTCACTTCCGGCTCAAGGAAGTGAGCCATGATCGACCCGTGGCCCTTGCTGCACTTGTAGAGCGACCTCTTGCAGTCGTTCATCCCGCCGTTCATCTTGCACCCGTCGGCACAGAAGACCATGTCCGCCAACCACGGGGCATTCCGGCGCGGGGCACGCTCCCCGGCCTCCAATTCGCTGAGCCGATCCTTGACGCGCTTGTACGTGGCAGCGTCGACGACCTCGGGGCCGAACTGGACCGGGGTTACTCCATCCGGCTCAGTGACAAGCCCACCCTTGTGCTCCCTCCACCCGCGAAGCACGGCCCCGCGCAGCAGGTTGCGCCAATGGATTCGCCCGATGGGCAACGCTTCTGCCGTCGCTGACAGCGTGCCGTTCTTGCCACCCGCGAGGAGCGCCTCTATCTCTGTGCGCACCAGGGCGAACGCCTTGGGGTCCTCAGCGAGGTACGCCTTCCCGTCCCGGCGTTCCATCACGTACGGGAAGGGTGCGCGACCGGCGATCCAGCGGCCCTGTTCCCGCCGCTCCGCGTGCGCCGCCGTGACACGGTCCTGGATCATCTCCCGCTCCCACTGGGCGAGAGCCGCCAGGATGGTGGCCACGAGGCGACCGCCGGGCGTGGACGTGTTCAGGGCCCCGTCAGCCGTCGCCAGGGCGACGCCGTGTTCTTCGGACCACGTGACCAGTTTCAGGAACTCCGACACAGAGCGTGCGAAGCGGTCCAGCTTCCACGCGATCACGACGCGCGGGCGGTCCACGAGGATGCGGGCCATGCCCGGGTACATGCCCCTTGACGTTCGCAGACGGCTTCGGGGTGGTCATGCCCGCCGTCTGGGGTGCCGATTGCTAGGTGCGCCGAGCTGGGCGGATGTACGGGGTGCAGCGGTCTTCGTCGTCATGCGGGTGCTGGAGCGCAAGGGTGTCCCCTGGATGTCCTAGGGGGGGGTACCCATTGGTCCCAGAGGGCGCAGCCCGGCGAGGACCTCGTTGACGGACTGGTGGGTGTCGTAGCCCCAGGAGAACAGCTCCGCGTCCGCGTACCCGTCGGCGCGCAGGTCCTCGCGCAGGGATCCCCGCACTCCCGGATCGGCGTTGTAGCCGTGCACGAAGACCACCGGATTGCGGACGGCCGCCCGCGCGGCCGCCTGGGCCTGGACGGGGGCGAGGAGGGCGGCGAGCAGGGCGGCGCGAAGGGTCAGGCAGAGCGTCAGGAGGGCCGGCAGTCCCTGGCGGGGCGTCAGCATCGGCTCCCCTTTACCTTGTTACGCGCCGGTAGCGCGGACAGTGCGCGCATCGTGGCGCCTGTCGGTACAGAAGACCACCCCTGTGCAGCACCGTCCGGCACATGCGACCCACCCCGGCCGGAGCATCCCAACAGGCGCCCGACCCCGATGTCCCGAGAAGATATGAGTTGTCCGACCGGCAGTCGCCGGTCTTCTTGCGTCAGCGCTCTCGGAGGGATCTGCCGTGACCGTCAGTCTTGAGCAGTTGCGCCGCTGCCACGTCGCTGTCGACCTGGGGGCGGCCAGGACCCGCGTCTACGTGAAGGGCGCCGGCCTGGTCGTCGACGAGCCCAGCGTCGCCGCGGTGAACACCCGTACGGGGGCCCTCATCGCCGTCGGTACCTTCGCCGAACGGATGACGGGCCGTACGCCCGACTACATCCGGGTGGTGCGCCCCGTCTCCGGCGGCACCGTCGTCGACATCGAGATGGCGCAGCGGATGCTGCGTCACCTGCTCGGCGAGAAGCTGCGCCGGGCCCTGCGGCGCAAGCCCCGGCTGCGCGCCGCCGCCTGCACCCCGCACGACGCCGATCCGCTCGCGCAGCGGGCGGCGGTGGAGACGCTGGTCGGCCTCGGCGCCCGGCGTGTCGAGCTGGTCGACACCCTGATCGCGGCGGCCGTCGGCTGCGGCCTGCCCGTGGAGCAGCCGACCGCGACCATGATCATGGTGTGCGGAGCGGCGGCCACCCAGGTGGCGGTGCTGTCCCTGGGGTCCATCGTGACCGCCGAGCGGATCCCGGTCGGCGGCGAGGCGATCGACCACGCCGTGGTGCAGCACCTGCGGCACGCGCACGAGCTGATGCTCCCCAGCCAGGCCGTCCGGCCGCTCCAGCTGGCCCTGCACGGCAACGGCATCACCGCCGAGGGCCCCGCCTCCACCCTCATCCACGGCCGGGACGTGGCCACCGGGCTGGCCCGCTCCGTGCACGTGGACACCGCGGCGGTGCGCGACGCGATCCACACGCCGCTGACGGCGGTGCTCGACGGCATCGGCAAGGTGCTGCGGGACTGCCCGCCGGACCTGGTCGCCGACCTGACGGACCGGGGGATCATGATGGTCGGAGGCAGCGCCCTGCTGCCGGGCCTGGACCAGATGCTGCGCGACGCCACCGGCATGCCCGTCGCCATCGCGGAACGGCCGGACGTGTGCGCCGTACTCGGTCTCGGCATGATGCTCGAAGGGAAGATCGCCCCGATGGTCCTCAACCCCTTGACCGAATGACCCCGCACGCAGCCGGAGACCCGGCGGGCCGCGAACCGCGCCCGGCAGGCCCCGCGGCCGCCTCCACCTCTGGCGGTGAGGTCTCGGCGCTGCCGGTACTGCTGGAGGCGGTGCTGGCCGTCGGGTCGGAGCCGGAGCTGCACAGCACCCTCCAACACCTGGTGGACTCGGCCGCCGAGCTGTGCGCGGCCCGCTACGCAGCGCTCGGGGTGCTCGACCCCGAGCGCGGCCGGCTGACCGAGCTGTTCACCTCCGGCCTGAGCGACGCCGAGCGGGCCGCGCTGCCCCGGCTGCCCGACGGCCGCACCGGCCTGCTCGGAGCGCTGCTCGCCGACGCGCGCCCGCTGCTGCTCGACGACTTCATCCTGGACCCCCGAAGCGTCGGCTTCCCGCCCGGGCACCCCCCGGTGCGCGGCTTCCTGGGCGTGCCCATCCGGGTGCACACGGAGGTCTTCGGGAACCTCTACCTCACGCAGAAGCGCGACGGCGGGCCGTTCACCGACGAGGACCTGTCGCTGCTGCGGGTACTGGCCTCGCAGGCGGGGATAGCGATCGGCAACGCCCGCCTCTACGACACCGCCCGCCGCCGGGAGCGCTGGATCGAGGGCGCCGCCGCGGTGACCACCGCGCTGCTGGCGGGCCGCCCGGCGGCGGACGCGCTGATGTGCGTCGCGGACCGGGCCCGGCTGCTGGCGGACGCGACGGCCGGGGTGGTGCTCCAGCCCACCGCCGAGGGCGGCATGGAGATCGTCGCCGCCTCGACGCACGGCGACCCCGGCGACCTGGTCGGCACCACGATCGCCCCCGGTTCGGCGGTACTGGAGCAACTCCTCGGCGGCGAGCCCGTCTTCCTGGAGGACTCGGCGACCGATCCCCGGATGACCACGCACGTCCGGGAACGGTTCGGCCCGAGCATGATGCTGCCGCTGCAGAGCGGCGGCCGGCTGATCGGCACCCTGGCCCTGCCGCGGGCCCGGGGCGGGCGCCCGTACGACGCCGTGGACCGGCTGCTGGCCTCGCAGTTCGCCTCCCAGGCCGCGCTGGCCCTCGTCCTGGCGGACGCCCAGCACGACCGGGAGCAGCTGGCCGTCTACGAGGACCGCGACCGGATCGCGCGCGACCTGCACGACCTGGTGGTCCAGCGGCTGTTCGCGACGGAGATGATGCTGGAGAGCACGAAGAAGCGCTCGGCGGCAGCCGCCGCCGGGGACCCGGTCGGGGCCGAACTCGGGCGGGCCGTGGACGAACTGGACTCCACCATCCAGGAGGTCCGTACCGCGATCTTCGCGCTCCAGCAGCCCCCGACGGACGCCCCGGCGACCTTCCGGGGCCGGGTGCTGCGCGAGACGGGCGGGGCAGCGGTACTGCTGGGCTTCCAGCCGTCGGTGCGCTTCGCCGGGGCCGTCGACGCCCTGCTCCCGGAGCCGGTGGCGGCCGAGCTGCTCTCCGCCCTGCGGGGCGCCCTGGCCGCGGCCCACCGCCGGGCGGACGTCACCTCGATCGAGGTGGAGGTGGACGCCGTCCCGGGCCGGGTCCGCCTGACGGTCTCCGACGACGGCCGCACGCGGGAGGGCGCCCGGGGCACGACGCTCACCTGGGAGTCACCGCTCTGACGGCTCCCCCGCTATCCGGTGGTGTTCGCGGCCCGGAGCGCGATCCGGGTACTGGACTGGGCCACCCCGGCCTCCAGTTTGAGGCGGCGGAGCAGCGCGTCGAGGGCGGCGGGGTCGGCGGCGCGGGCCCGGACGAGGTAGTCGTAGGCGCCGGTGACGTGGACGACCTCGGTGATCCCGGGCAGCCGGACGACGCGCTGCTCGAACTCCTCGTTGGTGACGCCCTCGCGCAGGGTCAGGTCGATGAAGACGACGAGCCCGCCGCGGGTGTCGGCGGCCGGGTCGACCACGACGGTGAACCCGCGGATCACCCCGTCCCGGCGCATCCGGCGCACCCGGTCGGCGGTGGCGTTGGCACTGAGCCCGACGCGGACGCCGAGGTCGCGGTACGAGATCCGCGCGTCCAGCTGCAGGATGCCGAGGATTTCGCTGTCGAGGCGGTCCATACCGCGATTGTCGCAGTGGGGGCCGGTATCCGCCGCCGTGCCGGTGCCCGCTCGGACCAGGCTCCCTCCCATGAACGAGCTGAGTGGTCTGGGCGCACTGGGCAGCGGGCCGGGCGGGCTGCTGGCGCCCGCCGTTTCGGGGGCGGTGGCGGGCCTGGGCGTGGCGGTGCCGATGGGTGCGATGAGCGTGCTGCTGCTCCAGGAGGCGATGCGGCGGCGCCGGGCGGCGATGGCCGCGGCGGCGGGCATCGCCGTGGTGGACCTCGGCTACGCGGCCTTGGCCACCGCGCTCGGCCCCCGGGTGTCCGCGCACGTCGGCCCGGTCGAAGCCTGGGTCCGGCTGGCGGCCGCCGCCGTCCTGCTGACGATCGCCGCCCGTGGGTTGCGGGCCACCCGCCCGGTCCGGCCCGGGCCGGAGCCCCGGCCCGCCGCCACGGTGCCGGAGGCGGGCATCCCCGGCCCGCCCCGGCCCGCCGGCCGTGGGGCGGGGCCGGTGGGCGCCGCGTTCGTGCGCTTCGCCGGCCTCACCGCCGTGAACCCCACCACCGCCCTCTACTTCGCCGCCCTCACCACCGCCCAGGGCGCGGCCCTGCGCACCGGCACGGCCGGAGCCGCCTTCCTCGCCGGCGTCGGCGCCGCCTCCCTCGGGTGGCAGCAACTGCTGGTCGTGGTCGGCTCCTTCGCCGCCGCCCGGATCTCCACCACCGTCCGCGTCTGGACGTTCCGCCTCGGCTACGGCCTGGTCGCCGGCTACGCCCTCAAGATCGCGTTCCCGCTCCCGTGAACCGCCCCACACACCGGCCCGCGGCGCCACCGGCCGCCCTAAGGTGGCCCCGTGACCACGACCCGCCTGTCGGCCCGCGCGGCCATCGCCTCCCTCGCCGACCCCGGCAGCTTCGCCGAACTCGACGTTCCCGAGCGGGAGTCGGCCCCGGACGGGCCGCTGGCCTGGGCCGGCTACGACGACTCCCGGGCCCGGGCCGCCGCCGCGACCGGTGAGCGGGAGTCCGTCGTCGTCGGCGCCGCGCGCATCGGCGGCCACGAAACCGCCCTCATCTCCTTCGAGTTCGGCTTCCTGGGCGGTTCGCTGGGCCTGCGGACCGGGGACCGGCTGGAGGCCGCCTACCGGTACGCGCGCGAGCACCGGCTCCCCCTGGTCTCCCTCATCGCCACCGGCGGCTCCCGGATGCAGGAGGGGATGCTCGCGCTGTCCCAACTCCACCGGGTGGCCGCCCAGTCCGCCCTCACCAGGGCCGCCGGGCTCCCCCAGATCGCCGTCCTGCGCGACCCCACGACCGGCGGCGGCTGGGCCACCCTCGGGGCGGGGGCCGATGTCGTGCTCGCCCTCCCGGGCGCCCAGGTCGGCTTCGCCGGGTCCCGGGTGCGCCCGCCGGAGGCGGACCCCGCGGCCTACACCGCCGAGGGGCAGTACGCGGCCGGGCAGGTCGACGCCGTCGTGCCCGCCCCGGAGCTGGCCCGGACCGTGACCGACTGGCTCCGGCTGCTGGCCGCGCCCCGCCCCGCCGGGCCCGTGGAGCCCCCGGCCGCGCTGGCCGGCGTAGCGGCGCCCGCGACCGGATGGGACGCCGTCCGGCTGGCCCGCCACCCGGACCGCCCGCGCGCCGGGGCGTACCTGGACGCCTACTTCGGGCTCCGCCTGCCTCTGCACGGCGACCGGGCCGGCGGCACCGACCCCGGGATGCTGTGCGGGTTCGGCCTGCGGGAGGGGCGGGCGGTCGCTTACGTCGCCCAGTGCGGCACCGCCACCCTCCCGGCGGGCTACCGCACGGCGGCCCGGGTGATCCGCCTCGCGGACCGGTTCGCGATCCCGGTGCTCACCCTGGTCGACACCCCGGGCGCCGCCAACGACGCCGCCGCCGAACGGGCCGGGGCCGGGGCGGCCATCGCGGACGCCTTCGCGGCGGTGGCGTCGGCCACCGTCCCGGTGACCACGCTGCTGATCGGCGAGGGCGGCTCGGGCGGCGCCCTCGCGCTGGCCGCGCCGGGGAACACCTGGGTCACCCCGGACAGCTACTTCTCGGTCATCGCCCCGGAACTGGCGGCGGCCATCCTCAAGCGCCCCGCCTCCGAGGCCCCCGCGACGGCGTGCCAGCTCCGCATCCGCCCCCACGACCTGGTCGCCCTCGGCGTCGCCCGGGGTGTGGTGGCCCCGCAGGCGGGCGCATGACCGGCAGCCCCCGGGGAGCGGGCCCGTACCGCTTCCGGTAGTGGCCGCCGGACTCCCCCGGCGGCGCCCCGACCCCGGAGCCGTCCATGTCGCGTACCGCCCACCACATCCGTTCCCGCCGTCGGGCCGACGACACGGCCGATCCGCTCTGCGTCTCGTGCTGGTGCACGGCCTCCGCCACCGCGCCGGCCGGCGCGCCGAAGCGGCCCGCGCCGGCCGGCGTCCCCGACCACAGGCCGTACGCCGACGCGTCGTCGTACGCCGCCTGCCGCGCGTCCTGCGCGACCGCTCCGTGTCCCGCTCGGCCGCGCAAGAGGAACGCCGTGCGCGACAGCGGCTGCGCGCGGGCGGCCGTACGCTGCTCGCGGGCGCCCGTACGCTGCTCCGGCTCACGGACCGCGGCCCTGGCCGACGGCTCGACCTGGCCCGGGCCGAAGAGGCGGACATCGCGCCGGCCCGGCACCGCCGCGCTGTGGCCCGCCTGAGTACCGCGCCGCGCCCGTACCGGCGGTCAGGCCTGCGGGTTCCGCGCGTCGTACCGGGCGAACCCGCGCCAGCGCGCCGCCAGCAGGCCCAGCACCAGCACGCAGGCGAGGCCGCCGCCCGTTATCGCGACGGCCGGCGAGCTGAGGTCGGCGGCGGTCCCGGCGAGGAAGTCCCCGAGCCGGGGGCCGCCCGCGACGACCACGATGAAGACGCCCTGGAGGCGGCCGCGCATCTCGTCCGGGGTCGCGGCTTGCATCATCGTCGAGCGGAACACCATGGATATGGTGTCGGCGCAGCCGGCCAGGGCCAGGAAGAACAGCCCGAGCCACAGGTTGCGGGTGAGTCCGAAGACGGCGATGGCCAGGCCCCAGGCCGCCACCGAGAGCAGGATCGCCAGCCCGTGCCGGCGGATCCGGCCCTGCCAGCCGGAGAACAGCCCGCCCAGCAGCGCCCCGACGGCCGGCGCGGCCACCAGCAGGCCGACGGTCTTGGCGTCGCCGCCGTACCAGAGCACGGCGATCGCCGGGAACAGTGCCTTCGGCTGGGCCAGCACCATGGCGGCCATGTCGGAGAAGAAGGTCATCCGGATGTTCGGCCGGGTGCCGAGGAAGCGCAGCCCGTCCAGCACCGACGCCCGGCCCCGCTTGCCGTCCGTCCGGTCGGGCAGCATGGCCGGGAGCCGCCACATGGCGTAGAGGGCGGCGCAGAAGGTGACGGCGTCGATCAGGTAGGCGGACTGGTAGCCCCACCAGCCGACGGCGAGACCGCCGAGCACCGGGCCGATCATCGTCCCGGAGGTCATCGTCACCGAGTTCAGCGCGTTGGCGGCGGGCAGCTGCCCGGCCGGCAGCAGCCGCGGGATCATCGCCGACCGGGCGGGCCCGTTCAGCGCGCCGCAGACCGCCTGGAGCGCGACGACCGTGTACAGCAGCCAGACCCGGTGGTAGCCGAGCAGCGCGGCGCCGGCGAGCGCGATCGACAGGGCGGTCAGGCCGAGGGAGCTGTACAGGCCGAGCTTGCGGCGGTCCACGGTGTCGGCGATGGCCCCGCCGTAGAGCCCGAAGGCGACGAGCGGGACGAGCGAGAAGAGTCCGACCAGCCCGACGGAGAAGCTGGAGCCGGTGATGTCGTAGACCTGGAGCGAGATGGCGAGGGCGGTCATCGCCTGGCCCATCCAGGAGATGGTGCCGCCGATCCACAGCCGCCGGTAGTCCGGGGAGGTGCGCAGCGGGGTCAGGTCGGCGAATATGCGCCGCGGGGGCCGGGTGGGGGTGCTCGTAGCGGTCACAGCGGATGATAACCGGCGGCCCGCCGGGCGGGCGGCCCCGAGCCGGTGCGGGTGCGCGCACCCGCACCAGTCGCCCCACCCGGATCCGCGGCCCCAGGCCGGTCCGGTCCTTGCCGGTAACCCGCCACTGGCGCCGGACATTTGACTGAATCGACGTGCGCTCCCCGCCTGGTGTTCAGCTCATGATGAAAAGACTCGTATGTCCAGGGAGGCGTAGTGATCGAACCTGGCAACAGCACCACGAGCACCGGAAGCGCGGACAACGGAGTCCACGCGGTCCCCCTCACGGCCCCGCTGACCGTCGGTGTCGAGGAGGAGTTCCTCCTCGTCGACGCCCGCACCTTCCGGGTGGTCCCGGCCGCCCCGCTCGTCCTGGCCACCGCCGCGGGCCTGCCCCACGAAGTGCACCCCGAGGGCACCCGCTACCAAGTGGAGATCTCCACCCCGGTCGCCGATTCGGCGCCCGTGCTGCGCGAGGAGCTCGCCACCTTGCGCCGCACCCTCGCCCGGGCCGCCCGCGCCCACGGCTGCCGGCTGCTGGCCGCCCCCTCACCGGTCGTGGCCGTGGAGGGGCCGCTGCACCTGACCGACGACGAGCCGCGCCAGCGCGAACAGCACCGCCGGTTCGGCGCGCTCACCGACACCCTGGTCAGCTGCGGCCGCCACATCCACATCGGCACGTTCGACGTGGACACGGCGGTGGCGGTGTCGAACCGGGTCAGACCGTGGCTGCCCACGCTGATCGCGCTGGCCGCCAATTCGCCGTTCTGGGGCGGCCGTGACACCGGTCACGCCAGCTGGCGGGCGATGGCCTGGTCGGGCTGGCCCTCGGCGGGCCTGCCCCCGCACTTCACGTCCACCGCCCACTTCCGGCGCTCGGTGCAGACCCTGCTCGGCTCCGGGGCGGCCCTGGACACCAAGATGGTCTACTGGGACCTCCGCCCGTCCGGACACTGGCCGACGCTCGAAATCCGGGCGCCCGACATGTCGCCGGACATCGACACGGCGATCCTCCAGGCCGAGCTGGTGCGCGCCCTGGTGGCCACCGTCCTGCGGGACATCGCGGAACAGCGTCCCGAACCGGCGCTGCGGGACGACGTACTGCGCCTCGCGCGCTGGCGGGCGGCCCACGACGGGCTGGAGGGCTTCGGCCTCGACCCGTACACGGGCGCCGAACTCCCGGCGGCGGACCTGGCGGAGTCCCTGCTGGACCTGGTCGCCCCGGAACTGGCGGTGTCGGGCGAGCTCGACCACGCGGCCAAGACCCTGGGGGGCCTCTTGCGCGACGGCTCGGGCGCCCACCGCCAACGCGCGGCGTTCGCCCGGCGCCAGGACCTGAACGACGTACTGCGCCACTTGGCGGACGAAACGGAGAACTTCTAGGCGCCCGCCGCCGCCCCCTTCTGTGCCCGTCAGGCCGCCCCCGTCCGGTTGACTGCCGGGCGGGTCGGCCCTGCGCCGCCCCGGGCGGCTGGGAGCATGCGTCCATGTCATCCCGGGCGGGTACGGCGCAGAAGCCGGCGACGGCGCGACTGGTCCTGCTCGCGCTCGCGTCCGGCCAGTTCCTGATGGCGCTCGACAGCTCCGTCATGAACGTCTCCATCGCCACGGTGGCCGCGGACGTGGGCACGACCGTGACCGGCATCCAGGGCGCGATCACCGCGTACACCCTGGTCATGGCGATGTTCATGATCCCCGGCGGCAAGGTCGGGGCGCTGATCGGGCGGAAGCGCTCCTTCATGATCGGCTGCTGCGTCTACGGCGCCGGGTCCCTCACCACGGCGCTCTCACCGAACCTCCCCGTACTGCTGCTGGGCTGGTCGTTCCTGGAGGGAATCGGAGCGTCGCTCATCCTGCCCGCGATCGTCGCCCTGGTCGCCGGAAACTTCGCCGTCGAACGCCGCCCCGCCGCCTACGGGCTCGTCGTGGCGGCCGGGGCCGTGGCGATCGCGGTCGGTCCGCTCATCGGCGGCCTGGCGACGACGTACTTCTCCTGGCGGTGGGTCTTCGCCGGAGAGGTCCTGGTGGTGCTCGGCATCCTCGTGCTGGCGCGCCGCATCGCGGACGCCCCGCCCGGTGAGCGCCGGAGCATCGACTTCGTGGGCGCCGTCCTCTCCGCGCTCGGGCTGGGGGTCTTCGTCTACGGGGTGCTCCGCTCGGCCGAATGGGGCTGGTTCCAGCCGAAGGCCGACGCGCCCTCGTGGCTCGGGGTGTCCCTGACGACGTGGCTGATGCTGGCGGGTCTGCTGCTGCTCTGGCTCTTCCTCCGCTGGGAGGGCCGGGTCGCGGAGCGCGGCGGGGATCCCCTCCTCGATCCCGGCATGCTGCGCAACCGGCAGCTCACCGGGGGTCTGACGATGTTCTTCTTCCAGTACCTGGTGCAGATGGGCGTGTTCTTCGTCGTCCCGCTCTACCTGTCCGTCGCCCTGGGCCTGTCGGCGCTGGCGACCGGCGCCCGCCTGCTGCCGCTCTCGGTGAGCCTGCTGGCGGCCGCGACGCTGATCCCGCGCTTCCTCCCGGACGTCTCGCCGCGGCGGGTGGTGCGGCTCGGGATCCTCGCGCTGCTCGCGGGGGCGGTGGTCCTGATGGCCGCGCTCGACGCGGACGCCGGCGCGGAAGTCGTCACCGTCCCGCTCCTGCTGATCGGGCTCGGCATGGGCGCGCTGGCGTCCCAGCTCGGGTCGGTCACCGTGTCGGCGGTGCCGCAGGCGCAGAGCGCCGAGGTCGGCGGCGTGCAGAACGCCGTCACCAACCTGGGCGCCTCGATCGGTACGGCGCTCGCCGGATCGATCTTGATCGCGGCGCTCACGTCCTCGTTCCTGACCAGCATCACGGCGAACCCGGCGGTTCCGGAGACCGTCAAGAACCAGGCGACGGTCCAGTTGGAGAGCGGTGCGCCGTTCCTGTCCGACGCCCAGCTCGACACCGCGCTCGGCGAAGCCGGCGTGAGCGCGGAGGTGTCCCGGGCGGCCCGGGACGCGAACGCCGAAGCGCGGCTCGACGGCCTGCGCGCGGCGCTCGCCGTCCTGGCCTTCGCCGCGCTCATCGCCCTGTTCTTCACCCAGCGGATCCCGTCGGTCCAGCCGCGCTCGGCGGAGCCGCAGCCGTAGCGGTGCCCGCGCCCGGCGTACGTACGGCGCGGGCGTGCGGGGCCCGGGCCGGGCGCGCAGCATGGAGGCACGGCCGTCCCGCCGCCGGGCCGCATCCCCTACGCATGGAGCCCCGGATGTCCCACCGCCAGCCGCCGGGCAGGTCCCGGAGTGCCTCCGCAGCCGTCGCGGTCCTGCTCGCGGCCGCCCTGACCGCCGTGCCGGGCGCCCCCGCCCGTGCCTTCACCGGCGGCAACCACGAGGAGATCACCCGGGCCGCCCTGCGCTGGGAGCCCCGTACGCTGACCGCGATGGCCGACGCCCGCGACGGGGCGGTCAACGCCGACGACCACCGCCCCTACTTCGACGTCGGCCCGCTGCACTGCGACAACGCCGACTACCTCGCCCCCCGGTACGCCCCCGGCTACCCCCGCACCCGGGACCAGGCCACCACCGAGCTGCTGGCCTGCGTACGGACAGCCGTCGCCCGCTTCCGCAACGCGGTCGCCGCCGCCGACGGCCTCGTGGACGCCGACGGCGGGGTGCGCGCCGACCAGAGCGACCTGTCCTCCCCCTGTACGTGGGACGAGAAGCCCGGGCGGGCCAAGTGCGCGGTCCTCGAACAGCTCGGCCGCGGCTGGCACCCGCTGGAGGACTTCTACGCGCACTCCAACTGGAGCGACCGCCCCGCGCCGGGCCCGATCGGCCTCGACAACCCGCCGGGTCTGGAGCGTACGGGCCCCGCGCCGTTCTTCGACGTCCGCCGCTACAGCCGCATGGCCGACGCCGACTGGACCCGGGAGGCGCGCGGGCACGTCCCGGCGGACCTCGCCACCGGCTGCTACACCGACTTCGATTCCACCGGCGTCAAGCCCGCCGACTGCGACGGCCGCGTCTCCCACAACCGCGCCCTGAACAAGGACACGCCCGCATCGGCCCGGTCGAGGACGGGCGACGACTTCCGGCACGCGGTGGCCGGCGCGACCGCCGAGATCACCCGCCAGTGGAACGCCTTCCAGGCGGAGCTGCTCGCGCGGTACCCCGACCACCGGCGCGGCGCCCAGATGGTGTGCGCGCTCGTCCACGACGACCCGGCCGCCGGCTGCCACTGACGTCCGCCCCGGCCGGCCTCAGGCGGTGAGCTGGTAGAGGGTCCGGCCCACGATCCACAGCCCGAGCGCCAGGCACGTGACGACGATCGCCGGGTCCTTGTGGCCGTCCAGCCATGCACGCAGGTCCGCCAGGGCGACCTGGGCCCGCCGCGGCGCGAACACCATGTAGAGCTCCATGGCCAGCAGGCTGGCCGTGGCCAGGACGCAGAAGCCCAGGAGCGCCAGGTACGAGGCGGTGTGGGAGAGGTCGGCCTCGACCACGGTGGTGGCGGCGAGGCCGACCATGCCCCAGGGCTGGAGGAGCACGGCGAGTGAGGCCGCGGACCACACCGTGGCCTCGTCCGTCCGGGAGGTGATCGGGGTCTCGGAGGCCGCCGGTCCGCCGTCCGTCGGGTGGTCGCGGGCTTCAGCCGTACGCCGGCGGCGCCGCCGGCGTTCGCTGTACACGATCAGCCCCAGCCCGAGGGCCAGCTTGAGCGCGAGTACGGCGGTGGAGGGCGGGGAGCGCGGCGGTGGCGGCTGCCCGTCGGTGAGGAGCAGGACGACGGCGATGACGGCCAGCAGGCAGGCGAGCCAGGCGAGGATGAACGCCAGTCCCTTCCACACTCCGCGGGGGGCCGACACGACCAGGACGAACGCGAGGATCGGCAGCGGGTACAGCGTGATGACCAGGCCGATGAGGAGCAGGTCGAGCACCATGGCGACGCACCTTCATCCCGGCACCGCTGCCGTACCCGTTGTCGGCTGCCGGCTGCCGGCTGCCTGCTGCCGGCTGCCTGCTGCCGGCTGCCGGCTGCCGGGATCCGCTTATCCGGCCAGTACCTTCGCCTTGGCCTGCTCGAACTCGGCGGCCGTGATGTCGCCCCGGTTCTTGAGCTCGGCGAGCCGGGCGAGTTCCTCCGCCTGGCTGCCGGTGCCGGCGCTCTGCTTGACGTAGGTGCGGAAGTCCTCCTCGGCGCGCTGGGCCCGCGCAAGTTCCCGTTCGCCCATGCCGCGCCCGCGGGCGATCAGGTACACGAACACGCCCAGGAAGGGCAGCAGGATGACGAAGACGGTCCACCCCGCCTTGCCCCAGCCGCCCAGCCCGTCGTCACGGAAGATGTCGCCGATGATGCGGAAGAGCAACATGAACCAGAGGACCCAGAGGAAGATCATCATCATGGTCCAGAACATGTTCAGCAGCGGGTAGTCCACCGCCAGGTTCACCAACGACTCGTTCATGGCCCGTCTCCTACTCTGCCGTGGGCACAGACATCGACCGCGGCGTCAGGCCGCTTGACGGACGACGGTCGGCGGCACCCGGGTCCCGGCCACCTGGCCGAGGATGTCGCCGACCGGACCTGACGGCAGTTTCATGGTCAACCCATCCCGTGGTGATCGCCACGCGGGCGACCCTGGGCCCCCGAGGACGGTCAGTGCGGCGCGGCGTCGGACGCGAGGGCGTTCTCGCGCAGGTCAGGCGTGCCGCGGAGGGTCCTGGTGAACCATTGCCCGTACCGGTTTCCCAGGAAGGGGGCGGAGGCCCCGTGGAGCAGGACGCTCAGGCCCACGGTCACGGCGACGGCGTCACCCAGCAGGGTCCCCCCTGGCAGGTGTTCCTCGAAGGCGAGCAGGCCGAACACCAGGGAGGCCAGGCCACGGGGGCCGAACCAGCCGATGTAGGCCACCGAGGCGGGGCGCAGACCGGTGCCGAGCAGCGCGAGGGCGACCGGCAGCATCCGGACGACGGTCAGGCTGAGCAGGGCGTACACGACCACACGCCAGGTCAGGTGTTCGAGTGTGGGCCCCAGGATGACGGCGCCGAAGACGAGGAAGCTGAGCGAGGCGAGCAGCAGGCCGAGGCCCTCGGTGAACCTGGTGCGCCGCGCGGGATCCCGTTCCCGGGCCGGGACGCTCCCGTCGTCGGGCGCCCTGCGCAGGTGCACTCCGAAGGCCAGGCCGGCGGCCCAGGCGCCGATGAAGCCGCTGCCCTCGCCGATGACGCACAGCCCGTACGCGATGAGCGGAACGGCGAGCGCGACGAACTGCCGCCAGTCGGAGCTGCTCCACCCGCGGGAGAGCGACCAGCGCAGCAGCCGCGCCCCGGCCCAGCCGGCCGCGATCCCGATCGCGCCGCTCAGCAGGAGGGCGCGCAGGAACGTCTCGGCGGCGCCCGGCCGGCCGTGGCCCTCCCCCGCCGCCGCCAGTGCCAGCACGAAGAACGGGAGCGCCAAGCCGTCGTTCAGCCCGGATTCGACGGTCAGCCCGCCGCGGACCAGCGCCGGCACCCGTTCGTCGGCGACGGCCTGGTGCCCGAGCGCGGCGTCGGTCGGCGCCAGGACGATGCCGAGCAGGACCAGCTCCCACCCGCTCAGGCCGGGCAGCAGCGGCCAGGCCGCCAGCCACCCGAGGGCCATCGTCAGCGGCAGGCCCACCGCGAGCAGCCGCAGCGGCAGGAACTCCTCCCGACGCAGGTCCCGGTCCCGGATCCCGGACGCGTCCGTGAACAGTACGAGTACCAGCGCACTCTCCAACAGGGCCCGCGTGACCTCGGGATCCCGCGCCCGGTCCAGCAGGTCCAGGCCCAGCGGACCGATGCCCAGCCCGCACAGCATGAACACCAGCGGTCCCGAGATCACCGTGGTCGACAGCCGCCGCGACACCACCCCGTAGCCGGCGACCACAGTCCCGGCGATCACGACGGCCCAGCCGCTCATCCGCACTCCTCACCCGGGACACCGCCGACGCAGCGACGCTACGTCCCGCCCCGGCGCACGGCAGGAACCCCACTCCGCCCCCGCCTCTCCCCCACCCCGGCCGGCCTACCCGGCCGCACGCGTCGGACGTTCCAGGAGGGGCAACCGACTGACGCCCCGGCACGAGTGCCCGCCGAGTCGCCCGTTGACGTGCCGTGACGATCCTCAGGCGGCCGCCCGCGCCGCCTCAAGCCGGAACACCCCGCCAGCTCCGGCCGTTTCCGCCCGCGCCACCCGCGCCATGGCGTTCGGCGTCTGCACAGTCGCTGTGCCCTGGCCGGGCTGAGCGGTTCCCGTGCCGTCGCTCGCAGTCGGGCAGCTCGCCGCCGCCATGAGTCCACGAGCGCCTGATCCTGGCGGACAGGCCAGCAACTGACCTGTCCGCCGAGGCCGTCAGGTCATCTTTCGACTCCCCCGCCACGGGGCTCCGGCAGACTGGGTGGCGGCTGGTGCCCGGTCCCGGACCGTCCCGGACCGCTCTCTGCCGCACTGCGCCCCGGGGAAGCGGTACCGCGCTGACTTCCGGCGCCGGGCTTGTTCTGGGTGAAGCCCGTCTGCCAGACGGGTGCCGAGCTTTCCGGACCAGCGGCAGGGCGGGGGCTAGCGGCCGACGGCTGGTTCTGGGTGAAGCCCGTCTGCCAGACGGGTGCCGGGCTTTCCGGACCAGCGGCAGGGCGGGGGCTAGCGGCCCCGGATCGGCCCTGGGTGAAGCCCGCCTGCCACACCGGCACCGGTTTCTCGGGCGCCGGAACGTCCTGCCCCGGCGCGTCCCGCTGCGCACCGGCCGCGGGCACCGCTTGCTCCGGCGTCTGTGGCACCCGTTCCGGCGCCTCGGGCCGGAGCAACTGCCCGTTCGGCCCCTGGACCGTGCGGGCCGCGTCCCGTTCCTGCGCCGTGAGCAGTGACCGGGGGTCCCGCCGGGTCAGCGGCGTCTGGCTCATCGCCGCCTCGACCGTGGCCTCCGCAGCGTGGTCCCAGGTGTACTCCCGCAGGGTCTCCCGCAGGTGCAGCGCGCCGGCCTGGCGCTGCGGCAGTTCCTGCTTCAGCCGATTGATCGCCTTGGCCCAGGCGTCTGCACGGCTGCTGCCGTCGGTCGGCTCGGCCACCACGCACGGTCCGCCGATCTCCGGCGGAACCCGATCGGGATCCTGGAGGAACCGAGCGGCGCCGCTCTCCTCATTCACCAGTGCGGGAACACCGTGAGCCAGCCCCTCGGGCGCCACCATGCCGAAACCCTCGTGCTTCGAGGGCATGATCACTGCGTGAGAGCCCCTGATGTCCTCGTTGAGCTCGTCCACGCTGCTGGTACGGGGCTTGACGGTGACGTTTCCTCCGGTGAGCCTGCGGAGATTCACCAACTGCGCCTGCATCTGTTCCACGGGGATGCCACGGACGGTGAGGTGGACGGAGGTGCCGGCTTCGTTCAGCAACCTCACTGCCTCCGCGGCGTCCGCCACGCCCTTGAGGGGGTCATCCACCCGCCCCATGACCAAGAGGTTCAACCTCTCGGGCGCGGGGTCGTGCTGCACCGGATCGTGAACCCTGCTGCCCGGTATGACTTCGTGGGAATGCGGAACGTTCACGCCCTGCGCGGAGAGCTCCCTGCTCACTTCCGACAGGAGTGGACCGACTCCGGCCACGACGTCCGCACGCCCCATCGCGGCACGCTCGACCGAAGAGTCCCTGACCGCCTTGTATTCGGCCTCCTCGGGCGCGAGGCCCTTCACATGGGGAAGCCGTTCGGCGCTCGTGTGCAGGAAGTGCACCACGCGCGCATCGCGATACCAGTTTTCGCGCAACTCGGCAGCGGCCGGTCCGGAGAAGCGCGAGTGCGCGACGATGATGTCGTACGGCTTGCTTGCCGGATCCTCCAGCCCGTACTGCCTCGGTTCCTGGCCGGCGAGATACTTGATCCAGTCCCGGCGCTCCATTCCCTTCGGCGCGCCTTCCACCCCCGGCCCGGGATCGAGTACGGGCGGCTGTGTCGTCACCACCTTCTGGATGCCCTGGTGCTGGGGCATCCCAGGGTTGGCGGTGAACAGCGTGACGTTGTGCCGACGGGCGAGAGCCTCGGACAGCTCCTGGTTGAATACCTCCACACCCCCCTCGCCCCGGCCGCTGTTGTCCGACACGACGAGAATGTTGTACCTCGGCTCTGACACCGATCCCCCGTATTCCTCAGCCATCATCTGTCCCGTGTCAGAAGCCGACGGTTTCCCGCAACTCGCGGCCGATTCCCGATGTGATGAATTCCGTCAGGTCGTAAGCGGAGAAGTGCACGGTGCCGGACTCCGCCCCCGGGTGGATCCTCGCGGCGTACTCGTCCAGGATCTCCGCCAGGATTCCCGCCCGGACGGCAGAGATGGCGACGTTCTCCAGCTCTCCCTTCTCGCGGTAGAAACGGCGCTGGCCGGCCCGCGGAGCACTCGGCTTCAGCCCGGAAACCACGCTCTGCTTGAGGTTGTTGGCCTCGGCTTCGATCAACGTGGGAACGGGCCGGCCCTCCGGCCAGTCCACCCCCGAGACGTCGTGTACGCGCGGATCGATCAGCTCGTGCTCCTCCCGCCAGAACACACCCGACCTCCCGGCCAGAAGATCCTGAAGGTCCCGAGCGGCGTTCGCCGCAGCAGGACGCACCGAGAAATCTCCCGATTCGCGGATGTCCTTCAGGGTGGGCATGTTCTCCGATGCGTGCCAGGCCGCCCGGGCCAGTGCGTCGTACCGCGTCTGCAAATCGTCCACATCGGACGGCCGGTGGGACATGCGCGCCACGTTGACCGCACCGGCAGGGTGCGGAGTCGGCACGCTCGCCCCCAACGCCTCCCGCAGTCCGTCGGCCGCCTCGTGCGCCAGCCGGCTGAGCTCTGCCGTATCTCCGGTGATGGTCACCGGAGGCCGCCCCGGCGCCAGCCGGTAGGCCAAGTCCCGGAGCGGGCTGGTCAGCGCCAGCATGTGGTTCTCCGGAACGACCACCGCCCGCCCCGGTACCAGGTAGTCGTCCGGATACGGCTCCATCCGCGGCTCGTGGGGGCCGAGATCCTCGGCCATCCGGGCCTTCCACTCCGCGACCGCCTCAGGAAACGTGACCGGTCGGTCGATCGGGCCCGCGGCCCGACGGGAGATCAAATGACGTGCCGGATCCGACGGTTCGCCTGCCTGCGGCTCCAGCCCCTGCTCGGAGACGCGCAGCGCCGCCTCCAGCTCCCGCCACGCCTGCCGACGGTCCTCTGGCCAGCCGCCTCCCGGGCTGTCCAGCCGCCACACCCGGTTCTCTTGTACCCACATCATCCTCGACGCCGCCGAATACACGGCGTCGTATGCGTCGGCAAGATTCATCTGGCCGCTCATCCGGCTCCCTTCACGACTGATCAACTCACCCACGTTCTCACATCGTTCCGCTCACGACCCGGTCCGCACTCACTGACCGGTTTCCGGCCCCGCCCCGTGGTGGGAGCCGGGACGGACCTCGGCTGTCGGGGCCCGGCCAACGAGTCCCCCGACCAGGTCAGCCCGTGCCGGAGGACCGAACGACGACGCGGCGCCCGCTCCAGTGATGTGCCGGGTGGAGCCGCGTGAAGTCGCCGATGCGCGCGGGCCGGTCGGCCGGCCGCCACGGCGCGATCCCCTCGGACACCCGCAGCGCCACCCCGCAGGTCTCCGGCATCAGCGCCTGGTCCGGCTGCAGCGCGAACGGGACCGCGTCCTCCAGCCGCAGGCCCTCCGGGAAGCGGACCGGGTGCGAGCTGCCCAGGACCCCCAGCCGAGCCGGGAGGCCCCCGGCGCGTCGGAGCGGATGATCAGCAGCCCGCTGACAGTGATCGATGTCCCGTGTCACCGCAGTTCGAGGACGTGCCACCGAAGGCTGATCAACGGGAGTTCGTGATACCGAAGTCTGAGCGCCGCCGCTGTGTGCTGGTCACAGGTGACGGCCATACGGTCTGGTCGTTACCCAGGCCATGAAGATCATTTCCCGCATCCTTGCCGTGGCGGCTGTGAGCGTTGCCCTGCTGTCGGCCACCGCGCCGGCGTTCGCCGACACCGACATCCTCAACCTCGTCAACGCCAAGCGCATCCCGGTGTCCGTTCTCTCGGAGGGCGATACCAGCGCGGACAACATCCAGGTCACCAGCGTCGAACGGACCGGCGTCGGCAGCGACGACGGCCAGAACAACGGCTTCGTAGTCGAAACCGCGGAGAGGAACATCAACTAGCCGCGACGCGGTCGCGAAACTGCGTCCTGGCCACCGCCGTGCGCGGCGGTGGCCAGAACCGTCCGGCTGCGCCAGGCATCGTTGCCCAGACTTCGACGGCACGCGCTCAAACTCCGGTGGCACAGGACACCCGCACAGACGTGCCCCACGCGAGGGGGCCGATCCGACTTGCACATAAAATCGAACAGATGGCCTAATACGGCTATGGCGCGACCGCCCTTCCCACCCGGCCTCGTACAGGCCCAGGTCCGGGCCATCCGGGCCTACGATGCCCTGGCACAGCAGCCTGCGAGCGCACCCACCGCCTTGCTGCGGCACGAGCTCGTCGAGGCGCTCCGCAGTCTGTACGGCCACCCGTTTTGGGCCACGCCCGGCACGTCCCCGACGGGCATAGTCGAGCTCCGCCGCCAGGCCCGCGCCCGCCTGTGGGTGCCGGCCGCGTAAGGAGGCGATTCGCCGTGGCAGCCCCTCGTCCGGGAACCGAACCGCCGACCCCCCGGAACGACCAGCCCGTCCACTTCACCCCGCCCCCGGTGCAGATCCTGCTCCCCCAAGGCGAGGTCACGGGGTTGCTGTGGGAACGGCGACAGTTGCCCGGCGGATGGATCTACCTCGTCTCCTTCGACCTGTGGGTCTGCGACGAGGACGGTGCCATGAGTACGGCGTCGACCCGCATGTGGGTGGACGCCCCCGGCCACGCCCGGCCCAGCGACGGCGTCGACCCGACCGCGTACACGGCCGTGCCCGCCCAGCCCTTGCCGACACCGGACTCCGTGGAACGGCAGCTCGGCCCCAGGCGGCCTCCCGGCTGGGTCGTGGAGCCCCTGCGCCGTCGCGGCCCCGACCGTGCCGTCATCCACGCTGTCGACTGCCCCGACGCTCCGGCTGGCCGACCGGCTCTGACCTGGCAGCAGGCTCTTGACCACGCTGAGCGGCCGGGCACCCGCCTGTGCGCACCATGCGGCGCCGCCCACGAACTGGAGCCCCTGCTGAAGGGCTTCGACAGCATCGGCGACGGCTGAGCGTCAGAAGCTGTTTCACATCCCCTTTTCGCAGGTCCCGGATATGAAAGGAGGCCGCGATCCTGTTTGCCGTTCGGGTGGGCGTCGATGGTCGCTGTCCCGAACAGCGGTACCGCTTTGACCTTCAGACGGTTGTGAGGGTGGCCGGGGCGCCGCGATCTGGCGGCGGGACGTGTGGCAGCCATGTCGCTCGTTGCGGTGAGTTTGCCGCATGCCGGCCCACTGTCGCCGTGGTTGCTAACGGGCGCCCGCAAGGCTTCCGTCAGCGCCGGGTCACGTCTGTCCCCGCGTCGCTGCCGCCGCGTCCCCGCAGCGTCCCCGCAAGCGCCCTTGGAACGCGAAAAGCGGCCCCGGAGGGCCGCCTGGATCACCGAAGTGACTCACGTCGCCAGCAAAGATGCTGGTCAGATCGTTTCTGCACACCTGGTGCGCAGTGGGGCGGGTGGGACTCGAACCCACGGCCGACGGATTATGAGTCCGGTAGAAGACGATCCGCAGGGTCTCGCCAAGTGATCGTCCCTGTCGATCAGGCCGCTCACAGGCACACACCGGTTCAGCGGGGACCGCCTGATGCCGCCGGGCTACACAGCGTGCGTTCCCATCTCGTTCCCAGCACATGAGGCTGCTCGGCGCTCGCACCTGGGTCCCTGCCGCGTAACAAAGGGACCCCGCGGAGCTTCCCCCTGGGGGTGTGGCCGGGCCACACCCCCAGATGCGCCTTCCTCATCTTCGCCCCAAACCGCAGCAGCAGGACTAAAGTTGCTGGACTAGTTGCGCATCAGGGACACACTTGGGGGTCCGCATGAACGGGGTTGTCGAACCGACCGGAGAGCCGGCGCTGCCTATCTGGGTTGCCACTGACGAAGGCGAGGCACTCCAAGACAACGACACCATGGGACTGTTCAGCCGTGACGGAGACGCCGTTCTCCGTTCTGTACCGCTTGGGCCGCTGCGCTCCAACTTGGTCGCAACCGTCGAGGCACTTCAGCAGGTGTTCGCTGACGTCGCGGCCCAAACCGGAACCCTTCAGCTGGCCGAAGCCCAGCTAACGTTCCAAGTTACCGCATCTGGCGGCGTTCAACTGATCGGAACTGGTCAGGTTCAAAGTGGTCGCGGCCTCACTCTGACTTTCAAGCGCCCATAGCGTCGATGGCACGACACAAGGCCCTACTGATCGGCGCCAGCGAGTACGACGACCCCGCAATCCAGTCATTGCCCTTCATCCCAGCAGATCTGCACCAACTTGAGAAGTCCCTCAAAGATAGAGGCTTCCATCTGGTGACAGTGGCAAAGTCACGTCGAGGGATCACTCCAAATTTCGTGGACAGACAGGTCAGCGATTTTCTCTGGAGCGCCCAGCCTGGCGATTCCTTGCTAATCATGCTGAGCGGACATGGACTGCATTACGCCGGAGCAGATTACCTGGTACCCGAGGATGCACATCTAAACGCGAGCTCCATCGACAAGAGCTGCATCAAAATTGACTGGTCGAGCCAGCTCGAGAATTCACCCGCCAGTCAAGTTGCATTTCTGATAGATGCTTGCCGAGAGGGCGTGGAGAGCGACTCCATGACACCGGCGTCGCGGATTAGGCAGTGGAGCCACCGAAAGGTTCAGGCATCACTACGCCGCAAGGTTGCCTATATCTACGGGTGCTCGCGAGGCCAATACTCCCTCTTTGTACGCAACGCGGATAATGACCTCTCCGACGCACACGACGCAAGCACGGAATGGAGCTCGTTCAGTCTTTTCTCGCGCGCAGTTCGCGATGCAGTGATTGATGACAGTGTCATCAATTTGAATGACTTTGAGAGGAAAATTCAGGATAGGGTCAGCGAGCTCCACAGAGACCATCGGAAGCCGCAGACGCCTCAGAGAATCCACGTAGTATCGGACGTAGATAAGCACAACTTCATTGTTCTACCTTTGCCCCCAGGGCAGGCGGACTCGACACGCATAGTTATCGAGTCCACGGGCCCTCACCAATCGATCTCGCAAACCATGGGCCTCACGGGAGGATCCGGGAAGGAAAACAGGGGCCGCATCACTGACATTCTTAAGTATGCGGCAAACATGTACGCCGCCCAACTCGGTACGCCAGAGGCAGAGTCGGCGGTTGATTACCTAAAAGGGTGCGGCTTCGACAACAAATCGATCACCTCTATAAGGGGGATCGGTTTTAGCTTTCCACGCTGGAACCATCTAGTTAAGGGACTCGCGTCGCGAGGGTACACAACGGAGGAGATACTCGCTTCCGGTCTGGCCATCGCAGGGAAGAACGGTCTATACGACCGATTCCGCGGTCGGTTGATGTGGCCTATTAGAAACTACGGCGGTGAGGTGATTGGCTTCTCAGCCAGGAGTCTAAATAGCGACCACGATGGCCCAGCAATCATCACGGGACCTGACACCTCAGTCTACAAGAGGAAGGAGGCTCTATACGGAATTGAGGTCGCCAAGTATGAGATCGCGCGGGCTGATCGCGTGACAATCGTGCCTGGATGCGAGAGCGTGCTGGCTTGCCATCTGGCCGGGATTACAGACGCCGTTTCTACCTGCGGGACGACTGCCTTGGGTTCAGATCACATCAAACTCCTGAAGTCCATACTGACGCATAATTCCACAGTAAGAATACTTCTCGACCGCGATTCAATCGACGGCGGGGATGCGGAAGTAAGGCGAATATTTAACCTCGATCCAGAGTTCGCCATTCGGTGCGTAATTGGTTACGAGCATTCTTCTCAGGGAGAGCTCTGGGGGATCGTCGCCGCCCAAGGCCAACAGGCGATAGAGGAACTTTTCAGCTCCGGGACCGATTTAATCACCGTGCTACTTCGCGGCATTCTCGACGAGCGCAGCCAAGGGGGAAGTGAGAAGGAAAAGGAAAGGGCGCTACAAGAGGCGATCGAACTCGTTGCCAAAATCCCTCTCTTGTCCCTGATGCACGAAGCTGGAATCAGCTTGGCGGATAGTCTCAAACTCCCGCATTCTGATGTGCTAACCAGGGTGCGCCTTGCGCGAAAGTCAGGTAGCGGACCTCGCCCTCCGGTCAGCCTGAGCAGGCGTCAAGCCACTGAGAATCACATCGCGTCACTCAACCTCAAGAGCCCTGCCCATCGAACCGAGCGCGAGGTCCTAAAGATTGCTCTTCAATTTCCAGCCCTCGTCACACCGACATTCAGCTCGTTCGAGCCTTCCGAGTTCACGGCTCTACCGTACTCGATAATTCATTCATGTATTCAGCGCGCCGGTGGGACCGAACAGGAGGGGCCAGGGTACAAGTCGTCGATACTCGCGGCCGCAGCGAACGACACGGTTCGCGCCTTGATCAATGAACTGATCGAGGAGGAAATACACGCGAGAGTCGTGAATTCCGAATATGCAGGGTCACAGCTAGTCGCCCTCAGAATCCGTTCAGCTTCTCGCCGTATGGAATCTCTCTACGGAAAACTAGCAGAAGTTTCAAATGAGCCTTATACAACTGAGACGGAGGCCGTCCAGACTGAGCTTTGGACCCTTCAACAGTACGTCTTGGGCCTGAAGAAGAGAGGATCTGCTGCTCTGTGACTGGTGTCTCGGGACAGTAGGTGAGTGAGGCCACTGACCGCCCTTCTGTTGCCCAACCTCGGTACCGTGCTACGTAAGCGTTCCAGAACCGACCCGCGCATCGGCTCACTCGTACAGGGGGACTAATCCAATGTTGGAGGAGGCCGAGGAGATCGGTCGTCGTGTCCGGCGGGCACGGCTGCGGCTTGGGATGCCGCAGGCAGACCTCGCCGCCTCACTGGGCAAGACCCAGGGTTGGGTGTCGAAGATGGAACGCGGCCTGATCGAGCTGGACCGGGTCGGGCTGCTCAACCTCGTCGCCGCCGAGCTGCACGTGCATCCCAATGACCTGATCGGCCGGCCGTACGCGAGCAGCCCCGCCGAGAATCAGTGGCAGGTCTCAGCCGCATCCATCCTGCGCGAGCTGCGCCGCTACGACCTCGCGCCGGTCTTCGACGGCGCCCCGCGCGCGTCCGGTGAGCTGTGGCGGGACATGACCCGCCTGCACCGCCTGCGAGATGCGGCGGCCAACACGGCGATCCTCGCCACCCTCCCCGACCTCCTCCGCGAGGCCCGCGCCCTGGCCGAGGCCGCGAACGGCCACGAGCGCGAGGAAGCGTTCGCGATCTACGCCGTGGCGTGCAAGTTCGCCCACACCGCCGCGCACGCCCTCGGGCACCCCGAACTCGTCGCCATGGCGGCCGAGCGCGCCGCATGGGCGGCCCGCCTCTCGGCCGACCCCGTCATGCCCGCCCTCGCCGACTGGATGCGCGTCTGGGACATGTGGGCCACAGCCGATTGGGACGACTCGCTCACCTTGTCCGACAAGGCCATCGCCAGCGTGCAGCGCGAGTACGAGCTCGGCGAGCCGCTGGCCCTGCGAATGTGGGGCACGCTCCACCTGCGCGCCGCCGTCGCCGCGGCCCGCGCCGGCCGACCGGCTGAGGCCGACGAGCGGATCAACCACGCCCGCGACGCCGCCCGCCGGATGGCAGGCCACCACAACCCACCGATCTACGACCGGCATTCGGTCACCTTCTCCCCCGGCAACGTGCAGATCCACGCCATCAGCGTCGCCCTGGAGACCGGCGAGCAGACCAAGGCGCTCGCCATAAACCGTCGCACCGCCCCCGAGCTCGTCGCGGCCCTTCCCAACTCCCGCCAGGGCCACCACCACATGGACCTCGCCCGCGCGTGGCTGTGGGACGGCAACCGCGACCGCGCGCTCGCCGAGCTGGAGACCGCGGAGCGGATCGCCCCCCAGCTCGTCCGGAACCATCCGATCGCCCGGTCGACCCTCCGCGGCATCGTCTACGCCGAGCGGATCGCCACCCGCGAGAAGCTGCGCCGCATGTCGGACCGCTTCCACCTGGACGGATGAGGGCGGTATTCCTCCGATTCATATTGGGCCCCTGACGCGCCCCTAACTTCTGAGTCATGACAGGACGACCAACACCCCATATCCCTTCACAGGGTATCGCGTTAGGGACGGCCGGACCGTTCTACCCACGACTCGGCGACCTCGCCCGCGACACCGCCAAGGAAGGGCGAATCGGCGTCATCGTGACGCTGCCCAGAGTGGGCGCCAGTACCTACCACCTGCGTCCGCCGGGCGGTGGCGACGAGTGGTCGGCGCCGGCAGACGGAACTACCCTGCGCCCCGTCCCGGCGCAGGCCACGTACGTGACCCCGATGCGGCGCGACGCCGTGTACGACCACCGGGCCCAGCAGAGCGCGCTGCCGGTCCTGGTCCACTACGACGACGGCGGTACGGCCGAGTCCCTGCTCGTCCTCACCCCGGACCAGGTCGAGTTGTACGCGATCCAGTTCGAGCGACTCATCTCCCAGCGCGAGCAGGCACAAGAGAACGCAGCATGACCGCGCGCCATGCTGCGCAGCGCGGGACCGCATCCGGCGATCCGGTGGGCCGCTTCCTGAGCTGGATATGGGTGCTGGGCACCGCCGCAGGATTCGCTGCGCTCGCCACCGTGACCACCGCTGAGCTCGGGCACCGCGACGCACTGTCGGCCATGGCCATCCCCGACGCCGGATTCCCGGCGCTCTGATCTCCCCGCCCGCTCGGATGACCCGACAAGACCCGGGCGGGCGGGGCACGCCTCGGTAGGCACCGTCCCCAGTCGCGCCGGCCGAGGCGCTTCACAGCACGTCCCATGCACCACTGACCAAGGAGGCAAGGACCGTGACCGTAATCCAGGAGCGTCCCGCGACCGACGCGCGGAATCTGATCGGCGCCAAGCTGCGCGCGACGCTCGTGTCCAACATGCAGGCCAAGTTCCCCGAGCTGACCGATGACAAGGCCGACCGCGGCGTCGGGCAGATGATCGCCTTCCTCGCGGCGGGCGCGTACAGCGACACCCCGCTCAGCCCGTCGCCGCTCGTCGATGACTTCTGGCACGCCTTCCTGCTGCACACGCAGGCGTACCAGGACTTCTGCTCGGGGACGATCGGCAAGTTCGTCCACCACCAGCCCGGGTTCCTCGACAAGGAGGAACACGGCGGCGGCAAGGCCCTGCGCGCCCGGACGGTCGACGCGATCGTCGCGTCCGGCTTCGTGATCGACATGGAGTTCTGGCCCGAGCTGGACCTCGCCGACTGCTCGCAGTGCCACGCCAACTGCCACAACAGCCCCAAGTACGCCTGACGTACCGCCTGCGGCCGGTCCTCGGCTTGTGCCACTCTGTGGCCGAGCCGGGGACCGGCTTCCGTTCTGCACGAGGAGTAAGCGGGTGGACCGCACCGCATGGCTTGAACTCCCACCCGAGGCCCGTAGCGCCGTCGAGGCCTACACCGGCCCCGTCGAGCACGCCGAGACCGCAGAGACCGGCGTCATGGCCCGCCTCGCCTGCACCCTGCACACCGCCGCCGGGCCCGTTTTCGTCAAGGGCACCCGCAGCGATGAGCCCACAGCGTGGATGTACGACTACGAAGCGTGCGTGACCCAAGTCGCACCACTCGCCCCCCGCGTGCTCTGGCAGGTGGACGCCGGCGGGTGGCTGCTCACCGGGTACGAGTACCTCGTCGGCCCGCACCCGGACCTCAGCCCCGGCTCACCCGACCTCGAACCCTTCCTCGACGCGCTCGCCGTCATGTCCGAGACACCGTGGCCCGAGCAGGTACGCAAGAAGCCGCTACATGCCCGCTGGGCGGGCTTCTTCCCGTCGAACCGCTCCCTCGACCTCGAAGGCCAAACCCTCGTTCACTCCGACGTGTCGCCGCTGAACATGCTCGCCACTGGGGACGGAATCCGCGTACTGGACTGGGCTCTTGCGTGTCCGGGGCCGGCGTGGGCCGACACCGCGTTCGCCATCCCCAGGTTGGTCCATGCTGGCCACACCGCTGAACAAGCGGAAGTCCTCGCCCGATCGGTGCCCGCCTACCGAACCGCCAGCCCCTCAGCTGTGAGCACGTTCGCGCACACTATGTGCGCAGTATGGGAAGGGCGCGCGAAGTCGGACCCTGCGCCGCACCGCGCACCGCTGATTTCCGCCGCTCGCACTTGGTGCATGCAACGGGCGCTCGCCACTACATAGAACGGCTCCGTCGACACCCCACCCCTGGCTCAGGGTTGCCGCTCTGGTGGAATTTCCACGACTTCGACCCTAGATCCCGGGTCCGATTTTCTGCGTCATAGTCAGACACGTCGATCAGTAATCTGAATAGCCACACGAGGCGGAGGGATCTATAAACCCCTAGAAAAATCAGCCCTTCCACCAACCACCCGGGCCAGCCAATATTGTCCCCGGTGTCACTAAACATGACACCAAGGCAGCCGCCTGCCACCGATAGCATTGAGGTGAGGAGACCAACCCAGTTTCTTCGAAGGTGCGCACCGTATGTTTGCCGCAGGAAGGCCATGCGACTTCCCGAGCTCGTGGCATATTGACTGATTGCAGCGGTACCAAATCCGCCCACAATTGCCGCCACCGATGAGACCGTGGCATAAATATCCATGCGGTGGTCTGACGAGTGTTGGGCGAGAATGTGCCGACCCGCCCATACGCCCAACGCAGACGTTGACAGGGTCGCCAGGAGCCAATCCAACGATGGATGATGGCTCCACAGATTATAAAGACGATCCCACAACGCCCGCACGGCACCCATGGCGAACCCCCTTCAGCCGCGCATGACACTAGTGCATGGCACTGACAGCCGACCTGAGCTCGCCATCGTGCTCGGTAGCAACCTGGAGCACTGCCTGCACGGCCGCCTCATACCATGGAGCGGCCGCAGAGCCGCGGGGAACACTCACGACTTTCTGTGCAGTGATGTGGTCACTCACGAAATTGATCTTATCTTCTTCTACACTTCCATCCGCGGCCGACAGCATTACGTCTGCCACCGCTCGGTCAATAGCACCGTGCGGCCCCACAAGGCTCCCGAAATCAGAAAGGAATTCCCGAACGCTTGCGTGCAAACGTCGCTCCCCTCGCGCCCTCGCCGAAGACCGAGAGAGCCCCCGACCCTTGGGGATCTTGATCGTGAGAGTAATCAGCGCATCTGGATTCTGCTTGTGCGCATGCCTGGCGAAACTCCCCAGCCCTTCGACGGCACCGGGGAACATATCGCGACTAGGGCGCAGGCGCATTTCGAAAAAGTTGATCGCCTCAGCCCTCTTCAATTTCTCCCAGGCATTCTGACCGACCAATGGGACGATCGCAAGATCTTCGCCAATCCCGGAGTTTACCGAATTCAGCCACCGTTGGAGAGCAGTCGGGCGGGGAGCTGACGCACTCCCCTGGAGCACTCCGATCACGTTGCCATAGGGCAAGAAACAGATGATCGTCGTATCAACGACACTCCGGTTTCCGTCGAGCCGCAGGGAATCGATCCGCTGGCGATCCCAGTCGATTTGCTGAAGGTCGCCATCCCGGAGTCGCGCTAAGACGAGATGCCTGGTGCCGGACAACTCGATGGGCTCTCCAACGTAGATGTCATCGCCGTGGGCCATCTGGCGACCCTGCACAGGGCGATCACTGAGGTTCTTCAAGACCAGCGGCCAGTCAAGTCGATCAAACCGAAGCTGCCCTGCCTCCTTCGCGCGCACGATCTCATAGAACGCAACCGTCTTCTTACGCTCTCCACCCAACGCGCGCCCCCACACGAACGGTCAGCATGTAGCACGAGCTACACATTATTGGTCGTAAGTATGGATGTGAGGCGGGCGTGTTGGAGGCCGTTCTCACAATCGCCCACTGATAGGGGGTTGCGCTCAGCACTTCGAGCGAGCACCTGGTGCCGCCCGTCGCCGACGGATTTGGTATCCGCTACCGGCATCATCAGCGCAGGTCGCGAGGGGGTTGGGAACGCGCTGGGAACGGTCGAGGGCGTTCATTCGCCGATCTCCCGAACTGCCTCCTTGGCAAGCGCTACGACCGTACGGCCGAGCATCGACGTCTCTGAGCCCTCTGCCACGCGAGCGAGCAGCCGTATCTCGCGTTTCAACGTCAGTCGGGGCGGTCCCGGCGACCGCTCGTCATCTTCCTGGTCCCCGTCGACGGGGAAGCCGAACAGCTCGGCGAGCGCGTCCATGACGGTGAGCACGGGCAGAGCGGCGGTGGTGCCGTCTTCGAGGGTGAGCTGCCACATGCTGTCCCGGGACGCGTCTTCGAGGCGGGCGAGGCGGTCGGCGAGCTTGTTCTTCCTACGGGCCATCAGCGCGCGTCACCCCCGGCTGCTTCGAGGGCGGCGAGGCGCTGTTCGAGGTCGAGGGACTCGCGCAGGGCGAGGACGGCGTCGAGCAACACACGGGCAGCCTGCACGCGGGCCTGCCCCTTCTCGTTGTCGAGCGCATCGACGAGGGTGGCCACGGCCTTGGTCGAGGCGGCGGCGAGCTGCCCGACTGCGAGCTGTAGCAGCTCGGTTCGAGTCGCCGTTACCTGTCGACCGAACCCGGGGTCCTCCATCCAACGGCGGATGGTGCGGCCGGAGACGCCGGCCTCGCGGGCGGCCTGCTCGGCCGTGTTGCCGCGGGCCAGGGCGACCACAGCGGCGGGGCGATTCTTACTGGTCATCTCGGGGTCCTTCTCTCCTCACGCGCGCGTGAGGACGTAATGAGGCGTGGGTGGGCGTTCCCAGCGACGGCAGGGAGACCGGAGGAGGCGACATCCGGGCATCTGGTGATCGGGGAGACGCTGAGCGTGTCCCGAGGGTGAGTGCGGGCCGCGAGTGTGGCCCGTTTGACCGTGTCCCCTATAGGGACACTGGGACACGGTCATACGGTCGGGGCCACCGTGGCCGGGGAAGCGGTCGGCCACGGTGGGACACGGTCGTACGGTCAGTCGGTGGAATCGGTAAACGGGCGCTTCGACTCGTGAAGCTGCGCGTTTCGGGCGCCGGGCGTGACGCTCACGTACCCCTCGTCGACGAGCAGGGCGAGCGCCCGGCGTACGGCATCCTGCTTGCCGGACACACGGTCGAGGACACCGCGCACGCTGAGCGGCTCCCTCGCGGTAGCGAGAACGTCTGACACCCGCTTCATGAGCGCCGTCGGCCGGAACGGCCCATCACGCTGCACGGGCGCCGGCAGGCTCACGAGCGCCGAGCCGTCGAGTTGGAACTCGACGATGAAGTCGGCGAACCAGTGCAACGCGCCGTTGCTGCCTGGCAGCGCGTTCTTGCGGACCTGTCCGGGACGGTCCTTGGCAACGCGTACGCGGGATTTGCCCGTCTGTCCGGGGGCAAGGGGTGTGATGTTCTCCAGTACGAAGGCGCACCCGTTGAGTCCGGAGAGCTTGTGCTGTGAGCCGGTCGCCCAGCGGCCCCGGTTCTCACGGTCCTTGTTGACGTGGTCGAGCAGCAGCACGGCCGGGCCTTGCTCGGCGAGCCATCGGGGCAGGATGCGCCAGAAGCCAGCGACGTCGGTGTCGTCCTTCGGCTTGAGGCCGAAGAGGCCCATCGCTTCGGTGACGCCGTCGATGACGGCGAAGGTGGTCGGACTGGTGAGGTAGGGGGCCAGAGCAGCGCGGCCGGCGTCGCCGAGCGGCCCGTCGGGGCGGAAGTAGTGGAAGCGTTCGGCGATGGCGGCGGACGGGGCTCCGAGGGCGAGCAGGCGCGAGACGATGCCGCCTTCCTCGTCCTCGAAGTCGAGGTACATCACAGCATTGCCGAGGGCGAGTTCCGCGGTCGCAACGGTGAGCGCGAGCCATGTCTTCATGGCTTCGGGTTCGGCGAAGATGCTGTGCAGGCGACCGGGGTAGAAGAGACCGGCGCCGTCGTCACGGCGGCCGATGGTCGGCTGCGGCGCGCTGTGGGTGCCGTCAAGCACGGGGCCGAGGTCGACGCGCTGCCATGTGGTGCGGTCGGTCATGGCGGCCTCGCTCGGTTGGGCCGGGACGGCAGCGAGAATGCGCTCACGCGCGGTCGGGGCGGTCATACGGCGGCCCCTCGCGGGTGGTGCATTCCCGAGCGCAGGCCCGAGGTGATGGTCTTCTCCGTTTCCGTCGGGCCGAGGCCGTTGGCTGCTGCCGCGGCGAGCAGCTCGTCCACGATCTCGGCGGGGGTGAGGTCACCGCGGCCGGCGAGCGTGCCGAGCTTGAACGCGGCCCGGTGCAGGGTGTCGTTCCGGGTTCCGGGGGCGGCCGTGCGGACGGCGTCGCCCTCGGCGCGCAGTGCGGCGGCGGCGTACCCCGGGCGGGTGGTGCGCGGCGGGGTCAGCGGCAGCACTACCGCGTGCACTGGCTCGGGCGTCGCCGGGGCGGCGAGCTCGCCGAGCCAATCGGGCAAGGCGAGGACCTCGGCGTCGAGGCCGGTCAGCCATCGGTACGGGGCGCCGTTCGCGGTTGAGGGCGGGGCGACGACGTACCCTCCGACCGCACGTACGTCAATCTTCCACCCGAGGCGGCCGGCGCTGTTGCGGATCTCGCCGTCGACCGGCGCCCGGTAGTAGAGGTGCTGGCCGCCCGATGCGGTGCGAACCGCCGGGGTGGTGCCGAACGGCCACCGAGCCCCGTGGCGGGCATGCAGCTCGGCGAGAACGTCGGCGCCGTCGGTGATCCCGGGCAGGGTCCACTCGTCGGGCGGGGTGTCGCCCTTGGCCGTGTCGAGGTCGACCACGACGAGACCGGAGGGACCGCAGGCGATGCCGACGCCATACGGCCCGTGCGACCACGCCCGTACGATCGCGTCCCTCTCGGTCGTGGCCCGCTGCTGCCACTCCTTCACGGCGGGTCGCTTGTCGTCGGGGCGGAGGGGAAATACGTGCATGCCGTGGCTGGCGAGGTCGAGCACCTGCTCGACCCGCCGTGCGGTGTCGGTCTCGTTCATCGGGTGGCCCCGGACCGGCGTCCGGTGGGCAGGTACGGCAACGAGCGACGCGCGCGCTCAGTAGCCTGGGACATGAAGCTTCCTTACTGGCGGCGCAAGGTGGTGAGAGACCTCGCGCTCGCCGTGACTGTTCAGAGCTGGGCAGTGCTGAGGGGCTTCGGGGCCTCGGCTCGGTGTTAGCGCACCGGCCGGGGCCCGTCTAATCCGGCTGAACGCCGAGGAGTTCGAGCAGTTCGGCCGTGACCACGCGGTAGGCGCTGCCCAGGCGCAGCGTCCGTACGGGCATCTCGCCGCGCTGGGCCAGTTGGTAGACCTTGCTCCGCCCCAGACCGAGTGCGCGACCTGCTGTTACAAGGTCGACCGCGGGCGGGAGAGCCAAGAGATCCGATCGGGTCATGCTGGGCTGTGTCACTGAGTCACTACCTCTTCAGTTTTGGTGACAGGTGAGCACAGAATGCACTTCGATGCTGGACAGTGTCAATCAACTTGAATACTGTGCTTCCATGACACAAGAAGAATGGCCTGCTCGACTGGCCCGCACGATGGCGACTGAGGTCCGGCGCTTCCGCCAGGTCCGCGGAATGAGCGCGCAGCAGCTCGCAGACCGCTGCGCCGAACTCGGCATGCCCATCGCGCGATCCGTGCTGGCCAACTTCGAGAGCGGTCGGCGACCGACCCTCTCCGTTGCCGAACTCTTGGTCATCGCGCAGGCCCTGCGTGTACCACCGGCCGCCCTCGTCTTCCCTGTGGGCTATCAAGCAAGGGTTGAAGTGCTGCCTGGCCGAAAGATCGACACGTTTCAGGCCACCCAGTGGTTCGGCGGCGAGGGTCTGGAACACACTCACCCCGAGGCCGAGCGCGCAACCGAGGAAGAGCGGGAGCTCTTCCACAGCGCGCCCGTCGGTGCGGACCTGGTCCGCGAGCACGAGCGGTTGGTGCGTGCTCTCGTATCGCACCAACTGCGGACCGACGAAAAGATCAAGCGAGCCGCCCAGCTGGACCACGACTTCGACTCCGAACTTCGCGGCGCCCTGCTCCAAGTAGCCGACGCGATGACGGACACCACGTACCGGACGGCGGAAGAGGTGGAGGGGATCAGGACCGAGATCCGCACCTTGGGCATGGAGCCCCCCGCCCTCCCGTACTACCTGGCTCCCTACTTTCAGGAGGAGATCGACCCACCCCGCACAGCCGAGGAGCTCTTCGCCATGGCCGATCGTCCAACCGACCCAGAACCCCCCAAGGAGGCAGATTGAAAGGCCACGTGTTCAAGCGGTGCCAGTGCATCGCCCAGTACGACGCCAAGGGCCGGCGTAAGAACTGCAAGAAGGCCCACGGTTCCTGGTACTACGCCGCCGACACCGGGATCGAGAAGGACGGCAAGCGGCAACAGCTCAAGAAGGGCGGGTTCGCTACGGCCGACGAGGCCGAGCGCGAGCTGAGCACGGTCCTCGCCCGGATCAGTGAGGGCAGCTACACCCACGACGACGGGCAGACCGTCGAGCAGTGGCTCAAGAAGTGGATGGAGCTCAAGGAGCGGGCGGGCCGGCGCCCGACGACGGTCCGCTCGTACCGGCACCACATCGACGACTACCTCGTGCCGCACCTCGGCCGCATACGCCTGCGCGACCTGCGGCCCTCGCACGTCGACAAGCTGCTCGCCGAGGTCAACGACGGGAAGCGGAAGACAGCGACCGTTCGCCGGATTCACGCGACGCTGCGCAGCGCCCTGACGACCGCGGTAAAGCAGCAGCTCATCACCTTCAACATGGCGAAGAACGTCGAGCTGCCGACCTCTCAGCGCCCCAAGGTCATCCCGTGGGAGCCGGCCGAGCTCGGCGCCTTCCTCGACCACATCGGCACGCACCGCCTCGGCGCCCTCTTCGAGGTGATCGCTGGAACGGGCCTGCGACGCGGTGAGGCGTGCGGGCTCCGATGGGACGACGTCGACTTCGCCCGGCGGGTGATCGTCGTGCGGCAGCAGATCGTGCAGGTGTCCGGGCTCAAGAAGCGGGACATGCCGCCCGTGGCGTGTCCGTACTGCGAAAGGGGACACATCGGTCTGATGTTCTCCCGGCCAAAGACGACGAGCGGCGAGGATCGGATCATCGACCTCGACGAGCTGACCGTCGGTGCGCTCCTGAGTCACAAGCTGCGGCAGGAGGAGGAGCGCCGCAAGTGGAAGTCTGCGTACCGGGACCACGGGCTCGTGTTCGCCCATGACGACGGCGACGCCCTGCGCCCGGATCACGTCTCCAAGCTCTTCGGTGCCCTGATCGACGCCGTCAGGTTCGAGGACGACGCGCACCTGCCCGACGGGGAGCGCCGACGGCTGCGACGGGTGCGGCTGCACGACCTCCGGCACGGGCAGGCTTCGCTGATGCTCGCCGCCGGGGTCGACATGGCGATCGTGTCGAAGCGCCTCGGGCACTCCACGGTGACGATCACCACGGACCTGTACTCGCACCTACTCGGTGGAGTCGGGCGGGACGCGGCCGAGAAGGCGGCGGCGCTCGTGCCGCGCCGGCGTCGCGATGAGGGCCAGCCGGGGGACTCTGGTTCCCAGGTGATTCCCAGCCAAAGGCTTGAGCTCGGCTCGCCTGATGGCACGACAGACCCCGGAAACGCCAAAGCCGCAGGTGAGATCGTTTCTTCACCTGCGGCTCGCAGTGGGGCGGGTGGGACTCGAACCCACGGCCGACGGATTATGAGTCCGCTGCTCTAACCGGCTGAGCTACCGCCCCTCTACGGCGTGGCGCGTACATGTGTGCGCGCCGTCTGCCGCAGCATAGCCGCTCATACGATCTGCTGCCTCGCATGATCGGCTTCGCCTGCCCAGGAAGACCGTGCCGAGCGCTGCCCGGTTCCGGTTCGGGGCAAAAAAGAAGAGGACCCACCCTGGGGCCCTCGTCTTCCGTGCTCCCCCGACTGGACTCGAACCAGTAACCTGCCGGTTAACAGCCGGCTGCTCTGCCAATTGAGCTACAGGGGATCGCGCTCCCCCGACTGGACTCGAACCAGTAACCTGCCGGTTAACAGCCGGCTGCTCTGCCAATTGAGCTACAGGGGATTGCTGCGGTGCGCCGAACAGCCCACCTCCGGCCTTGCCGAAGGGCGAGCGCCCGGTGCGAGTCATAGATTAGCGCAAGCAGGGGGGTGCTCCGCCAATCGGTATCGGCAGTGGGCCGGGCACCACACGACGAAGGGTGGCAAGCATGCGGTACAAGGTCACGTTCGTGATCGGACTGGCCGTCGGGTACGTGCTCGGGACCCGGGCCGGGCGCGAGCGGTACGAGCAGTTGAAGAAGTCAGCGCGCCAGGTCGCGCAGACCCCGGCGGTGCGCAACGCCGCCGAGACCGCCGGGCAGGCCGGGCGCGCCTACACGGGCAAGGCGTTCGCCGTGGTCGGGAACAAGGTCGGCCACGCCCTGCCCGACTCCCTGACCGACCGGGTACGGACGCTGCGCGGCCGGGGCTCCGGCGGCGAGGACGAGTGGGGTACGAGCAACACCTGACGGCGTTGGTGACGCCGCGGGCCCCGGAACTTTCCGGGGCCCGCGGCGGTTGCGTGCCTACTCGGCGGTCAGGACCGGCCCGCGGTGCGGCAGAATTCTCCGCATGGGGATAGTCGCCGGGCTGGACAGCTCTTCCGCCTTCACTCGCATCGTCGTCTGCGACACCGACACGGGGGCCGTGCTGCGCCAGGGCTACGCGCCCCACCCGCAGCCGACCGGCGAAGCCGCCGGGTCGAGCCCCCACGAGACCGACCCGCAGGCGTGGCTGCTCTCGCTCGGGGAGGCGGCCGGCAACGGACTCCTCGAAGGGGTCCAGGCCATCGGCGTCTCCGCGCAGCAGCACGGCCTGCTCCCGCTCGACGCGCAGGGCGGCCTGGTCCGTCCGGCGCTGGTCGGCAACGACAAGCGGGGCCAGGTCGCGGCGGCCGACCTGATCGAGGCCCTCGGCGGTCGGCAGGCCTGGGCGGAGGCCGTCGGTTCGGTCCCGCACGCGGCGCAGCCGCTGGCCAAGCTCGCCTGGCTGGCCCGGACCGAGCCGGAGGCGGCCCGGCGGGTGGCCGTACTGATGTCCCCGCACGACTGGCTCGTCTGGCAGTTGCTGGGCCGGCCCGCGCGGCGCACCACCGACCGGGGCGGCGCCTCCGGCACCGGCTACTGGTCGCCGGCCGCCGGCTCCTACCGCCCCGACCTGGTCGAGCTGGCGCTCGGGCACCAGGCGTTGCTGCCCGAGGTGCTCGGTCCGGCCGACGCCGCCGGGACCACCCCCGAGGGGCTGCTGATCTCGGCCGGGACCGGGGAGACCATGGCCGCCGCGCTCGGACTGGGCCTGGTCCCGGGTGACGCGGTGGTCTCGCTGGGCGCCTCGGGGTCGGTGATGGCCGTGCACCACCAGGCGGTCTTCGATCCGGGCGGCCTGATCACCTCGCTCGCCGACGCCAGCGGCATGCACCTGCCGGTGGTGAACACCTCCAACGCCGTACGGGCCCTGCGCGGCACCGCAGAGCTGCTGGGCACCGACCTGGAGGGGCTGAGCGCGCTCGCGCTCAAGTCGACGCCGGGCGCGCACGGCCTCGTACTCCTGCCGTACCTGGAAGGGGAGCGGACGCCCAACCTGCCGCTCGCCGCGGGGACCCTGGCGGGCCTGCGCCGGGACTCGATGAAACCCGAACACCTGGCGCGGGCCGCGTTCGAGGGCATGCTGTGCGGGCTGGTCGACGCCCTGGACGTGCTGCGGCACCGGGGGGTGGAGATCCGCCGGGTGTTCCTGCTGGGGGCGGCGGCCGGGCTGCCCGCCGTACAGGCCGCCGCGCCGGGGTTGTTCGGTACCCAGGTCGTCGTCCCGGCCCCGGCCGACTACGCCGCGCTGGGCTCCGCGCGCCAGGCGGCGTGGGCGCTCGGTGTGGCGCAGGGCACGCTGGCACCGCACACCCCGCCGGTGTGGCCGGCCCCGGCCGGCCAGACCTTCGAGCCGGGCGAGGAGTTCCCGGCGTGGCAGGCGGTGCGCCAGCAGTACGTGGCGACGCGCGAGCAGATCCACCCGGGGGCCTTCCAGGGCGCCCCGGCGTAGGACCACCGCCGGGAGACCTACTCCTTTTGACCGGGCTTTGCGAAAAGCATTGGGGTTCGGGCCGCCGGTTGGCCGAAGATGGGGTGAACCCCCCTCGATCTTGCCGACCGGAGCCTGCGCGTGCTCATACGACTGCTGGGGACGCACCTGCGTCCCTATCGGAAACCCATCGCCCTCCTGGTGCTGCTGCAACTGCTGCAGACCAGTGCGAGCCTCTACCTGCCCACGCTCAACGCGGACATCATCGACAACGGTGTCGTCAACGGTGACACGGGTTACATCCTGCGCTTCGGCGCGCTGATGCTGGGCGTCTCGCTCGTCCAGCTCACCTGCAACGTCGGCGCCGTCTACTTCGGCGCCCGCACCGCGGCCGCGGTCGGGCGGGACGTCCGGGCCGCCGTCTTCGACCGGGTGCAGAGCTTCTCCGCCAGGGAGCTCGGCCAGTTCGGCGCCCCGTCGCTGATCACCCGTACGACGAACGACGTCCAGCAGGTCCAGATGCTGGTGCTGATGACCTTCACCCTGATGGTCTCGGCGCCGATCATGTGCATCGGCGGCATCGCCATGGCGCTGTCGCTCGACGTGAAGCTGTCCGGCGTGCTGCTCGCCGTCGTCCCCGTCCTCGGCCTCTCCGTCGGCACGATCGTCTACAAGACGCGCCCGCTGTTCCGGAAGATGCAGACGCGGCTGGACATCGTCAACCGGGTGCTGCGCGAGCAGATCACCGGCAACCGGGTGATCCGCGCCTTCGTCCGCGACGACTACGAGAAGGAGCGCTTCCGGGAGGCGAACGCGGAGCTCACCGGGGTGTCGCTGGCTTCCGGCAAGCTGCTCGCGCTGATGTTCCCGGTCGTGATCGTCGTCGTGAACATCTCCAGCGTCGCCGTCATCTGGTTCGGCGCGATGCGCGTGGACAGCGGCGGCATGGAGATCGGCCAGCTGACGGCCTTCCTCGCCTACCTGATGCAGATCGTCATGTCCGTGATGATGGCCACCTTCATGTTCATGATGGTGCCGCGCGCCGAGGTCTGCGCGGAGCGCATCCAGGAGGTCCTCGACACGGACTCCAGCGTGGTCCCGCCCGCCGACCCGGTGCGCAAGCTCCTGCGGCAGGGGCAGCTGGAGCTGCGCGGCGCCGACTTCCGCTACCCGGGCGCCGAAGCGCCGGTGCTGCGCGGAGTGCACCTGCTGGCCCGGCCGGGCGAGACGACCGCCGTCATCGGTTCCACGGGCAGCGGCAAGTCGACGCTGCTCGGGCTGGTCCCGCGGCTGTTCGACGCGACCGGCGGCCAGGTGCTCGTCGACGGGGAGGACGTGCGCCGGCTCGACCCCGAGCTGCTGGCCAAGACGGTCGGCATGGTTCCGCAGAAGCCGTACCTGTTCTCCGGGACCGTCGCCTCCAACCTGCGCTACGGGCGCCCCGACGCGACGGACGAGGAGCTGTGGCACGCCCTGGAGGTGGCCCAGGCCAGCGGGTTCGTTTCCGAGCTCGAAGGCGGTCTGGACGCGCCGATCACCCAGGGCGGTACGAACGTCTCCGGCGGGCAGCGCCAACGCCTGGCGATCGCCCGCACGCTGGTGCAGCGTCCGGAGATCTACCTGTTCGACGACTCCTTCTCGGCCCTGGACTACGCGACGGACGCGGCGCTGCGCGCCGCGCTGGCCCGCGAGACGCAGGAGGCGACCGTCGTCATCGTCGCCCAGCGGGTGTCCACGATCCGCGACGCCGACCGGATCATCGTTCTGGACGAGGGCCAGGTGGTGGGCGAGGGGCGCCATCAGGAGCTGATGGCCGGCAATGAGACCTACCGGGAGATCGTGCTCTCCCAGCTGACGGAGGCGGAGGCCGCATGAGCGGGCCCGGAGGACGGATGATGATGGGGCCGGTCCAGCGGTCCATGGACTTCAAGGGATCGGGCAAGCGGCTGCTGGGCCAGCTCGCGCAGGACCGGGTCAAGATCTGGGGCATGGTCGCCGCCGTCGTCGGCAGCGTCGCCTGCTCGGTGGTCGGGCCGAAGATCCTGGGCAACGCCACCGACCTGGTGTTCGCGGGTCTCGTCGGGCGGCAGATGCCGGCCGGGATCACCAAGGCGCAGGCGCTGGACGGGCTGCGGGCCAGGGGTCAGGGCGGCATGGCGGACATGCTGTCCGGCACCGACTTCACGCCGGGGCAGGGCATCGACTTCGGCGCCGTCGGGGTCGTGGCGCTCTGGGCGCTGCTGGTGTTCACGCTGGCGGGGCTGCTGATGCTGGTCGCGACGCGGCTGTCGAACCACGTCATGAACGGCACCGTGTACCGGATGCGCGAGGAGCTCCAGGCGAAGCTGTCGCGGCTGCCGCTGTCGTACTTCGACCAGCAGAAGCGCGGCGAGGTGCTGAGCCGGGCGACGAACGACATCGACAACATCGGGCAGACGCTCCAGCAGACGATGGGGCAGCTGCTGAACTCGCTGCTGACGATCGTCGGTGTGCTGGCGATGATGTTCTGGATCTCGCCGCTGCTGGCGCTGGTCGCGCTGGTGACCGTACCGGTGTCCGTCTTCGTCGCGGCGAAGATCGGCAAGAAGTCGCAGCCGCAGTTCGTGGCGCAGTGGAAGACCACGGGCGTGCTCAACGCACACATCGAGGAGATGTACTCGGGGCACGCGCTGGTCAAGGTCTTCGGGCGGCAGAAGGAGTCGGCGGCGGTCTTCGCCGAGCAGAACGAGGCGCTGTACCGGGCCTCGTTCAAGGCGCAGCTGGTCAGCGGGATCATGCAGCCGGTGATGTTCTTCATCTCGAACATCAACTACGTGCTGATCGCGGTGGTCGGCGGTCTGCGGGTGGCCTCGGGCACCCTGTCGATCGGTGACGTGCAGGCCTTCATCCAGTACTCGCGCCAGTTCTCGATGCCGCTGACGCAGGTGGCGTCGATGGCGAACCTGGTGCAGTCCGGAGTCGCCTCGGCGGAGCGGGTGTACGAGCTGCTGGACGCGCAGGAGCAGGAGCCGGACGTGGCGGTCCCCGAGCGGCCGGAGCGGCTGCGGGGCCGGGTCACCCTCGACAAGGTGGCGTTCCGCTACGAGCCGGACAAGCCGCTCATCGAGGACCTGTCGCTGAGCGTCGAGCCGGGCCAGACGGTCGCGATCGTCGGTCCGACGGGCGCGGGCAAGACCACGCTCGTCAACCTGCTGATGCGGTTCTACGAGGTCACGGGCGGCCGGATCGCCCTGGACGGGGTGGACGTCGCGAAGATGACCCGCGAGGAACTGCGCACGGGCATCGGCATGGTGCTCCAGGACACCTGGCTGTTCGGCGGCACCATCGCGGAGAACATCGCCTACGGCGCTTCGCGCGAGGTCACCCGCGAGCAGATCGAGGAGGCGGCGCGCGCGGCGCACGCGGACCGCTTCGTCCGCACCCTGCCGGACGGCTACGACACGGTGCTGGACGACGAGGGCGCGGGCGTCAGCGCGGGCGAGAAGCAGCTGATCACGATCGCGCGGGCGTTCCTGTCGGACCCGGTGATCCTGGTGCTCGACGAGGCGACCAGCTCGGTGGACACCCGTACCGAGGTGCTGATCCAGAAGGCGATGGCCCGCCTCGCGCACGGCCGTACGTCCTTCGTGATCGCGCACCGGCTCTCCACCATCCGCGACGCGGACGTGATCCTGGTGATGGAGAACGGCTCGATCGTGGAACAGGGCACGCACGACGAGCTGCTGGAGTCGGGCGGCGCCTACGCCCGGCTGTACGCGGCGCAGTTCGCGCAGGCGGTGGCCGAGGTCGACTAGCTCTCGTCACCGGCCGTCAGGGGTGCCCTCGTACGGGGGCACCCCTTTCGCGTCCCCGGCCGGGCCGCTCAGTCGAGGTAGCCGCGCAGCTGGTCGGCGAAGGCGTGGTCGCGCAGTTTGTTGAGCGTCTTGGACTCGATCTGGCGGATGCGCTCGCGCGTCACGCCGAAGATCCGGCCGATCTCCTCCAGGGTGCGCGGGCGGCCGTCGGCGAGGCCGTAGCGGAGCTGGACGACCTTGCGTTCGCGTTCACCGAGCGTCGACAGCACGGCTTCGAGGTGCTCGCGGAGCAGGAAGAACGCGGCGGACTCGACGGGTGAGGCCGCGTCCCCGTCCTCGATGAGGTCCCCGAGCGCCACGTCGTCCTCCTCGCCGACCGGCGCGTGCAGCGAGACCGGCTCCTGTGCGAGGCGGAGCACTTCCAGCACCCGTTCGGGGGTCAGTTCCAGGTGGGCGGCGACCTCTTCGGCCGTCGGCTCGTAGCCGCGCTCCTGGAGCATGCGGCGCTGTACGCGCACGACGCGGTTGATCAGTTCCACGACGTGTACGGGGACGCGGATGGTCCGGGCCTGGTCGGCGAGGGCCCGGGACATCGCCTGCCGGATCCACCAGGTGGCGTAGGTGGAGAACTTGTAGCCGCGGGCGTAGTCGAACTTCTCAACGGCCCTGATCAGTCCGAGGTTCCCCTCCTGGACGAGGTCGAGCATGGTGAGTCCGCGGCCCACGTACCGCTTGGCGACGGAGACGACGAGCCGCAGGTTCGACTCGATGAGGCGGCGTTTGGCCATCCGGCCCATGACGACCAGCTTGTCCAGGTCGAGGGTGAGCTGGAGGTCGAGGCCGGTGGCGGCGGCGAGCTTCTCCTCGGCGAAGAGTCCCGCTTCGACGCGCCGGGCGAGTTCGACCTCCTCGGCGGCGGTCAGGAGCGGGATCCTGCCTATCTCGCGCAGGTACTGCCGGAAGAGGTCCGCGGAGGGGCCCGCCCCGCTCGTCCCGCCCGGCCCGCCCGCCCGTTCGCCGCCGCGCCCGCGCTGCTCGGGCACCTGCTCGACCAGGTCGAGCGCCTCCGGTTCCGCGGGGTCCGCGTCCACGGCTTCGGGCTCCGCGTCGGCGGGTTCGTCGGCCTGGGCGGGGTGACTCACGTTCACGGTCAGGGTCTGGGTCTGCACGGGGGCGACCTCCAGGGCTCCGAGGACGGGGGCACCGGATTTCAGTGTGGGGTACGGCACAGCGCGGCCACGAGGGGCGTGCGAGCACTTTCTGAGTCCGGTGCGTGACCGGATGGTTACCCCTCGCCGGGCCGGGCGAAGCCGTCCGGACGCATGTCCGAGCGGACCCGCGGCTCAGGCCGGCTCGACGCGCACCGCGCAGGTCTTGAACTCCGGCATCCGCGAGATCGGGTCCAGGGCCGGGTTGGTGAGGGTGTTCGCCCGCCCCTCCCCCGGCCAGTGGAACGGCATGAACACCGTGTCCGCGCGGATCGCATCGGTGATGCGGGCCGGGGCCACCGCCCGCCCGCGCCGCGAGACCACCGCCAGCGGGTCCCCCTCGGTCACGCCCAGCCGCGCGGCGAGGCGGGGGTGGAGCTCCACGAACGGGCCGGGGGCGGCGGCGTTGAGCTCCGCGACCCGCCGGGTCTGGGCTCCGGACTGGTACTGGGCCACGACCCGGCCGGTGGTGAGCAGCAGCGGGTACGCCGCGTCGGGGACCTCGGCCGCGTCCCGGTGCGCGACGGGGACGAAGCGGGCCCGGCCGTCGTCGGTGGCGAACCGGTCCAGGAAGAGGCGGGGCGTTCCGGGCGTGCCCTCGGAGCAGGGCCAGAAGACGCCCTGTTCGGCTTCGACGCGGGCGTAGGAGATCCCCGAGTAGTCGGCCGGGCCGCCCGCCGAGGCGCGCCGGAGTTCGTCGAAGACCTCCTCGGGGGCGGTGGGGAAGCCCTGCTCGACACCGAGGCGGGCGGCCAGGCCGTGCAGGACCTCCAGGTCGGTGCGGACGCCCGGCGGCGGGGTCAGCGCCCGGCGGCGCAGCAGGACGCGGCCTTCCAGGCTGGTGGTGGTGCCGGTCTCTTCCGCCCACTGGGTGACGGGGAGCACCACGTCGGCCAGTTCGGCGGTCTCGGAGAGGACGACGTCGGCGACGGCGAGGAAGTCCAGGGAGCGGATCCGGCCCTCGATGTGGGCGGCGCGGGGCGCGGAGACCACCGGGTTGGAGCCCATCAGCAGCAGCGCCCGCACGTCCGTGCCGAGGGCGTCGAGGAGTTCGTAGGCGCTGCGGCCCGGGCCGGGGAGGGTGTCGGGGTCGACGCCCCAGACTCCGGCGACGTGGGCCCGCGCCGCCGGGTCGGTCAGCTTGCGGTAGCCGGGGAGCTGGTCGGCCTTCTGGCCGTGCTCGCGGCCGCCCTGGCCGTTGCCCTGGCCGGTGAGGCAGCCGTAGCCGGAGAGCGGCCGGCCGGCCCGGCCCGTGGCCAGGCAGAGGTTGATCCACGCGCCGACGGTGTCGGTGCCCTTGGAATGCTGCTCCGGGCCGCGGGCGGTGAGCACCATGGCGGACTCCGGGGCGCAGAACATCCGTACCGCCTCCCGCAGCCGGGGCACGGGGACCCCGGTGATCCGCTCCACCAGCTCCGGCCAGTGGGCCATCACCGCGGCCCGCGCCTCGGGCCAGCCGCTGGTGCGCTCGGCGATGAACGCCTCGTCGGTGCGCCCCTCGGCGACGACGAGGTGCAGCAGGCCCAGGGCGAGGGCGAGGTCCGTCCCGGGGCGGGGGGCGAGGTGCAGGTCGGCCTGTTCGGCGGTACGGGTGCGGCGGGGGTCCACCACGATCAACGTGCCGCCGTTGTCCTTGAGTTCCCGCAGGAAGCGCAGGGCCGGCGGCATGGTCTCGGCCAGGTTGGAGCCGACCAGGATCACGCAGCCGGTGCGCGGTACGTCCTCCAGCGGGAACGGCAGGCCGCGGTCGAGGCCGAAGGCGCGCTGGTGGGCGGCGGCCGCGGAGGACATGCAGAAGCGGCCGTTGTAGTCGATCTGGGAGGTGCGCAGGGCGACGCGGGCGAACTTGCCGAGGGCGTACGCCTTCTCGTTGGTCAGCCCGCCGCCGCCGAACACGCCGACGGCGTCCCGCCCGTGGGTCCGGCCGGTACGGGCGAGGCCCGCCGCGACGGCGTCGAGGGCCTCTTCCCAGTCGGCCGGCTCCAGCCGTCCGGAGCCGGTGCGCACCAGCGGCCGGGTCAGCCGTACCCGCGCGGAGAGCACGGCGGGGGCGGTGCGCCCCTTGCCGCACAGGGCGCCCCGGTTGACGGGGAAGCCGGGCCGTTCCTCCACCGTGACGCCGCCGTCCGTCCCGGCGCGCAGGTTCATGCCGCACTGCAGGGCGCAGTAGGGGCAGTGCGTGGCGGTCACGGGGCCGGCGGCGGCTTCGGTGCTCATGCGGCCACCGTGCGCCGCCGGTGTTACACGGGCCGGCGCCTGGCGGTTACGGCTCTTGTACGGCGGCCTCAGCGCTCGCGCCGGGGCCCGGTGAGGACCGGGCCGCCGGGTGTCATCGGCCGGTCAGCTGCTGGAGGGTCGGGCCGGCCGTCCAGCCGCCGTCGACGGCGAGTTCGGCGCCCGTGATGTAGGCGGCGGCGTCGGAGAGCAGGAAGGCGACGGCGGCGGCGATCTCGTCCGGGACGCCGACGCGGCCCATCGGGGTGCCGGGGTAGTTGCCCTCGCCGGTGCGGATGCCGGTGGAGGCGGTCATCTCGGTGTAGGTCATGCCGGGGTGTACGGAGTTGACGCGGATCCGGGACGCGGCGAGTTCGACGGCGCCGATCTTCGACAGGCCGCGCACGCCCCACTTGGACGCCCCGTAGCCGCCGGTGAGCGGGAGCCCGGTGAGCCCGGCCGCGGAGGAGATGTTGACGATCGAGCCGCCGCCGGCCGCGCGCATCAGCGGCACGGCGGTCTGGATTCCGATGAACACGCCGACCAGGTTGATCTCCAGGACCCGGCGGAAGTGCTCGACGCTCTCCTCTTCCAGCAGCCGGCCGGTGGCGATGCCGGCGTTGTTCACCAGTCCGTCCACCCGGCCGAAGGCGGCGCCCGCGTACTCCAGCGCGGCCCGCCAGTCGTCCTCGCTCGTGACGTCGTGGCGCAGGAAGTGCGCGGCGTCGCCCAGTTCGGCGGCCGTCGCGGCGCCCTCCGTCTCCAGCACGTCGGTGATCAGCACCCGGCCGCCGCCGGCCACGACGGCCCGGGCGGCCGCGGCGCCGAGTCCGCGCGCGCCTCCGGTGACGACGACGGCCTTGCCCTTCAGATCCACCACGGTGCCCACCCCTCGCATCTGACAATACGTGCCAGTCTGTCAGAGCGTCAGTGCCCGCGACACCCCGTCCTCCTTGGGTCCCAGGAAGGTCGGCCGCGGCTTGAACACCGCGTCCAGGGCCGCCTTCCCGGCCGCGAACACCTCGCGGGCGCCGCCGTAGTACCAGGTCGCGTCGTGTACGTCCGCCACCCCGACCCCGTACGAGTCCACTCCCGCCGCCTGGCACAGGGCGACGGCCCGCCGGATGTGGAAGCCCTGGCTGATCAGCACCGCACGCTGCACACCGAAGATCCGCCGGGCCCGTACGCAGGAGTCCCAGGTGTCGAACCCGGCGAAGTCGCTGACGATCCGCTCGTCCGGCACCCCGTGGTGGGTCAGGTAGGCCCGCATCACGTCCGGCTCCGAGTAGCCGGTGCGGCCGTTGTCCCCGGTGACCAGGACCACCCTGACCTTCCCGGCGCGGTACAGCTCGGCGGCCGCGTCGAGCCGGTCGGCCAGGTACGGGGTGGGGCGGGCGCCCAGCAGACCCGCGCCGAACACCACGGCCACCGGGGCGGCGGGCGCCTGGGCCGTGCTGCCGAGCCGGCCGGCGGCGGCCGCGTGCGTCCACGCCGAGGGCAGCAGCGCCAGCACGCACAGCGTCATCACCGCCCGTACGGCGCGCCGCCGGGCCCGTACGGTACGGGGCAGCAGCCCGCGCACCCCGCCCGCGATCCGGTTCAGGCGCGCTCGGCGCATGACGTTCCCCCCTGGTCGTCGCCCGGCCGGCCGTCGCCCCGGGGTCGCAGGTCAGGACGCCGGAGGGGCCGGTGTGGTTTCAGCCGCCGCCCGGCGGCGCTGCCGAGGCCCCCGAAGACGGCCGGGCCCTCCCCCGCGGCGCGGGCGGCGCCGTGCGGCCGCGCGGCCCGCTGTGAGCAGCCCGCAAAGACCCGTCACCGCGGCGCAACGCGGCGGCAATCTCCGCCCTGCATGATCGGTTCATGACGGAGCCCGCGCGCCCTCCCGAATTCCCGTCCTTCCCGTTTCCCCCCGCCACCGCCGCCGAGCTGCTGACCCGGATCACCGCCCAGCTCGGGGCGCAGCTGGACGCCGTGCGTCCGCCGGGGGCCCGGTCCCACGGAGGCCCCCCGTGCAGCCCACCCTCGTCGCCGTCGCCCACGGCAGCCGTGACCCGCGCGCCCTTCAGGGCGTCCGGGCCCTGCTGGAGCGGGTCCGCGAGCTCCGCCCCCGCCTCGACGTCCGCCTCGGGCACATCGAGCTGAACCGGCCGCTGCTGGGCGAGACCCTGGACCGGGCCACCGGTGCGGCCGTCCTCGTGCCGCTGCTGCTGAGCCGCGGGTACCACGTCAAACGGGACCTGCCCGCCGCGGCCGCCCGGGCCGGCCACCCCGGCACCCGGGTCGCCGCCCCGCTCGGGCCGCACCCGCTGCTGGTCGAGGTCCTGTACGAGCGCCTGCTGGAGGCCGGCTGGGTCCCCGGGACGGCGGTCGTGCTGGCCGCCGCCGGCTCCCGCGACCGGGACGCCGCCGCGGACACCCGCCGCACCGCCGCCCTGCTGTCCGAACGGCTCGACGGGGTGCCCGTCGTAGCGGCCTACGCCTGCGCCGCCGCCCCCACGGTCCCCGACGCCCTGCGCGCCCTCGCCGCCCGCGGCCACCACCGGACTGCCGTGGCCTCGTACTTCACCGCCCCCGGCCGCTTCGCCGCCCAGAGCGCCGCGGCCGCGCCCGGCCCGGCCGCGGCGCCGCTCGGCGACCACCCGGCCCTGGCCCGGCTCGTCCTGCTGCGCTACGAGGAGGCCCTCGCCCGGCGCCGGACAGCGCTGGAACTGGCCACCGCGTGAGCCAGCGCGCGGGTCCGGGCCACCCGGATCACCCGCCTTGTCGGCTCTTCCGGTTAACGTCTGAGCATGGAAGGCATGGAAGGCACCCCCCTCACCACCGCGCACACCGCCCCCTACGAGCCGGCCGACACCGAACGCTGGGCCGCCGAGCCCGACAAACGGCCCGGCCGCACCGCCTTCCAGCGGGACCGCGCCCGCGTGCTGCACTCCGCCGCGCTGCGCCGCCTCGCCGGCAAGACGCAGGTCGTCACCCCCGGGACCCGCTCCTACGACTGGGACGCGAGCCCCCGTACCCGGCTGACCCACTCCCTGGAATGCGCCCAGGTGGGACGCGAGCTTGGGCTGGCCCTCGGCTGCGACCCCGACCTGGTCGAGGCCGCCTGCCTCTCCCACGACATGGGCCACCCGCCCTTCGGGCACAACGGCGAGGAAGCCCTCAACGAGTTCGCCAAGGACTGCGGCGGCTTCGAGGGCAACGCCCAGTCGCTGCGCCTGCTGACCCGGCTGGAGCCGAAGCGGTTCGTGCCCGATCCGGGCACGGGTGAGCTCGTCAGCGTCGGTCTCAACCTCACCCGGGCCTCGCTGGACGCCGCGACCAAGTACCCCTGGCCGCGCGGCGGGCACCCCTCCGACCCCGACTCGGTGAAGTTCGGCGCGTACGAGGACGACCTGCCGGTCTTCGCCTGGCTGCGCCGGGGCGCGCCCGCCGACCGCAAGTGCTTCGAGGCCCAGGTCATGGACTGGGCGGACGACGTCGCGTACTCCGTCCACGACTTCGAGGACGGTCTGCACGCCGGACACCTCGACCCGAACATGCTCTTCGCCGAGCCGGACCGCGAGGCGATCTGGCGGGTCGCGATCGGCCGGTACGTGCCCGCGGACACCGCGCCGCAGGAGCTGCGGGAGGCGCTGGACCGGCTGATGGGGCAGGAGTGGTGGCCGCACGGCTATGACGGCTCGGCCGTCGCCCAGGCCCGGCTCAAGGACGCCACCAGCCAGCTGATCGGCCGATTCTGCCTGGCCGCCGAGGGGGCGACGCGGGAGGCGTACGGGACCGGCCGGCTCACCCGGTACGCGGCCGAGCTGGTGGTCCCCCGGGAGGCGCGCAACGAGTGCGCCGTCCTCAAGGCGGTCGCCGACCTGTACGTGATGCAGCGCGACGAGCAGGAGCGGCTGCGCGCGGATCAGCGCATCGTCCTGGCCGAACTCGCCGAGGCGCTCAGTGCCCGGGCGCCCGAGGGCCTCGACCCCCAGTTCCGGGCGGTCTTCGAGACCGCGCCGGACGACAAGGCGAGGAAACGCGCGGTCATCGACCAGATCGCCGCCCTCACCGACGCCTCGGCCCGCTCGTTGCACGCCCGCCTCACCAGGCGCGCCCGACGCGCCGAAGGGTGAGCTGATCGGGCCACTCCCCCTTCACGGGGCAGGCTCGGTGCGGGACGCTCGCATGTGGCCGCATGTGGCGCAGAGGTTATGAGGAGGCATCAGGTGGTCGACGCACACCGGACGTTCGTCATCGTCGGCGCGGGTCTGGCCGGGGCCAAAGCGGCCGAGACACTGAGGTCGGAGGGGTTCACGGGCCGGGTGATCCTGATCGGCGACGAGCGGGACCATCCCTACGAACGCCCTCCCCTGTCCAAGGGATACCTGACGGGCAAGGAGGAGCGCGACAGCGTCTTCGTCCACGAGCCGTCCTGGTACGCGCGCGCCGACATCGAGCTGCACCTGGGCCAGCCCGCCGTCCAGCTGGACCGGGACGCGAAGAAGGTCGTCCTGGGTGACGGCACGGCGCTGCACTACGACAAGCTGCTGCTGGCCACCGGGGCCGAGCCGCGCCGCCTCGACGTCCCAGGCACCGGCCTGGTGGGGGTGCACCACCTGAGGCGGCTCGCGCACGCGGAGCGGCTCAAGGGGGTGCTGGCCGGGCTGGGCCGGGACAACGGCCACCTGCTGATCGCGGGCGCCGGCTGGATCGGCCTGGAGGTCGCGGCGGCGGCCCGCGGGTACGGCGCCGAGGTGACCGTCGTCGAGCCGCTGGCCACCCCGCTGCACGCGGTGCTCGGCCCGGAGATCGGCCGGCTCTTCGCGGACCTGCACGCCGAGCACGGGGTCCGCTTCCACTTCGGCGCCCGGCTCACCGAGATCGTCGGGCAGGACGGGATGGTGCTGGCCGCCCGCACCGACGACGGCGAGGAGCACCCGGCGCACGCGGTGCTCGCCGCGATCGGCGCGGCACCCCGCACGGCGCTGGCGGAGATCTCGGGGCTGGCCCTGGTGGACCGGGAGCACGGCGGCGGGATCGCCGTCGACGCGTCGCTGCGGACCTCGGATCCGGACGTCTTCGCCGTCGGGGACGTGGCGGCCGCCCACCACCCGGTGCTCGGGACCCGGCTGCGGGTCGAGCACTGGGCCAACGCGCTCAACGGCGGCCCGGCCGCCGCCAAGGCGATGCTGGGGCAGGAGGTCTCGTACGACAGGGTCCCCTACTTCTTCTCGGACCAGTACGACGTGGGCCTGGAGTACTCCGGGTACGCACCGGTCGGCGGCTACGACCAGGTGCTGATCCGCGGGGACGTGGGCAAGCGGGAGTTCATCGCGTTCTGGCTGTCGCAGGGGCGGGTGCTGGCCGGGATGAACGTGAACGTGTGGGACGTCACCGAGCACATCCAGGCCCTGATCCGCTCCCACGCGCCGGTGGACCGGGACAAACTGGCGGACCCGTCGGTTCCGCTCTCCTCCCTGGTGGCGACGGAGGGGGCCTGACGGTTTTGCCGGCGCCCGGCCGTAGACTTCACGGGTGGCAGGACGGATCAACGACGACGACGTGAAGGCGGTACGGGACGCGGTCCCGATCGACGCCGTGGTCTCCGACTACCTCCAGCTGCGCAACGCCGGCGGCGGCAACCTCAAGGGCCTCTGCCCCTTCCACGACGAGAAATCCCCGTCCTTCCAGGTCAGCCCCAGCAAGGGGCTGTACCACTGCTTCGGCTGCCAGGCGGGCGGGGACACCCTCGACTTCATCATGAAGATCGACCACCTCTCCTTCTCGGAGGCGGTCGAGCGCCTCGCCGGCCAGGCGGGCATCACCCTGCGGTACGAGGAGGGCGGCTACACCGCCGGCACCAGCGGCCGCGGCGAGCGGATCCGGCTGGTCGAGGCGCACAAGGCCGCCGCACAGTTCTACGTCGACCAGCTGGGCGGCGCCGAGGCGGAGATCGGCCGCAAGTTCCTCGCGGAGCGCGGCTTCGACCAGGCCGCGGCCGCGCACTTCAGCGTGGGCTACAGCCCGGCCGGCTGGGACCACCTGACCCGCTTCCTGCGCGGCAAGGGCTTCAGCGACAAGGAGCTGATCACTTCGGGCCTGGCCCAGGACAGCCGCAGCGGGAAGCCGATCGACCGGTTCCGCGGGCGGCTGATGTGGCCGATCCGGGACATCAGCGGCGAGGTCGTCGGCTTCGGCGCGCGCAAGCTCCGCGACGACGACAACGGCCCCAAGTACCTGAACACCCCCGAGACCGCGATCTACAAGAAGTCCCAGGTGCTGTACGGCATCGACCTGGCGAAGAAGGAGATCGCGAAGACCTCGCGGGCCGTCGTGGTCGAGGGCTACACCGATGTGATGGCCTGCCACCTGGCCGGGGTGACCACCGCGATCGCGACCTGTGGCACGGCCTTCGGCGGCGACCACATCAAGATCCTGCGCCGGCTGCTGATGGACAACGCGACGGCCGAGGTGATCTTCACCTTCGACGGGGACGCGGCGGGCCAGAAAGCCGCGCTGCGCGCCTTCGAGGACGACCAGAAGTTCGCTGCCGAGACCTCGATCGCGGTCACCCCGGGCGGGATGGACCCCTGCGACCTGCGGCTCGCCCAGGGCGACGCCGCCGTGTCGGGGCTGGTGGAGTCCCGGACCCCGCTGTTCGAGTTCGCCCTGCGGCACATCGTGGCCCGGCACAACCTGGAGAACCCGGCGGGCCGGGCAGCAGCCCTCGACGAGGCGGCCCCGGTCGTCGCCAACATCAAGAACATCGCGATCCAGCACGAGTCGGCGGTCCAGCTGGCGGGGATGCTGGGCATCCGCGACGAGCAGTTCGTGGTCAAGCGGGTCGCACAGCTCGCCCGCTGGGCGCGCGAGCGGGGCGGCCAGCCCCAGCAGAGCGGCCGCGGCCGGGCGTACGAGGCGGCCCCCGCGCCCGCCCCCGCGGCGGCGGGCGGCCCGGCGCTGAACCTGCGCAGCCCCGCCCACCGCACGGAACGCGAGCTGCTCAAGCTGGCCCTGCAGCGACCGGCCCTGGTCTCCCCCGCTTTCGACGCGTACGGCATCGACGAGTTCACCGCCCCGCCGTACGCGGCGGTCCGCCAGGCCATCCAGGACGCCGGGGGCGCCGCCCTGGGCACGGAGGACTACCTGGCCCGGGTCCGGGCGGCCGCGCCCAACGACACCGTGCGCGCGCTGGTCACGGAACTGGCGGTCGAGGCCATCCACGCGAAGACGGTGGACGAGGTCTACGCGGGGGGCCAGCTGGTCCAGGTGCGGCTGCGCGCCGTCGACCGCCGGGTGCACGAGATCCAGGGCACCCTGGCCCGCCTGGGACCGCAGGCTCCGCCGGAGCAGCTGGCGGCCGTCCAGGAGGAGCTGTGGGTCCTCCAGCAGTACGGGCAGCGGCTGCGCAACCGCGGGGCCGAAGGGCTCTAGGGGGTGCCGGGCCGGCCGGGCCGGTCGCGGACGAGCCAGTCGCCGCCCGGGATCTCGGTACCGGAGCGGGCGAGGGCGCGGGCCAGGGCGGGGGCGGCCAGGTAGACCCAGGCCAGGACCGGGGTGCCGTCGGGGCGCAGGGCCCGGCGGGCGACCCGGTCGTAGACGTTCCCCGGGCGACCGGGGCCGTGGTACTCCTCCAGCAGGTCCAGGGCGGCCAGCAGCTCGGCGTGGGAGCCGGGGGCGGGGGTGATCAGCTCGCCGCGTATGCCCGGTCCCGGGCGCGCGACGGCGTACGGGTAGCCGGGGCCCTCGTAGAGCGCGGCGTCCGGCAGCAGCGCCGGTTCCTCGGCCGCGGTGCGGCCCCGCAGGAAGAGGCCGTGGTTGACCTGGCCGGGCCGCAGGGTCCCGTAGACGAAGAACGGCAGCGCGGCCGCGGCGGTTCCCGGCCCGCGGGGCGGCGGCGCATCGAGCGGGGTCACGTCGAACGGTGTCACGGGCCCTCCCTGGGCTGCCGGCGCGGTACGGGCCGGCTCCGCCCGCGCACCCCCACCGTACGCAGCGCGGGGGCGCACCGTAAGCCCGCCCCCGCGCGGGCCGGAAGGCGGCGTCACCCGGACGGGCAGGGTCCCCCGGACGGCCCAAGCGGGCCGGGGTGAGCTGCGGGAACACCGGCGGACCCGACGGAGCTGACGGTACATCAGGAGGCGCGGCGCGGGCGGGCCGGGTTATCTCGGAGCACGACCCCGCGTTCCCAGGAGCCCCCATGCGCCGCCGCACCGCCCACGTGCTGACCGCCACCGCGCTGACCGCCGTCGCCTTCGCCGGGCCGGTCGCGGGCGCGGTGGCCGCCGCGGAACTCGGCATGCCCGGTTTCGCGCCGGGTGACTTCGCCGCGCTGGAGGTCTGGCCGAAGTCCGCCGCCCCGGGGGTGACCGTGACGGTGAACACCAGCGCCTGTGGCCCCTCGGGCCGCGCCGAGGGCGATGCGAGCACCGTCGGCGGGGGCCGCTTCAAGCTGCTGCCCGGCGCCCGCAAGGACACGGTGGTGGGGCAGTTCCAGGTCGCCCGCGACCTCCGGCCCGGCACCTACGACATCGGCGCGACCTGCGCGAACGGCAAGTTCGCCACCGGCGACCTGGTCGTCACCGACCGTGGCCCCCAAGGCCACGTACGGACCGGGGTCGGCGGTGGCACGACCACCACCGCCGACCCCGCCAAGATCACGGCGGGAGCGGTCGTGCTGGCCGCGGTCGCCGTCGGCGGTACCTGGCTCCTGCGTCGCCGGGCGAGCGGCACGCGGAGCTGACGGACCCCGCGGCCCCGGCCGCGGTCCGAGCGGTACCGCCCCCGTCGCCCCGCCCCGCGAGGTCCCCCCGTTCGCGGGGCCGGGCGACGGCCAGTCATACGCACGGGAAGCGAGCACGAGGGGGCAGGCATGACGGGCACCTCCGGCGTCGCCGGCCGCGGCGGGCTCCTGGCCCTGGCCGCCTGCGTGGGCATCTGGCTCGTCGGCAGCGGCTCCGCGGAGACCGTGGGGCCGCCGCTGCCGTCCCCCGCCGAGGCGCTGAGCACGCTCAGCGGCCAGGCCTCGTACGCCGGGAGCATCGCCCCGCTGCCCGGCTCCCCGCCCACCCGGATCCGGATCCCGTCGATCCGGGTGGACGCCCCGCTCACCGGGCTGGGGCTCCAGCCCGACGGCAGTCTCGAAGTGCCGCCGCCCGCCCGGCGCGACCTCGCGGGCTGGTACCGCGAGGGCACCACGCCGGGCGCCACCGGCACCGCCCTCATCGCGGGCCACGTCGACCACGCCACCGGCCCGGCCGTCTTCTACCACCTGGGCGCACTGCGCCGCGGGGCCTCGATCGAGGTGGCGCGCGCGGACGGACGTACGGCCGTGTTCACCGTCCACGCGGTCGAGGTGTACGACGCCAGGGCCTTCCCCGACTCCCGGGTGTACGGGCCCTCGCCGCGCGCCGAGCTGCGGGTCATCACCTGCGGGGGCGGCTTCTCCCCCCGGACCGGCTACGAGGGCAACGTGGTCGTCTTCGCCCACCTGACGGGTACGTACTGAACGGCGCTGGTCAGCCCCACTGCTCGATGCCGAGCTTGACCACCAGCGCCCCGACCACCGTCAGCAGCACCGTCCGGACGAACGCGCTGCCCTTGGTGAGCGCCATCCGGGCCCCGATCATGCCTCCGGCCAGGTTGAAGGCCGCCATCAGCGCGGCCAGTTGCCACAGCACCATGCCCTGGTAGGCGAACATGGCGAGCGCCCCGGCGTTCGTGCAGCAGTTGACGATCTTGGCGGTGGCGGAGGCGGTGACCAGGTCCAGGTGGAGCAGCGCGGTGAGGGCGAGGACCAGGAAAGTGCCGGTGCCCGGCCCGATGAGGCCGTCGTAGAAGCCGATGCCGAGTCCGGCCAGGCCGATGGCGAGCAGCACGCGGCGGCGGCTGACGGGCGCGGTGGACGCGGCCGCGCCGAAACCGGGCTTGAAGATCACCACCCCCGCGACGACGACCAGCACCGCCATGATCAGCGGGCGCATGGCGTCCTTGCTGATCCCCCCGGCCAGCGCGGCGCCGCCCATGGAGCCGGCCAGGGCGGCCAGGCCGATGCGGACGGCGAGCTTCACGTTCACCGGCGCCTTGCGGACGTAGGTCACGGCCGCTCCGGTGGTGCCGACGATGGCCACCGCCTTGTTGGTACCGAGGACGGCGGCGGGCGGCGCGTGCGGGAGGCCGAGCAGCAGCGCGGGCAGGAGGAGCAGTCCCCCGCCGCCGACCACGGCGTCGATCCAACCGGCCGCCGCGGCGGCCACGCACAGCACGATGATCATCGCGGTTGATATGTCAGGCACGGCTCCGACCCTATGGAGCCGTTGGCTGCAATGGCCACGGAAGCCCGGAAACTTGCGCAAAGGTTGAGCTTCGCCGCCTCACGGGCCGCCCGGCCGGCCGCTGAGGTGCGCGTTCCGTCCGGGTAACAGCGGCGATGCGGCGGGGAAACAGCGGCCCCGCACGCTCGTGCCATGACCTCGAACCGGCGTGTGGTGGTGATCGGCGGCGGCCTGGCGGGCCTGCGGTGCGCCGCGCGGCTGACCGCCGGCGGTGCGGCGGCGGTCACGGTCCTCGCCGAGGAACCGCACGCCCCGTACAACCGCGTGCTGCTGGCCGAGATCCTCGCCGGCCGGTACGCACCCGAGGTGACCGCCCTCCCGGACCCCGGTCCGGCGCTGCGCCGGGGCGTCCGCGCGGTCCGTATCGACCGCACCGACCGGGTGGTGCACTGCGACGACGGGGCGGTGCTCGGGTACGACGCCCTCGTCCTGGCCACCGGCTCGAACCCCGTGCTGCCCCCGCTGCGCGGCCTGTTCGAGGCCGACGGCCGGGAACTCCCCGCGGGGGTGCACGCGTTCCGCACCATGGACGACTGCCTGGCCCTCTCCGCGGCCGTACGTCCCGGCGTGCGCGCCGTGGTGATCGGCGGCGGGCTCCTCGGCGTCTCGGCGGCCCGCGCCCTCGCCGCCCGCGGCGCCCAGGTGGTGCTCGCGCAGCAGGCCGAGCGGCTGATGGAACGGCAGCTGGACGCGGATGCCTCGGCCCTCCTGCACACCCACCTGACGGCCCTCGGCGTCGAGATCCACACCGAGTGCCGGGTACGCGGCCTGACCGGGACCGCGGACGCCCGCGCCGGGGCCGGAGGCCGGGTCGCCGGCGTCGAACTCGCCGACGGCTACCGGCTCGGGGCCGACCTCGTGGTGCTCGCCTGCGGGGTGCGCCCGCGCACCGGGCTGGCCCGGGCCGCCGGGCTCGACGTGCGCGACGGCATCGTCGTGGACGACCGGCTGCGCACCTGCGACCCCCGCATCCACGCCATCGGCGACTGCGCCGAGCACGACGGCCGCGTGTACGGGCTGGCCGGAGCCGCGCTGGAGCAGGCCGACGCCGTCGCGGCCGTCCTGACCGGGGGAGGCGACCCCGCCGGCGGCTACACCGGCACCCGCGCCCTGACCCGGCTCACCCTCCCCACCGGCGGCGACGGCCCGCTGGACCTCGCCGCCTTCGGCGAGGCGACCCCGCTGCCCGGGGACGACGTGATCCGCCTCGCCGACGCCACCCGCCGGACCTACCGCAAGGTCGTGGTCCGGGGCGACCGGGTGGTCGGCGGGGTCCTCCTCGGCGAACTGTCCACCGTGGGCGCCCTGGCCCGCTCCTGGGCGGACGGGGAAGCCCTGACCGACTTCTCGCACCTGCTCACCGACGACGGAGGCTCCTGAATCATGGCCGCAGTCCCGCCCGCGCCCACCCCCGCACCCACGGCCGCCGCCGCAGCCGCCGCCGGCCCCGCCCTCGTGCTCGTCGGCCACGGCATGGTCGGCCAGCGCTACCTGGAGGCCCTCGCCGAGCGCGGGATCACCGCCACGCACCGGGTCACCGTCCTGTCCGAGGAGCCCCGGCCCGCCTACGACCGGGTCCACCTGACCTCCTACTTCTCCGGCCGCACCGCCGAGGAGCTGTCGCTGGTCCCGGACGGCTTCATGGCTCGGCACCGGATCGACCTGCACCTCGGCGACCCCGCCGAGCGCATCGACCGCGGCGCCCGCACCGTCACGTCCCGCTCCGGGCGGGTGTTCCCGTACGACGTCCTCGTCCTCGCGACCGGCAGCCACCCCTTCGTGCCGCCCGTGCCCGGCAAGGACGCCCCCGGCTGCTTCGTGTACCGCACCATCGAGGACCTGCTCGCGATCGAGACGTACGCGAAGGGCCGCGGCAGCGGAGCCGTCGTCGGCGGCGGGCTGCTCGGCCTGGAGGCGGCGGGCGCGCTGCAAGGGCTGGGGCTGGCCACCCGCGTCGTGGAGTTCGCGCCGCGCCTGATGCCCGTCCAGGTCGACGACGGGGGCGGCGCCGCGCTGCTGCGGACCATCGAGTCCATGGGCCTGACCGTGCACACCGGCGTCGGCACCCAGGAGGTGCTGACCGCCGAGGACGGCTCGGTGAGCGGGATGCGCCTGTCCGACGGCTCGACCGTCCCCGCCGACCTGGTCGTCTTCTCCGCCGGCGTCCGCCCCCGCGACCAGCTCGCCCGCGCCGCCGGGCTGACGGTCGGCGAACGCGGCGGGATCTCCGTCGACGCCCGCTGCCGCACCTGCGACCCCCGCGTCTACGCCATCGGCGAATGCGCGCTGGCCGCCGACGGCCGGGTCTACGGCCTGGTCGCACCCGGCTACGAGATGGCCGAGACGGCCGCCGACGACCTGCTGGGCCGCGACCGGGAGTTCACCGGCGCCGACCTGTCCACCAAGCTCAAGCTGCTCGGCGTGGACGTGGCCTCCTTCGGCGACGCCCACGGCGCGACCCCCGGCAGCCTCGACGTCGTCTACTCCGACTCCCGCTCCGGCGTCTACAAGAAGCTGGTCGTCTCCCCCGACGGCGTGCTGCTCGGCGGGGTCCTCGTCGGGGACGCCGACTCCTACGGGCTGCTGCGCCCGCTGACCGGCAGCGTGCCGCCCGTCACCCCCGAGCAGCTGGTGCTGCCCGCGGGCACCGGCCCGGCCGCGCGGCTCGGCCCGGCCGCGCTGCCCGACTCGGCGGTGATCTGCTCCTGCCACAACGTCACCAAGAAGGAGATCACCGCCTGCTCCTCGCTCCCCGAGGTCAAGGCGTGCACCAGGGCCGGCACCGGCTGCGGCGGCTGCCTCAAGGTGATCGGACAGCTGCTGCCCGCCGCGCCCGACAAGGGGCTGTGCGGCTGCTTCCCGTACACCCGCGCCGAGCTGTACGAGATCGTCCGCACCCGTCGGCTGACCTCCTACCGGGAGCTCCTCGACGGCCACGGCCGGGAGGCCGCCCGGGGCGGCGAGGGCTGCGAGACCTGCAAGCCGGCCGTCGCCTCGATCATCGCCTCGCTGGCCGCGACGCTCGGGGCGAGCGGCTACGTACTGGACGGGGAGCAGGCCGCCCTCCAGGACACCAACGACCACTTCCTCGCCAACATGCAGCGCAACGGCTCGTACTCGGTCGTCCCCCGGATCCCCGGCGGTGAGATCACCCCCGAGAAGCTCATCGTGATCGGCGAAGTGGCCCGCGACTTCGGCCTCTACACGAAGATCACCGGTGGGCAGCGGATCGACCTGTTCGGAGCCGCGGTCGACCAGCTCCCGCGGATCTGGGCGCGGCTGGTGGACGCCGGGTTCGAGTCCGGGCACGCGTACGGGAAGGCGCTGCGCACGGTGAAGTCCTGCGTCGGTCAGACCTGGTGCCGCTATGGGGTCCAGGACAGCGTGCGCATGGCCATCGGCCTGGAGCTGCGCTACCGGGGGCTGCGCGCCCCGCACAAGCTGAAGTCGGCGGTGTCCGGCTGCACCCGCGAATGCGCGGAGGCGCAGAGCAAGGACTTCGGGGTCATCGCGACGGCGAACGGCTGGAACCTCTACGTCGGCGGCAACGGCGGGGCCGCCCCGCGCCACGCGGACCTGCTCGCCCAGGACCTCTCGGACGCCGAACTGGTCCGGCTCGTCGACCGGTTCCTCATGTTCTACGTCCGCACCGCCGACCGGCTGGAGCGGACCGCGGCCTGGCTGGAGCGGCTGGAGGGCGGCCTGGCCCACCTGCGGGACGTGATCGTGCACGACTCGCTCGGCCTGTGCGCGGAGCTTGAGTCCCTGATGGCCGACCACGTCGCCCACTACCGCGACGAATGGGCCGAGACCCTCCAGGACCCCGAGCGGCTGCGCCGGTTCGTGACCTTCGTCAACGCGCCCGGTACCCCGGACCCCAGCGTGCGGTTCGTGCCGGAACGCGACCAGGTCAAGCCCGACCTGACCGCCCTGACCCTTGAGCCCGTGGGAGGCAACCGGTGACCATCGAGCTGGAGGTGAACGGCGGCTGGCTGACGGTGTGCGCGCTGGCGGAGCTGACGCCGGGGCGCGGGGTCGCGGCCCTGCTGCCCGACGGGAGCCAGGCCGCGGTGTTCGTCGACCGCACCGGCCGCCCGTACGCCATCGGCAACCGGGACCCCTTCACCGGCGCGCAGGTGCTCGCCCGGGGGCTGGTGGGCGCCGTGGCGGGACGCCCCTTCGTGGCCTCGCCACTGCTCAAGCAGCGCTTCGACCTGGAGTCGGGGCGCTGCCTGGACGACGACGCGGTGGCGGTCCCCACCTATCCGGTACGGACCGCCGTGACCTCGCCCGCGTAGCGGCCGGAGGACCTACTGGGCCTGGACGGCCGCCGGGTCCATCCACATGATCTCCCAGGTGTGGCCGTCCAGGTCCTCGAAGGCCCGCCCGTACATGAAGCCGTGGTCCTGCGCGGCCCGCGGCTCGGTGCCGCCCGCGCCGACGGCCGCGTCGACGAGCGCGTCCACCGCCTCGCGGCTCTCGGCGCTCAGACACAGCAGGGCTTCGGTGGTGGTGGAGGTGTCCGCGATGGCCTTGTGGGTGAAGTCCTTGAAGCGGGCCTCGGTCAGCAGCATCGCGTAGATGGTGTCGCTGATGACCAGGGAGGCGCCTTTCTCGTCACTGAACTGGGCGTTGAAGGAGTATCCGAGCTCGCCCCAGAAGGCCTTGCTCGCCTCCAGGTCCTTGACCGGCAGGTTGACGAAGATCATGGTGGCGGACATCTCGGTCCCTCTTTCTTGTGCTTCTGTCGTGGCGGTGCGTTCGAAGGGGTAGACCGGGCGTCCCCGCGGAACTCATCGCCGCGGGGAAGGTTTTATCGGCCCGGCCGCTCCGCCGCCCCGCGCCGGACGCCGCCACGGCCGTCAGGACGCCACCGCGCCGCCCTTCAGCAGCGCCGCCCCCAGCGGGGTCACCGTGTGGAGCACGGCGTTGCCCCGGCGCAGGGTGGTGACCAGGCCCGCCTCCCGCATCACGCAGGCGTGCTGGCTCGCGGAGGCCAGCGACACCCCGGCCCGGCGGGCCAGTTCGCTGGTGGTGGCTCCGTCGCCGATGGCCCGCAGCACCACCGAGCGGGTGTGCCCGACGAGCTTGCCCAGGGTCCGCTGGCGCTGCTCCTCCGCCGGACGGGCTCCCTCCCCCTGCGCGGGCGCCGAGGCGAGCTGCGCCGCCGCCGGGTACACCAGGACCGGCGGCAGCTCCGGGTCGTGCAGGGTGACGGCGGTGCGGCGGCAGAAAAAGGACGGCTGGAGCAGCAGCCCGCGCCCCCGCAGCCGGACGTCCCGGTCCACGGGGTAGTCGCATTCGAGGACCGGCGCCCGCCAGCGCAGCATCGGCGGCAGCGAGGCGAGCAGCTCGTCGGCGCCGCCGTCGAGCAGCGCCCGGCCCCGGGCGGCCCGCTCGGCCTCGATCTGGGCCTGGATGTGGGTCCAGTAGGGCTCCACGGCCACCCGGTGGTAGGCGCGCAGTTCGCCCAGCAGCCGCGGCATGTGCGCGGTGGCGTCCTCCATGAACTCCCGCAGCCGGCGCGGGACGAGGGTGTCGACCCCGCCGCTCGCTCCGGGCGGCATGCCGAAGGCCGCGCCGACGCGCGCTCCGGCACCCAGCAGCGACAGCTCCCGCCGTATTCGCTCGGGGCGGATGCCGCGCAGCGCGTCCAGCCCGAGGTCCCACCCGTACTGGCCCTCGACCGGAGTGAGGAAATCGGGGAAATAGCCGCGGCCCGGTATCAGCGCGCCGAGGAGCCTTGTTTCACTATTCAACCGGCTACGGGTTTCCGTACGCCATTCACCGAACAGCCGGGCATCACGCCGGTCCCTTAAACGGTGAAAACTGAGAATCGTCTCCCACAACGCATCCGGACGTCCCGCCATCCGTACGCGTGCGAGGTCCACTCCCGTGAAATGGATACGAAGCACCGAACCCCCACCTGTGCAACCGCAATCCCCCCGCCCTATGAGTATGCACGCCGTCACACGTGGTCACCACGCCCTTTCAGCCACAGTTGAAACCCCTTTCGGCAGGAGCGTGACAACCGAAATCCTGTACTCCGCCAGGGACACTCCAGTGCGACCGAAACGCTCCGTGAAGGCCGTGGGGGGCTTTGCGGGGCCTGGCGGTCGGTCGCACCGGGAAGCGCCGACGTGCCTGGCGATAGGCGGCAGGCGGTGGACGGGTGGGGATCCGTCCACCGCCTGGTGCCGTAATGGCGACTTGGTTGAATACGGGCCTTAAACGCAAAGCAGGCTGCGCCCGCTTCCGGGGGTCAGGGAAACCGGAAGCAGGCGCAGCCTCAGGAACCGGTGCCGCCCGGCCGGGTTCGTGCCCGGTCGAGCCGCGCCGGAACCCGGCACGGGGGGGCTCAGCGGCTGTCGGAGCCCTTCGACTCGGCGGCCGCGCGGCCGGCCTCCAGACGCGCCACCGGAATCCGGAACGGCGAGCAGGAGACGTAGTCGAGGCCGACCTCGTGGAAGAAGTGCACCGACTCGGGGTCGCCGCCGTGCTCGCCGCAGACACCGAGCTTGAGGTCGGGGCGGGTGGCCCGGCCGGCCTCGACCGCGCTGCGGACCAGCGCGCCGACACCGTCCTTGTCGATGGTCTCGAAGGGCGAGACCCCGAAGATGCCCTTCTCCAGGTACGCGGTGAAGAAGCTGGCCTCCACGTCATCGCGGGAGAAGCCCCACACCGTCTGGGTCAGGTCGTTCGTACCGAAGGAGAAGAACTGTGCCGCTTCGGCGATCTGGCCGGCGGTCAGCGCGGCGCGCGGCAGCTCGATCATCGTGCCGATGGTCAGCTTGAGGCTGGTGCCGGTGGCGGCCTCGACCTCGGCGATGACCAGGTCGGCCTCGTCGCGGACGATCTCCAGCTCCTGGACGGTGCCGACGAGCGGGATCATGATCTCGGCGCGCGGGTCGCCCTTGGCGTTCTTGCGCTCGGCCGCGGCTTCGGCGATCGCCCGGACCTGCATGGCGAACAGGCCGGGGATGACCAGGCCGAGTCGGACACCGCGCAGACCCAGCATCGGGTTCTGCTCGTGCAGCTTGTGCACGGCCTGGAGCAGGCGCAGGTCGTTCTCGTTGGCGTCCTTGCGGGACTCGGCGAGGGCGACGCGCACCGACAGCTCGGTGATGTCGGGCAGGAACTCGTGCAGCGGCGGGTCGAGCAGGCGGACGGTGACGGGCAGCCCGTCCATCGCCTCGAACAGCTCGACGAAGTCCTTCTTCTGGAGCGGCAGGAGGGCACTGAGTGCCGCTTCGCGCTCGTCGTCGGTGTCGGCGAGGATCAGGCGCTCGACCATCTCGCGGCGCTCACCGAGGAACATGTGCTCGGTGCGGCACAGGCCGATGCCCTGGGCGCCGAAGCGGCGGGCGCGCGAGGCGTCCTCGGCGTTGTCGGCGTTGGCGCGCACCCGCAGCCGGCGGACGCGGTCCGCGTACGCCATGATCCGGTGCACGGCGGCCACCAGTTCGTCGGCGTCGTCGGCGCCGGCGTGCATGCGGCCCTCGAAGTACTCGACCACGGGGGACGGTACGACGGGTACCTCGCCGAGGTAGACCTTGCCGGTGGAGCCGTCGATCGAGACGACGTCGCCCTCTTCGATGACCGTCCCGCCGACCGTCATGCGGCGGCGCTTGGTGTCGACTTCGAGGTCTTCGGCGCCGCAGACGCAGGTCTTGCCCATGCCACGGGCGACGACGGCGGCGTGCGAGGTCTTGCCGCCGCGGGAGGTCAGGATGCCCTCGGCGGCGATCATGCCGTCCAGGTCGTCCGGGTTGGTCTCGCGGCGGATCAGGATGACCTTCTCGCCGGAGCGGGACCACTTGACGGCCGTGTACGAGTCGAAGACGGCCTTGCCGACCGCCGCGCCCGGGGAGGCGGCGATACCGCGGCCGAGCAGCGTGGTGGCGGCGCCCTCGTCGAAGCGGGGGAACATCAGCTGCGCGAGCTGGGCGCCGTTGACGCGCTGGAGGGCCTCGGCCTCGTCGATCAGACCCTGGTCCACGAGCTGGGTGGCGATGCGGAACGCGGCGCCGGCGGTGCGCTTGCCGACGCGGGTCTGGAGCATCCACAGCTGGCCGCGCTCGATGGTGAACTCGATGTCGCAGAGATCCTTGTAGTGGGTCTCCAGCGTCTCCATGATCGTCATGAGCTGGTCGTAGGAGGCCTTGTCGATGGTCTCCAGGTCCGCCAGCGGGACGGTGTTGCGGATGCCCGCGACGACGTCCTCGCCCTGCGCGTTCTGCAGGTAGTCACCGTAGACGCCCTGGTGGCCGCTGGCGGGGTCGCGGGTGAAGGCGACGCCGGTGCCGGAGTCCGGGCCGAGGTTGCCGAAGACCATGGAGCAGATGTTGACGGCGGTGCCCAGGTCGCCGGGGATGCGCTCCTGGCGGCGGTAGAGCTTGGCGCGGTCGGTGTTCCAGGAGTTGAAGACCGCCTCGACGGCGAGGTCCATCTGCTCGCGGGCGTCCTGCGGGAACTCGCGGCCGGCCTCCTTCGCGACGATCTTCTTGAAGCCCTTGACCAGCTTCTTGAGGTCGGCGGCGTCGAGGTCGGTGTCGACGGTGACCTTCTTGGCGGCCTTGGCCTCCTCGAGGGCGTCCTCGAAGAGCTCGCCGTCCACGCCGAGAACGGTCTTGCCGAACATCTGGATCAGGCGGCGGTAGGAGTCCCACGCGAAGCGCTCGTCGCCGGCCTGGGCGGCGAGGCCGGCCACGGACTCGTCGGAGAGGCCGATGTTGAGGACGGTGTCCATCATGCCGGGCATCGAGAACTTGGCGCCGGACCGGACCGAGACCAGCAGCGGGTCGTCCGACTGGCCGAGCTTCTTGCCCATCTTCGCTTCGAGGGCGGCCAGGTGCGCGCTGACCTCGTCGCGCAGCGCGGCCGGGGCCGCGCCGCTCTCGAGGTAGACCTTGCAGGCCTCGGTGGTGATGGTGAAGCCGGGAGGCACCGGGAGACCAAGGTTGGTCATCTCGGCGAGGTTGGCTCCCTTGCCGCCGAGAAGGTCCTTGAGGTCGCGGTTTCCCTCGGTGAAGTCGTAGACGAACTTCTGATCTTTGTTTTCCGACACGGGTCTCGACTCCTCGAGGACTCGGGTGGCTGCCCTGACGGCCAGGAACATACCCAGATCGAAGGCGTCTGGGTATGTCCACTTGGGCGTCATGAGGCTGTAACCACCCGTGTGCCAGCCAATCGAAAGTAACCGGTAAGTAATGCCGACGGGCGAACAGCGTTCACATCCCGAAGGGTGAGGGGGCGTTTGAGGCCTACTGCCGCTCGGATGAGCGATCATCGATACATTTGCGTTCAAGAGTTGAATGCACAAAGGGTGGCACCCAGTGCCACCCTTTGGAAGTCTTACCCGTGACTTAACTGCTCATCTGAGCGAAACCTCTCCCATGCGTGGCGTATATCACGCTACACCGAGGGCGATTTGTCGGCCTCCGTCAGCCCCCGGACGTGTCCAGCTCGGCGTCTTCGGTCACGCCGGCGCAGTCGTACGGATCCTTCAACCAGCCCTCGGGCAGGACAACCCGGTTGTTTCCGGACGTCCGGCCGCGCGGACCGTCGGCGCTCTCGGGCCAGGGCTGGTCCAGATCAAGCTCGCTCAGATGAGCGTCCAGTTCGGCGAGGGAAGACGTCACCGCCAGCTTCTGGCGCATCTCGGATCCCACTGCGAAGCCCTTGAGGTACCAGGCCACGTGCTTACGGAAGTCGATCACCCCGCGCGCCTCGTCGCCGATCCACTCCCCCAGCAGCTGGGCGTGCCGGTGCATGGTGGCCGCGACCTCGCGCAGCGTGGGCTTGTGGAAGTCCTGGGGGCGCCCCTCGAAGGCGGCGACCAGGTCGTTGAACAGCCACGGCCGCCCCAGGCAGCCGCGCCCGACGACCACTCCGTCGCAGCCGGTCTCGCGGACCATGCGCAGCGCGTCCTCGGCGCACCAGATGTCGCCGTTGCCGAGCACCGGGATCTCCGGGACGTGCTCCTTGAGGCGCGCGATGGCCTCCCAGTCGGCGGTGCCGCCGTAATGCTGGGCGGTGGTGCGCCCGTGCAGGGCGATGGCGGTGACGCCTTCCTCGACCGCGATCCGGCCGGCGTCGAGGTAGGTGAGGTGCTCGTCGTTGATGCCCTTGCGCATCTTCATGGTGACGGGCAGGTCGCCTGCGCCGGCCACGGCCTCGCGCAGGATCGCGCGCAGCAGGTTCCGCTTGTAGGGGAGGGCCGAGCCGCCGCCCTTGCGGGTGACCTTGGGGACCGGGCAGCCGAAGTTGAGGTCGATGTGGTCGGCGCGGTCCTCCTCGACGATCATGCGGACCGCCTTGCCGACCGTCGCGGGGTCGACTCCGTACAGCTGGATCGAGCGGGGCTTCTCGGTCTCGTCGAAGTGGATCAGCTGCATGGTCTTCTCGTTGCGCTCGACCAGTGCGCGCGTCGTGATCATCTCGCTGACGAACAGCCCCTTACCGCCGCTGAACTCGCGGCACAGGGTGCGGAACGGGGCGTTGGTGATACCGGCCATGGGTGCGAGCACCACCGGGGGCTGCACGGTGTGCGGGCCGATCGCGAGGGGCGGGGGGAGCGTGGTCATCCCCCCATTGTCGCCCAGCCGGGCAGTGAACCGCATTTCATTAGTTAGGCGTACTATCGGAGTCATGCGTACCCTGAGCCCCAGGCGACGCAGCCTTGTGCTGGCCATCTGCTGCATGAGCCTGCTGATCGTGAGCCTGGACACCACCGTTCTGAACGTCGCCCTCCCCTCCATGCGCGAGGAGTTCAACGCCTCGGTGGCGGGGATGCAGTGGACGATCGACGCCTACACGCTGGTCCTGGCCTCGCTGCTGATGCTGGCCGGGTCGACGGGCGACCGGATCGGGCGCCGGAAGGTGTTCAGCACCGGCCTGATCGTCTTCACGACGGGCTCGGTGCTGTGTTCGCTGGCGCCGAGCCTGGAGTGGCTGATCGGGTTCCGGATGGTCCAGGCCGTGGGCGGTTCGATGCTCAACCCGGTGGCCATGTCGATCATCACCAACACGTTCACGGACCCCAAGGAGCGGGCCCGCGCCATCGGCGTCTGGGGCGGGGTCGTCGGCATCTCCATGGCCGCCGGACCGCTGATCGGCGGCCTGCTGGTGGACTCGGTCGGCTGGCGGTCCATCTTCTGGGTCAACCTGCCCGTGGGGCTGACGGCCCTGGTGCTGACCCTGCGTTACATCCCCGAGTCGCGGGCCGAGCACCCGCGCCGCCCGGACCCGGTCGGGCAGGTGCTGATCGTGGCGCTGCTGGGGTCGGTGACGTACGGGATCATCGAGGCCCCGGCGGCCGGCTGGAGTTCGCCGACGGTCCTCGGGTGCGCCGCGCTCGCGGTGGCGGCCCTGGTGGGGCTGCTGGTGTACGAGCCGCGGCGGGCGGAGCCGCTGATCGACCCGCGGTTCTTCCGCAGCGCCCCCTTCAGCGGGGCGACGGTGATCGCGGTGAGCGCCTTCGCCGCCCTCTCGGGGTTCCTCTTCCTGAACACCCTCTATTTGCAGGAGGTACGGGGGCTGGACGCGCTGCACGCCGGGCTGTACATGCTGCCGATGGCGGCGCCCGCCTTCCTGTGCGCGCCGCTGTCCGGACGGCTGGTCGGCGCCGTGGGGCCGCGGGTGCCGCTGGTGATCGCGGGGGTGGCGATGGGGGCGAGCGGGCTGCTGTTCGCGGCGTTCTCGGCGGAGGGGTCGGACCCGCTGATGTTCGCCGGGTACGTGCTGTTCGGGCTCGGCTTCGGCATGGTCAACGCGCCGATCACCAATACGGCGGTGTCGGGGATGCCGCGCGCTCAGGCGGGGGTGGCGGCGGCGGTGGCGTCGACCAGCCGGCAGACCGGGGGGACGCTGGGCGTGGCCGTGATCGGCGCCGTACTGGCGGCCGGGCTGGCCGGCGGGGGCGGTTTCGTCGCCGCGGCGCTGCCGGCCTGGTGGATCATCACGCTGTGCGGGGTGCTGGTGCTGGCGGTGGGCGTCGCGACCACCGGCCGCTGGGCCCTGGGCACGGCGAACCGGACGGCCCGCGCCCTGGGCCAGGGCGTGTCCGCGACGTAGCGCCGGCGCCCGCGGTACGCGGCGGGCGGCTCCCCCGGCCGCCTCCCCCGCTCGCGGGCCTCGGGGCGCGGCGGGTAGGCCGACAACGACCCCCGGACGCCGGGCGCCCCGGGGGCGCGGCGGGGCCACCACTGGCATCGTGCCGTTCACGGCCCTGGTCCGCGCCGTCGAAGCGACGCGGGTACTGTGCGCCGACGCACCGCCCTGGCGTCCGACGCCTCCGTGCGGACGGCAGGGTTCGCGGTCAACCCGATCGCTGCCGCTGCTGGGCTGGAGGTGACCGAGAACGGTCTGGTCGTCGTCGACCGCACCATGCGCACCCTTGCGGTGCCGCATTGTTCGGCGCGGTCGAAGTCCTCGGCGGACGCGTCGCTGCGGGCGAGCAGGCCGCGCAGGGCGTCCTGCGCGCGCCCCGAAAGCCCCGAGAACGGCACGAGCCCGGCCGCGCCCAGCGCGGCGTACGTCTTGCCGGGGGCGGCCCGCCCGCGTCGGTGGGGGCCGCGTTGCGGCGGCGGCCGGCCGGCCCCTAGCCCGCCACCATCACGATCCCGGCCACCATCTGCGCTGGGCGAGCCTGGGGACACAGCCGAGTCGAGCGTCAGCGCGAGGGTCGTCCTGCCGGTGTCGGGGGCCGCGGCGGCGAGAACGTCGCGCTGCACCGCACCCGGCCGGCGCCGTCCCGGACCGGGCCCCGGCAGCCCCCTCAACCCTACGGGTGACAGATATTGAAATCTGTCACCCGTCATGCCATGGTTGTTGCATGACGACGAACGAGAACACCCGCAACGCATCCACTACGGCATCCGCGACGACGCCCCTCGGCGCCACCGGACCCGCCGTCTTCCCGCTCGGGCTCGGCTGCATGGGCATGTCCGCGCTGTACGGGGAGGCCGACCGGGCCGAGTCGATCGCGACCATTCACGCCTACCTGGAAGCCGTGCCCGAAGGTACGGACGCCCTGCTCGACACCGGCGACTTCTACGGCATGGGCCACAACGAGCTGCTGATCGGCGAAGCCCTGCGCAGCGCTCCCGCGGCGCTCCGCGAGCGGGCGCTGACCAGCGTGAAGTTCGGCGCCCTGCGGACCGTCGAAGGCGGCTTCACCGGCATCGACGGGCGGCCCGAGGCCGTGAAGAACTTCCTCGCCTACTCGCTCCAGCGGCTGGGCCGGGACCACATCGACATCTACCGCATCGCCCGTCTCGACCCGGCCGTGCCGATCGAGGAGACGGTCGGCGCGATCGCCGAAGCGGTCGAGGCGGGGCACGTGCGGCACATCGGGCTCTCCGAGGTCGGCGCGGACACCCTGCGCCGGGCCGCCGCGGTGGCTCCGATCGCGGACCTCCAGATCGAGTACTCGCTGATATCGCGTGGCATCGAGGCGGAGATCCTGCCGACCGCGCGCGAGCTCGGCATAGGCATCACCGCGTACGGGGTGCTGTCCCGGGGTCTGATCAGCGGCCATTTCAGCCGCGACCGGCAGCTGGCCCCCGGTGACTTCCGCGGGATGAGCCCCCGCTTCCAGGGAGAGAACCTCGACCGGAACCTCGATCTGGTGGAGGCGCTGCGCAAGGTGGCGCAGGAGAAGGGAGTGAGCGTCGCACAGGCCGCCATCGCCTGGGTGCTCGCGCAGGGCCCGAGGCACCAGGTCGACATCGTTCCGCTGGTGGGCGCCCGGCGCCGGGACCGGCTGGAGGAGGCCCTGGGCGCCCTGGAGGTGGAACTGAGCCCCGCCGATCTGGCAGCCATCGAAGCGGCGATACCCGCGGGGGCCGCGGCCGGCGACCGTTACCCGGCGGAGCAGATGGCCCACCTCGACAGCGAACACTGACCTGGCGGTACGGTCGTACCCATGCCATCCCCTGCTGCCGAGCCCCTGACCCCCGAGCGCATCCTCGAAACCACCGAGGAGGTGCTGCGCCGCTTCGGCCCGACCAAGGCGACCGTGGTGGACGTGGCGCGCGCGCTGGGCGTCAGCCACGGCAGCGTGTACCGGCACTTCCCGTCGAAGGCGGCGCTGCGTGAGGCCGTCACGGACCGCTGGCTCGCCAAGAGCGTCGTCCGGCTGGAGGAGATCGCCTCGGCGCCGGCCGAGCCGGCCCCCTCAAAGCTGGAGGCCTGGCTGGAGGCGCTCTTCGAAGCCAAGCGGCACAAGGCGGGCGACGACCCGGAGCTGTTCGCGACGTACACGGTGCTGCTGGCCGAGAACAGCGGGGTGGTGGACCACCACCTGAACGCGCTGATCGGACAGTTGACCCGGATCATCGCCGAGGGAGTCGCCGACGGGACGCTGGCCGCGCAGGACGTGCCGTCCGCCGCCCGCGCGGTGTTCGACGCCACCGGGCGCTTCCATGATCCGCAGTACGCGGCCGACTGGCTCTCCCCCTCGATCATCGCGGAGTTCGAGGCGGTCACTTCGCTGATCATCCGGGGTCTGCGGGCCTGAACCCGCCCCCGGAGCCGGAGTGTGCGATTCCGGGCAACTTGGTGATCATTTGGCCCGGGGGGCCTGTCGCGGGCCGCACACCTGACCTACGTTCCCCCCGACCGCACTCACCAGGAACAACTCAGGGGGAAAGATGTCCGCTGCCCAAGAACTCCCGGACCACCAGCCGGCCCCGCCGGGACGCTCCGGGGGTGCTGCGGCGCTCGGCTGGATCCTGACCATCGGTCTCAACGTGGTCGCGCCGATCATCACGTACAACCAGCTGCACGACCACGGCTGGAGCGAGTTCGGTGCGCTGCTGGTCAGTAGCGCCTGGCCGGTGCTCGACAGCATGGTCAGCCTGGCGTGGCGCCGCAAGCTCGACGAGTTCGCCGTCGTCACCCTGGTGTTCCTCGTGATCACCGCCGTCGTCTCGCTCCTGGGCGCGCACTCCGCCCAAGCGCTGCTGATCAAGGACTCCGGCGTGACGGGGATGTTCGGCCTGCTGTGCCTCGCCACCCTGCTCACACCGCGGCCGCTGATGTTCTACTTCGGCCGCAAGTTCGCCACCGACGGCACGCCGGAGAGCACCGCGTGGTGGAACGGTCTGTGGCAGTTCGAGGGGTTCCGCCGCACGATGACCGTGATGACTACGGTGTGGGGCGTGGCCTACCTGGTGGAGGCGTCGGTACGGGTCGCCCTGGCGTACACGCTGCCCACCGACACCATGGTGGTGATCAGCCCGATCATGATCTACGGGGTGCTCGGCGCGCTGGCCGTGTGGACGGCGTGGTACGGCAAGCGCTCGAAGGCCGAGGGCGAGCGTCGGGCCGCCGAGACCGCAGCGGCCCAGACCGCGGCGGTCTGACCGGGTCTGACCGGCACGTACGACGGTGGCCCGGTACGCAGGACGCGTACCGGGCCACCGTCGTACCGGCGGGACCTAGCAGCCGAGCAGGCGGCTGCCGAGGTAGCTCTGGATCTGGTCCAGGGAGACGCGCTCCTGCTTCATGGTGTCGCGCTCGCGCACGGTCACCGCGTTGTCGTCCAGGGTGTCGAAGTCGACGGTCACGCAGAACGGCGTACCGATCTCGTCCTGGCGGCGGTAGCGGCGGCCGATCGCGCCCGCGTCGTCGAACTCGATGTTCCAGTTCTTGCGCAGGTCGGCGGCGAGGCCCTTGGCCTTCGGCGACAGCTGCGGGTTGCGGGACAGCGGCAGGACGGCGACCTTGATGGGCGCCAGGCGCGGGTCGAGGCGCATGACCGTGCGCTTCTCCATGACGCCCTTGGCGTTGGGGGCCTCGTCCTCGTTGTACGCGTCGAGCATGAAGGCGAGCATGGCGCGGTTGACACCGGCCGCCGGCTCGATGACGTACGGGGTGTAGCGCTCGCCGGCCTCCTGGTCGAAGTACGACAGGTCCTGGCCGGAGGCGGCGGAGTGGGCCTTCAGGTCGTAGTCGGTACGGTTGGCCACGCCCTCCAGCTCGGAGAACTCATTGCCACCGAAGTTGAAGCGGTACTCGATGTCGGCGGTGCGCTTCGAGTAGTGGGACAGCTTCTCCTTCGGGTGCTCGTACCAGCGGATGTTCTCCTCGCGGATGCCGAGGTCGCGGTACCAGTTCCACCGCTCGGCCATCCAGTACTCCTGCCACTGCTCGTCCTCGCCCGGCTTGACGAAGAACTCCATCTCCATCTGCTCGAACTCGCGGGTGCGGAAGATGAAGTTGCCGGGCGTGATCTCGTTGCGGAAGGACTTGCCCATCTGCGCGATGCCGAAGGGCGGCTTCTTGCGCGAGGTGGTCTGCACCTGGGCGAAGTTGGTGAAGATGCCCTGGGCGGTCTCGGGGCGCAGGTACGCCTTGGAGCCGGTGTCCTGGGTCGGGCCGAGGTGGGTCTCCAGCATGCCGGAGAACTGCTTCGGCTCGGTGAACTGACCCTTCACACCACAGTTGGGGCAGTTGATGTCGGCGAGGCCGTTGGCGGGGAGGCGGCCGTGCTTGGCCTCGTACGCCTCTTCCAGGTGGTCCGCGCGGTGCCGCTTGTGGCAGGAGGTGCACTCGGTCAGCGGGTCGGAGAAGGTCGCGACGTGGCCGGACGCCTGCCAGACCTCGGGGGCCAGGATGACGGAGGAGTCGAGGCCGACGATGTCCTCACGCCCGGTGACCATGGCCTTCCACCACTGACGCTTGATGTTCTCCTTGAGCTCGACACCGAGCGGGCCGTAGTCCCAGGCAGCCCTGGAGCCGCCGTAGATCTCACTGCACGGGAAAACGAAGCCACGGCGCTTGCTCAGGCTGACGATGGTTTCGATCTTGTCGGCGGCCACGGTGCTCTCTTCATTACGAGGACGAACGGCGAAGCCTTTAGGTTACCGGCGCCCGCACCCCCGCTTTCAAATCGGGACCCCCTTCAACGGCCTCCCGCAGCCCGCCCACCAGGGTTTTTGACAACCGTTTCCATCTTTGATGAAAATGGATGTCATGAACGCACGACGCCTCATACCGAACGCCGCCCTCGCCGGAGCCGTGGCCCTCGCCGCTACGGCACTCACCGCCTGTTCCGGCGCCAGCGCCGCGGGTGGTGGCAAGGACGGCAAACTGACGGTGATGGCGTCGTTCTACCCACTCCAGTACCTCGCCGAACAGATCGGCAAGGAGCACGTCAAGGTCGACACCCTGACCAAGCCGGGCGTCGAACCGCACGACCTGGAGATCACCCCGAAGCAGACCGCCCAGCTCGGCGAATCCGACGTGGTGCTCTACCTCAAGTCCCTCCAGCCCGCCGTCGACAAGGCGGTGGCCCAGGCCGGCGTGAAGAACACCGTCGACGCCGCCGCCCTGACCAAGCTGGAGAAGCACACCGCCTCCAGCCACGGCGACCACGCGGCCGAGGACGGCGGCGAGGCGGGCGAGGCCGGCACGGATCCGCACGTCTGGCTCGACCCGAACAAGTACGCCGAGATCGCCAAGGGCTTCGGCGCCGCGCTGCAGAAGGCCGACCCCGACCACGCGGCCGACTACCGGAAGAACACCGACGAGCTGCTCGCCAAGCTGACCGCGCTGGACACCGAGTACAAGAACGGCCTGGGCGACACCGCCTCCAAGACCTTCATCACCACCCACGCCGCCTTCGGCTACCTCGCCGAGCGCTACGGCCTCGACCAGGAGGGCATCTCCGGCGTCGACCCCGAGTCCGAGCCCAGCCCGGCCCGGATGAAGGACCTCCAGGCCATCGCCGAGCAGGCCAAGGTGTCCACCGTATTCTTCGAGACCCTGGCCAGCGACAAGACGGCCAAGACCCTCGCCACCGACACCGGCCTCAAGACCGATGTCCTCGACCCCCTCGAGGGAATCACCGACAAGTCGCAGGGCGCTGATTACTTCGAGGTCATGCGGTCCAACCTCAAGAACCTGCAGAAGGCCCTGGGCGCCAAGTAATGACAGCAGTAGCAGCAACGGAGGCGCGAGCCATGGAGTCCGGCACAGCCGCATCGGCGGCCGACCAGCCCGTCATATCCCTGCGCGGGGCCACGGCCTCGCTCGGCTCGCGCCCCGTGCTGCGCGGGATCGACCTCACCGTGCGCCGCGGCGAGGTCGTCGCCCTCCTCGGCGCCAACGGCTCGGGCAAGTCCACGGCCGTCCGTGCCGTCGTAGGCCAGGTCCCGCTCACCGACGGCGAGCTCTCGCTCTTCGGTACCGACTTCAAGCGCTTCCGGCAGTGGTCGCGGATCGGCTACGTCCCGCAGCGCACCACCGCCGCCAGCGGCGTCCCCGCCACGGTCCGGGAGGTCGTCTCCGCCGGCCGGCTGGCCCGCTCCCGCTTCGGCGTCCTGCGCAAGGCCGACCGGCTCGCCGTGGAGCGCGCGCTGGACCTCGTCGACATGGGTACGTACGCCGACGCCTCCGTCAACGCCCTGTCCGGCGGGCAGCACCAGCGCGTGCTCATCGCCCGGGCGCTCGCCGTCGAACCCGAACTGCTGATCATGGACGAGCCCATGGCCGGCGTCGACCTGGTCAACCAGGAGGTCCTCGCCAAGGCCGTGCGCGGCCAGGTGGCCGCCGGCACGACCGTACTGCTCGTCCTGCACGAGCTGGGCGCCCTGGAGCCGCTGATCGACCGGGCGGTCGTCCTGCGGGACGGCTGCGTCGTGCACGACGGCCCGCCCCCGCAGGCCGTCGGCCAGCACGCGCTGCCCGGCCACGACCACGTACACCCCCATGCGGCGCACGACGCCGAGCCCCTGCGGACGGGACTGCTGAGCTGATGGACCTCCTCCACTACCCCTTCATGGTGCGGGCGCTCATCGCCGCCGCGCTGGTCGGCATCACCGCTCCCGCGATCGGCACGTACCTGGTCCAGCGCCGCCAGGCCGTGATGGGCGACGGCCTGGGCCACGTCGCGATGACGGGCGTCGCCCTCGGCTTCCTGCTCAACACCAGCCCGGTGTGGATGGCGACGCTGGTCGCCGTGCTGGGCGCCGTCGCCATGGAGATGATCCGCTCGCGCGGCAGGACCAGCGGCGACGTCGCGCTCGCCATGCTCTTCTACGGCGGGCTCGCGGGCGGTGTCCTGATCATCAACATGGCTCCCGGCGGTTCCACGACCAATCTGGTCAGCGCCATGTTCGGCTCGATCACGACGGTCTCGTCCCAGGACGTGACCGCCGTCGTGATCCTGGCGGCGTTCGTGATCGCGGTGACCATCGGTCTGCGCAGGCAGCTCTTCGCCGTCTGCCAGGACGAGGAGTTCGCCCGGGTCACCGGCCTGCCGGTGCGCGCCCTGAACCTGCTGATCGCGGTCACCGCCGCGATCACCGTGACCGTCGCGATGCGCATCGTCGGCCTGCTGCTGGTCAGCGCCATGATGGTGATCCCGGTCGCCGCCGCGCAGCGGCTGACGCGCGGCTTCGCCGCCACGCTGGGCGTGGCCATCGCGATCAGTCTGACCGTGTCCCTGACCGGGACGGCGGCGACGTACTACATCGACGTACCGTCGGGCGCCACGATCGTGCTGCTCGCCATCGGCGTCTTCATGGTCATGACGGCCCTGTCCACCCCCCTGGCCCGGCGCCGCGCGCGTGCGGCCCGGCTGGCCGAAGAGGTCTGCACACGCGACGACGTGAAGGTCTAGCCCTTCGGCGGCCTGGCACAATGGGGCGAGGCCGACACGAGGAGGAACCGGTGGCGACTGCGCCTGGCGAGACCGCGCCAGTACGAGGACGATCCACCCGGCAGCGTGCCGCCGTGGCAGCGGCACTGGACGAGGTGGACGAGTTCCGCAGTGCCCAGGAGCTGCACGACATGCTCAAGCACCGCGGTGACTCCGTGGGCCTGACCACCGTCTACCGCACCCTCCAGTCCCTCGCCGACGCCGGCGAGGTGGACGTGCTGCGCACCAGTGACGGCGAATCCGTCTACCGGCGCTGCTCCACGGGTGACCACCACCACCACCTGGTGTGCCGCAAGTGCGGCAAGGCGGTCGAGGTCGAGGGCCCGGCCGTGGAGAAGTGGGCTGAGGCCATCGCCGCCGAACACGGCTACGTGAACGTCGCCCACACCGTGGAGATCTTCGGCACCTGCGCGGACTGCGCGGCGGCCGGCTAGCCGCGGTCGGCTAGACCCGCCGCAGGTTACGGTCGAGGATCGCCCGGAGCCGGTCGATGTCGGCCGGGACCCGGGCGCCCCGCTTGGGCAGCACGGTGAAGGCCACGGCGCGTTTGTCGTCACTGAGCAGGACGAACAGGCCGGCTGTCTCCGCGTACGTCGGATGCGCGGCCCAGCCGACACGGGTCTCGGTGACCTCCGTCGCCACACGGACCCCGGAATCGTCCACGACGGCCCGCGTCTCCCCCGCCCTCTCCAACAGCCCGCCGAAGGCACGGGCGGTGAGCCGGGGGCCGAACAGCACGATCACCCACAACGTCAGCCCGGCCACGAGGAAGCCCACCGCGCCGGGGAAGTGGCCGCCCTGCCTGATCAGCAGGACGGCGGACAGCACCGCCACCGTCCCCATCGTGGGGAACATCCATCGGCTACGGCGTCCCGACCTGGTGCGGGTGCTCCGGGCGCGCAGTGCCTCCGCGACGTCCGCCGTGGTGGTCCGGAAAACGAGCTCGACCGCCCGATCTGCTGCTATGTCCATGGCAGCGAACCCTACGGGCGGCTGGTCGGCTGGGCGATTCGGGTCAGCGGGGGGTGTTCGGGGCCGGCTGGTTGGGGACCGCGCCGCCGAAGCGGCGGTCGCGCTGGGCGTACTCCAGGCAGGCCCGCCACAGGTCGCGGCGGTCGAAGTCCGGCCACAGCACGTCCTGGAAGACCATCTCGGCGTAGGCGCTCTGCCAGATCAGGTAGTTGGAGGTGCGCTGCTCGCCGCTCGGCCGCAGGAACAGGTCGACGTCGGGCATGTCCGGGTAGTAGATGTACTTCGCGAAGGTCTTCTCGTTGACCTTCGAGGGGTCCAGCTTGCCCGCGGCGACGTCACGGGCGATGGCCTGCGCCGCGTCCGCGATCTCGGCGCGGCCGCCGTAGTTGACGCAGAAGTACAGGGTCATCGCGTCGTTGTCGACGGTCTGCTCCTGCGCGATCTGCAGCTCCTGGACCACCGACTTCCACATCTTCGGCATCCGGCCGACCCAGCGGATGCGGATGCCCAGCTCGTTCATCTCGTCCCGGCGGCGCCGGATGACGTCCCGGTTGAAGTTCATCAGGAAGCGGACCTCGTCGGGCGAGCGCTTCCAGTTCTCCGTCGAGAAGGCGTACAGGGACAGGTTCTTGACGCCCATCTCCAGGCAGCCCTTGAGCACGTCGAGCACGACGCCCTCGCCCACCTTGTGGCCTTCGGTGCGCGGCAGCCCGCGCTCCTTGGCCCAGCGGCCGTTGCCGTCCATGACGACGGCGACGTGGTTCGGGATCAGCTCGCCGGGGATCTTCGGCGGGCGCTCACCGGACGGGTGCGGCTCGGGAACCTTGTACTCGCGGCGAGAGCGCCCCAGAATCCCGCGTCGTGCCATGTGCCCAGCTCCTATTTCTCGACGTATCGCAGGGAGCGTAGCCCGCGCTCCAGATGCCAGTGCAAATAGGCCGAGACCAGCCCGCTGCCCTCCCGCACGTGACGCGCCTCGCAGGCGTCCGCGTGGCCCCAGTCGCCCGTCAGCAGCGCGCTGAGCAAGGCGATGGCCTCCGACGAGGGTACGACGCTGCCGGGCACCCGGCAGTCCCCGCATATCACCCCGCCCGCGGCGACGGAGAAGTGCCGGTTGGGGCCGTGGATACCGCACTTCGCGCAGTCCTCGAAGCTCGGCGCGTAGCCGTTGACGGCCAGCGAGCGCAGTAGGAAGGCATCCAGGATGAGGTGCGGCTCGTGTTCGCCGCGCGAGAGGGTGCGCAGGGCGCCGACGAGCAGCAGGTACTGCTGTACGGCCGGCTCGCCCTCGTTCTCGGTGAAGCGCTCGGCGGTCTCCAGCATCGCGGTGCCGGCGGTATAGCGGGCGTAGTCGGTGACGATGCCGTTGCCGTACGGGGCGATGATCTCGGTCTGAGTGCACAGCGGCAGGCTGCGGCCGACCAGGTCGCTGCCGCGGGCGAAGAACTGCACGTCGGCGTGGGAGAAAGGTTCCAGCCGGGCGCCGAACTTGGACTTCGTACGCCGCACTCCGCGCGCGACGGCCCGGACCCGGCCGTGGCCCCGGGTCAGGAGGGTGATGATGCGGTCCGCCTCACCCAGCTTCTGGGTGCGCAGCACGATGCCGTCGTCGCGGAACAGACTCATGGACCCATTGTCCCCTGTGCGGGGACCCGCTCGGGGCCGCCGGGAAAGACGGTGAGGGCCTCCTCCGGGGGGGAAGAGGAGGCCCTCGGTCTTCGGGGAGGATCAGGAGGCGGGGGCGGCCGCCTCGTCCGCCGGGTCCGCGGCGGCGACGGCCCGTACCGGCTTCTTCTCCTCAACCGCCTCGGGCTCCGCCGCGGGGCGGGATCCGGGCTCCGCTTCCGTTTCCGCTTCCGTTTCCGCTTCCGCGCCGGCCGCGGCGCCGGCGTGGTCATCGGCACCGGTGTCCGCAGCGGCCCGCGGCGTAGTTCCGGCGCCGGCCTCGGGCACGGTCTGCGCGTCGGCCGCCCGGGCGTCGGCCCCGTCCGCCGCCGCCTGGGCCGGCAGGGCGAGCTGCGGGACGTTGTGCGCGTCCCCCTTGGCCAGGCCGTTGAAGAGCAGGTTCAGGACGATCGCCGCCGTGGCACCGAGCGTGACACCACTGTTGAGCAGCGAGGACAGGTCCGCGCTCAGGTGCTTGTCGAAGTAGGCCGGGACGGTGGCCGGGAAGAGGGCGAAGGCCAGGGAGACGCCGACGATGAGCGCGTTCTTCTCCTCCCGCAGCTCCACCTTGCCCAGCGTCTGGATGCCGGCCAGCGCGACCATGCCGAACATCACGGTGGCGGCGCCGCCCAGTACCCCGGGCGGGATCGCGGCGACCACGGCGGCCGCCTTCGGCAACAGGCCCAGCACGATCATGATGACGCCGGCCGCGACCACCACGAACCGGCTCTTGACCTTGGTGACCCGGACCAGGCCGACGTTCTCCGCGAAGGCCACGTACGGGAAGGAGTTGAGCAGACCGCCGATGGCCGTGGCGGCTCCGTCGGCGCGCAGGGCGCGGGCCACGGTCTCGCTGTCGATGTCCTTGCCGACGATCTCGCCGATGGCGTAGGTGTCACCGGTGGTCTCCACCATGGTGATCAGCATGACGATCAGCATCAGGAAGATCGGGAACCACTCGAACTTGGGGGCGCCGAAGTGGAAGGGGGTGGTCACCCCGACCCAGTCGGAGGTCTTGACCGCGTCGAGCTTCGCGTCGCCGAGGACGAAGGCGAGCAGGGTGCCGGCCACCAGGCCCAGCAGGACCGCGATGCTGGACAGGAAGGGCCGGCGCAGCCGCATGACCACCAGGACGAAGAGCATCGTGCCGACCGCGTAGGCCAGTTGCCGCGGGTCTCCGCCGTCGCCGACGAGCGGTGCGCCGCCGACGGCGTCCTTGAGGGCGACCGGGAGCAGGACGACGCCGAGGATGGTGATGACCGTACCGGTGACGACCGGCGGGAACAGCGACATCACCACGCGGAAGACCCGGGCGGGCATCCAGGCGAAGGCGAACGTGGCGAGACCGGCCGTGATGACGGCGCCGTAGATGACCAGCAGGGCGGCCGTCCCGCCGCCCGCCCCGAGGCCTATCGCGATCATCGGCGAGACGGCGGTGAAGGTGACGCCCTGGATGATCGGCAGCCGGGCGCCGACCCGGCCGATGCCCCACGCCTGGATGATCGAGGCGATTCCGCAGGTGAAGAGGTCCGCGTTGATCAGGTAGATCAGGTCATGCGGACTCAGCTTGAGCGCACTGCCGACGAGGATCGGAACGATCACCGCGCCGGCGTAGAAGGCGAGTACGTGCTGGAAGCCGTACAGCGCGAGCTTGGGGAGGGGGAGCACCTCGTCGACCGGGTGCGTGCTCTGCTCTCCGGCGGCGGAAAGCCGGGCGGCGACACGTGCCATCTCTGCCTTGCCCTTCAAGGTAGGTAAGTGAGAGGAGATCTGGTTGTCCCCGGCCGGAGTGGTCTCCCCCAGCGCGTGCTGGGCTCCGTTGATCCGGCGGGGTTGCAGTGGAGTTCACGTGAATCGAAGCCCCGCTGTGTTACCGGCGGCGTCTCGTCGTGTGACCGGAATTGAACGCCTGTGGGCGCGCTCACAGATATCGTCGACTTCGACAAAGTGTTGACGTTCTGGGGCGCCCGATTTAGAGGTTCCTCCACTGGCGCACATGCGGCCGGCAGGCATAAGGGCGACGGCCCGCGAACGTGCCCGGCGCCGCGCCCGCCTGCCCTGCGCACCCACTCCGACCTGCGGCGCAGCGTTGCGCAGGCACCATCACGCCCACCGCCGGGCGTGTCGTCAAAGCCGTCCGAGGGGTGGACGCACCGCCCCGGACGGTAAGGCCCCTCCGTCCGTGACACGGATGACGGAGGGGCCGGTCCGGCCTCGCGTGGCCGGATCGTTACGGGGCGCGGACCGCCGAGAGCAGCCGGGTGACCTCATCGGCGTCCATCCGCAGCGCCGCGCCCACGGTGGCCAGCACCTCGCGCTCGGCCGGGATGTACGGTCCGTCGGCGAGGGCGATCCGGGCGCCTTGCAGCAGCAGCGACGCCCGTCCCGGTCCGGCCAGGTGCGGCGCGAGCGGTTCCAGCGCCTCGTGGAGCTCTATCGACAGCGCGGCCCCGCGGCACTCCGGTCCGTCGTACAGGCCCAGCCGGCCCTCGTCGGTCGCGAGGGCGTCCACCAGGGACTCCAGCTGCTCCTCGGTGCAGTCCTGGAACCCGGCGCCCCGTACGGCGCCGGCGGCCGCCTCCAGGGCGCTGCGCGAGGCGGTCCCGCCGGCGGCGAGGACGGCCAGCGAGACGGTGTGCACGGCGTCGCGCAGCATCGCCGAGAACCGGGTGGTGGTCAGGTGGTCCAGCACATCGGTGTCGAAGCGCGCCTTGCAGGCCTGGCACTCGACCACCGGCCCCGCGGACCCGCGGGGCAGCAGCGGCACGCCGAGGACCGCGAACCGGCGCCGTCCGGTGCGCCGGCGGTAGTTGCGGTCACCGCCGCAGCCGGGGCAGAAGAACTCCCCGTCGGCCACGGTGCTCCAGGTGGTACGGATGCCCCATACGGTCAGCTTCCGGCCGTCCCCACCCCGAACTGGCAGCACGTCGCACCTCCGTATACGGACCCCATGGCACCATCGCCGGGTTGGCGTGATGTTAGCCACATCCGTGAGTGTGTGTCAGTCGTGTGACAAGACAACCTGGCCCCGGAACCGGAGTTGGCCGGTCTGCGCCCCCGCCGTGAGGCGCGCCAGGGGCGCGGCCGGGCCCGGGAGAAGCGGAACCCCGCACCCCCTCGGGGAGGTGCGGGGTTCGGCGCGGACAGCCGGTGGGATCAGCGCCCCGCGCGGTTGACGGCGGAGATGACGGCCTTCAGCGAGGCGCGGGTGGTGTTCGCGTCGATGCCGATGCCCCACAGGACGCGGCCGTCGATCGCGCACTCGATGTACGAGGCGGCGACGGCGGAGGCGCCCTCGCTCATCGTGTGCTCGGTGTAGTCCAGCAGGCGGGCGTCGACGCCGATGCCGGCCAGCGCGTCGAAGAAGGCCGAGATCGGACCGTTGCCGGTGCCGGTCAGGACGGTCTCGGCGCCGTCCACCACCGCCTCGACGGTCAGCGTGTCGGTGCCGTCCTTGTCGGTGGCGGTCGAGCCGGAGCGCAGCTGGATGCGGCCCCACGGGTTCTCGGGGTTGGGCAGGTACTCGTCCTGGAAGACGTTCCAGATCGCCTTCGGCGTGACCTCGCCGCCCTCGGCGTCGGTCTTGGCCTGGATGATCCGGGAGAACTCGATCTGCATGCGGCGCGGCAGGTCCAGCTTGTGGTCGTTCTTCAGGACGTACGCGATGCCGCCCTTGCCGGACTGCGAGTTGACCCGGATGACCGCCTCGTAGGAGCGGCCGACGTCCTTCGGGTCGATCGGCAGGTACGGCACGGCCCACTCGATGTCGTCCACGGTCTTGCCCTGGGCGGCCGCGTCGGCCTCCATGGCGTCGAAGCCCTTCTTGATGGCGTCCTGGTGGGAGCCGGAGAAGGCGGTGTAGACCAGGTCGCCCGCGTAGGGGTGGCGCGGGTGGACCTCCATCTGGTTGCAGTATTCGCTGGTGCGGCGGATCTCGTCGATCTGCGAGAAGTCGATCTGCGGGTCGATGCCCTGCGAGAACAGGTTCATGCCCAGCGTGATCAGGTCGACGTTGCCGGTGCGCTCGCCCTGCCCGAACAGGCAGCCCTCGATGCGGTCGGCGCCGGCCATCAGGGCCAGTTCGGCGGCGGCGACGGCGGTGCCGCGGTCGTTGTGGGGGTGTACGGAGATGCAGATGTGCTCGCGGCGGGTCAGGTTGCGGGCCATCCACTCGAAGCGGTCCGCGTGGGTGGACGGCGTCGAGCGCTCCACCGTGGCGGGCAGGTTCAGGATGATCTCGCGGCCCTCGCCGGGCTGCCACACGTCGCAGACGGCCTCGCAGACCTCCAGGGCGAAGTCCAGCTCGGTGTCGGTGAAGATCTCGGGGCTGTACTGGTAGCCGAAGACGGTCTCGGGGCCCAGCAGCTTGTCGGCGTACTCCATGACCAGGCGGGTGCCGTCGACGGCGATCTGCTTGATCTGCTCCTTGGAGCCGCGGAAGACGACCCGGCGGAAGGTCGGGGCGGTCGCGTTGTACAGGTGCACGGTGGCGCGCTTGGCGCCGACCAGCGACTCCACGGTCCGCTCGATCAGGTCCTCGCGGGCCTGCGTCAGTACGGAGATGGTGACGTCGTCGGGGATCGCGCCCTCTTCGATGATGGAGCGGACGAAGGCGAAGTCCGTCTCACCGGAGGAGGGGAAGCCGACCTCGATCTCCTTGTAGCCCATGCGCACCAGCAGGTCGAACATCTCGCGCTTGCGGGCGGGGGTCATCGGGTCGATCAGCGACTGGTTGCCGTCCCGCAGGTCGGTGGACAGCCAGCGGGGGGCCTTGGTGACACGGGCGTCCGGCCAGGTGCGGTCCGGGATCTCCACCTGCTCGTAGAAGCCGTACTTGTGGATGGGCATCCCGGACGGCTTCTGCGTATGGGTCGCGTTCGTGATGGGCGTGGGGCGACCTGCGAAAGTGTGCTGACTCATGGCGTGGGGCTCCTCGCGTGTCCGCGTGTAGTTCGCTGGGACGGCCGACGGCGGTCGTAAATCCGCAACACCAGACTCCGCGGGGAGGGGGCCGGCCTACGACTACAGACCCTCGCCGCGGCAGCTAAGGAGAAGCAGCCCGAAACGCATGATGGGCCGAGCCTAGCGGAGCCGCGCCGTGATGCGAGGACCTGTTTCAGTATGCAAGACCCCCTGGTCCGTTTTGTACCCCTTTGTGAGTTAAGACTCCTTATGGAACTGCGTACGCGCGGAATGTCCGGCCGATCCGTCAACGCGGTGCGACGGCTTTCAGACAACCGAATGAATCATGGTCGCGATTAGTGACAGGTTCGTTACGCACTGCCACATTGCGCACATGGATGCCACTCTTCGCCCCGCCCACCCCGTCTTCTGCACGGTCGTGCCGCCCCACCTCCTGGACCGGATCGCCCGGTCCCAGGACACCCGCCGCGCCGACACCGCCCAGCGGACCCTCGAACACGACGCCGCGCTGCGCACCCGCCGCCGGGTCACCACCGTCCGGGGCATCGCCCCCTCGCTCGGCACTCCCGTCTCCGACGAGCCCGAACGGACGGTGTACGACGCCGGACACCGCACCCGGCTGCCGGGCACGAAGGTGCGCGCCGAGGGCGACGAGCCGACCGGCGACGCGAGCGTCAACCGCGCCTACGCCGGGCTCGGAGCCACGTACGAACTGTTCCTCAAGGGGTTCGGACGCCACTCGATCGACGACGCGGGCCTGGCGCTGGACGCGAGCGTCCACTACGGCCAGGACTACGACAACGCCTTCTGGGACGGCCGCCAGATGGTCTTCGGTGACGGTGACGGCGACCTCTTCCTCGACTTCACGGTGGCCGTGGACGTGATCGGACACGAGCTGACCCACGGCGTCACCCAGTACACGGCCAACCTGGAGTACCGGGGCCAGTCGGGCGCGCTGAACGAGTCGATGTCGGACGTGTTCGGCTCGCTGATCAAGCAGTACTCGCTCGGGCAGACCGCCGACCAGGCGGACTGGCTGATCGGCGCCGGCCTGCTCGGGCCGAACGTCACCGGGGTCGCCCTGCGCTCGATGAAGGCGCCGGGGACCGCGTACGACGACGACGAACTCGGCAAGGACCCGCAGCCCGCGACGATGGACGGCTACGTCAGCACGCACGGCGACAACGGCGGCGTGCACATCAACTCCGGCATCCCCAACCACGCGTTCTACATCGTGGCGAGCGAACTGGGCGGCAAGGCCTGGGAGCGGGCCGGGCGGATCTGGTACGACACGCTGACCGGCGGCGAACTCGCCTCCGACGCCGGCTTCGCGGACTTCGCCCGGCTCTCGGTGGCGGCGGCCGTCGCCCGGTACGGGGAAGGCGGCGCGGAGCACCAGGCCATGCAGAAGGCGTGGTCGGCGGTCGGCCTGGGGTAGAAGCCCGGAATGCGGATTCTGGTGGTACGGACGGGCGGCTTCGCGGGCATCGAGCGCCGGGCCGAGGTGGACACAGCGGGCCGGCCGGACGAGAACGAGTGGCGGGCACTGGCGCTGCTCGCACTGCGGCCCGGTCCGCCGGGGCACGGGCCGGACCGGGTACGGGACGGGTTCTCGTACCGGATCACGGTGGACGGGCGCACCGTGTCCTGCGCGGAGCCGTACCTGTCGGAGGCCCAGCGGAGCCTGATCACCCGGGTGCTCAAGGAGGGCGCGTAACTGCGTGACGGTGCCGCGCCGAAAGTCGGATGACCGGTAGCCGGGGCTTTGCTTGGATGACCGGATGACCACACAAACGATCTTGACTTCGCTGGAGCGGTACTACGACGCGGCGCCGCGCGCGGGCGGCGCCCGGGCGGAGGATTTCGGTCCGCTGACCCTGTTCGTCCAGGAGGGCGCGGGCTGGCAGTACTACGCGCGGCCCACGCTCGGCGGCGCCGGCGCCTCCGTGGCCGACGTCGAACGGGTACTGGCCCGCCAGCGGGAGCTGGGAGTGCCCGAGTCCTTCGAATGGGTGGCCGAAAACAGCCCCTCCCTCCGCGCCTCGGTGGAGGCCTCCGGGCTGCATGTGCACGCCCACCCGCTCATGGTCCTGGACACTTCCGAGCCGCTCCCGCCGCAGCCGGGGGCGGCTCGGGTGCTCGGCGCCGATGACCCCCTGCTGGCCACCGCCGTGACGGTGCCGATGCTGGCCTTCGCGGCACCGGGGACGGCCCTGGGCGCGGCCGGCCCGGCGGAACTCGCCGCGGCTGCCGTGGATCCGGCGGTGGAGGTGAGCCGCGCCTCGATCGCGGAGAAGATCGCGTCGGGCCGCACCGTGCTGGCCGCCGCGGTGCGGGACGGCGTGGTGCTGTGCTCCGGCCAGTACAACCCGGTCGGCGACGTGGCCGAGATCGTCGGGGTCGGCACCCTCCCGGCGGCCCGCCGCCAGGGGCTGGCCCTCGCGGTGACGGCGGCCCTGGTCGCCGAGGCGCTCGCGCGGGGCATACGTACGGTGTTCCTCTCGGCGGGCGACGAGGACGTGGCCCGGATCTACGGCCGGGCCGGCTTCCGCCGGGTCGGGACGGCCCTGATCGCGGAACCCCCGGCGGCGGACGGCGCCTGACGGCCGGGCCGGCCGGGGGCGGGGAGCGGAGCGCGGGGCCGGCCTTTGCCGGAACGGCAAGGTTGTTTGCCCTCCCCCGGCGGCCGGGCCGACCATCGGCGGACCGGTCACCGCACAGGAAGAGAGACCCCGATGCCCGAAGAAACCGCGCACACCGAACACGGCGCGCACACCGTCCCCGAGGGCGGCGAGGAGTACTGGGACTCCCGCTACCGCGAGAGCGGCCGTGTCTGGAGCGGCAACGCCAACGCCGTCCTGGTCCGGGAGGCCGAGGGGCTCGCCCCGGGCCGCGCACTGGACCTCGGCTGCGGCGAGGGCGCCGACGCCGTGTGGCTGGCCCGGCAGGGCTGGCGGGTCACCGCGACCGACATCTCCGGCGTCGCGCTGGAACGCGCGGCGGCCCACGCGAAGGAGGCCGGGGTCGGCGACCGGGTCGACTGGCAGCGCCACGACCTCGCCGTGTCCTTCCCGGAGGGGGAGTTCGACCTGGTCTCCGCCTGCTTCCTGCACACGTACGGGGACTTCCCGCGCGAGCGGGTCCTGCGCCGGGCGGCCGCCGCCGTGGCCCCGGGCGGCATCCTGCTGGTGGTCGGTCACGCGGGCTGGCCGTCCTGGCACGACCACCCCGACCACTCGGTGCACTTCCCGACCCCGGACGAGGTCGTGGCGCAGCTGGAGCTGCCGGACGGCCGGTGGGAGGTGCTGCTCGCGGAGGAACACGAGCGGATCCAGACCCGCCCCGACGGCCGGCCGGGCCCCCGCACGGACAACGCGGTCAAGGTCCGACGCCTGCCGTAGCCCCGGCCGGGCGGCGGAGGGCCGACGCCGTCCTTCGTCCGGCCGAAGTCGGCACGGGCGACTGAGGCGAAGGCGCGCGCCGGCGGGGGCACCTCCCGGCCGGAGGCCGGGGGACCGAACCGAGCCCCAAAGGACAGCTCAGAAGCCCAGCTTGCGCAGCTGCTTCGGGTCGCGCTGCCAGTCCTTGGCCACCTTGACGTGCAGGTCGAGGAAGACGGGGGTGCCGAGGAGCGCCTCGATGTGCTTGCGCGACTTCATCCCGACCTCCTTGAGGCGGGAGCCCTTCGGGCCGATGATGATGCCCTTCTGGCTGGGCCGCTCGATGTAGACGTTCGCGTGGATGTCGAGCAGCGGGCGGTCCGCCGGACGGTTCTCCCGGGGGATCATCTCCTCCACGACCACCGCGATCGAGTGCGGGAGCTCGTCGCGCACGCCCTCCAGCGCGGCCTCGCGGATGAGTTCCGCGACCATCACCATCTCGGGTTCGTCGGTGAGGTCGCCCTCGGGGTACAGCGGCGGGCTCTCCGGCAGCAGCGGCGCGATCAGGTCCGCCAGCAGCTGGACCTGGCTGTCGCCGACCGCCGAGACCGGGACGATCTCGGCCCACTCGAAGCCGAGCTCCGCGCCGAGCTGGTGGATGGCCAGGAGCTGTTCGGCCAGCTGCTTGGATTCCACCAGGTCGGTCTTGGTCACGATGGCGATCTTGGGGGTCTTCTTGATCCCCGCGAGTTCCTTCGCGATGAACTTGTCGCCGGGGCCGAGCTTCTGGTCGGCCGGCAGGCAGAAGCCGATGACGTCGACCTCGGCCCAGGTGGTCCGTACGACGTCGTTCAGGCGCTCGCCGAGCAGGGTGCGGGGCTTGTGCAGGCCGGGGGTGTCGACCAGCACCAGCTGGGCGTCGGGGCGGTGCACGATGCCGCGAACGGTGTGGCGGGTGGTCTGCGGCCGGTTCGAGGTGATCGCGACCTTGGTGCCCACGAGCGCGTTGGTCAGGGTCGACTTGCCCGCGTTGGGGCGGCCGACGAAACAGGCGAAGCCCGCGCGGTGCGGGGCGGTGGGCTCGGGGGAACGATCGCTCATACGGGCCATTCTCCCCGATGCCGCTCCCAGCGCCGACCAGGCCGCGGCCGCGAGGGCCAGAGCGGCGGTGAGCCGGGGCCGTTCCAGGGCGGCCGGATCGGCCCACGCCGTGCTCAGGCGCACCTCCTGGCCGGTGAGCCGACGGGCCGCCAGGGTGCGGCCGGTCGCGCCGGGGGTGGCGCGGGGGGTGGCGCGGGGCCCGAGGGTGGCGCGGGGCCCGAGGGTGTACGTGGGCTGCGCGCCCTGGCCGCCGGCGCGGACCCGGACGTCCCGGACGGCGAACGCGGGTGCGGTGGGCCCGGTGCCCCGGAGGCGTCCGCCCCGGCGACGACGGAGCCGGGATGGTCCCCGGGCCCGGCCCGCTTCCGGGCGGATCCGGTCCAGGTGGTGGTGGCGCGGCGCGGTCCGTCGGGGCCGCGCACGGCGAAGCCGCCGTCGGGCATGGAGGCGGAAGGTGTGGGGCCGGTCGCTGCGGTCGGCGGCGGTGACGGCGTCCCGGGCGGCCGTTCCGGGGCGGCGGCGAGGTAGAGGCAGGGGCGCTGCCCGACGGCGCCGGCGGCCGGCCGTATCGACCACTCCCGGCGCCCCACGCCGTCCTGGCGGCAGGGTCGCGACGCCGAGCACCCACCGGGCCGGGGCCGCGTTCACGACAGCGTCAGCACCGCCGTGTACGCCGCCCGGCGCCATGAAGTCGGTGATCCAGCCGAACCGGCGTCCACCCCGCCGGGCCGCCCCGGGCGTCCTTGACCGTCAGGGTGCCGATCGGCCAGGCCGTGCCACGGTGACGGCCGCGGCCAGGACAAAGCCGGCGCCGGTGACCTCGACCCCGGCGCCGGGCTTCCCGTACGCCGAGCCCAGCGCGAGGGCGCGCAGGTCCGCCGCCGGCCCGACCCGCCCCGTCGGGGTCAGCGCGTCCGCCGGGCGTGCGCCGGGGACGGGGTGCACGACCGGGGTCGCGGCCGGCGCGGGTCGCGGTGACGGCCGCCAGGACGCCAGTCCGGCGAGCACCATCGGTCCTCCGCTGCCGCGCGCCGTTCACGGGCGGGCGGCGGGAGAAGTCAATGCGCGGACCCCGCATCACCTGAGGGGCCGGCAGGGGACGCCAGGGAGTTCCCGACCGCCCGGAACGTCCTGCGGTACACGGTGGGACTCACCCCCAGCGCGTCCCGTACGTGCTTGCGCAGGGACTGCGCCGTTCCGAACCCGGTCTCCCGCGCGACCTGTTCCACCGGAAGCTCCGTCAGCTCCAGCAGCCGCCGGGCCCGTTCCACGCGCTGCGCGACGATCCATTCCCCGGGGCTCACCCCGGCCTCCTCGCGGAACCGGCGCGTGAACGTCCGTACCGACATGGCCTCCTGCCGGGCCAGGTCGCTCAGCCGGATCGGCTCGTGCAGCCGGTCCAGCACCCAGGCCCGCGCGGCGGTGGTGCTGGCCAGCTGCGGCTCGGGCACCGGGCGCTCGATGAACTGTGCCTGCCCGCCGTCCCGGTGCGGCGGCACCACGGTCCGCCGGGCGACCTCGTTGGCGACGGCGGCGCCGTGGTCGCGGCGCACGATGTGCAGGCACAGGTCGATGCCGGCGGCGACCCCGGCGGAGGTCAGCACGTCCCCGTCGTCGGTGTAGAGCACGTCGGGGTCGACGAGCACCCGCGGGAACAGCCGCTGGAAGTGCTCGGCGGAGGCCCAATGGGTCGTGGCGCGGCGGCCGTCCAGGTACCCCGCGGCGGCCAGTACGTAACCACCCGTACAGATGGAGACGAGCCGGGTGCCGGGCCGGATGTGGGTCAGGGCAGCGGCGAGTTCCTCCGTCAGCCTGCCGTGTTCGTACACCGGCCCGAGTTCGTACGAGGCCGGCACCACGACGGTGTCGGCCGTGCCGAGCAGCTCCGGGCCGTGTTCGACGTGGATCGCGAAATCGGCGTCGGTGGGCACCTGCCCGGCGGACAGCCCGCAGGTGAGGATCTCGTACAGCGGGCGCCCGGCCGGATCCTTGGCCCGACCGAAGATGCGGTGCGGGATGCCGAGCTCGAAGGGCAGCAGTCCGGCGAGGGCGAGGACCACGACCCGGTGCGTCGTCCGGGGCTTCATGGCCCGATCGTAGCGAAGCATGACAGTCAGGCCACTGTCGGGGCCGGCCCGGCGACCGGATGCTGTCCCCGTGACTCAGACAGCGCCCACGCCCGCCCCCGCCGCCGACCCCGGTTCCCTCCGCGCTCCGCGCCCGCCCGGCCGCGTCCACCGCGCCTGGTTCGCCGCGGCCGTGGCCTTCGTGACGATCATCGGCGCGGCCGCCTTCGCCTCCCTGCCCGGGCTCCTCATCGAGCCGCTGCACCAGGAGTTCGACTGGTCGCACGGCACCATCGGCTTCGCCGTCTCCGTGAACCTCGCCCTCTACGGGCTGACCGCACCGTTCGCCGCCGCGCTCATGGACCGCTTCGGCATCCGCAAGGTCGTGGCCCTGGCCCTGCTCGTCATATCCGGCGGAACCGCGGCCACGATCTGGATGACCGCCTCCTGGCAGCTGGTGCTGTTCTGGGGCGTGCTGGTGGGCCTGGGCAGCGGCTCGATGGCGCTGGCCTTCGCGGCGACCGTGACCAACCGCTGGTTCACCGCCCGGCGCGGGCTGGTCACCGGGATCCTGACCGCGGCCGGCGCCTCCGGCCAGCTGATCTTCCTGCCGCTGCTGTCCTGGCTGGTGGAGCACCACGGCTGGCGCCCCGCGGCGGTGACGGTCTCCCTGGCCGCCCTGGTGGTGGTCCCGTTCGTCTGGCTGCTGCTGCGCGACCACCCGGCCGACGTGGGGCTCGCACCGTACGGAGGTACCTACGCGCCGAAGCCGGCGCCGGTGCCGGGCGCCGCTCGCCGCGCGGTGACGGTGCTGTTCCGGGCGGCCAGGACCGGGCCGTTCTGGCTGCTGGCCGGAACGTTCGCGATCTGCGGCGCCTCCACCAACGGTCTGGTCAAGACCCACTTCGTGCCGGCCGCGCACGATCACGGCATGCCGGTGACGGCGGCGGCGGGGCTGCTGGCGGTGGTCGGCGTGTTCGACGTGGTCGGCACCGTCGCCTCCGGCTGGTTCACGGACCGGTTCGAGGCGCGCCGGCTGCTGGCGGTGTACTACGCCCTGCGCGGCGTCTCCCTGCTGTTCCTGCCGATGCTGATGGCGCCGTCCGTGCACCCGCCGATGGTGTTCTTCATCGTCTTCTACGGCCTGGACTGGGTCGCGACGGTCCCGCCGACGATCGCGCTGTGCCGCGAGCACTACGGACAGGACGGCGCGATCGTCTTCGGCTGGGTCCTGGCCTCGCACCAGGTGGGCGCGGCGCTGGTGGCCTTCCTGGGCGGCCTGGCGCGGGACGCCTTCGGCTCGTACGACCTGGTCTGGTACGCGGCGGGCGCGCTGTGCGCGGTGGCCGCGCTGATGGCCATGATCATCCGCCGCCGGGTCGTGGACACTGTGGCGGTATGACCCTGCCGCGCCGCGTCCTTGCCACCCTCGACCGTTTCAACGCCGCCTACCCGTGGGACCACAACGCCCACTACCACCGCTGGATCCTGCGGCAGCTGCCGAAGCGGTGCGCGAGGGCGCTGGACGTCGGTTCCGGGAGCGGCGACCTGGCCCGGCTCCTGGCCGGCCGGGCCGCCGCGGTGCTCGGGATCGACGCGGACCCGGCGATCGTCGCCCGGGCCCGCGCGCTGACCACGGACGAACGGGTGGCCTTCGCCGTCGGCGACGCGCTGACGGCGGTACCGCAGGGCCCGTACGACGTCATCACCTGCGTCGCCGCCGTCCACCACATGCCCTTCGGCGAGGCGCTGGCCGTCTTCCGCCACCGCCTCGCCCCGGGCGGGACACTGGTGATCGTCGGAGTCCCGCGGGCCGGAAGCGTCGGCGATCACCTGCTGGGCCTCCTCGCGGTCCCGCTGAACGCGGCCCTCGGCTGGCTCAGGAACCGGGGCCGCCCGGCGCCCCGGCCGGACGCGATGACGGCCCCGACCCGCCCGCCGGTGATGACGTTCACCGAGATCCGCGACCAGGCCCGCGCGGCTTTGCCGGGCGCCCGCCTGCGCCGGCGCCTGTTCTGGCGGTACACGCTCGTCTGGCGCGCCCCCTAAGAGACAGCCCTTAGACCCGTCAGCCCGCCGGGGTCGTGGACCTCAGAGTGCCGTCCGGGGCCGCCAGCAGAACCGGGGTGTCCGGGCCGCCGAGGTCGCGGACCGCCGCGCGGTCGGCGTCGGCCGGGGCCTCGGCCGCGCTCACGACGGCGGCGGCCTCCAGGGACCGGGCCCCGCTCGCCACCGCCATCGCGACCGCCGTCTGGAGCGCGCTGAGCTTGAGGGAGTCCAGCTCCACCGTCCCGGCCACGTACGTGCGGCCCGTCTCGTCGCGCACCGCCGCACCCTCCGGCACCCCGTTACGGGCCCGGGCGCTGCGCGCCAGTGTGATGATCTTGCTGTCCTCGGGGTCGATCCCACTGTTGTCGCTCATGGGCGAAAGCATAGGGAGCGCCCCGGCGACGTCGCAGGACGACCCCGCCGAGCCGCTACGGCCCGCCGTTCAGGGCCGGTCCAGCCGCAGCCGCACGGCCCTCGGCAGTCCGGCGACGACCAGGTCGTACGAGTCCTCCACCAGCTCCCGGACCAGCTCGTCCGGCAGCGCGCCGACCGTCACCGTGTTCCAGTGCCGCTTGTTCATGTGCCAGCCCGGCACGATCGCCTCGTGCTCGGCCCGCAGCCGGACCGCCGCCTCCGGCTCGCACTTGAGGTTGACCTTCAACGGTTCGGCGTGCAGCGCCGTCAGCGCGAACACCTTCCCGAGCACCTTGAACACCGAGGTCTCCGGCGTGAAGGGGAACTCCTCCACCGCCGCGTTGAAGCCCAGGCAGAACGCGCGCAGTTCCGCGGGGGTCATTCCGGCACCTCCGCGCCCTCGTCCGGCTCCGTGACCACCGGCTCCACCAGCACCGTCACGATCTTGTTCCGCCGCCCCGCCGGGGATTCCGCCGTCAGCCGCAGCGGCCGCCCGTCGGGCAGTTCCACCACCGCCGACGCGCCCGCGATAGGGACCCGGCCCAGCGCCTTGGCGAGCAGTCCGCCGACCGTCTCCACGTCCTCGTCGTCGAACGCCTCGACCTTGAACAGCTCCCCGAGGTCGGTGATGTCGAGCCGGGCCGTGACCCGGTAGCGGTCGTCGCCCAGTTCCTCGACCGGCGGGAGTTCGCGGTCGTACTCGTCGGTGATCTCGCCGACGATCTCCTCCAGGATGTCCTCGATCGTCACGATGCCGGCCGTGCCGCCGTATTCGTCGATGACGACGGCCACGTGGTTGCGTACGGACTGCATCTCGCGGAGCAGGTCACCGGCGTTCTTGGTGTCGGGCACGAAGACGGCCGGCCGTATCGCGGTCGAGACGAGGTCGGACTCCGCCTCCCGGCTGATGTGCGTCTTGCGGACGAGGTCCTTCAGGTACACGATGCCGACGATGTCGTCCTCGTTCTCCCCGGTCACCGGGATGCGCGAGAAGCCGGAGCGCAGCGCGAGCGTCGTCGCCTGGCGGACCGTCTTGTACCGCTCGATGCACACGAGGTCGGTGCGCGGCACCATCACCTCGCGCACGAGGGTGTCGCCGAGTTCGAAGACCTGGTGCACCATCCGGCGTTCGTCGTCCTCGATCAGCGATTCCCGCTCCGCCAGGTCGACCATCGCCCGCAGCTCGGCCTCGGAGGCGAAGGGCCCCTTGCGGAAGCCCTTCCCCGGGGTCAGCGCGTTGCCGAGGAGGATCAGCAGTTGCGGGATCGGCCCCATGATCCGCGCGAGCGGTACGAGTACGTACGCGGCCGCGGTCGCCGTGTTCAGCGGGTGCTGGCGGCCGATGGTGCGCGGGGACACCCCCACCGCGACGTACGACACCAGCACCATCACGCCGATGGCCACGAGCAGCGCGGTCCAGTTCTCGCCGAACTCGTCGAGGCACACGTACGTGACGAGCACGCCCGCCGCCATCTCGCAGGTGACCCGGACGAGCAGCGCCACGTTGACGTAGCGGGTCGGGTCCCCGGCGACCTGCGCCAGCTTGGCGCTGCCGCGCCGGCCCTCCCGTACGGCCTGTTCCGCGCGGAAGCTGGAGACGCGGGCGATCCCGGACTCCGCGCAGGCCGCGAACCAGGCCACGACGACCAGCAGCACCGCGCCGCTGATCAGCTGCGGTGCGCCGGTCACGAGACGGTGGGGGCGGGGGACGGGCCGGTCAGGCCGCGCTCACCGCGCCAGCCGTCGACGATGGCCGCCTGGAGGCCGAACATCTCGGCCTTCTCGTCCGGCTCCTCGTGGTCGTACCCGAGCAGGTGCAGCACCCCGTGGACGGTCAGGAGCTGGAGCTCCTCGTCCATGGAGTGCCGCGTCGGCGCTTCCTCGCCCTGCCGCTTTGCCACTTCCGGGCACAGCACGATGTCGCCGAGGAGCCCCTGCGGGGGCTCCTCGTCGTCCTTCGCCGGGGGACGCAGTTCGTCCATCGGGAAGGACATGACGTCGGTGGGACCGGGCAGGTCCATCCACTGGATGTGCAGCTGCTCCATCGCCTCCTCGTCGACGACGATGACGGACAGCTCGGACAGCGGGTGGATCCGCATCCTGGTGAGCGCGTAGCGGGCGATGTCGAGGACCGCCTGCTCGTCGACCTCGATCCCGGACTCGTTGTTGACGTCGATCGACATGGTGCGCTGAGTTCTACTTCCGCTGGTAGCCGTTCCGGGACTGCGGGGAGTCCTGGCTGTCGTCGTACTTCTCGTACGCGTCGACGATACGGCCGACCAGCTTGTGCCGGACGACATCCTCGGAGGTGAGCCGCGAGAAGTGGATGTCCGGCACCCCGTCGAGGATCTCCTGCACCTGGCGCAGGCCGCTCTTGGCCCCGCCCGGCAGGTCGATCTGCGTGATGTCACCGGTGACGACGATCTTCGAATCGAAGCCGAGCCGGGTCAGGAACATCTTCATCTGCTCGGCGGTCGTGTTCTGCGCCTCGTCCAGTACGACGAAAGCGTCGTTGAGGGTGCGACCGCGCATATACGCCAGGGGCGCCACCTCGATGGTTCCGGCGGCCATCAGGCGGGGGATCGAGTCCGGGTCGAGCATGTCGTGCAGGGCGTCGTAGAGCGGACGCAGGTACGGGTCGATCTTGTCGAACAGGGTGCCCGGCAGGAAGCCGAGGCGCTCGCCGGCCTCGACGGCGGGCCGGGTCAGGATGATCCGGCTGACCTGCTTGGACTGCAAGGCCTGGACCGCCTTGGCCATGGCGAGGTAGGTCTTGCCGGTACCGGCGGGGCCGATGCCGAAGACGATGGTGTTCTTGTCGATCGCGTCCACGTAACGCTTCTGGTTGAGCGTCTTGGGACGGATGGTCCGGCCGCGGCTGGAGAGGATGTTCTGCGTGAGCACCTCGGCCGGGGTCTCGTCGTGGCCGCTGTCGCCGCCGTTGCCCCTGCCGTTCGCCTTGAGCATGGCGATCGAGCGTTCCACTGCGTCCTCCGTCATCGACTGCCCGGTGCGGAGCACCAGCATCATCTCGTCGAACAGGCGCTGGATCAGGGCGACTTCCACCGCGTCGCCGATCGCGCTGACCTGATTGCCCCGAACATGGATGTCGGCCTTCGGGAAGGCATTCTCGATGACGCGCAGCAGGGCGTCACCAGAGCCCAGCACGGTCACCATCGGGTGCGTGGCCGGAACGGTGAAGTGGGCTCGCGCCTGCCCCGGCGCTGGGGTACGGGCTGTCGGTGTCTGAGTCATGGGCCGGCACTGTGGCCTGCGCATACCTCCCACTGAGGGGTCGCGCCGATCGTCGACCTCCGGACTACCAAGGGTACGACTCCCCGCCGCCATCCCCGAGGGCTTTTACCGGGCCCGGTTCCCCGGGCCCCCCGGTCCAGGCCCGCGCCGCCGCGCTACAGGGAGGGCCGGAAGCCGATCGTCGGGACGGCCCGGCGGCGGGGGCCCGGCGGCGCGCCGGGGGGGACCAGGGCGTCGAGGAAGGCGTAGCGGTCCCGCAGGTCCGCCGGGGCGGCGCGCCACCAGTGGGACACCTCCGGCCAGCCCGGGGCCGACAGGGAGCCGCCGAACTCCTGCACCGACAGGGCCGCCGTGAGCCCGGCGAAGGCCAGCCGGTCCGCGAGCGGCCACCCCGCCAGGGTGCCCGTGACGAAACCCGCCACGAACACGTCGCCGGCTCCGGTCGGGTCGAGGGCGTCCACCATGATCCCCGGGACCTCCGCCGTCTCCCCGGTGCGGCCGTCCACCGCGCAGGAGCCGTCCGCGCCCATGGTCACCACCGCCACCGGCACCTTCTCCGCCAGCAACCGGGCAGCCGCGCGGGGGCACTCGGTGCGGGTGTACCGCATGGCCTCGCCCGCGTTCGGCAGGAAGGCCTCGCAGTGCTCCAGGTCGGCCAGCGCCCCGAGGTCCCAGCGGCCGCTCTCGTCCCACCCCACGTCGGCGAAGACCCGGGAGCCCTGCCGGGCGGCCTGGGCGATCCACTCCTCGCCGGCGCCCGGGCCCAGCGAGGCCACGGCCGCCCTGGCCCGCGGCGGGCACTGCGGGAAGCGGCCGGGGCCCGCCGGGAGGGGCGGCTCGTGCCCGTGGGAGACCATCGTGCGCTCGCCCTCGTACGCCATGGAGACGGTGACGGGGCTGTGCCAGCCGGGGATCTTGCGGGACATCGACAGGTCGATGCCCTCGCCCTGTTCCAGCGCGTCCCAGCAGTATTCGCCGTAGTGGTCGTCACCGAAGGCCGCGGCCAGCGAGGTGCGCAGGCCGAGGCGGGCCAGCGCGGCGGCCATGTTGGCGACTCCGCCCGGGCTGGAGCCCATGCCCCGCGCCCAGGACTCGGTACCGCGGACGGGGGCCGAGTCGAGGCCGGTGAGGATGATGTCGAGGAAGACGGTGCCGGTGAGGAAGACGTCGCAGCCCGGTTCGTGGGGATCGCGCACCGGACCGAGCGGGTCCAGTCTCGATTCCGGGCTGGTGCGGCTTTCCCGACTGGTCACGGTGTGCTCTCCGTTTCATTCCTGTGCGGCCGGTGTGCGCAGGGTCCGTTCCCCGGCGCCCGCCGGGCTCCGGGGAACGGCCGTCGCCGGTGTCCGAGCGCGGACGAACCGGAACCCAGTGTGACGCACATCACCATACGAGCGCTCGGATCCGGCCGGATCCGGGATCTCAGGCCCGCTTCGGCAGCGGCACCCGGACGAGGTCCGCGGCGATCGTCAGTTCGCCCTCGAACCCCGCGGCCCGCGCCTGCCGTTCGAACTCGCCGGGGTCGGAGTAGCGCTGCGAGAAATGCGTCAGCACCAGGTGCCGGACGCCCGCGTCCCGGGCCACCCGGGCCGCCTGTCCGGCGGTGAGGTGGCCGTGGTCGGTGGCCAGCGCCACGTCCTCGTCCAGGAACGTCGACTCGATCACCAGCATGTCGCAGCCCTCGGCGAGCGCGTCCACGCCCGCGCACAGCCGGGTGTCCATCACGAAGGCGAACCGCTGCCCCCGCCGGTGCTCGCTGACCTCGTCCAGACTGACCCCGCCGAGGTTCCCCTCGCGCTGGAGCCGGCCCACGTCCGGCCCCTTGATCCCGTGCCGCGCCAGCAGCTCCGGCACCATCCGGCGCCCGTCGGGCTCGGTGATCCGGTAGCCGAAGGTCTCCACCGGGTGCGAGAGCCGCCGGGCCTCCAGGGTGTACGAGGCCCCGCGCGCCAGCGTCCCGTCGCCGGCCACCGGCTCCTCGCCCAGCCGTACCGTCTCCCGGTAGGCGGTGGCGTAGCGGAGCCGGTCGAAGAACTTCTGCCCCGAGGCCGGGTAGTGCGCGGTGACCGGGTGCGGGACCTGGTCGAGGTTGATCCGCTGGATCACCCCGGCCAGGCCGAGGCTGTGGTCACCATGGAAGTGGGTGACGCAGATCCGGTTGATGTCGTGCGCGGCGACCCCGGCGCGCAGCATCTGGCGCTGGGTGCCCTCGCCCGGGTCGAAGAGGATGCCCTCGCCGTCCCAGCGCAGCAGGTAGCCGTTGTGGTTACGGGCCCGGGTCGGGACCTGGCTGGCGGTTCCCAGGACCACGAACTCGCGTACGGACACGGCTTATCCGGGGGGCCACTGGAGGCCGCGGCCGCCGAGGACGTGCGCGTGGGCGTGCCAGACGGTCTGCCCGGCGCCGGCGCCGGTGTTGAAGACGATCCGGTAGCCGTGGCCGGCGACTTCCTCGTCGGCGGCGATCTGCCCGGCCTCGCGGAGCACGTCGGCGGCGATCGCCGGCTCGGCGGCGGCGAGCGACGCGGCGTCGGGGTAGTGCACCTTCGGGATGACGAGCACGTGCGTGGGCGCCTGCGGGTTGATGTCCCGGAAGGCCACCGTCGTCTCGGACTCGCGGACGACCGTCGCCGGGACCTTCCCCTCCACGATCTTGCAGAACAGGCAGTCCGCCTGCGGTTCCCCGGCCATTGCTGCGCCTCTCGTGACGTTGATCGGTCCGGGCATCGTAACCGGCGCGGTGATCCCCCGGCTCGCGACCGGCTCGATCCCGCGGCCCCGCCCGGGCGTCAGCCCCAGCGGCCCGTCCGGGCCAGCAGGACCGCCGTCGCGGCCGTACCGGCGGTGGAGGTCCGCAGGACCGAGGGGCCCAGGCGGTACGGGTGGGCCCCGGCCGCCGCGAACGCGGCGAGTTCCTCCGGCGAGACCCCGCCCTCCGGGCCGACCACCAGGACGATGGAGCCCGAGGCGGGCAGCTCGGCGGTGGCCAGGGCGCCCGAGGGGGTGTCGCGGTCCTCGTGCAGGACCACGGCCAGGTCGGCCCCGGCGAGCAGCGCCGCCACCTGCTTCGTGGACAGGGCTTCGGCGACCTCCGGGAAGCGCACCCGCCGGGACTGCTTGCCCGCCTCCCGGGCGGTGGCCCGCCACTTGGCCAGCGACTTGGCGCCCCGCTCGCCGCGCCACTGGGTGATGCAGCGCGAGGCCTGCCAGGGCACGATCGCGTCGACGCCGGTCTCGGTCATCGTCTCGACGGCGAGCTCGCCGCGGTCGCCCTTGGGCAGGGCCTGCACGACGGTGATCCGGACGGCCGGTTCCGGTTCCTCCTGGACGGACTCCAGGTCCCTGACGACGAGGCGGTCCTTGCCCTCGGCGGCCTTGACGACGCCCTCCGCCCAGTGGCCGCGCCCGTCGGTGAGGACGACGTCCTCGCCGGGGTTCAGCCTTTTCACGGAGACCGCGTGACGGCCCTCCGGGCCGTCCAGCACGAACTCCGGCCCCGCGGGGACCTCCTCGACCACGAACACCGGGGCCGTCATGACGCTCTCCTCATCTGCATGACCTGCAACGCACTCTGTGCCTCGACGAGTTCCGCCGCCAGCACCTCCACCAGTTCCCCGGCCGGCAGCGCCCGCGCCAGCCGGTGCCCCTGTCCCGCCCACAGCGCCATGCCCTGCGGATCCCCTGCGGCGGCGGCCGCCTTGCGCAGTCCCGCCGTCAGGTGGTGGACCTGCGGGTAGGCGGCCGGGGCGTACGGGCCGTGCTCGCGCATGAAGCGGTTGACCAGCCCCCGGGCGGGCCTGCCGGAGAAGGCCCGGGTGAGTTCGGTGTGCGGGAACAGCGGGTTCGTCAGCGCCCGCTTGTGCAGCGGGTCGGCGCCCGACTCGGGGCAGGCCAGGAAGGCCGTGCCGAGCTGCGCGGCCGCGGCGCCCGCCGCGAGCAGCGCCGCGATCTGCGCCCCGCGCATCACCCCGCCCGCCGCGATGATCGGGAGGGCCACCGCCTCCCGTACCGCCGTGACCAGTACGAGCAGGCCGACACCCGCCGTGCCGTCGGTCTCCGGGTCGTCGCGGTGGGTGCCCTGGTGGCCGCCCGCCTCGACGCCCTGGACGCAGACCGCGTCGGCGCCCGCGGCCTGGGCGGTCCGGGCCTCCTCGACGGCGGTCACGGTGACGACGGTGTACGTACCGGCCTCGCGCAGCCGGGTCAGGACGGCTGCCGGGGGGCAGCCGTAGGTGAAGGACACCACCGGGACGGGGTCCTCCAGCAGGATGGCGAGTTTGGCGTCGTAGCCGTCGTCGTAGCTGGCAACGATGTCGTCCGCCGCCAGGGACACCTCGTACCAGCTCGCCTCACCGGCCAGCTGGCCCCGGTACGTCTCGACGGCCGCGGGGTCGACGTAGCCGGTCTGCGGCATGAAGAGGTTGACGCCGAAGGGCCGCCGGGTGAGCGCGCGCAGCTGCTTGATCTCCTGGTACATCCCGTCGGCGGTCTTGTAGCCGCCGGCCAGGAAGCCCAGCCCGCCCGCCTCGCACACGGCGGCGGCGAGCGGCGGACAGGAGGCGCCGCCCGCCATGGGTGCCTGCACGATCGGGTAGGGGGAGAGACCGTTCGGCGCGGTGGACATGCCCTGCATCGTGCCACGTCCGGCGCACCGGGCCGAATCACCGCATTCGCCTGGCATAGTCCGCTTCCCGGCGCGGGCGCGGGGCACGCCGCGAGCCCGGACCGGGGTGTTTCCCGGGCCGGGCTCGTACGCGGTGCGGCGGGCCGGTCAGCGGCCGTTGAACGCGTCCTTGAGGCGGCTGAACAGACCCTGCTGGCCCGGCGCGAACTGGCCCATCGGCCGCTCCTCGCCGCGCAGCTTGGCCAGCTGGCGCAGCAGGTCCTCCTGCTGGGCGTCCAGCTTGCCGGGGGTGGTGACCTCGACGTGGACGATCAGGTCGCCCCGGCCGCCGCCGCGCAGGTGCGTGACGCCGCGGCCGTGCAGCGGGATCGCCTGGCCGGATCCGGTGCCGGGCCGGATGTCGATCTCCTCCAGCCCGTCCAGCGTTTCCAGCGGGCACTTGGTGCCCAGGGCCGCCGCCGTCATGGGGATGGTGACCGTGCAGTGCAGGTCGTCCCCGCGCCGCTGGAAGGTCGGGTGCGCCAGTTCGTGGATCTCCACGTACAGGTCGCCGGCGGGGCCGCCGCCGGGGCCGACCTCGCCCTCGCCCGCCAGCTGGATCCGGGTGCCGTTCTCGACACCGGCCGGGATCTTGACGGTGAGGCTGCGGCGGGAGCGCACCCGGCCGTCGCCCGCGCACTCGGGGCACGGGGTCGGGACGACGGTGCCGAAGCCCTGGCACTGCGGGCAGGGCCGCGAGGTCATGACCTGGCCCAGGAAGGACCGGGTGACCTGGGACACCTCACCGCGGCCGCGGCACATGTCACACGTCTGCGCGGAGGTGCCGGGGGCGGCGCCCTCACCCGAGCAGGTGGTGCAGACGACGGCCGTGTCGACCTGGATGTCCTTGGTCGTCCCGAAGGCCGCCTCGTCCAGCTCCAGGTCCAGGCGGATCATGGCGTCCTGGCCGCGGCGCGTGCGCGAGCGCGGTCCGCGCTGCGAGGCCTGGCCGAAGAACGCGTCCATGATGTCGGAGAAGTTGCCGAAGCCGCCCGCCCCGAATCCGCCCGCGCCGCCGCCACCGCCCGAGGAGGACAGCGGGTCGCCGCCGAGGTCGTAGACCTGCTTCTTCTGCGGGTCCGAGAGCACCTCGTAGGCCGCGTTGATCTCCTTGAAGCGCTCCTGCGTCTTCGGATCCGGATTCACGTCCGGGTGGAGTTCGCGCGCGAGGCGGCGGAAGGCCTTCTTGATCTCGTCCTGCGATGCGTCGCGGCGCACGCCGAGAACGGCGTAGTAGTCCGTGGCCACTTACGACTCCGCCAGGATCTGTCCGACGTAACGTGCCACTGCGCGTACCGCTCCCATCGTTCCGGGGTAGTCCATGCGGGTCGGTCCGACCACGCCGAGTTTGGCGACTGCTTCGCCGCCCGAACCGTAACCGACCGAGACGACGGACGTGGAGTTCAGTCCCTCGTAGGCATTCTCATGCCCGATCTTCACGGCCATCCCCGACTTCACTGGCCTCGCCGAGCAGCTTGAGGAGCACGACCTGCTCCTCCAGCGCCTCCAGCACCGGCCTGATCGTCAGGGGAAAATCATGTCCGAACCGCGTGAGGTTGGCGGTACCGCCGATCATCAGCCGTTCCTCCGCCTCCTCCACCAGCGTCTCCCGCAAGGTCGCGAGGACGGCCTTGACCGTCGCCCGGTCCTCGGCCTCGAAGGACTCCGGAAGGTCCTGCACGAGCGGCGGCACGTCGGTGAAGCGACGGCCGACGACCCGGCTGTTGAGGCGCGCCCGCAGGTCGGCGAGCGAGGTCTCGGCGAAGGGGGTCTGGCAGTCGACGAGCCGCTGCTCGACCCGGCCGGTGTCCGTGATCAGCACGAGCATCAGCCGCGCGGGCGCCAGGGACAGCAGCTCCACGTGCCGGACGGTGGAACGGGTCAGGCTCGGGTACTGGACGACTGCGACCTGCCGGGTGAGCTGCGCGAGCAGCCGCACGGTGCGCCCCACGACGTCGTCGAGGTCGACGGCGCCGTCGAGGAAGTTCTGGATGGCCCGGCGCTCGGGCGTCGACAGCGGCTTGACCCCCGCCAGCTTGTCGACGAAGAGCCGGTAGCCCTTGTCGGTGGGGATGCGCCCGGCGCTGGTGTGGGGCTGGGCGATGTAGCCCTCCTCCTCCAGCAGCGCCATGTCGTTGCGGACCGTCGCCGGGGAGACGCCGAGCCGGTGGCGCTCGGTGAGCGCCTTCGATCCGACCGGCTCCTCCGTCCCCACGTAGTCCTGGACGATGGCGCGCAATACTTCGAGCCTGCGTTCGCTGAGCACTCGTGCACACCTCCAGTGCGGTGGGTCGTCGCTGCGGTCGTTCTTCCGGTCGCCCGGGGCGGGCCCTACTGGCACTCTGCGCATCCGAGTGCCAGAGATCCCCCGGTCAGTGTACGGCCGGGTAGTACGCCGCGGGCAAGGGCGGCCCGCCAGGGTAGCGTCGCCGCATGGACGTGCGTTGGGAAGAGGCGGGCTGGGAACGGCTGACCGGGCGGGCCGGAAGGCGCCGGCTCCCGGTGTGGGACTGCACGGTGGGGCTGGTGGTGGGGGACGAGTCGGTCCTTCTGATCGACCCGGGATCCAGCGTCCGCGAGGGCGCCGGGATCCGGGCGGAGGCGGAGCGGCTGACGGGCCGCCACGTGACCCATATCGCATTCACGCACGGACATTTCGACCACGTGCTGGGCGGCGCCGCGTTCTCGGGGGCCGAGTTCTACGGTGCGGTCGGCCTGGACGCGCACCTCTCGCTGGAGCGGAACGCCCTGCAGGAGGACGCGGTCCGGCAGGGACTGGCGGAGGCGGCGGCGGCCGAGGCGGCGGACCTGCTGCCGCTGCCGCGGCACTTGGTCTCTGGCGAGTGGACGCTGGAGCTGGGCGGCGTGCAGGTGCTGCTGGCGAACGTCGGGCCGGGGCACACCCGGCACGACCTGGCGGTCTTCGTGCCGGGCGAGCGGGAGGCCGTCTTCTGCGGGGACCTCGTGGAGGAGTCGGGCGAACCGCAGGCGGGCCCGGACGCGGTCCCGGCGCAGTGGCCGGCCGCACTCGACCGGCTGCTCGCGCTGGGCGGGGATGACGCGCTGTACGTGCCGGGTCACGGAGCGGTGGTCGACGCGGGCTTCGTACGTGCGCAACGCGCCACACTGGTGGGGCGGTTCGGCGTGTCGGGCGCGTGAGCGCGGGCCGTCTCGTACCGTCGGCCGGATGCGTGAGTACTCCCCCGATCTGACCCCGCAGTGGAAGCGCGCCAAGGCCGTGCCGGAGGTGCCGGCGGACCCCGGCCTGGTGGTGGAGGTGGCGGCCACCGACTTCTGCGGCGCGGTGGTGGCCTGCGAGGCGGGCACGGTGACCCTGGAGGACCGCTTCGGCAAGCGCCGCGCGTTCCCGCTGGAGCCCCGCGGGTTCCTGCTGGAGGGCGCGGTGGTCACCCTGACCCGCCCGGCCCGTACGGCGTCGGCTCCGCCCGCCCGTACGGCGTCGGGCTCGGTGGCCGTCCCCGGGGCGCGGGCGCGGGTGGCACGGGCGGGGCGGATCTACGTCGAGGGCCGCCACGACGCGGAGCTGGTGGAGCGGGTGTGGGGCGACGACCTGCGGATCGAGGGGGTGGTCGTGGAGTACCTGGAAGGCATCGACGACCTCCCCGCCATCGTGGCGGACTTCGCACCCGCACCGGACGCCCGCCTGGGCGTGCTGGTCGACCACCTGGTGCCGGGCTCGAAGGAGTCCCGCATCGCGGCATCGGTGACGTCGCCGCACGTCCTGGTGGTGGGCCACCCGTACGTGGACGTCTGGCAGGCGGTGAAACCGTCGGCGCTGGGCATCCCGGCCTGGCCGGTGATCCCCCCGGGCCAGGACTGGAAGACGGGCGTCTGCCACGCCCTGGGCTGGCCCCCGAACACGGGAGCGGCCTGGCAGCACATCCTGTCCCGCGTGACGTCCTACAAGGACCTCGACCCCACGCTCCTGGGCGCCGTGGAACACCTCATCGACCACGTCACGACCCCGGCCTGACCCAGCCCCGCCGGCGTTTGCGGCGCAGGCCGGGCAAACCCAGCCCCGCCGGCGTTTGCGGCGCAGGCCGGGCAAACCCAGCCCCGCCGACGTGAGGCGCAGGCCGGGCAATCCAGCCCCGCCGGCGTTTGAGGCGCGGGGTCCGGGGCGGAGCCCCGGAAAGCCCGGCGCAGCCGGGGCCGCGCAGCGCGAGGGCGCCGCACCCCGCACGCCCCCCGGGCGACCCCGCACCCGCCGCCCGCGTCAGTCGCCCCGCGTCAGTCGACCAGGTCCCGGACCACCGCGTCGGCCAGGAGCCGCCCGCGCAGCGTCAGCACGGCCCGCCCGGCCTCGTACGGACCCGGCTCCAGCAGCCCGTCCGCCAGGGCCCGCCGGGACGCCTCCAACCCCGCCTCCGCGAGCAGCGACAACGGCACGCCGTCCACCAGCCTGAGCTCCAGCAGGATCCGCTCCACCCGCCGGTCCTCCTCGGACAGGAGTTCCCGCCCCGCCCCGGGCGACCGCCCCTCCGCCAGCGCGGCGGCGTACGCCCCCGGGTGCTTCACGTTCCACCACCGCACCCCGCCCACGTGCGAGTGCGCCCCCGGCCCCGCGCCCCACCAGTCCGCGCCGCGCCAGTACAGCTCGTTGTGCAGGCACCGGCCGGCCTCGGACGTCGCCCAGTTCGACACCTCGTACCAGTGGTACCCGGCCTCCGCCATCACCGCGTCCGCGATCAGGTACCGGTCGGCGTGCACGTCGTCGTCCGTCATCGGGACCTCGCCGCGCCGGATCCGCCGCGCCAGCTGGGTGCCCTCCTCCACGATCAGCGCGTACGCGCTGATGTGGTCCGGGCCGGCCCCCAGCGCCGCCGCCAGCGACGCCCGCCAGTCCTCGTCGGACTCTCCCGGCGTGCCGTAGATCAGGTCCAGGTTGACGTGCTCGAAGCCCGCCGCCCGGGCCTCCGCGACGCACGCCTCGGGCCGCCCGGGAGTGTGCGTACGGTCCAGCACCTTGAGGACGTGCTGCTTCGCGCTCTGCATGCCGAAGGAGATCCGGTTGAACCCGCCCGCGCGCAGCTCGGCGAGGTACTCCGGGTTCACCGACTCCGGGTTGGCCTCCGTCGTGACCTCCGCGTCCGGTGCCAGGCCGAACTCGTCCCGGATCGCCGCGAGCATCCGTACGAGGTCGGCGGCCGGCAGCAGCGTCGGCGTACCGCCCCCCACGAACACCGTGCGCACGGCCCTGGGGTCGTCCCCGAGCACCTTGCGGGCGAGGCGGACCTCGTCGATCAGGGTGTCGGCGTAGTTCTCCCGGGAGGCGAGCACGCCTCCGGTGCCCCGCAGCTCGGTGGCCGTGTAGGTGTTGAAGTCGCAGTAGCCGCAGCGCGTGGCGCAGTACGGGACGTGCAGGTAGAACCCGAGCGGCCGGTCCCCGGCACCCGCCAGGGCGTGCGACGGCAGCGAGCCGTCTTCGGGCATGGGTTCACCGTCGGGCAGTGCGGAAGGCATGTGCCCATTGTCCCGCACTGCCCCAAGGTCGTTTACGCCTCGTTGGCCCCGGCGTACATCTCGTCGATGAGGTGCTTGAACTCGCGCTCGACGACCGGCCGCTTCAGTTTCAGGCTGGGGGTGAGGTCGCCGTGCTCGACGTCCAGGTCGCGCGGCAGCAGCCGGAACTGCTTGATCGTCTGCCAGCGCTGGAGGCCCTCGTTGAGGGTCTGTACGTACGTCTCGATCAGCCGGTTGGTCTCGGGCGCGGCCGCGACCTCGGCGTACGTCTTGCCCTCCAGGCCGTGCTCGGCCGCCCAGAGCAGGATCGCCGGGCCGTCGAGCGCGATCAGCGCCGAGCAGAAGTTCCGGTCCGCGCCGTGCACGACGATGCTGGAGACGTACGGGCAGATCGCCTTGAACTGGCCTTCCACCTCCGCCGGGGCCACGTACTTGCCGCCCGAGGTCTTGATCAGGTCCTTCTTGCGGTCGGTGATGCGCAGGTAGCCGTCGGGCGAGAGCTCGCCGATGTCGCCCGTGTGCAGCCAGCCGTCCGCCTCCAGCACCTCGGCGGTCTTGTCGGGCAGCCGGTGGTAGCCCTCCATGATGCCGGGGCTGCGCAGCAGGATCTCCCCGTCGTCGGCGATGCGGACCTCGGTGCCGGGGAGCGGCTTGCCGACGGTGCCGGTGCGGTAGGCCTCGCCGGGGTTGACGAAGGAGGCGGCGCTGGACTCGGTGAGCCCGTAGCCCTCCAGGATGTGGATGCCGGCGCCCGCGAAGAAGTAGCCGATCTCGGGTGAGAGCGCGGCGGAGCCGGACACGGCGGCGCGCAGCTTGCCGCCGAAGGCCTCGCGGAGCTTGGAGTAGACGAGCGCGTCGGCGACCTTGTGCTTGGCGGCGAGGCCCAGGGGGACCTTCGTGCTGCCGGTGCGCCGGTGGTTGTCCTGGCTGGTCTTCGCGTACTCGCGGGCGACCTCGGCGGCCCACTTGAAGATCTTGTACTTGGCTCCGCCCGCGGCCCGGGCCTTCCCGGCGGCCCCGTTGTAGACCTTCTCGAAGATGCGCGGGACGGCTGCCATATAGGTCGGCTGCACCACCGGCAGATTCTCGATGATCTTGTCGATGCGGCCGTCGACCGCGGTGACGTGCCCGACCTCGATCTGGCCGGAGGTGAGGACCTTGCCGAAGACGTGGGCCAGCGGCAGCCACAGGTACTGGACGTCCTCCGCGGTGATCATGCCGGTGGCCACGGTCGCCTTGGCCATGTACGACCAGTTGTCGTGGGGCAGGCGCACGCCCTTGGGGCGGCCGGTGGTGCCGGAGGTGTAGATCAGCGTGGCGAGCTGGTCCGCGGTGATGGAGGCGATCCGCTCCTTGACCGCCTCGGGGTGCTTGGCGAGGTACTCCTTGCCGCGGGCCTCCAGGGCGTCCAGGGAGAGCACCCAGCCCTCGGGGTCGCCGGCCGCCTCCTGCGCGTCCTCGGCGTCGATGACGACGACGTGGGCGAGGCGGGGCAGGTCGGCGCGGTGCGCGCGGGCCTTCGCCAGCTGCTTGCCGTCCTCGGCGATCAGTACCCGGCTCTCGGAGTCGGCCAGGATGAAGGCCGACTCCTCCGCGTTGGTGCTGGGGTAGATGGTGGTGGTCGCGGCGCCGGCGCACATCACGCCGAGGTCGGCCAGGATCCACTCGACCCGGGTGCCGGAGGCGAGCGCGACCCGGTCCTCCGCACCGAGGCCGAGGTCGGCCAGGCCGGCGGCGATGGCGAACACCCGGTCGGCGGCCTGGCCCCAGCTGAGCGACTTCCACGCGTCGGGGCCGCCGTCGGCGGAGGGGACGGGGTACCGGTAGGCCTCCCCGTCCGGCGTGGCGGCGACACGCTCAAGGAAGAGGGCCGCCACGGTGGGCGGGCGGTTCTCGATCAAGGTCTGTGTGTCGCTCACGACATCCTCCGGACCGGTCCACGCGGCAGCGTGGGCGTGGGGCGCTTGGGGCTGGCGGGGTGGGGACCTGCGCACATGCTGTTGGCGAGTTTGTGACTGGCGAGTAACCATCGAGCAGTGATCAGACTAAAGGCCGCCCGGGCTGCGCGTAAGGGGCGGCGAGCGGCCGGTTCATAACGAAACGGGCCCACATGCGTCCGCATGTGGGCCCGTTTGTCACGACTGGGGTCGCCGGGGGGCTACTTCTTCTTGCCTGCGGACTCGTCGCTGGACAGGACGGCGATGAAGGCCTCCTGGGGGACCTCCACGGAGCCGACCATCTTCATCCGCTTCTTGCCTTCCTTCTGCTTCTCCAGCAGCTTCCGCTTACGGGAGATGTCACCGCCGTAGCACTTCGCGAGGACGTCCTTGCGGATGGCGCGGATGGTCTCGCGGGCGATGACGCGCGACCCGACGGCCGCCTGGATCGGCACCTCGAAGGCCTGGCGCGGGATGAGCTCGCGCAGCTTGGCGACGAGCCGCACGCCGTAGGCGTAGGCGGCGTCCTTGTGGCAGACGGCGGAGAAGGCGTCGACCTTGTCGCCGTGCAGCAGGATGTCGACCTTGACCAGGCTGGAGGACTGCTCGCCGGTGGGCTCGTAGTCGAGGGAGGCGTAACCGCGCGTCTTGGACTTCAGCTGGTCGAAGAAGTCGAACACGATCTCCGCGAGGGGGAGCGTGTAGCGGATCTCGACCCGGTCCTCGGACAGGTAGTCCATGCCGAGCAGCGTGCCGCGGCGGGTCTGGCACAGCTCCATGATCGCGCCGATGAACTCGCTGGGCGCGAGGATCGTGGCCCGGACGACCGGCTCGAACACGTCCGAGATCTTGCCCTCGGGGAACTCGCTCGGGTTGGTGACGGTGACTTCCTTGCCGTCTTCCAGCACGACGCGGTAGACCACGTTCGGGGCGGTGGCGATCAGGTCGAGGCCGAACTCGCGCTCCAGCCGCTCGCGGACCACGTCCAGGTGCAGCAGGCCGAGGAAGCCGACGCGGAAGCCGAAGCCGAGCGCCGCCGAGGTCTCCGGCTCGTAGACCAGCGCGGCGTCGTTGAGCTGGAGCTTGTCCAGGGCCTCGCGCAGGTCGGGGTAGTCCGAGCCGTCGAGCGGGTACAGGCCCGAGAAGACCATCGGCTTCGGGTCCTTGTAGCCGCCGAGTGCCTCGGTCGCGCCGTTGTGCAGGCTGGTGATCGTGTCACCGACCTTGGACTGACGGACGTCCTTGACGCCGGTGATGATGTAGCCCACCTCACCGACGCCGATGCCGTCGGCCGGGGTCATCTCCGGGGAGGAGACGCCGATCTCCAGCAGCTCGTGCGTGGCGCCGGTGGACATCATCCGGATGCGCTCGCGCTTGTTGAGCTGGCCGTCGACGACGCGGACGTAGGTCACGACACCGCGGTACGAGTCGTAGACCGAGTCGAAGATCATCGCGCGGGCGGGGGCGTCCTTGACGCCGACCGGGGCCGGGACGGTGGCGACGACCTTGTCGAGCAGGGCGTCGACGCCCAGGCCGGTCTTCGCGGAGACCCGCAGCACGTCCTCGGGCTGGCAGCCGACCAGGTTCGCGAGCTCCTCGGCGAACTTCTCCGGCTGGGCCGCCGGCAGATCGATCTTGTTCAGGACGGGGACGATCGCGAGGTCGTTCTCCATCGCCAGGTACAGGTTGGCGAGGGTCTGCGCCTCGATGCCCTGGGCGGCGTCGACGAGGAGGATCGTGCCCTCGCACGCCGCGAGGGAGCGCGAGACCTCGTACGTGAAGTCGACGTGACCGGGGGTGTCGATCATGTTCAGGATGTGCGTGCTGCCCTTGCCCGGCCCCTCGGTGGGCGCCCAGGGCAGGCGGACCGCCTGCGACTTGATCGTGATGCCGCGCTCACGCTCGATGTCCATGCGGTCGAGGTACTGGGCGCGCATCTGCCGCTGGTCGACGACGCCGGTCAGCTGGAGCATCCGGTCGGCGAGGGTCGACTTGCCGTGGTCGATGTGCGCGATGATGCAGAAATTGCGGATCAGAGCCGGGTCGGTACGGCTCGGCTCGGGCACGTGGCTGGGGATCGCGGGCACGCAGTGTCCTGATTCTCGGGTCGCAGTCGGAACGTGGTCTCGGATATCTCGTATATGCAGGGTCCCATGGTCCCATGGACGGCGCAGTGCGCTCGGTTTGGGCTGCCCCGAGCGTGCCTGGTAGCCTGGGCAGCTGTGTCTCGTATGGCCTCTCACCGTCCGGGACACAATCCGAAGATCAAACTCTGAACCTGAAAAGGCTCTTTCGTGGCGAACATCAAGTCCCAGATCAAGCGGAACAAGACGAACGAGAAGGCGCGCCTGCGCAACAAGGCCGTCAAGTCTTCGCTCAAGACCGCGATCCGCAAGGCCCGCGAGGCCGTGGCCGCCGGTGACGTCGAGAAGGCCACCGTGGCTTCCCGCGCCGCCGCGCGTGCGCTCGACAAGGCTGTCTCGAAGGGTGTCATCCACAAGAACGCCGCCGCCAACAAGAAGTCGGCGCTGGCCACCAAGGTTGCCACCCTCCAGGGCTGAGCTCCTGATGTGATCGCCGGGTAGGGATCCAGCGGGCCCTCTCTCCCGCTCCCGACCGGCCAACCGCGCCGCACGCGAAGCGTTCGCCACGCGGGTGCGGCGCACCCAGAAGTAACCGAAGGCCCCGATCGCCACCCTTCCCCAGGGTGCGCCGGGGCCTTCGTCATGCCCGGCCTGCCCGGCCCCTCTGCCCCCCACCCCGGCCGGCCCGCCGAAGCGCCGGCCTGCGCCCCGGCGCGGCCTCACCGGCCGCCGGGACGCCCCTGCCCGGCGCGCAGACCACCCCCGTCTCCCGTCAGGCCCACGGTCGGCCGACCCCGGCAGCGGAGCGCGCCACCACCCGCGGGCGCGCAGGCCGGCGCCGCCTGGACGCTTCGCGGGCAGAACCGGTCCCGAGCCGCCGGCGCCGGTACGGCCTGCATACGGGTCCAGCGCCTCACCGCCCGCGCCCGGCCTGACTACCGGCAGTGCGGCAGCGCCCACGCTGGCGGGCTACGCCTGCTAGTGCTGTGACCTCGGCGAGCCGCAGCTGGCGGCCCGGCTCCGCGAGCAGGGCCGGCGCCTTCCGCCCGGGCGGGGGCGCAGCCGCCACCCCGACGGGGGCCGCACGCCTTGACTGGGTGGGCTACGGCACCTCGTAGCCCGGCCACCGCCGGGGGGCACCGCAAGGGCCCGACGGCCGGGTCCGGGCTCCGAGACCGGCCCGCCGGGGGGGCACCGCACCTGGGCCCGACGGACCGGGACCGGGACCGGGCTCGGGACCGGCCCGCCGGGAGGCTAGCGGCGTTGGGGGCGGGCCGCGCGGCAGACCGCTACGACCGCCTTCTCCAGGGCGTACTCCGGGTCGTCGCCGCCGCCCTTCACCCCCGCGTCGGCCAGCGCCACCGCACGCAACGCCTCCGAGACGCCGTCCGCGGACCAGCCGCGCATCTGCTGGCGGACCCGGTCGATCTTCCACGGCGGCATGCCCAGGTCCCGCGCGAGGTCGCCCGGCCGGGCACCGCGCGGAGCGGAGGCCAGTTTCCCGATGGCCCGGACCGCCTGGGCCAACGCGCTGGTGATCAGGACCGGCGCCACCCCGGTGGACAGCGACCAGCGCAGGGCCTCCAGCGCCTCCGCCGCCCGCCCTTCGACCGCCCGGTCGGCGACGGTGAAGCTGGAGGCTTCCGCCCGGCCGGTGTAGTAGCGCCCGACCACGGCCTCGTCGATGGTTCCCTCGACGTCCGCGCACAGCTGCGCCGCCGCGCTCGCCAGCTCCCGCAGGTCGCTGCCGATCGCGTCGACCAGGCTCTGGCAAGCTTCGGGGGTGGCCGAACGCCCCAGCGTCCGGAACTCCCCCCGCACGAAGGACAGCCGGTCCGCCGCCTTGGTCATCTTCGGGCAGGCGACCTCCCGGGCGCCGGCCTTGCGGGCCGCGTCCAGCAGGCCCTTGCCCTTGACCCCGCCGGCGTGCAGGAGGACGAGGGTGATCTCCTCGTACGGCGCCGCGAGGTACGCCTTGACCTCCTTCACCGAATCGGCGGCCAGGTCCTGCGCGTTGCGCACGATCAGGACCTTGCGCTCGGAGAAGAGCGAAGGGCTCGTCAGCTCCGCCAGCGTGCCGGGCTGGAGCTGCTCGGAGGCGAGGTCCCGCACGTCGGTGTCGGCATCGGCGGCACGCGCCGCCGTCACCACTTCCCGTACGGCGCGGTCGAGCAGCAGATCCTCCTGGCCCACCGCGAGGGTGAGCGGGGCGAGCGGATCGTCGGTGGGGTTCTTCCTGGTGGCCATCGCCTCCAGCATCCCACGCCCCACCGACAGCCCCCCTCCCCCGATCCGGGGCGGCGGCCCCGTCCCGGAGAATGGTCGGGTGAACCCGCGACATGTACTGGTCCTGCCCGACCGCGACGCCGCCGAAGAGGTGGCGACCGAGCTCGTCGACCGCTTCGGCCTGCCCGAGGAGCCCCAACTAGTCCGCGACGCCCTCGCCGGTGAGGACGACGCGGAGGACGCCCAGTGGCTGGTGGTCGTCGAGGACCCGCAGCAGAAGCTCGACTCCGCTTCGCTGGACGACCTCGCCGCCGCCTACGAGGGGTGGCTGGAGGCTCCCTGAGCCCCGCCCCGGCCCCCTCAGGCCTTGTGGACGATCTGGATGTCCAGCTCGACCTCGACGCTCGCGCCGATCGCCGCGACCCCCTGGGCCAGTACCGACTGCCAGTTCAGCGCGAAGTCCTCGCGGTTCAGTTCGGCCGTGGCCCGGCAAGCGGCCCGCGGCTCGCCCTGCAGTCCCGTGCCGTTGCCCAGGTACTGGGTGTCCAGGGTGACGGAGCGGCTCACGCCGTGCAGGGTAAGGGCGCCCGCGACGGCCCACCGGCTGCCACTGCGGTGGATGAAGCGCTCGCTGTAGAACTCCAGCGTGGGATGGCGCGCGGCGTCCAGGAAGTCGGCGGAGCGCAGGTGGTCGTCCCGCATCCGCAGCCCGGTGTCGATGCTGCCCGCATCGATGATCACGCGCATGGAGGAGTCCTCCATGCGTTCGGCTATCCGCACCGCGCCGGCGAAGGTGGTGAACCGGCCGTGGATCCGGGCGAAGCCGATGTGCCGCGCGGTGAAGCCGATCGAGGAGTGCGTCGGGTCGAGTTCCCAGTGCCCGGGCGCGGGCAGCCGCGGCGGCTCCACCGCGTCGAGGACGATCTCCGCCGTGCCGGGCTGCGCCGGGTCCCCCACCAGCGTCGCGCCGTGGAAGGGGGCGTAGCCCGCGGCCGTGACGGAGAGCCGGTACTCCCCCTCCGGGACGGCGGCGGTGAACCCGCCGTACGGGTCCGTCTCCCCGCTGACGACCCGGCGGCCTATCGGATCGGTCACCTCGAACTTCGCCTGGCGCACCGGTTGGTGGACCGTGTCGAGCACCCGGCAGCTGAGCAGCCGGGCCGTTGGTGGCAGCGTGAGCGTCGCGGCCGTATGAGAGGCGGCGCTGCCGCCCGGCTCCATCCCCCGTCGGCGTCCGAACATGGTTGGTGCACCCCCGTGCAGTGTGGACTCGGACCGTTCTGGCGAAGACGCATTCGATCATGCTGCCGGGTTGTGGGCAAACGGCACGGCCGCGCCCGGTATGCCCACGCCGTTCGCGCCGCCGGCCGGCCGGGAACGCCCGTAGCCCTGGCCCGCTCCCCGCGACGGCCACACTGCCGTCCGTGTCCGTGCGCAGCACGACCGCACCCATGGCCCGCAGCCTGGTGAGGGTAGCGGACGCGGGATGGCCGTACCGGTTTCCGGCGCCGACCGGTACGAGCGCGATCCGCGGCCTGACCCGCGCCTGGAGCTGCGGGTCCTGGTGTGCGGAGCCGTGGTGGGCGACTTTCAGCACGTCCACCGGCCCGAGTTCCGGATGATCGCGCAACAGGGCCTGCTGGGCGACCGGTTCGAGGTCACCGAGGAGGAGCAGGGTCAGGCCGGAGGTTCGCACCAGCAGGGTGACGCTCGCGTCGTTCGGTCCCTGCGTCGGCAGCCCGGCGGGCGGCGGCCACAGCACCCGCCACTCCAGCGGTCCGGTCCGGCGCCGCTCACCCGCCGCCGCGGCCAGCACGGGCACCCCGGCTCCGGCGGCCGTACGCCGCACGAACTCGGCCTGGCCCGCCGGTTCCGCCAGCGTCGTCGTCTGGATCGCACCCACGGCCCGGCCCCGCAGCACGCCCGCGAGGCCGCCCACATGATCCGCGTGAAAGTGCGTCAGCACGAGCAACGGGATCCTGCGCACGCCCAGGCTCCGCAGACACGCGTCCACCGGGCCGGCCTCCGGTCCCGCGTCCACCACCACCGCCGTGCCCGGTCCCACGGCGAGCACGGCCGCGTCCCCCTGCCCCACCGCGCACTGGACGTAATTCCAGTCGGGCGGCGGCCATCCTTTGAACGTACGAACGAGCGCCGGCGGCCTGAGTACCGCGACGAGCAGCGCCACGGCCAGCGCGGAGCAGAACCACCACCTGCGGCCCCACCGGAGGCACAGGCCGAGCACGCCGGCCGTGGCCGCGGCCAACAACGCACCGCCCACGAACCCGTCGGGCCAGGTCAGCTCCGCCCCGGGCAGTCCCGCCCCGGTGCGGGCCACCCCCGCGATCCACCCGGCCGGCACCCCCGCGCACCGCGCCAGGAGTTCCGCCGCCGGCAGGTACAGCGGAGCCACCGCGAGCGTCGCGAAGCCCAGCACGGTGGCGGGGCCCGCCGCGAGTTCGGCCAGCAGGTTGCACGGCACCGCCACCAGGCTCACCCGGGCGGAGAGCACCACCACGACCGGGGCGCACACCGCCTGGGCGGCCGCGGCGGCCCCCAGCGCACCGGCGAGCCCGGGCCGCACCCCCCGCCCGCGCAGCACCTCGCCCCACCGCGGCGCCAGCGTCAGCAGCGCCCCGGTGGCCAGCACGGACAGCAGGAAGCCGGTACTGCGGGCCAGCCACGGGTCGTACAGCACCAGCAGCAGAACGGCCGCGGCCAGCGCGGGCACCAGCGACCTGCGCCGGCCGGTGGCCAGCGCCAGCAGGGTGACCGACCCGCAGGCGGCGGCCCGCAGCACGCTCGGTTCGGGCCGGCACACCACCACGAAGGCGAGCGTCAGCGCCGCCCCGCACAGGGCCGTCGCCCGCAGCGACAGCCCCAGGCGAGGGGCCAGCCCGCGCCGCTCCGCGTGCTGCGCGGCGGCCGGAGGCCCGATGAGCAGGAACAGCACCACGGTGAGGTTGGAGCCGGACACCGCCAGCAGGTGCAGCAGGTCGGTGGCGCGGAACGCCTCGTGCAGGTCGGGCGGAACCCGGGACACATCGCCGACCACCAGGCCCGGCAACAGCGCCCGGGCGTCGGGCGGCAGCCCCCGCGTCGCCTCCCGGAGCCCGGCCCGCAGGGTTCCGGCGAGACGCTGCGCCGCGCCGGGGCCACGGATCACCCTCGGGGGCACGTCCCCGGCCGGCCGGAGCAACGCCACGCCCCGCTCCCCGCCCCGGCCCGGGGACAGCCGCCCCACCACCTCGACCCGCGTCGAGGGCAGCAGGGCCGCCCACGCCGGATGCCCGGCCAGTACCCGGACCGGGGTCTCGACCCGGCTCCGCGCACCGTCGGGGGCGGTCACCCGGGTCAGCACCGCGTCCAGCGCCACCACGGGCGGCCCGTTCCCGGCCCCGACGCTCCGGGGATCGGAGCCGACGGTGAGCTCCGCCAGGACCCGGGCGTGCTCCCCGGCCAGCCCGACGACGGGACCGGCCCGGTCCTCGGCCCGCTGGAGCCCGGCCACCCCGGCGGCGGCGCCCGCACAGAGCAACCCGGCGGCAGCGGCCGTGCCCACCCGCCACAGCGCACCCGGCCCGCGGCAGCCGGCCCACAACAGCAGCCCTGCCGCGACCACCGCCAGGCCCACCCCGGCGGCGGTCCACCCGGCCGGCGCGTCCAGGGCGACGGCGGCGGCCGCCCACGCGGCCAGGGCCGGCCCGGCGAGCCGCAGGTCCACCGGCCGGGACCCCTCGGGCGGGTTCACGGTCGCACCAGCTTGCGCAGGTCGGAGAACCGGCGTTCGCCGATGCCGTTGACCTGCCGGAGTTCCTCCACGGAGCGGAAACCGCCCCGCGCGGTCCGGAAGTCGACGATGTGCTGCGCGAGCACCGGGCCGACCCCGGGCAGCCCGTCGAGCTGGGCGACGGTGGCACTGCCGAGGCTCAGCGGGCCACCACCCGGCCCGGGGCCCGCGCCGCCGCCCCCCGCCGGAAGCTGCGCGGGCGCGCCCACCACCACCTGTTCGCCGTCCACCAGTACCCGGGCCCGGTTCAGCCCCGTGGTATCGGTACCCGGCCGCACTCCCCCGGCGGCGGCCAGGGCGTCCTCCACCCGGGCTCCGGCGGGCAGTGTCCGCACCCCCGGCTCCCGGACCTTGCCGCTGACGTCCACCACGACGCGGGTACCCCCGGTGGGGGCCGGCGGCGCCGGGGCGGGGCCGGGTGCCGAGGCGGGCGCGACCACGGCCGGCGCGGTCACCGGGCCCGGCCGCGCCGACCAGTACTGCTGGGCGGCGAAGCCCAGCGCCGCGACCAGCACCACACTCAGCGCCGCCACCGTCCGCGGCTCCAGCCCGCACCGGGCCTGCACCCACCCGGGCAGCCGCTCCCGGACCGCGAGCCGCCATGTCCCCCGGCCGCCCGGCGGGGCCGTCTCCCGCACGGCCACCGGCTCGGGCCCGCTGACCGGGTCGGGTGCACGGACCTCCCGCACGGGGTCGGGCGGCGGCGCCGTCAGGATGGCTTCGGCCCGGCGCCGCACCGTCACGGGGTCGGGGTACGGCCGCCGCGGGCGGTCGCGGAACCGGCCGTCGGACCGGCGGGGACGGCCGGGGCCACTGGTGGCGCCGGCTCGGGAAGGGGACGCGGTACGCGTTCGCAGAGTCATGCCACGACGGTAGGGGCCTCCTCCGATCTCCGTTCGGAGGGTTCAATTCCGGTGGATGAGCCGCCCGTTGTGGATAACCCGCTCACCCGTTCCGGTGAACCGACCGGCGCCCGTCACGGTGACCCACCCGTTCGCTCCGCCGTTCAGCGCGGCGAGACGACGGCCGCCAGCAGACCCGGCCCGGTATGCGCGCCGATGACCGCGCCGACCTCGCTGACGTGCAGTTCGACCAGCCCGGGCACCCGCTCCCGGAGCCGTTGCGCGAGCTTCTCGGCCCGCTCCGGCGCCGCGAGGTGGTGCACGGCGATGTCGACACTGCCGGAGCCCGCGCGTTCGACGGCCAGTTCTTCGAGGCGGGCGATGGCCCTGGACGCCGTACGCACCTTCTCCAGCATCTCGATCCGCCCGCCGTCCAGCGTGAGCAGCGGCTTGACGGCGAGCGCCGAGCCGAGGAGGGCCTGCGCGGCCCCGATCCGGCCGCCGCGGCGGAGGTAGTCCAGGGTGTCGACGTAGAAGTACGCCGACATGTCGGCGGCCCGCTTCTCCGCGGCGGCCACGGCCTCGTCGACCGAGCCGCCGGTCTCCACCACCTCGGCGGCGGCGAGCGCGCAGAAGCCGAGCGCCATGGCCACCATGCCGGTGTCGACCACCCGGACCGGGACGGGGGCGGTCTTGGCGGCGACCACGGCGGCGTCACAGGTGCCCGAAAACTCGGCGGAGAGGTGCAGGCTGACGATGCCGGTGGCCCCCGCGTCGGCGGCCGCCTGGTAGGCCCGGGCGAAATCCTCCGGGCTGGGGCGGGACGTGGTGACCGAGCGGCGCTTCTGCAGGGCCACGGCAAGGCTGCGGGCCGAGATCTCGGTGCCTTCTTCGAGTGCCTCGTCGCCGAGCACCACGGTCAGCGGGACAGCGGTGATCCGATGCCGCGCCATCGCCGGTGGGGGCAGGTAGGCCGTGGAATCGGTGACGATCGCGACATGGCGGGACATGAGCGGGAGGTTACCGCCAGCGGCCCCCCTCCTGCAGCGCGGGCCCCTCCCGGGCCCCCGCAGGGTCACCCCCGCCCGCGACCGTCCTCAGGCCGTCGCCTCCGGCTTCGGCCGCTTCTCCCACGGGTGGCGGCGCGGCGGGGAGGACGGGTTCAGGGCCGCGGGGCGGGGTTTCGCGGGGGTGCCGGGCCGGCTCTCCGGCTCGCCCGCGTCCCAGGCGGCCGCGGCCGCCGCCAGGTCGTCCACCGACTGCCGCGACCAGTCGCGCAGCGCACCCGACTCCACCTCGATCTGCGCGGACAGCGCGGACAGGTCGTCCTCCGCGAAGCGCCGGGCGCGCTCCCGCGCCGCCCACCGCAGCGAGTCCGCCGACTCCGTGATCTTGCGGGTGCGGGCCCGCAGGTCGGGCAGGCTCTCCGCGATCCGCTTGCGGTCCGGCTCCTGCTCCAGCCGCTTGAGCTCGGCGTCCAGGTCGTGCCCGTGCTCGCTCAGCCGCTCGAACAGGCCGATCGACTCCCGCAGCGAGCCGTCCGTCTGCACGCCCTGGTACAGCGCCTGCTGCGTCGCCCGCATCGAGGTCCGCAGGTCGAGCCGCAGCTGCGCCAGCCCCGCGGTGACCCCCACCTGGCCGAGGCTCCTGGCCCTGAGGGTCGTGTCCTCCACCCTCCGCCGGGCCTGCGTGATCGACCTGTCGACGCCGCGCTTCGCCGCGCCCACCGCCTTCGCCGCGGCCCACGCGCCCAGCCCCAGGAAGGCGAACAGCACCAACAGGGCAAAGATGACCAACGCGCCCGCCTCCATGAGGCTCCCTTCCCCTGCCTATTCCGTCCCTTCCACCGTAAACGCAGCGGGCAGGTCGGGGGTTCCCTTCGAACCCCCAACCTGCCCGTACGGGAAGACCCCTACAACCAGGCCTGCGACCGGCCCGGCAACCAGGCCGCCGGCCCTCAGATGACGATGTTCACCAGCTTCGGCGCGCGCACGATCACCTTGCGGATCTCCGCCCCGCCCAGCGCCGCCACGACCGCCTCGTCGGCCAGCGCCAGCTGCTCCAGGTCCGCCTCGGAGACCGTCGGCGGCACCTCCAGGCGGGCCTTGACCTTGCCCTTGACCTGGACGACGCAGGTCACGCTCTCGTCCACCACGTACGCCGGGTCCGCGACCGGGAAGTCCTGGTGGACCACCGAGTCACTGTGCCCCAGCCGGTGCCACAGCTCCTCCGCGATGTGCGGCGCCAGCGGGGCGACGAGCAGCACCAGCCGCTCGGCGACCGAGCGCTCCAGCGGCCGGCCGGCCTTCGTCAGGAAGTTGTTCAGCTCGGTGATCTTCGCGATGGCGGTGTTGAAGCGCAGCCCCGCCAGGTCCGCGCCGGCCCCGTCGATGGCCTTGTGCAGCGCGCGCAGCGTGTCCTCGGCGGGCTCGGCGTCGACGACCGTCACCGCGCCCGTCTCCTCGTCCACGATGTTGCGCCACAGGCGCTGGAGCAGCCGGTACTGGCCCACCACGGCCCGTGTGTCCCAGGGACGCGACACGTCCAGCGGGCCCATCGCCATCTCGTACAGGCGCAGCGTGTCGGCGCCGTACTCCTCGCAGATCTCGTCCGGCGTGACGGCGTTCTTCAGGGACTTGCCCATCTTGCCGTGCTCACGCTTGACCGGCTCGCCCTGGTAGAAGTAGCCGCCGTCGCGCTCCTCGACCTCGGCCGCCGGCACGTACACGCCGCGCGCGTCGGTGTACGCGTAGGCCTGGATCATGCCCTGGTTGAACAGCTTGTGGAACGGCTCGGCGGACGAGACGTGGCCCAGGTCGAACAGCACCTTGGACCAGAAGCGCGCGTACAGCAGGTGCAGCACCGCGTGCTCGGCGCCGCCCACGTACAGGTCGACACCGCCGTGCGGGGCGCCCTCGCGCGGGCCCATCCAGTACCGCTCGATCGCCGGGTCCACCAGCGCCGAGTCGTTGTGCGGGTCCAGGTAGCGCAGCTCGTACCAGCAGGAGCCGGCCCAGTTCGGCATGGTGTTGGTCTCGCGGCGGTAGCGCTTGACGCCCTCGCCGCGGCCCAGGTCCAGCTCTACGAAGACCCAGTCCTCGTTGCGCGACAGCGGGGTCTCGGGCTTCGACGCGGCGTCGTCCGGCGCGAAGGTGCGCGGCGAGTAGTCCTCGACCTCCGGCAGCTCCAGCGGCAGCATCGACTCGGGCAGCGGGTGCGCGACCCCGTCCTCGTCGTAGACGATCGGGAAGGGCTCGCCCCAGTAGCGCTGGCGGCTGAACAGCCAGTCGCGCAGGCGGAAGTTGACGGTGCCCTCGCCGATGCCCCGTCCGGCCAGCCACTCGGTGATCCGGGCCTTGGCCTCGACGACGCCCAGGCCGTCCAGCGAGATGCCCTCGCCGGTCGAGTTGACGATCGTGCCGTCGTAGGAGGAGAACGCGTCGTCCCACTCCGCCGGGTCGGCGTCGCGGTCGTCGGAGGGCTCCACGACGCAGCGCATGGGCAGTTCGAAGGCGCGGGCGAAGGCGAAGTCGCGGCTGTCGTGCGCCGGGACCGCCATGATCGCGCCGGTGCCGTAGCCCATCAGGACGTAGTCGGCGATGAAGACGGGGACCTGGTCGCCGCTGACCGGGTTGGTGGCGTAGGCGCCGGTGAAGACACCGGTCTTGTCCTTGGCCTCGGCCTGCCGCTCGACGTCCGACTTGGCCGCGGCCTGCTTGCGGTACGCGTCCACCGCCTCGTGCGGGGTCGCGGCGCCGCCGGTCCACACCTGGTGGGTGCCCTCGGGCCAGGCGGCCGGGACGATCTTCTCGACCAGCTCGTGCTCGGGCGCCAGCACCATGTAGGTGGCGCCGAACAGGGTGTCGGGGCGGGTGGTGAAGACGGTGATGGCGTCGGCGCCCACGGCGAAGTCGACGCGCGCGCCCTCGCTGCGGCCGATCCAGTTGCGCTGCTGCAGCTTGATGGCGTCGGGCCAGTCCAGCGCGTCGAGGTCGTCCAGCAGGCGGTCGGCGTAGGCCGTGATCCGCATGTTCCACTGGCTCAGCTTGGCCTTGAAGACGGGGAAGTTGCCGCGCTCGGACCGGCCGTCGGCGGTGACCTCCTCGTTGGCCAGTACGGTGCCCAGCCCCGGGCACCAGTTCACGGGCGCGTCCGAGGCGTAGGCCAGCCGGTACTCGTTCAGCACGGCGGCCCGCTGGCCGGCGTCCAGCTCCGCCCAGGCCCGGCCGCCGGGGACCTCGCGGGAGCCGTCCTCGAAGGCGGCGACCAGCTCGGCGATCGGGCGGGCCCGCTTCGCGTCGGCGTCGTACCAGGAGTTGTAGATCTGCAGGAAGATCCACTGCGTCCACTTGTAGTAGTCCGGGTCGATCGTCGCGAACGAGCGGCGCTTGTCGTGGCCAAGGCCCAGCCGGCGCAGCTGGACCTTCATGTTCTCGATGTTGGCTTCGGTGGACACGCGCGGGTGCGTGCCGGTCTGCACGGCGTACTGCTCGGCCGGCAGGCCGAAGGCGTCGAAGCCCAGGGTGTGCAGGACGTTGTGGCCGCTCATCCGCTGGTGGCGGGCGAAGACGTCCGTGGCGATGTAGCCGAGCGGGTGGCCGACGTGCAGGCCCGCACCGGACGGGTACGGGAACATGTCCATGATGAACTTGCTGGGGCGCGCGACGACGGCCTGGTCCCCGGCCAGGTCACCGGTCGGGTTGGGGGCCTCGTAGGTGCCCTCCGCGTCCCATACGTCCTGCCAGCGTGCCTCGATGTCGGCGGCCATGGCAGCCGTGTAGCGGTGCGCCTCGGCCGCCTCGGGGGCCGGGGTGTTCGTCTCGCTCATGATTTCTGAAGCTCCATCGATCGTCTCTGCCGTCTCTGCCTGCCCAAACGAAAAAACCCCTCGCACAGGAGGGGACGCCGCGCCGATGCCGACCGTCTCGAAGGGGTCGGTACTGATCAGCGCGGCTCGGTAAGCAGAAGGCGTACGGCACGCATGGCGTCAGGGTACCGCAGCGGCCCCGACGCCCGCTCGGACGTTCCGCACAACGAGAAGCGGGCCACCCGATCCGGGTGACCCGCTTCTGTTCACTGTGGAGCTAAGGAGAATTGAACTCCTGACCTCCTGCATGCCATGCAGGCGCTCTACCAACTGAGCTATAGCCCCTTGTATCGCTGTACTGCCTGCCGTTTCGGTTTCCCTTGCCGGTTCCCCTTGGCGACGTCCCAAACATTACACGGTCATGGCCCTGGTCCAAAAATCGGTTTCCGCGACCCCGGGGCCATGCCCGATATGTACCACTACATCCGCTTCATCACGCCTTGGCGAACTGGTAGAACCGCTTGAGCGTGCAGTGCTCGTCGAGCAGCCGGCCGTAGATCGGCTCACCCTCCAGCTCGCGGTACGTCTCGATGGGGTCGCCCTTTATGATCAGCGCCCGCGCGCATTCCTCGCACCAGTACTGGTAGTCGGGATTGACCGGCTCCATGTCCCGCACGATCGGCGTGCCGTTGTTGCACCAGTCGCACCGCCGCCGGTGTGCACCCATCCGTCAGCGACTCCCTCCCGCGTCGGGCCGTCGTGTCCCCCTCCGGCCGTCCGATTCTGCCATGCCGGTACGGGCCGGGTCAGCAAGCACAAAAGGAACAAACGCGAGTATCCCGCCCCCTGTTGGGGACGGGATACCGATTGTGGAGCTAAGGAGAATTGAACTCCTGACCTCCTGCATGCCATGCAGGCGCTCTACCAACTGAGCTATAGCCCCGCTCCTCGCCGCGCTCCCCCCGTTTCCGGCGTTCCGCGCTGCGAACAAGAAGAACTCTAGCCTGTGACCAGCCGGAAAGTGAAATCCGGCCGGTGGGCCCGCATCGGCGGTGCTCAGTCGTCGTCGCCGAGCACCGGCTCCGGCAGCGTGCCGGCGTTGTGCTCCATGAGGCGCCAGCCGCGCGCGCCCTCACCGAGGACCGACCAGCAGCAGTTGGAGAGCCCGCCCAGGCTCTCCCAGGAGGACGAGTCCAGGCCCAGCAGGCGGCCGATGGTCGTACGGATCGTCCCGCCGTGGCTGACCACCACGAGCGTGCCGCCCTCGGGCAGCAGGCCGGCGTGGCGCAGCACGACCGGCGCGGCCCGGTCGGCGACCTCGGTCTCCAGCTCGCCGCCGCCGCGCCGCACGGGCTCGCCGCGCTTCCACGCCGCGTACTGCTCGCCGTACTTGTGGAGGATCTCCTCGTGCGTGAGCCCCTGCCACTCGCCCGCGTACGTCTCGCGCAGCGCCTCGTCATGCGCCACCGGAAGGCCGGTGACGGTGGCCAGCTCGGCGGCCGTGGCGGAGGCGCGCCGCAAGTCGGAGGCGACGATGGCGTCCGGCCCCAGCGACGCGAGCAGCCGGGCGGCGCGGCGCGCCTGCGCCACACCGGTCTCGGTCAGCTCGATGTCCGTGGAGCCCTGGAAGCGCCGCTCCAGGTTCCAGGAGGTCTGTCCGTGCCGCCAAAGGACGATCTTCCGGCCGGTCCTGCCGTTCTTGCCGTCCGATGCGGCCGGTGCGGTGGAGGTGGCCGTACCGGTCGTACCCGGGTCGGTCGTGCTCAGAACAGATCACCGTCCAGTTCGTCGTCACCCTGCGCCTCGCGCAGCTTCGCGTGCTCCTCGGCCTTGCCGATGGTGAGCTTCGCGTCCTCGGGGAGCTCGATCTCGGGGCAGTCCTTCCACAGGCGCTCCAGCGCGTAGAAGACCCGCTCCTCGCTGTGCTGGACGTGCACGACGATGTCGACGTAGTCCAGCAGGATCCAGCGGGCGTCGCGGTCGCCCTCGCGGCGCACCGGCTTGGCGCCGAGTTCCTTGAGCAGGCGCTCCTCGATCTCGTCCACGATCGACTTGACCTGGCGGTCGTTGGGCGCGGAGGCGAGGAGGAAGGCGTCGGTGATCGACAGCACGTCGCTGACGTCGTACGCGATGATGTCGTGCGCGAGCCGGTCGGCCGCGGCCTGGGCGGCGGCGGTGATGAGCTCGATGGAGCGGTCCGTGGCGGTCACTGGCCATGCTTTCGGGTTGGCGGGCAGATCCTCTCAAGGGTCTCATGTACCGCCGACACCGCCCGCGCGATACGTTCCGCGCGGGCGGGGCCGCAGCTCAAAGGCGCGGCGCGACGGCTCAGGAGACCTTGTAGTCCTTGCCCAGGAGCACCACGACGTCCGCGTTCACCGAACTTCCGGCCTTCTTCACGGCCGTCTCCGGCAGCCCCAGCGTCTTGGCCACCTCGACCGCCTTCGCCCGCTGCGCCTCGTCCAGGTAGGTGATCTGCGAGACGGCCGCGGCCTTGTCGGCCTTGCCGCCCTCCACCAGCGTGTAGCCGCCGTTCAGCAGCGCCGCCTTCGCCGCGAGCTGCGCCTTCTCGTCTCCGGTGGCGTCCCTCAGGCCGATGCGGGGGGCGGCGCCGGGGACCGCCGCGACGGATCCGCCGAGGATCTCGTCGACGGCCTTCCTGCCCGCGTCGTCGCCGAGGCGGCCGTCCGGCTTCACCGGCAGCACCTCGGTGCGGTACGCGCCCACCTTGGCGTGCTCGCCGATCCGCGACAGCAGCGCGCCCAGGTTCTGCGCGTTGAGGGCCGGGTCCAGGATCTGGCCCATGCTCTCGACGGTGACCGCCGCCGCCTTCGGGTCGCCGGGGACCTTGCGCAGGACGGCGTACAGCACTTTGCCGAGCCGCTCCAGCTGCTTGGTCTCGGGCTCGCCCGGGGCGCGGTAAGTGGCGTACGCGACGGCCATCGCACCGGTCAGGCTCTGCTTCGCGCCCTGGGCCACGGCCGGGGTCTTGGCCTGGTCGTCGGCGGGAACGGCGGTGTCGGTGTCGGCCTCGATGCCGCCGACCAGCTCGACGAGCCGCTCCAGGAAGGGGGTGTCCAGGCGCCAGGTGCCGCCGATGCGGGTGCCGAGGACCGAGTCGAGCGCCTCGCGGGTACCGAGGCCGCCGCCCTCGACCGCCTTGGACAGGGGCTGGTCGGTGCCGTCCTGCTGCGGAACGGTCAGCGTGTTCGGCACCAGGAGCGTGGCGCCCTGCTTCGTGGTCACGTTGTCGACGAGCAGCGCCGTGGAGGAGCCGCCCTTCTTCGTGTTGAGCACGTGGACGACGATCATGTCGCGCTTCTGCGCCCCAGTGGCGGCCGCGGTCTTCTTCTGACCGCCCGGCCCGTCGAGGAAGGGGAGCTCGCCCGCGTACCAGAGGTAGCCGGCGCCGCCGACGACGACCAGGGCGATGACGACGACCAGCGCCACGATCCGGTTGCGGCCGCGGCGGCGCGCCTCCTCGCGGCGCTCGGTGCGGCTCTCGGTGAAGGCGAGCCAGTCGATGACGTCCTCGGACTCCTCGTCCGGCTGGTCGATGAAGGCGAACATCTCGGTGCGGTAGTCCCGGCCGGCCTCGGGTTCGGGGGCGGCCCGGCGCGGCTCGGGGATCTGGGGTGCGGGCTGCGGGTCCGGGGCGGGCTGCTGCGGCGCCTGCTGCTGCGGGATCCACTGCTGCGCCTGCCGGGTGTCGTACCCGGGGCCGGGGGCGTACTGCTCCTGGCCGTGCGTCCCGTCCTGTGAGCCGTACTCCTGCTGCGGGTAAGGCTGCTGCTGGGGGGCGTAGCCCTCGTGCTCGTAGCCGTACGGCTGCCCGTACGCGGGCGCGGGGGCCTGGGCGGGCGCCTGCCCGTACACGGGCCGGCCGTACGGGTCGTAGCCGATGAGCTGCTGCTCCTGGGCGGCGTACGGGTCGTACGGATCCTGTCGGTCGGTCACCGCGGGCCCCTCTCTCCGGAACCGGAAGCTCAGGCTCCCCGGTACAGCTCACGCTTGTCGATGTAGCGCACCACACCGTCCGGCACCAGATACCAGACGGGATCGCCCTGCGCCACGCGCGCCCGGCAGTCGGTGGAGGAGATCGCGAGCGCGGGCACCTCGACCAGGGAGACGCCGCCCTCGGGCAGGCCGTCGTCGGTCAGTACGTGGCCCGGCCGGGTCACTCCGATGAAGTGCGCGAGGGAGAACAGCTCCTCGGCGTTGCGCCAGGTCAGGATCTGCGCGAGGGCGTCGGCACCGGTGATGAAGAACAGGTCCGAGTCCTGGTTGAGGGCGCTCAGGTCGCGCAGCGTGTCGATGGTGTACGTCGGGCCGCCGCGGTCGATGTCGATGCGGCTCACCGAGAACTGGGGGTTCGAGGCCGTCGCGATCACCGTCATGAGGTAGCGGTCCTCGGCCGGTGACACGACGCTGTGCGACTTCTGCCACGGCTGGCCGGTCGGTACGAACACCACCTCGTCGAGGTGGAAGAGGGCGGCCACCTCGCTGGCGGCCACGAGGTGTCCGTGGTGGATCGGATCGAATGTCCCGCCCATCACGCCGAGGCGGCGCTTGACCGGGCCGGTAGGCGTTCCCTGCTCTCCCATGAGCGCAGAGCCTACTGGCCCGGTGGCCCGTCCCCGACCCGCGTCCGAGCGGTGCCGGGGGCCGCGCCGGACACCCCCTAGCGGTCGCGGTTGAGGCGCGTCGTCATCCAGAGCAGGAGCAGCAGGATGAAGAACGCGCCGCCACCGGTCAGGTAAGGGCTCAGGCTGTCGTGGTTGCCGCCGTGCTGCTCGGCACCCTCCGACGCGAGAACGACCAGGTTGTGGGTGGTGGTGGAGAGGCTCATCAGGCAGATACCTATCGAGTCGGGAGGGAGCGGAGACTTCCCTCACATCGTATGCGGGGGCCCGGGGCACGCTCACGCCGACTCAGGCGTTGGGGAGGATGGACGCGCGAGCAGACAGGTCTATCCAGGGGGAGGGCGCTATGACGAACACCGGAACCGAGAAGGTACCGGCCCGGAACCGCAGGAGGTTCCCCGGCATTTCCTCGCGGGCGTACGAGCACCCGGCGGACCGCTCGGCGCTGGTCGCGCTGCGCAAGCTCAGCGGCTTCGACACCGTGTTCAAGGCGCTCAGCGGGCTGCTGCCGGAGCGGAGCCTGCGGCTGCTGTTCCTGTCGGATTCGGTCCGGGTGGGCGAGACGCAGTTCCCGCACCTGCACGAAATGCTGCGCGACGCCTGCTACATCCTGGACCTGGAGCGGGTCCCGCAGATGTACGTGCAGCAGGACCCCAAGCCGAACGCCATGTGCATCGGGCTGGACGAGCCGATCATCGTGGTGACGACGGGCCTGGTCGAGCTGCTCGACGAGGAGGAGATGCGGGCCGTGGTGGGCCACGAGGTGGGCCACGCGCTGTCCGGGCACGCCGTGTACCGCACGGTCCTGCTGTTCCTGACGAACCTGGCGCTCAAGGTGGCCTGGATCCCGCTGGGCAGTGTGGCGATCACCGCGGTCGTCACCGCGCTGCGCGAGTGGTTCCGCAAGTCGGAGCTGTCGGCTGACCGGGCCGGGCTGCTGGTGGGGCAGGACGTGCACGCCTCGATGCGCGGCCTGATGAAGCTGGCGGGCGGCCACCACCTGCACGAGATGAACGTGGACGCCTTCCTGGCCCAGGCCGAGGAGTACGAGGCGAGCGGTGACCTGCGCGACTCCGTGCTGAAGATCCTCAACATGCTGCCGCGTACGCACCCCTTCACCACGGTGCGCGCGGCCGAGCTGAAGAAGTGGTCGCAGCACCGGGACTACCAGCGGATCATGGACGGCCACTACCCGCGGCGGGACGAGGACAAGGACACCTCGGTGACCGACTCCTTCCGGGAGTCCGCCGCGCACTACGCCGGATCCGTGCGCGGCAGTAAGGATCCGCTGATGAAGCTGGTCGGCGACATAGCCGGCGGCGCGGGCGACCTGGGGGGCAAGCTCCGCGACGTGTTCACCGGCGCAGCCTCCCCCGCCGGCCCCGGGACGGGCCGGGACCCGAAGGGCGGCGCCCGCGACGGCGGCGAGGGCGGGGCTACGGAGCGCTAGTCGCGCCGTCCGGCGACGCCGGGGCGTCCGGGGAGGCGGGCCTCGCCAGTACACCGCACAGCCCGGCCGTGCGCCTCGGCTGACCGCTGGCGTACGGGTCGCTGGCCGGCGGCCCGACGGTGGTGGGGCCGGCCCCGGCGAGCAGCGGACGGAACGCCGCCGCGGGGTCGGTGGCGCAGTCCTGCGGTCCGGCCACCACGTAGGCCGAGACCAGCTCCGCGCGCCGGGCCGTGAGGTCCGTGCGGTCGAAGCGCAGTTGCAGCTCGCGCCGCACGGTGAAGAGCGAGGCCCCGGCGGCGGCCGCCGGGGACCCGCCGGCGGGTCCGACCGCGTACACGAAGGTGTGGTCGGTGGTGACCTCCAGGGCGTCGGGGGTGACCTCCTCGAAAGCGAGGATGCCGCTGACCCGCACGCGCGGATCGACGACCACCGCGGTGCCCGGGTCGAAGCGGACCAGCCACCCGGTGGCGGCGTGCCGGCCGTCCCCGGAGGGTGAGGTCATGCTGTGGTCGAACTGCGGCAGCTGGTCCGGGTCGAGCAGGACCCGGACGGGCCGGGTGGCGGTCCCGGCCAGGACGTCCGGGTCCAGGGAGGACTGCACCAGGTAGTCCTTCGCGATGGACAGCGCCGAGACGATCTGGCTCTCGCTGAAGTGCGCGGTACGGCGCACCGCGGGCAGGGTGATTCCGGCCGCGCCGACCGGGTACTGCGCCGCCGGGCTGTCGGCGAACAGATCGGCCGGGCGTCCGCCGGGCACGGGGGCGGTCGGCGCGAGCGGCACGACGATGCTGCCGAGCGGCCGGGCCTCGGTCTCGGGCGTGGGCACGTACGGGTTGCGCAGGCCCATGTACACGGCGACCGCGAAGGCCGTGGCGATGAGCAGCACGAGCAGCATGCCCTGCCGGGCGCCCCTGCCGGGCGTGCTGGTGCGGTGCCCGACGCCGCCGCCCGACCAGAGGGAACGGCTGCGGACCGCCCGGGCGTGCTCGCCCATGCGTTCCTCGGCGGAGTACTCCTGGAGCCGGGCCGCGCGGACGAAGTCCTCGTCGAACACCACGGACCGGTACTCGTCCGGCCGGAAGTCGTCGTCGCCACCGCCGGTGCCGTCGGGGGTGCCGTTGGGCGGATCTCCTGGAACGGCCATCGCTTCTCCCCGCTGTCCCCGCTTCAGAGAAGCCCCCGGCTCCGGTCACGCGAGTGGGGTCGTGCTCAGGGGTCGTACTTTCAGGGTTGGCGGCCGACGGGGTACGTAAACGCCCCGGCGCCGGTGACTTCGCGCAGCGGGGTACTGGACGGGGCGGGGGCCGGGTCCGGGTCGCCGTCGGCGCTGCGGTACACCGCGCTGAACGCCAGGGCGACCATGCCCAGGCCCATCACGACGGCCAGCATCCAGGCGACCGGCCGAAGCCACGGCGAGCGGCCGCGGTAGGGCCGCAACCGGCCCCCGTAGGCGCCGTACGGGCCCTCCGGGTATCCGTGGCCGTAGCCGGCCTGCTCCCAGCCGGGCTCGTCGAGGCCGTAGGCGCCGGGCGGCACGTACCCGTAGCCGTCGTAGTCGTCCTCGCCGGGCCGGCCGCCGGCCACGCGCGCGGCTTCGGCGGCCTCGGCGCGGGCCCGGTCGGCGGCCCGCTGGCGCTCGGCCGCGCTCGGTTCGTGAATCTCGGCGTTCCGGACGAAGGCCTCGTCGAACACCACGGAGGCGAAGTCCTGATCCGCGCCTCCGCGGTCGTCGTCGGGCTCACCGTCGTCCGGGAACGGCTTGTCCCCCACGTCGTCCGGCACGCGACCAGAGTAGACCTGGGGGACTGCTTTGGGCAGGGTGTGAGCGCAATTCCGGCCACACCGTGTACGGCGGGCGACTACCGCACGTGGCCGTCACCGGTGACGATGTACTTGGTGGAGGTCAGCTCGGGAAGGCCCATCGGGCCGCGGGCGTGCAGCTTCTGCGTGGAGATGCCGATCTCCGCGCCGAAGCCGAACTGACCACCGTCCGTGAACCGGGTGGAGGCGTTCACGGCGACCGTGGTCGAGTCGACCAGCTGGGTGAAGCGGCGGGCGGCGGCCTGCGAGGTGGTGACGATCGCCTCGGTGTGCCCGGAGGTCCAGCGGCGGATGTGGGTGACGGCTTCGTCGAGGGAGTCCACGACGGCGGCCGCGATGTCGTACGAGAGGTATTCGGCGGCCCAGTCCTCGTCGGTGGCGGGCAGGGCGGTCACCTTGGTGCCTTCGGCGTACGAGAGCACCTCGCCGTCCCCGTGGACGGTGACGCCGGCGTCCGCGAGGGCGTCCAGCGCCAGGGGCAGGAAGGCGGCGGCGATGTCCCGGTGGACCAGCAGCGTCTCGGCGGAGTTGCAGACGGACGGCCGCTGGGCCTTGGAGTTGACGAGGATGTCCACCGCCATGGCGAGGTCGGCCTGGGCGTCGACGTAGACGTGGCAGTTGCCGGTACCGGTCTCGATGACCGGGACGGTGGACTCCTCCACGACGGTCTTGATGAGCGAGGCACCGCCGCGCGGGATGAGGACGTCGACGAGGCCGCGGGCGCGCATCAGCTCGCGGACGGAGTCGCGGGACTCGCCGGGGACGAGCTGGATCGCGTCCGCGGGCAGGCCGGTGGAGACGATGGCGTCGCGGAGGATCCCGACGAGGGCGGTGTTCGAGGCGTAGGCGGAGGAACTGCCGCGCAGCAGGACGGCGTTGCCGGACTTCAGGCAGAGCGCGGCGGCGTCGACGGTGACGTTGGGGCGGGCTTCGTAGATGATGCCGACGACGCCGAGCGGGACGCGGATCTGGCGGAGGTCGATGCCGTTGGGGAGGGTCGAGCCGCGGACGACCTCACCGACGGGGTCGGGGAGGGCGGCGACGTCGCGCACGTCGGAGGCGATGGCGCGGACGCGCTCGGGGGTGAGGGTGAGGCGGTCGATGACGGTCTCGCTCGTGCCGGCCGCGGCGGCCTTGGCGGTGTCGACGGCGTTGGCCTCGACGATCTCGGCCGTACGGGCCTCCAGCGCGTCCGCGATGGCCAGGAGGGCGGCGTCCTTGGCGGACCGCGGGAGCGGGGCGATGGCCGCGGCGGCGGTCCGGGCGGCCTGCGCGGTGGCGGTGACGGGGCTGGGGGCGTCGTACGAGGTCATGCGGCCAGGGTAGTCGCCGGCGGAGTGCGGGCCGGTGGGGTTTCACCCCGCGAGACGCCGGTCGCCTGCCGGGGCGCCTGCGGCGGGTCGGGCCGGTCCGCGGGGCCGGTGGCCCGGCCGTCCGCTGCGCGGAGCCTCACCCCACCCCGCCCTTCCGGACTCCGCCCGGACCGGGTCCTCAAACGCCGGACGGCCAGAAGCACCCCGGGCCCCGCCCGGACCCCGTCCTCAAACGCCGGACGGCCCGAAGCACCCCGGGCCCCGCCCGGACGGGTTGGGAAGGGCCGCGGGCTCCGCCCGGCCGTCGGCGGACGGAGTTCGCCGCAGCGGCCCGAAGCCCGGGAAGCGCCCCGGCGCTGACCGGTGCGAGGGCCGCGTCTAGTAAGGATGCACGCCGACCGGGTGGGCCGGGGGTGGGCCGTAGCCCTCCGCCACCCGCTGGTGGTAGGTCGCGCGGTCGATGACCTCCAGACCGACGATCTCCCACGGAGGCAGCCGCGCCGACGAGCGGTGCTCGCCCCACAGCCGCAGGGCGACGGCCGCCGCGTCGTGCAGGTCGCGGGCCTCCTCCCAGTACCGGATCTCCGCATGGTCATCGGCATACCGGCTGGTCAGCAGAAACGGGTGATCATGCGCCAGCTGCTCCAGCCCGCGCCGCACCTCGCACAGCGGGGCCGGCTTGCCGGAGACGCTCAGGGTCACGTGCCAGAGACGGGAGGTGTCGCCCTGGTCCCCGCCTCCGCCGCCGTCACCGTCCCCGGTGCCGACGCTGGTCAGCGCTCGCCTCACCAGCCGCCTCCTGTCTGCTCCGCCACGCCCCGCGGGTCCGTCTGCCTCTGACAGTTGACCAGTCCTTGGCCTGCCGTGCGGCGGTTTTACCGAACCTCAGCCCTCCAGCAGCACCAGATCGTCCCGGTGGACGACCTCGCGCTCGTACGCGGGTCCGAGCTCTCGCGCGAGCTCGCGGGTGGAGCGCCCCAGCAGCCTCGGAAGCTCCTTGGCGTCGAAGTTGACCAGGCCCCTGGCCACCGCGCGGCCGTCCGCGGAGCGCAGTTCCACAGGGTCCCCGGCGACGAACTCCCCTTCCACCGCGGCGATCCCGGCGGGCAGCAGCGAGCTGCCGCGTTCGGTGACCGCGCGCACCGCGCCGTCGTCGAGTACGAGGTGTCCCTGCGGGGCCGAGGCGTGCTGGAGCCACAGCAGCCGGTCCGCCGAGCGGCGGCCCGTCGGGTGGAAGAGGGTGCCGGTGCCGCGCCCGGCGAGGGCGTCCGCGGCCTGGCTGGCGGAGGTGAGGACCACGGGGATCCCGGCGGCGGCCGCGATCCGGGCGGCCTCGACCTTGGTGACCATGCCGCCGGTGCCGACTCCCGCCTTGCCGGCGCTGCCGATGGAGACGTGTGCGATGTCCTCGGGGCCGCGCACTTCCTCGACGCGGGTGGTGCCGGGCAGCGACGGGTCCCCGTCGTAGAGGCCGTCGACGTCGGACAGCAGCACCAGCAGGTCGGCCCGGACCAGGTGGGCGACGAGGGCCGCCAGCCGGTCGTTGTCGCCGAACCGGATCTCGTCCGTGGCCACGGTGTCGTTCTCGTTGACGACGGGCAGGGCTCCCATCACGAGGAGCTGGTCCAGGGTCCGGTAGGCGTTGCGGTAGTGGGCCCGCCGGCTGGTGTCGTCACTGGTCAGCAGCACTTGGCCGACGCGGATGCCGTAGCGGGCGAAGGAGGCGGTGTACCGGGCGACGAGCAGGCCCTGCCCGACGCTCGCGGCGGCCTGCTGGCGGGCCAGGTCCTTGGGGCGGCGGCGCAGTCCGAGGGGGGAGAGCCCGGCGGCGATGGCTCCGGAGGAGACCAGCACTATCTCCTTCTCGCCGCCGCTGCGAGCCTTGGCCAGTACGTCGACCAGCGCGTCCACCCGGTCGGCGTCGAGCCCGCCCGCCGCGGTGGTGAGCGAGGAGGAGCCGACCTTGACCACGATCCTGCGGGCGTCCACGACGCTCTGCCTAGCCGCTGACACGTGTTCCCCTTGCCCCTTGCCCTGCTGACCCTTGCGCCCTCAATCTACGGGGTGGCCGGGCGCGCCCGCGCGCCGGTTTCAGAGCGTGGACGGGCTCCGGGCCGGGTCCTGTGCGGCCGCGCGGGCCGCCCCGGGGACGAGGATCTTGCGGGAGAGCAGGAAGGTGAACGGGATCGCCACGACGGCCGCGACCAGCGGCGCGATCCGGGTGTCCATTCCGGCCCAGGTGACGAGGGCGTAGAGGCCGGCCGACTGGATCACGTAGTTGGTGACGTTGGTCAGCGGGAAGAGCGCGAACTTCTTCCAGGTCGGCCGGGTCCGGTAGGTGAAGTAGGTGTTCATGAAGAACGAGCCGACCATCGAGAGCAGGAAGGCCAGGGTGTAGGCGGCGAAGTACGGCATCCACGGGTGCAGGAGCAGGTAGATGCCGAAGAAGGTGGCGGTGTTCACCCCGCCCACGAGGCCGAAGCGGAGGACCTGCCCGAGCTGCTCGCACCGGGTGCTGCGGGCGGGAGTGCCGTCGCCCTGGGCCGGGGCGCCGTCGCCGCGCGCGGGAGTGCCGTCGGCCGTCATCCGCGGCTGCGCTCCACGATGACGGCCTCGGCGGCGTCCGCCCGCCCGGCCTGCGGGCGCCCGGCGCCGTGCGCCTCCTTGACCAGGAAGTGGGGCCGGCGCTTGGTCTCGTAGTAGATGCGGCCGATGTACTCGCCGATCAGCCCCAGCATGATCATCTGCACCCCGCCGAGGCCCGTGATGAGGGCGACGAGGGTGACGTATCCGGGGGACTCCACGCCGTGGGTGATCGCCATCACGGTGATCCACAGCGCGTAGAGCCCGGTGAGGCCCACGAGGGACACGCCGAGCCAGATCCCGATCCGCAGCGGCCGGTTGTTGAAGGAGATCAGGCCGTCCATGGCGTAGTTCAGCAGGGAGCCGAACTTCCACTTCGTCTCGCCGGCCTCGCGCTGGGCGTTGCGGTAGTCGAAGTGGACGGTGTCGAAGCCGATCCAGGAGAAGAGCCCCTTGGAGAACCGGTTGTACTCCGGCAGCGACAGCAGGGCGTCGACGGCCGGGCGGGAGAGCAGCCGGAAGTCACCGACGCCGTCGGTGAGCTCGACGTCCACCCAGCGGTTGACGCCGCGGTAGTACAGCCGGCTGAGCGCGGAGCGGACCTTCTTGTCCCCCTCGCGCGTGCGCCGGGCGATGATCTGGTCGTGACCCTGCCGGTAGTAGTCGAGCATGGTGGCGATCAGCTCGGGCGGGTGCTGGAGGTCGGCGTCCATGATGACCACCGCGTCACCGGTGGCCTCGCGCAGGCCCGCGAGCATGCCGGCCTCCTTGCCGAAGTTCCGGCTGAACGAGACGTAGCGGGTCTGCTCGCCGTGCTCCGCGGCGATCTTGCGGAGCTTCTCCAGGGTCCCGTCGCGGCTGCCGTCGTCGACGTAGCACACCTCATAGGTGACGGGCAGCGCGTCCAGGACCCTGCGGATCTCGACGTCGAAACTGTCGATGACTGCTTCTTCGTTGTAGCAAGGGACAACTACCGACAGCTTGGTCATGAACACTTCCTGCTGGGTCCGAACGGGTGATTGTCGGCGACCGGACCCGCCACACACCTCTTCCTTAGAAGTATGCACGGCCGGGACCGGCCTGCCGGAGTCTCGCGTGACACACGGTAGCTTTGACGGGCGGGGGGTCCCCCCGGACGGAGTCCGGGGGCGGAATGGAACAAAGGGATCGAGGTGCACGTGCCTGACGTCTCCGTGGTCGTCATCGTCTATAACGACGCAGAGCGTCTGTCGACAGCCGTCCAGTCGGTTTTGGACCAGACCCTTCACGGGGTCGAAGTCGTGATCGTGGACGACTGCAGCAAGGACCGGTCCTACGCGGTCGCCCAGGAACTGGAGGCGGCGCATCCGGGCCGGGTACGCGCCTTCCGCCTGCCGGAGAACAGCGGCGGCTGCGGCGCGCCCCGCAACCACGGCATCCAGCAGGCCACCGGCACCTACGTCATGTTCCTGGACAGCGACGACGTGCTGGAACGAAACGCCTGCCGGAACATGCTGGCCGCGGCCGAGCGGACCGGCTCCGACCTGGTCTCGGGCATGTGCGTCCGGGTGCACCTGGACAACCGGTGGGGCAAGACCACCGAGTGGTACCCCTGGATCTACTCGCGCACCCGCACGCTGGAGTCGATCACCGAGTACCCGGACCTGCTGGTGTACGACACCCTCTCCACGAACAAGTGCTACCGGCGCGCGTTCCTGCTGGAGCAGGGCCTGGAGTTCCCGGTCGGCATCCACTACGAGGACCTGCTGTTCTCCGCGCAGGCGTACGTCGCCGCGCGCCGCATCACGCTGATCCCGAACCACGTCTACTTCTGGAACGTGGTCGAGAAGGCGGAGGCGAAGTCGATCAGCAACCGGCGCCACGAGATCGCGAACTTCGTCCACCGGATGGAGATCCACCGCCGGGTCGACGAGCTGCTGGCCGCCAAGGGCCACACCGACATCAAGACGGCCAAGGACGCCAAGTTCCTCAAGCACGACCTGGTGCTGCACCTGCGCGACCTGCCCCTGCTGGGTGACGCGTACCGCCAGGAGTTCGCCCGGCTGGCCAACGGCTACCTCGCCGGCATCGACCCCGCCGCCTATGAGAGCGTCACCCACCTCCAGGCCATCTGCGCCTACCTGCTCGGCAAGGAGGACTGGGACAACCTGCTGCCGGCCGCGGACGCGATGACCAACAAGGGACGGCTGACGTCCCCGCTGGCCGAGCGCGACGGCCGCGTCTACTGGTGCGGCCGGCACCTCGACGACGCCGAGGGCCGCCGGATACTGGACGTCACCGAGCAGGGCTTCCACACCACCGCGCTCTCCTCGCTCTCCCTGGGCAACCGCCTCACCTCGTACGAGGACGACGGGCGCGGCACGGTCACGCTGTCCGGCGCCGTCGTCAACCCGCTCGGCCGCATCAAGGACGGGCAGGAGCTGAAGGCCACTCTGGAGTTCCGCGCCCGCCGGCAGATCGGCGTGCGCTCGTTCAGCTTCCCGGTGACAACCGTGCGCCACGCCGGTGACACGATCGAGTGGACCGCGACCGCCGACGTCGCGAGCACCGTCCGCCCGCTGGGCATCATCGACGCCGTATGGGACGTCCGGCTGAAGCTGACGTCCGGCAGCGACCGGATCACCACCCGCGTCTCGGTCGGCGGGGTCGACCTGGAGTCGGCGGCCCGGCTGCGCGTGCGGCCGCGGCTGACCCGGCTGGTCTCCGACCGCTTCGAGCCGGAGGTCACCAAGAAGGGCAACCTCTCCTACGTCCTGACCGCCGAGAGCGCCGCCGCCGTCCGCACCCGGACGCTGATCGACAGCGCCATGCACGGCAAGGCCGCGGGCGTGGTCAAGCGCGGCCTGCGCAAGGCCCTGCGGGCCCGCCGCAACATCGGCTCGGGCGAGCAGAAGGTGAAGGTCTACCACGAGGTCTTCTCGAAGCTGCCGGTCAAGAAGGGCACCGTCGTCTTCGAGAGCCACATGGGCAAGCAGTACAGCGACAGCCCGAAGGCGATCTACGAGGAGATGGTGCGCCAGGGCGTGCCGTTCGAGGCGATCTGGTCGTACGCGGGCGCCAAGCCCACCGGCTTCCCCAAGGAGGCCACGCTGGTCCGCCGCTGGGGCTGGCCGTACCTGCGGGCGCTGGCGCAGGCCGAGTTCTGGGTCGACAACCAGGGCTTCCCGCTGGCGCTGACCAAGCGCGCGGGCACCACGTACATCCAGACCTGGCACGGCTCCGCGCTCAAGCGGATGGGCTTCCACGAGCCCCGCACCAAGGCCCAGGGCAAGGCAGGCCAGGACCGCTTCCAGGCGGCCGTGGACCGCTTCGACCACTTCCTGATCCGCTCCGAACACGACGCCCGGACCCTCGCCAAGGGCTTCCGGCTGCGTGACGAGGTGCTGATGCGCAGCGGCTACCCGCGCAACGACGCCCTGGTCGAGGCGCACCGCGCCGAGGTGCAGAGCGGGGAGCGGATCCGCGGGCCGCTCGCCGCCGAGCTGGGCATCGACCCGGACAAGCGGGTGCTGCTGTACGCGCCGACCTTCCGGGCGGCCGCCGACGGCGCGGTGGAGAACTTCGCCTTCCCCTTCGACGTCGAGGAGTTCGCGGACCGGCTGGGTGACCGTTTCGTCCTGCTGGTGCGCACGCACTACCTGAACAGCGTCTCGCTGCCGCCGTCCGTCGCCGGCCGGGTGATCGACGTTTCCCGGCACCACGACATCACCCCGCTGCTGGCCCTCGCCGACGGCCTGATCACGGACTACTCGTCCGTGATGTTCGACTACGCGGTGCTGGACCGGCCGATGCTGTTCTTCGCCTACGACTACGAGGCGTACGCGACGGACATCCGCGGCACCTACTTCGACCTCAAGGAGAAGGCGCCGGGGCCGGTGGTGGCCACCGCCGACGAGCTGATGCAGGCCGTCTCCGCCTTCGACGAGGCCGACGCCAAGTACGCGGAGGCGCGCCAGCGCTTCCTCACCGAGTTCGGCGAGTACGACCGCGGGGACGCCGCCCGCCAGATCGTCGAGAAGTTCTTCACCAGGAGCGGCAAGTGAGCCAGCAGAGCGCCGCCGACCCGGCCGCCGCGTCCGCGCCGGACGGCCGTGACATCTTCCTCGTCTCCAACAGCGTGGACGAGCTCGGCGGTGTGACCACCTGGTCGCACCAGATGGCCCGGCTCTTCACCGACCGCGGGCACCGGGTGCACGTCATCGGCATCGCGCCGGTCGAGGAGGAGCTGCGGCAGAAGTTCCCGCCGGACCTCCCGTACGAGACGACGACCCTGTACACGTCCCGTCCGCCGGCCGCGCGCCGGCTGAGCGGCCTCAAGGGCCGGCTCAACGCCCCGGAGCGGCGCCGCCAGGCGGCCCGGCGCGCGGGGATGCGGGCCAAGGCCGAGACGCTGAACACGCTGTTCCGCGCCGCCCGCCCGGGCGCGGTGGTCATCGTCACGCAGGTGTGGGCGATGGAGTGGGTGGCGCTCGCCGACACCAAGGGGCTCACCCTGATCGGCATGAGCCACGAGTCCTACGAGGCGAGCCACACGTCCTCCCGCGGCGAGCGGGTACGGCGCTTCTACCAGGACGCGGACCGGCTGCTCGTGCTGACGCCCGAGGACGCGGACCTCTGGATCCGGGCGGGCGTGCAGAACGTGGACAGCATGCCGAACCCGCTGCCGTTCATGCCGGACTCCCCCGCCCCGCGCACCGAGAAGGTCGTGGCGACCGTGGGCCGTCTCGCGTTCGAGAAGGGCATGGACCTGCTGCTCGACGCCTGGGCGGACGCCGTGCCACGCCACCCGGACTGGGTGCTGCGGATCTACGGGGCGGGCGTGGAGGAGCCCAAGCTGCGGGCGCACGCCGCCGAACTCGGCATCGAGGAGTCCGTGCGGTGGATGGGCAGCACCGACGACGTGCTCGGCTCGCTGCGCGCGGCCTCGGTGTTCGCGCAGGCCTCCCGGGCCGAGGGGTTTCCCATCACGCTGCTGGAGGCGATGGCCGCGGGCCTGCCGGTGGTCGCCTTCGACTGCGCGCCGGGCGTACGGGAGATCGTGCGGCACGGTGAGGACGGGCTGCTGGCCCGGCTCGGCAACACGATGGAGCTGGCGGGCCACCTGGACGTGCTGATGACGGACGGCGAGCTGCGCGACCGGCTGGGCGACACCGCGTTCCGCGATGTCCGCCGCTACTCCAGTGCCGAGATCACCGACCGCTGGGAGGAGCTGTTCTCCTTCCTGGAGCGCTGATTCCTGGAGCGCTGACCTCCGCGCGTACGTACGAGAGCGCCCGCCCCGGACCGGATCCGGGGCGGGCGCTCTCGTACGAGCGGATTACCTGCCCACCTGCTCCACGGCGCCCACCCGGTTGGCCTCCCAGCCCGCCCAGGCCGAGGTGATCATCTCGCGGACGTCGTGCTTGGCCTTCCAGCCCAGCTCGGCGGCGATCTTGTCGGCCGAGGCCACGACCTTCGCCGGGTCACCGGGGCGGCGCGGGGTGACCACGGGCGCGAGGTCGTGCCCGGTGTGGGCGTTCATCAGCTCGACCATCTCGCGGACGGAGACGCCCTCGCCGCGGCCGATGTTGACGGTGAGGTCCTGGTACTGGCCCTGCGCGCCCCACTCGGCGAGCTTGCGGGCCGCCACCACGTGGGCGTCCGCCAGGTCCTCGACGTGGATGTAGTCGCGGATGCAGGTGCCGTCGGGCGTCGGGTAGTCGTCGCCGAAGATCCGCGCGCCCTCACCGGCGGTGTAGCGCTCGAAGACCATCGGGACGAGGTTGAAGACGCCGGTGTCGGCGAGCTCCGGTGTCGCGGCGCCCGCCACGTTGAAGTAGCGCAGGCAGGCGGTGGAGATGCCGTGGGCCTTGCCGGCCGCGCGGACCAGCCACTCACCGGCCAGCTTGGTCTCGCCGTACGGGCTCAGCGGCAGGCACGGGGTGTCCTCGGTGACGAGGTCAACGTCCGGCATCCCGTAGACGGAGGCGGAGGAGGAGAACAGGAAGTTGCGGATGCCGGCGGCGGCCACGGCCTGGAGCAGGACCGTCAGGCCCTGCACGTTCTCGTGGTAGTAGTACAGCGGCTTCTCGACGGACTCGCCGACCTGCTTCTTGCCCGCGAGGTGCACCACACCCGTGATCTCGTGCTGCGCGATGGTCTCGTCCAGGGTCAGCCGGTCCAGGACCGAGCCGATCACCAGCGGCACGCCCTCCGGCACCCGGCTCTGGTCGCCCGTGGAGAGGTCGTCGAGGACGACGACCTGCTCGCCCGCGAGGAGCATCGCCCGGACGACGTGCGCGCCGATGTACCCGGCGCCGCCGGTGATCAGAAAAGTCATGCCTAGTCTCCCGAGTCCTGTCTGTCCTGTGGGGTTCAGCCCTGTGCCTGCGACGCCGGTCAGCCCGACGGCAGCGCCGCCTTGGCCCTGGCCCTGCCGAGCCGGTTGCGCACGAAGCTGAGCGCACCCGCCGCACCCGGCGCGAGCCGCACCGCCAGCGAACCGCCGGCCGTGCGGTAGGGCTGCGCCAGCAGAACACCGTACCGGCTGCTGAACAGGGCGCGCCGACGCAGCAGGTCATCGAGGGGGCGCGGGGAGGTGAGTACGGAGCTCCCGTCGGCACACTCCACGCCGATCTGCACGCCCCAGGCCTGCATCCCGCGCCGGCCCTGGCGCCGCCCGGACTCGGCCAGCATGGTCAGGCGGAACGGCACGTCACAGACCCAGCCGTCGCCGTCCGGCGCCGCGCGCAGCTCCACCGGCTCCCCCCGGACGGCCTCCCCGCCCGACCGCGGCAGGAACACCGGCCGGGCGCTGAGCGGCCCGGCCGCGGCGAGGCGCCCGTACAGGTCGTGCACCCGCAGGCGCAGCCCCGCGACACCCGCCGCCCGGGCGTCGATGGTGACGGGCAGCTCGGCCACCGGCAGGTGCGCCAGCCGGTCCAGCTCCACGGGCAGCTCCTCGCTCCACACCGGCAGCCCGTCGGCGGCCGTCGCGTACGGGGGCTCCAGGCGCGGGGGTTCGGCGGCGAAGCGGGCGAGCCGCGCGAGGTCGGCGGGCGGCGTCGCGGTGGCCCGCAGCAGCCGGACGATCCAGCGCGCGTGCGCCCCGGCGGCCTCGATGTCGGCGTCGGCGAAGCCGGCCAGGTAATCCCGCGTCAGGGTCCACCAGGCCGTCTGGTACTCGGGGTCCCGGCCGATCTCGCGCAGGTACATGCGCAGGTCGTACTCCAGGAACTTGACCCGACAGGCGTGCCCCAGCTCCGGCGAGGCCTCGGACAGGATCCGGGAAGCGGTGCGGTGGGCCTCGATGCGCGAACGCCAGTTGCCGACGTCCTTGCGGTCGAGGGAGATCGACACCCGCGCGGCGTCGCGGCGTACGTGCCAGACGTAGACGAGGTCGCCGATCACCGCGACGCGGGGCTCCGCTGCCAGCACGCGGGCGGTGAAGACGAAGTCCTCGTAGCGGAAGCGGCCGTCGGGGAACCGGATCGCGTGCTCGTCCAGGAAGGCTCGCTCGTAGAGCTTGTTGACGCACAGGGTGTCGCGGACCAGCTCGGTCCGCTGCGTGGGCCGCTCGATCACGTCACCGGGCGTGTACAGCCCCGGCACCCACGGCACGTCCTGGTACTGCGGCAGCTCGCGCCGTACGCACGCGCCCACGGTCACCGGCGTCTTCTGCTCCCGCGCGGCGCTGACCAGGGCTTCGGCCGCGCCCGGCGGCAGGACGTCGTCACTGTCGAGGAAGAGGACGTACGGGGCGGCCGCGGCCGCGATCCCGTCGTTGCGCGGGGTTCCGCAGCCACCGCTGTTCTCGGTTCGGTGCAGGACCTTCACCCGGGGGTGCAGGGCGGCCAGTTCGTCCAGCACCCGCGCGGTGTCGTCGGAGGAGGCGTCGTTGACGGCGACGACCTCGGCGACCACCGGGCCCTGGGCGAGAGCCGAGGTAACGGCCTCGCCCACGAGCCCGGCGTCGTTGTACGCGATCACCACGACGGAAACGGTGGCGGCATTGGTGCGGGTCACCCAGTGGATCCTAGGCGACCCGGGTAAAGGCCACCTCAACAGGACCGCTCACGCCTCCGCAGTGCCGCCTCAGAAGGGGCGGAACTCGTCGTACTCCTGCTGGGCGGAGTCGCCGCGCTTGGCGTCCCGCTCCTTGCGCCGCTGCGTGGCCGGGCGCGGGGCTTCCATACGGTGGTCCTCACCACGGCGGCCCAGCATCTCGGCGCCGGCCATCATGGTCGGCTCCCAGTCGAAGACGACGGCGTTCTCGTCGGAGCCGATGGCCACGCCGTCACCGGCGCGGGCGCCGGCCTTCTTGAGCGCGTCCTCGACACCGAGGCGGTTGAGCCGGTCGGCGAGGTAGCCGACGGCCTCGTCGTTGTTGAAGTCGGTCTGGCGCACCCAGCGCTCGGGCTTCTCGCCGCGCACGTTGTAGACGTCCTCGACCTCGTCGTAGGTGACGGTGAAGCCGGCGTCGTCCACGGCCTTCGGGCGGATGACGATACGGGTCGCCTCCTCCTTCGGCTTGCGGGCGCGCGCCTTCGCGACGACCTCGGCGAGGAAGTAGGAGAGCTCCTTGAGGCCCGTACGGGCCACGGCGGAGACCTCGAAGACCTTGTAGCCGCGCGCCTCCAGGTCGGGGCGGACCATGTCCGCGAGGTCCTGGCCGTCGGGGATGTCGACCTTGTTGAGGACGACGAGGCGCGGGCGCTTCTCCAGGCCGCCGCCGTAGATCTTGAGCTCTTCCTCGATGACGTCGAGGTCGGCCACCGGGTCGCGGTCGGACTCCAGGGTGGCGGTGTCCAGTACGTGCACCAACACCGAGCAGCGCTCGACGTGGCGCAGGAACTCCAGGCCCAGGCCCTTGCCCTGGCTGGCGCCCGGGATCAGACCCGGGACGTCGGCGATGGTGTAGACGGTCGAGCCGGCCGTGACCACGCCCAGGTTCGGGACGAGGGTGGTGAAGGGGTAGTCCGCGATCTTCGGCTTGGCGGCGGAGAGCACCGAGATCAGCGAGGACTTGCCGGCGCTCGGGAAGCCGACCAGCGCCACGTCGGCGACGGTCTTGAGCTCCAGGACGATGTCGCCGGTGGTGCCGGGGACGCCGAGGAGCGCGAAGCCGGGCGCCTTGCGGCGCGCGGAGGCCAGCGCGGCGTTGCCCAGACCGCCGCGGCCGCCCTCGGCGGCGACGTACGTGGTGCCCTGGCCGACGAGGTCGGCGAGGACGTTGCCCTCCTTGTCGAGGACGACGGTGCCGTCCGGCACGGGCAGGACCAGGTCCTGGCCGTCCTTGCCGGAGCGGTTGCCGCCCTCGCCGGGCTTGCCGTTGGTGGCCTTGCGGTGGGGGCTGTGGTGGTAGTCCAGCAGGGTCGTGACCGCCTGCTCCACCACCAGGATGACGTCGCCGCCACGGCCGCCGTTGCCGCCGTCGGGGCCGCCGAGCGGCTTGAACTTCTCCCGGTGAACGGAGGCGCAGCCGTGGCCCCCGTTACCCGCGGCGACGTGCAGCTCGACGCGGTCCACGAAGGTGGTCATGGGTGTTCCTCCAGATACATACGGGAATGTCCCGGGCAGGCCTTGCTGCCCATTAAACGTGTCTATGTGACAACGCGCCGAGGGCGGACCTCTCTTCCCGGCTCGCGCCGGGAAGAGCTGAGATCCGCCCTCGGGAAGTTACGTACGCCTGTTCAGCAGAGCTGAGATCAGGCGGCCGGAACGATGTTGACGACCTTGCGGCCACGGTGCGTGCCGAACTCGACCGAACCGGCCTGCAGCGCGAACAGCGTGTCGTCGCCACCACGACCGACACCCGAACCCGGGTGGAAGTGGGTGCCGCGCTGGCGGACGAGGATCTCGCCGGCGGAAACGACCTGACCGCCGAAGCGCTTCACGCCGAGCCGCTGGGCATTGGAGTCGCGCCCGTTCCGGGTGGACGATGCGCCCTTCTTGTGTGCCATGTCTCAGTCCCTCTTACTTCGCAGCCGTGGGGATACCGGTGACCTTGATCGCCGTGTACTGCTGGCGGTGACCCTGGCGACGGCGGTAGCCGGTCTTGTTCTTGTAGCGCAGGATGTCGATCTTGGCGCCCTTGTGGTGGTCCACGATCTCGGCCTGAACCTTGATCCCGGCCAGCACCCACGGGTCGCTGGTCACGGCGTCGCCGTCGACAACGAGCAGGGTCGAGAGCTCGACCGTGTCGCCAACCTTGGCAGTGGAAATCTTGTCAACCTCAACGATGTCACCAACAGCAACCTTGTGCTGGCGACCACCGCTGCGCACGATGGCGTACACGCGGATCTCTCTCTCACTCGGGACGGATGCTCCTGAAGCCAGCCGCTCACATGGGCCGGGGCCCACGGTGATCCGGATTGGACGAGCGGCCTCTCCCGTGCGGCGCACAGGCGCAGCGGTTGGGAGGAAGGTGCTCAGGAGCGCGACGCGCACTAGACGTCAAATCGTCTAGGACATGCCGACGGTCTAGGTTACGGGGCTGGTTCCGGGGGGTCAAACCGGCCTCCGCAAGGCCGTGGGCCCCGCCGTTCGGCGGGGCCCACGGCCGTACGACGGATCAGCCTTCGGTGGGAGCCGAGACCGACGGCGGCGTCTGCTGCTCGGCCGCCGCGGTCTTCTTCGTCGCCCGCTTGGCCGGGGCCTTCTTGGCCGCCGTGGTGGCCGTGGTGGCCTTCTTGGCGGCCGTCTTCTTCGCGGTGGCGGTCTTGGTCGCCGCCGCCTTCTTGGCCGGGGCCTTCTTCGCCGGGGCCTTCTTGGCCGCGGTGGTGGTCGCCTTCTTGGCGGCCGTCTTGCGGACCGCCTTCTTGGCGACGGCCGGAGCGGCTTCCTCGGCCCCGGCCGCGGTCTGCTCCGCTTCCACCGGCGCCTGCGGCTCCGCCGACGGCGTCTCCACGACCAGGACCGCAGCCTCGGCCGCACCCGCCGGGGAACCGGCCGGGGCGGTGGCCTTACGGGTGGCGCGGCGGCGCGGACGGGCCGGAGCGGCCTCGGCCACGGCCTCGGCCACGGCCTCGGCCACGGCCTCGGCCACGGCCTCGGCCGGGGCCTCCTCCGGGGCGACCGGCGCGGGCTCGGGCTCGACCACGGGGGCCGGCTCGGGCTCGACCACGGCCTCCACCACGGTCTCGACCACCGTTTCCGGCTCGGCCGAAGCCGCCGGAGCACCCGCGGGGGCGGTGGCCTTACGGGTCGCACGCCGACGCGTACGGCCCTTCGGGGCCTCCTCCACCGGGGCGGCCACGACCGTCTCGGCGGCCTCCACGGCCTCGGCGACGACCTCGGCGGCCGGCTCCAGCACGGTGTCGGCCGGCGCCGTCACCGGCTCCTCCTCGATGACCGGGGTCACCGGGGCCAGCTCGGCCGGGGCCTGCGCCGGGACGGCCGCCGCACCGCGCGGGGCGCCCGCCGGAGCGGTCGCCTTACGGGTGGCCCGGCGACGGTTGCGCCGGCTGCTGATGCCCGCGGCGGCCTCCGCCTCGGCCGGGCTGCCGTACAGCTCCTCGCCCGCGGCGAACTCCGGCTCGGGCAGCGCACGCGGGGCCGCGACCTCGGCCGCCAGCTCCGCCTCCGTCTCGGCCTCGTACTCCTCGGCGTCGACGGTCTCGACCGTGTCCACGGCCTCGATCTCGTGGTCGTGCTCGTGGCCGCGGCCGCCACGGCGCTTGGAGCGCTTGCCGTTGCCGCCGCCGCCCGCCGCGGTCGGGATGTCCATGTGCACGATCACACCGCGGCCGTTGCAGTGGACGCAGGTCTCGGAGAAGGACTCCAGCAGACCCTGGCCCACCCGCTTGCGGGTCATCTGCACCAGGCCCAGCGAGGTGACCTCGGCCACCTGGTGCTTGGTCCGGTCCCGGCCCAGGCACTCCAGCATGCGGCGCAGCACCAGGTCCCGGTTCGACTCCAGCACCATGTCGATGAAGTCGATGACGACGATGCCGCCCAGGTCGCGCAGCCGCAGCTGGCGCACGATCTCCTCGGCCGCCTCCAGGTTGTTCCTGGTGACGGTCTCCTCCAGGTTGCCGCCCTGACCGGTGAACTTGCCGGTGTTGACGTCGATGACGATCATCGCCTCGGTCTTGTCGATCACGAGGGAGCCGCCCGAGGGCAGCCACACCTTGCGGTCGAGCGCCTTGGCGAGCTGCTCGTCGATCCGGTACGTCGCGAAGACGTCCACCTCGGAGGTCCAGCGCGACAGCCGGTCCGCGAGGTCCGGCGCCACGTGGGACACGTAGCCGTGGATGGTCTCCCACGCCTGGTCACCGCTGACGATGACCTTCGAGAAGTCCTCGTTGAAGATGTCGCGCACGACCCGGACGGTCATGTCCGGCTCGCCGTACAGCAGGCTCGGCGAAGACGTCGTGATCTGCTTCGACTTCTTCTGGATGTCCTCCCACTGGGCCTGCAGACGCTCGACGTCACGGCGCAGCTCGTCCTCGCTCGCGCCCTCGGCGGCGGTGCGCACGATGACGCCCGCGTCCTCGGGGACGATCTTCTTGAGGATGGTCTTCAGGCGCGCGCGCTCGGTGTCGGGCAGCTTGCGGCTGATCCCGGTCATCGAGCCCTCGGGCACGTAGACCAGGTACCGGCCGGGCAGCGACACCTGGCTGGTCAGCCGGGCACCCTTGTGGCCGATCGGGTCCTTGGTGACCTGCACCAGGACCGACTGGCCCGACTTGAGGGCGGACTCGATGCGGCGGGGGCCGTTGGCCATGCCCAGCGCCTCGAAGTTGACCTCACCGGCGTACAGGACGGCGTTGCGGCCCTTGCCGATGTCGATGAAGGCGGCCTCCATCGACGGCAGCACGTTCTGGACCTTGCCCAGGTAGACGTTGCCGACGTACGAAGTGGCCTCTTCCTTGTTGACGTAGTGCTCGACGAGCACGTTGTCCTCGAGGACGCCGATCTGGGTGCGCTCGCCCGCCTGGCGGACGACCATCACGCGCTCGACGGCCTCACGGCGGGCCAGGAACTCGGCCTCGGTGATGATCGGGACGCGGCGGCGGCCCTGCTCGCGGCCCTCGCGGCGGCGCTGCTTCTTCGCCTCCAGACGGGTCGAGCCCTTGATGGACTGGACCTCGTCCGACGGCTCGGCCTTCTCGCGGGCCGGACGCGGCTCGCGGACCTTGACGACGGTGCGGACCCCGTCGTCCTCGGACGCCTCGACGTCCGTACCGCTGTCACCGCTGCGACGGCGGCGACGACGGCGACGACGGCTGGAGCTGGAGCCCAGGGCGCCGGACTCGTCTGCCTCGTCGTCCTCGGCCTCCTCGTCGGCCTCCTGCTCGGCGGCCTCGGCCTCGGCCTCCGCATCGGCGGACTCGTCCAGGTCGGCGGCCTCACCGCGACGGCGGCGACGGCCACCGCGACGGCGGCGACGCGACGGACGCTCGCCGTCGCTCTCGTCGTCGTCCAGGTCGGCGGCCTCGGCCTCGGCCTCCGCCTCCTCGACCTCGTGCGTCTCTACGTCGGCCAGCGAGACGGGGCCCGACGAGACGGGAGCCGGCTCGGCGACCGGAGCGGCCTCGACGGCGCCACGGCCGCGGCGGCGGCGACGGCCGGCCGGCTGCGCGGCGGGGGCCGCGGCGGCCGGGGCCTCGGCCTCGATCTCCTCTTCCTCCTCGGCTTCCTCGGCCTGGGAGGCTGCGGCCGCGGCCGCGGCGGCCATGGCGGCGGTCTCCGGCGTCTGGAACATCGGCTCGGCGAACACCGGGGCCTGGAAGACGGCCACGGCGGGACGCGCGGCGCGGCGGGCGCCACGGGCCGGCGCCGGGGCGGCGGGCGCCTCGGGCTCGGCGGCGGCGACGGGCTGCGCGGGGGCGGCCGGCGCGGTGGAGCGGGTCGCGCGGCGGCGGCCGCCGCGCTTCGGGGAGTCGACGGCGTCGGCGACGGTGACGGTGGCCTTGGCGGCGACCGGCTCCTCGGCGGCGGGCGCGGCCGCGGCGCTCTCGGCGGCCGGAGCCTCCGGGGCGGACACGGCGCGGGTCGCACGGCGACGGACCCGGGCCGGGGCAGCGGGCTCCGCCACGGCGGGAGCGGCCTCGGCGGGCTCCTCCACCACGGGCACGGCCTCGGCGGCCGGGGCCTCGGGGGCCGTCACGGCGCGGGTCGCACGGCGACGGGCCCGCGGCGCGGGAGCGGCGGACTCCGCCACACCGGGCTCCTCCACCACGGGCACGGCCTCGGCGGCCGGGGCCTCGGGGGCCGTCACGGCGCGGGTCGCACGACGACGGGCCCGCGGCGCGGGAGCGGCGGCCGGAGCGGCCTCCTCGGCGGGAGCTTCGACGGGCGCGACGGGCGCGGCCGGAGCCTCGACCACCACCTCGGCCACGGTCTCGGCGGCCGGAGCGGCCACGGCGCGGGTCGCCCGGCGGCGGGCCCGGGCCGGGGCGGCGGCCGGAGCGGCCTCCTCGGCGGGAGCTTCGACGGGCGCGGCGGCGGCCGGGGCGGCCTCGGCGGCCGTGGCACCGGGCGGCCCGGCGGGCCGGGACGCGGCGCGACGACGCCTGCGTGGCGGCAGGCTGTCGCTCGGGGTTCCGCTGTCGGCGTGGCCGGCGGCGGTGGGGTTGGTGTTCTCGGTTTCGTTGTCGAGCATGCGGGCGGTTCTCCCGTCACGCTCCCGGGCGCCGCGGCTGACATCCGGTCCGGCACGGCTTCGCGCGATGGGCGCGGAGCCGGCCTCCGGGGCGCGTTCGCCACACGGGAGCTCAGTTCGTGGCCGCCGGTTCCGTACGCGTTGTCGGTACGGCCTGGCGGAAGTCTTCAGGTCTGTGCGCTGCCCGACCCGGTTGGCTCCCGGGTGCCAGGGCGGCGCGACGACGGCGATCCTTACGCGGCGGGACCTTCCAGAGCCTTCGCGTCGGCTGCTACGGCGGCCGTGGGTGGGGCGGCCGTGACAGCCTCGCGGTCGGGCGCGAGCGGGTCGGTCACCGTGCCGGACTCCTCGTCGAAGAGCCCCTGCGCCAGCCTGGTCACCGCTGCGGGGACCGGCGGCGCCAGGTCGGCCACAGCTCGGAGACCGGACAGGACGTCGTCGGGTCGCACGGCAGGTGTCAGATGCCGAACAACCAGCCGCAGTATCGCACAGGCATTGTCCAGTGGCCTATCAGCCGGAGCGGGATCCGCTGCGAGGCTGACGACCGCACTTCGGGTGTCGAAGGTCCGCATGCCGTTCTTGGTGCGGCGCTGGACCTCGACGGTTTCGGCGGCGAGGAAGGCGGTCACGGCCCGCTCGGCGTCCGCGGGGTCCACGCCGTCCAGGCGCAGCTCCCACACGGAGGCCGTGAGCCGCTCGGCCAGCCCGGAGGTCCGGGCCTCGACGGCGTCGACGATGTCGAGCCCTACCGGCATCGACTCGTCCAGCAGCTCGCGGAGCTTCGCGGGGTCGCGGGGCTCGGCGAGGGCGATCTCCAGGTACTCGGCCTCACTGCCGGTGCCGGTGGGCGCGGCGTTCGCGTACGAGACCCGGGGGTGCGGGGTGAAGCCGGCCGAGTACGCCATGGGCACCTCGGAGCGGCGCAGGGCCCGCTCGAAGGCACGCTGGAAGTCCCGGTGGCTGGTGAACCGGAGGCGTCCGCGCTTGGTGTAGCGCAGTCGGATGCGCTGCACCACCGGTGCCGGAGGCGGGCCTTCGGGCTGTCGCTTGCCCAGTGGTTCTTCTCCTTGTGCGGGGCTCCGCGGCTCGCGCGTCGCCCTGAGGTCCGTCGACCCGCCGCGGCTCACCCCCACTCATCGCGGCGGGGAGAACTCTGCGGCGGGAGCCGCGTCGGCGGCTGTCGTACTACTCAGAGTACGCGCCCGTGACCTCGCCGGTTTCCCCGGGAGGAGTACCGAACAGCATCCGCCGCACCTCGGCCCGCGCCTCGCGCACCGCGGCGCGGGCCGGGCGCCACACCGCGCGCAGGGCGTGTCCCACCGGGGTCAGAAGGTACCGGTACACCTGCGAGAGCGGCCACCCGAGGAGCACCCACCCGGCCCACCGCAACCCGCGCCCGAGGGCCCGCAGCACCCGCCCGGCCACCCCCCACGCCCAGCCGAGCACTTCCCCCAGGGGCCGCAGCACGTACCGGTACAGCCGTACGCAGCCCCAGGCCAGCCCCTGCCCGACCGGCACCAGCAGGTACCGCCACACCACGAGCCCGAGGGGCCGCAGCAGGTAGGCGTACAACGCCCATCCGACGGGCGCGAGCAGGTAGTCGTACAGCGCCCGCGCCAGCGGCCCCAGCAGGTACCGCCACAACCCGACCCAGGGCCAGACGAACACCAGCCTGAGCAGGACGGAGACCACCTGCCCCAGCGCGCGCAGCACCGGCCCGAGGACGTAGGTGTACAGGGGCCCCAGCACATACCGGTGCAGCGCCCGGGCGGCGCCGGCCACCACGTCCCACACCACCCGTACGGGCAGCACGACGAGCACCGCCACGATCTTCACGGGCACCACCAGGCACCCGCCCCCCTGCCGCACTTCATCTCCCATACCGTCGGGGACGCCCAGAACCCCCACCCCGTTGCGCACGGCGCCCGCTCAGTCGATGGACCCGGGCTCGGCGAGCCACTGGGTCCGCAGGTCCATGTGCTTGGCGAGCGTCTCGAAGGCGCGGTCGTAGTGCAGCACGGTCAGCCGGTGCCGGGCAGCCGTGACCGCCAGCACCAGGTCGACCACTCCTGCCGAGCGCACGCACCCGGCCTCGGCCAGGATGCCCTGCACGGCCCGGACCCTCTCCCACACGTCGTCCGGGATGGCGTGCCACGCGTAGAGATCGGCGAACGCCCGCCGCATCTCGGCGTATTGGGCAGCCGAGCGGGCGGAGCACAACGCCTCGACCTCGGTCACCGCGCACATGCCGATCCGTCCCGCGGCGAGCGCCGGGCGCCAGACGGAGAACGGCCCCGGCAGGGTGATCCGGTGCGCGGCGGAGGTGTCGATCAGGAACACGCCCTCGGCCGCCTCCCCCACTATCCGCGCACCTCCTGCTTGAATCCCGCTTCCCGACCCTTGTCGAAGGCGCCTTCCTCGTCGAGCTTGAGGAGCCGCTCCAGAGCACGCTGCCGAAGGAGCCGCGCTCCTATTTCCACCAGCGCGGCATTGACCGTGTCCTTCTTCGTGGTCGTCCCGAGCGCTTCCGCGGCGAGCGTGAGCGCCTCCTCGTTGATGTCGATCACGGTCTTGGCCATACCGGCGACCTCCTGACGGGGAGCAGAGTATTCCCACACATGCCCCTACAGGATATCCGCGCCCCCCTCATGCAGTTAACCTTCACGCCCCCCTCCAATGAATATGCCCCTCACCGGATCCCGGTGAGGGGCACATCGCGGACCGCGGGCTCAGGTCACTTCACGACCGACAGCGGCAGCAGCTTCTTCCCCGTCGGCCCAATCTGGATCTGGGTGTCCATCTGAGGACACACGCCGCAATCGAAGCACGGGGTCCAGCGGCAGTCGTCGACCTCCGTCTCGTCGAGGGCGTCCTGCCAGTCCTCCCAGAGCCAGTCCTTGTCCAGGCCGGAGTCGAGGTGGTCCCAGGGGAGGACCTCCTCGTACGTGCGCTCGCGGGTGGTGTACCAGGCCACGTCCACGCCGTAGGCGGGCAGCGTCTGCTCCGCCGCCTGCATCCAGCGGTCGTACGAGAAGTGCTCGCGCCAGCCGTCGAAGCGGCCGCCGGACTCGTAGACCGCGCGGATGACGTCGCCGATGCGGCGGTCGCCGCGCGAGAGGAGGCCTTCCACGATGCCGGGCTTGCCGTCGTGGTAGCGGAAACCGATCGAGCGGCCGTACTTCTTGTCGGCGCGGATCTTGTCGCGGAGCTTGCCCAGGCGGGCGTCCGTCTCCTCCGCCGACAGCTGCGGCGCCCACTGGAAGGGGGTGTGCGGCTTCGGCACGAAGCCGCCGATCGACACCGTGCAGCGGATGTCGTTCTGGCCCGAGACCTCGCGGCCCTTGGCGATGACGTTGACCGCCATGTCGCCGATCTGCAGGACGTCCTCGTCGGTCTCCGTCGGCAGGCCGCACATGAAGTACAGCTTCACCTGGCGCCAGCCGTTGCCGTACGCGGTGGCGACGGTGCGGATGAGGTCCTCTTCCGAGACCATCTTGTTGATGACCTTGCGCATCCGCTCGGAGCCGCCCTCGGGCGCGAAGGTCAGGCCGGAGCGGCGACCGTTGCGGGTCAGCTCGTTGGCCAGGTCCACGTTGAACGCGTCCACCCGGGTCGACGGCAGGGACAGCCCCACCTTGTCGTCCGAGTAGCGGTCGGCCAGGCCCTTGGCGATGTCCGCGATCTCGGTGTGGTCCGCGGAGGACAGCGACAGGAGGCCGACCTCCTCGAAGCCGGTGGCCTTGAGACCCTTCTCGACCATCTCGCCGATGCCGGTGATGCTTCGCTCCCGCACGGGGCGCGTGATCATGCCGGCCTGGCAGAAACGGCAGCCGCGGGTGCAGCCGCGGAAGATCTCTACGGACATCCGCTCGTGGACGGTCTCGGCGAGCGGGACCAGCGGCTGCTTCGGGTACGGCCACTCGTCGAGGTCCATGACCGTGTGCTTGGAGACCCGGTACGGGACGCCCGACCGGTTCGGGGCGACGCGCGCGATGCGGCCGTCCGGCAGGTAGTCGACGTCGTAGAACCCGGGGACGTAGACCTGGCCGGTCCTGGCCAGCCGGAGCAGGACTTCCTCGCGCCCGCCCGGGCGGCCCTCGGCCTTCCAGGTCCGGATGATCTCGGTCATGTCGAGGACGGCCTGCTCGCCGTCGCCGATGACCGCGCAGTCGATGAACTCGGCGATCGGCTCGGGGTTGAAGGCCGCGTGGCCGCCGGCGAGCACGATGGGGTGCTCGACCGTACGGTTGCGGGCCTCCAGCGGGATGCCCGCGAGGTCCAGCGCCGTCAGCATGTTGGTGTAGCCGAGCTCGGTGGAGAAGGAGAGCCCGAAGACGTCGAAATCACCGACGGGGCGGTGGGAGTCGACGGTGAACTGCGGGACCTTGTGCTCGCGCATCAGCTCTTCGAGGTCCGGCCACACGCTGTACGTGCGTTCGGCGAGCACGCCCTCCCGCTCGTTCAGCACCTCGTAGAGGATCATGACGCCCTGGTTGGGCAGACCGACCTCGTACGCGTCCGGGTACATCAGCGCCCAGCGGACGTCGCACTCGTCCCAGACCTTGACGGTGGAGTTGAGTTCACCACCGACGTACTGGATGGGCTTCTGCACATGCGGGAGCAGCGCTTCGAGCTGTGGGAAGACCGACTCGGACATCACGCGACTTTCGTGAAGCGGGCAGGGGGCGACTCTCAAGCGTACCGCGCGCCTCGGCCGCCCCCCGCCGGAGTGATCACCGGCGGAGTGATCACCGGCGGCGGGCGAAGGCCGCGCCGCGGTCGGAGGTCTTCGCCCACACCCGCGGCAGCTGCCGTTCGTACCGCTCGGCGAGGGCTTCCTCGCGGCCGTAGAGCAGGCCCCAGGTGAAGGCGGACTCGCCGGCGCCGGCCGCCTGGGCGGCCAGGCCGCGCAGGGCCTCGCGGGCGACGACGCTGTCCTGGTGGTCGCCGAGCAGGCTCTGCACCTTTTTGGTGGCCTTGCCGAGGCGTTCGGCGGGCTTGCCGAGCGCGGGGGCCGCGGCGTCCGCGGCGTAGCGGGCGCGTTTGGCGGCCTTGCGGGCTTCGTGCAGGGCCAGGTCGCGTTCGTGGCCGGCCTCCAGGGCCAGGGCGCGTTCGACCTTGCGGGCGAGTCGGTCGTGGTCGCGCCGGACCGCCGTCGCCAGCAGCTTCGCGGCCGGGCGGGCGGCCGCCTGGCGCAGGGGCGGGTCGGCGAGCAGCGCGTCGAGGGAGTCGAGGAGGGTCAGGTACCGCTCGCTGTCGAGCGCGGCGAGGGCCCGGAGCCGGGATTCGGTGCGCCGGGCGGTGTCCCAGGCGCGCAAGCGGGCGCGGACGGGGCCGAGCAGCAGGGTGACGTCGAGTTCGCCGAGCCGGGTGCGCAGGCGTTCCTGGAGGACTTCCTGGTCGCGGTCGACGCCGAGTTCGGCCGCCAGCCAGCGCAGTCCGGCGCGCAGCGGGTCGGTGGCGGTGCGGTCGAGGACCGTGCGGTAGGTGGCGAGGGCGCTGCGCAGCCGGCGGGTGGCGACCCGCATCTGGTGGACGGAGTCGGGCAGGTCCCGGCGTACGGCGGGGTCGTAGGAGATCAGGGCCTCGCGCTGTTCGCGCAGGTACGCGAGGACCCGCTCGCCCGCGGTGTCGTCGGCGGGGCCGGGTGCGGGCCGGGCGGGCGGGGTGACGCCGGTTTCGGCGAGGGCCCGGGCCAGTTTGGAGGGGGCGTCGCTGACCGTCAGGCCGGCCTTGCGGAAGGTCTTCTCGACGGCGTCGAGGAGCGCCGGGTCGGCGCCGTCGGCGAGTTCCACCTCGACTTCGGTCCAGGCGGTGGTGGCCGGGCCGCGCTCGGCGGTGACGGTGTCGGTGCTCAGTTCGGCCAGCAGGGTTCCGTCGGCGTCGAGGAGGTGCTTGACCTTGCGCTTGGAGCGGAGCCGGACCTGGGGTACCAGGTCGGCTTCGCGGGTGCGGGAGCGCAACAGGGAGGCGAGCGGGCGGGGGACGGTGTCGTCGCCGAGCGGGGCCGCGATCTCGTCGCGGACGCCCGGGGCGACGGGGAGTTTGAGGTGCCAGCCTTCGTCGGCGCCGCCGGTGCGGCGGCGCAGGGTCAGGCCGTCGGCGGCGAGCCGCAGGTCGGGGGTGTCGTAGTAGACGGCGTCGAGCCGGGCGGTGCCCTGCCTGCGCACGGCCGTGATCCCGGCCGTGCCCGTCAGGTCCGGCAGCCGCTCGGCCGCAGCCGCGGTGAACTCGAATTTCCGTTCGATCTCTCGTTTCGTGTCCGCCATGCTTCGAACGTAGCTCTGAACGGATCACGACGTGAACGGAAACGGAAGGTTGCCCACCGATCGGCCGGATCGGGCCGCCGGCGGTCGCCGCCCCCGGATCAGGCCGACAGCGGCCGCTGTACCTTGATCGATTGCAACAGCCCCACCGCGACCCACACGGCGAACATCGACGATCCTCCGTAGGAGACGAACGGCAGCGGCAGGCCCGCCACCGGCATGATGCCCAGGGTCATCCCGATGTTCTCGAAGGCCTGGAAGGCGAACCAGGCGATGATCCCGGCCGCGACGATCGTCCCGTACAGCTCGGTGGTCTCCCGGGCGATCATGCAGGCGCGCCACAGCACCACGCCGAGCAGGACCAGTATCAGCCCGGCCCCGATGAAGCCCAGCTCCTCCCCCGCCACCGTGAAGACGAAGTCGGTCTGCTGCTCGGGCACGAACTGCCCGGTGGTCTGGGAGCCCTTGAACAGCCCGGAGCCGGTCAGTCCGCCGGAGCCGATCGCGATGCGCGCCTGGTTGGTGTTGTAGCCGACTCCCGCCGGGTCGAGTTCGGGGTTGGCGAAGGCCGCGAAACGGTTGATCTGGTACTCGTCCAGGATGCCGAGCTGCCAGATCAGGACGGCCCCGGCCGCGCCCGCGCCCATCAGCCCCAGCACCCAGCGGTTGGAGGCGCCGGAGGCGAGCAGCACGCCGAGCACGATGACGACCATGACCATGACCGAGCCGAGGTCGGGCATCAGCATGACGATGCCCATCGGGGCGGCGGCCAGGCACAGCGCCTTCACGACCGTGCGGTGGTCGGGGTGTTCGAGGTCGCCGGCGTCCACCCGGGCCGCCAGCAGCATCGCCATGCCCAGGATGATCGTGATCTTCACGAACTCGGAGGGCTGGAGGGAGAACCCGCCGCCGATCACGATCCAGGCGTGCGCGCCGTTGATGGTCGCGCCGAGCGGGGTCAGGACGGCCAGGACCAGCACGAGCGAGAGTCCGTACAGGATCGGCACCGCGCCGCGCAGGGTGCGGTGCCCGAGCCAGACGGTGCCGATCATCAGCACCAGGCCGATCCCGGTGTTCAGGGCGTGCCGCTCCAGGAAGTAGTACGGGTCGCCCTGGTTCAGGTTGGTCCGGTTGCGGGTCGCCGACCACACCAGCAGCGAGCCGATGAAGGACAGCGCGATCGCGGAGAGCAGTATCGGCCAGTCGAGCCGGCGCAGCACCGAGTCGCGCGCGGTGAGCCTGTTCAGCGCCCCGCGCTGCTGGGGCGTGTACCGGGAGACGGAGAACTTGTTGGCGGTCTGCATCGGTCCTCAGTCCTGCTTCGCGACGGGCGGGGCCGGCGGTCCGGCGAGGGGCGGCGGCGCGTCCTCCGGGGACGGGGGGACGTACGGCTTGATCTCGGGGGCGTCGATGGAGCCGTCCGGCTGGATGGCCGGCAGCTGCGCCTGCGGCTTGGGGAGCAGGGCCTTCGACAGGTCCTGCTTGCCGGCCATGTCGAGGCCGTAGATGGCGTTGTAGACGTTGCGCACGGCCGGGCCGGAGGCGCCGGAGCCGGTGCCGCCCTGGGAGATCGTCATCACGATCGTGTAGTCGTCGGTGTACGTGGCGAACCAGGAGGTGGTCTGCTTGCCGTAGACCTCGGCGGTACCGGTCTTGGCGTGCATCGGGATCTGCTTCTGCGGCCAGCCGCCGAAGCGCCAGGCGGCGGTGCCGCGGGTGGCGACGCCCTCCAGCGCTTCTCCTATCTGCTGCCGGGTCTTCTCGTCCATGGGCAGCTTGCCGTGCGCCTTGGGCTGGATCTCCTGGACGCTCTTGCCGTCGGCGCTGACGATGGCCTTGCCGATGGTCGGGTTCCACATGGTGCCGCCGTTGGAGATGGCCGCGTAGATGGTGGCCATCTGGATCGGGGTGACGAGGGTGTCGCCCTGTCCGATGGAGTAGTTGACGGCGTCACCGGCGCGCAGGAGGTTGCCTTCGAGGCAGTTCTCGTAGTTGAGCAGCTCGACGTAGGTGCCGCCCTTCTTGCCGGTCTTGCACCACTGGTCCTTGTTGGCCGCCCAGAACCGCTGCTTCCACTGGCGGTCGGGGACGCGGCCCGTCTCCTCGCCCGGCAGGTCCACGCCGGTCTCGGCGCCGAGGCCGAACTGGTGGGCGGCCTTGAAGAAGATGTCGCCGGGCTGCTTGACGGGCTTGAGGCCGCCGTCCTTGAGCCACTGCTGGTGGGCGAGGCCGTAGAAGACGGTGTCGCAGGAGACTTCGAGGGCCTGGCCGAGGGTGATCGAGCCGTGGCCCTGGGACTCGAAGTTCTTGAAGACCTGGCCGCCGATGGAGTACGAGCTGGGGCAGGGGTAGCTGCCGTCGAACTTGTACCCGGCGTTGACGGCGGCCGTGGTCGGGATGACCTTGAAGATGGAGCCGGGGGCGGCCTGGCCCTGGATCGCCCGGTTCATCAGCGGGACGTTGGACTCCTTGGCGGTGAGCTTGGCGTACTCCTTGCCGGAGATCCCGCCGACCCAGACGTTGGGGTCGTAGGTGGGGTTGGAGGCCATGGCCACGACGCGGCCCGTCTTGGACTCCAGGACGACGATGGCTCCGGCGTCGGCCTTGTAGGGGACGCCGGTGTTGCGGTCGATCTGCTTGCGCGCCTCGACCATCGCCGCGTTCAGCTCGTATTCGGCGACCGCCTGGACCCGGGCGTCGATGCTGGTGATGACGTGCGCGCCCGGGACGGCCGGGTCGTTCTTGGCCTCGCCGATGACCCGGCCGAGGTTGTCGACCTCGTAGCGGGTGACGCCGGACTTGCCGCGCAGCTCCTTGTCGTACGTGCGTTCCAGGCCGAAGCGGCCGACCTGGTCGGAGCGCAGGAACGGGGAGTTGGTGTTCTTGGCCTTCTGGATCTCGTCGTCGGTGACCGGGGAGAGGTAGCCGAGCACCTGGCCGGTGTTGGCGCCGCCGGGGGCCGGGTAGCGGCGTACGGCGGTGGGTTCGGCGGTGATTCCGGGGAAGTCCTCGGGGCGTTCGCGGATCTGGAGGGCCTGCTGGGTGGTGGCCTCCAGGGTGACCGGGATCGGCTGGTACGGGGAACCGTTCCAGCAGGGCTGCGGGGTCTTGGAGTCGCAGAGCCGGACCTTGTCCATGACGTCCTGCGGCTTCATGTCCAGTACGCCGGCGAGCCGGGTGAGGACGCCTTTGCCCTTGTCCTTTATCTTCATCAGCTCGGTCCGGCTGGCGGACACGACCAGGCGCGTCTCGTTGTCGGCGAGCGGCACTCCGCGGTCGTCCAGGATCGAGCCGCGCACGGCGGGCTGGACGACCTGCTGGACGTGGTTGTTCTTGGCTTCGTCGGCGTACTCGGCGCCGTTGCGGATCTGGAGGTACCACAGGCGTCCGCCGAGGGTGAGCAGCAGCGAGAAGACGAGTACCTGGATGATGACGAGCCGGATCTGCACCCGGGGGGTGCGGCCGGTCTCCGGAATGTTGGTCACGCCTGGTCCCCCGTCACAGCTTCCTGACGCTCTTCACGCCTTTGACACCCTTGACGCCCTTTATGCGGCCGGCCCGGTTGGCGCGGCCGCGCGCCGTTTTCAGCCGCAGGCCGCCGCGCTGGCTGCCGATCCGCAGTCCGGTGCCGCCGGCCAGCCAGCCGGAGGACACGTCCTTGCCCTGCGGCGGTCCGCCGCCCGCGTCGACGGCCATCGGGTCGTTCTCGGCGCGGCGGGCGAGGGCCATGACGAGCGGCACGGTGAAGGGCGCGAGGAGCAGGTCGTAGAGCGTGGCGGTGAAGAGCAGTTCGGTGAGGCCCACGTGCCGGGCGGCGGTGTCGCCGACGAGGGCGCCGACGCTCGCGTACAGCAGGGTGGAGCCGATCGCGGCGGCGACGACGGTCGTCATCGGCCCCCAGGCGGAGCGGAACCGCCCGTTGTCGGGGCGGGCCAGGCCGACGAGGTAGCCGATGACGCAGAGTACGAGGGCGTACCGTCCGGCGGCGTGGTCGGCGGGGGGCGCGAGGTCGGCGAGCAGTCCCGCGCCGAAGCCGACCAGGGCGCCGCTGACGTGTCCGTAGACCAGGGCCAGGGCGACGACGGTGAGCAGGAGCAGGTCGGGTACGGCGCCGGGGAGTTGGAGCCGGCCGAGGACGGTGACCTGGATGACGAGGGCGACCACGAGCAGCGTGGCCGAGAGCAGGATCCGGTTGAAGCGCATGGGCGGTCAGCTCCTACTCGTCGGCCGGCTTGGCGGGGGCACTGGCGGACGCCGACGGGGTCACGGTGACGGTGACGGTCGGGGTGGGCTTCACTTCGGGCTTGGGCGGCAGGACGGCGTCGCGCGGGTCCTCGCGCGGCGGCATCACGACGACGCCGACGATGTCCAGGCGGGAGAAGCCGACGAACGGACGCACCCACACGGTGCGGGTCAGGTCGCCCCGCGAGGGGTCCACTTTGACCACCTCGCCGAGCGGGACGCCCGGCACGAAGGGCTTGTTGCCGCGCGAGCCGAAGGTGACGAGCCGGTCGCCGGGGGCGATCTTGGCCTTGCCGTTCAGCATCTGGACCGACAGTGCGCGGTCGCCCTGGCCGGTGGCGAAGCCGAGTTCCCCGGTCTTCTCCAGGCGGGTGCCCACGGTGAAGTTGGGGTCGTTGGCGAGGACCACGGTGGCGGTGTCGGGGCCGACGGTCGCGACGCGGCCGACGAGGCCCTCGCCGTTGAGGACGGTCATGTCGCGTTCGATGCCGTCCTTGCTGCCGGCGTCGATGGTGACGGTCCAGGAGAAGCCCTGGGCCGCTCCTATCCCGATGACTTCGGCGCCCTTGATGCCGTACTGCCCGGCGCCCGCCCGCTTGAGCATGTCGTCGAGTTCGTGGATCCGGCTGCGGGTCTGGTCGTCGCTGCCCAGCTTCGCCTTGAGCGCGGTGTTCTCGCGTTCGAGCGTCTTGATCCGGTTGTGGCGCTCGTCGGAGTCCCGTACGGCGCCTATGGCGTGGGCGACGGGGTCGACCGCGGTCGCCACGCCCTTCTCCACGGGGCCGAAGACCGCCGCGGCGGCCTGCCGGGCACCGTCGACCGGTGACTCCTCGCCCGCCCTGATGTCCACCGTGATCAAAGCGAACGCGATGGCGATCAGCAGCACCAGGAGCAGCCGGCTCTCTCGTGTGTCCCTCACGTGCGGCGGCGTGCCTTCCTCGTAGGTATTCGCGGTGCCGGAGCCGCTCCGACGGAGCCGGGGCTCGCACCGGACTGTGCCTGTATATCAACGATCCGCCGCACAGGCGCGGTAGCACCCGTACGGCGGATCCTTGTGTTCCACATGCCCCGTTACGGGGATTTCGATCAACGCCGGGGCTGGGCGTCCAGGACCTGCTGGAGTGCTTCGAACTCCTCGACGCACTTGCCGGAGCCGAGGGCCACGGAGTCGAGGGGGTCCTCGGCGATGTGGATCGGCATGCCCGTCTCGCGGCGCAGCCGCTCGTCGAGTCCGCGCAGCAGGGCGCCGCCGCCGGTGAGGACGATGCCGCGGTCCATGATGTCGCCGGAGAGTTCCGGCGGGCACTTGTCGAGGGTGGTCTTCACTGCGTCCACGATGGCGTTGACCGGTTCCTCGATGGCCTTGCGGACCTCGGCGGCCGAGATGACGACCGTCTTCGGCAGGCCGGAGACGAGGTCGCGGCCCCGGATCTCGGTGTGTTCGTCCTTGTCGAGGTCGTACGCCGACCCGATGGTGATCTTGATCTGCTCGGCGGTGCGTTCGCCGAGGAGGAGCGAGTACTCCTTCTTGATGTGCTGGATGATCGCGTTGTCCAGCTCGTCGCCGGCCACCCGGATGGACTGTGCCGTGACGATTCCGCCGAGGGAGATGACGGCGACCTCGGTGGTGCCGCCGCCGATGTCCACGACCATGTTGCCGGTGGCTTCGTGGACGGGCAGGCCCGAGCCGATGGCGGCGGCCATCGGCTCCTCGATGATGTGTACCTGACGGGCGCCGGCCTGGGTGGACGCCTCGATCACGGCGCGGCGCTCCACTCCGGTGATGCCGGAGGGGACGCAGACCACGACGCGCGGACGAGCCAGGTAGCGGCGCTTGTGGATCTTGAGGATGAAGTACCGGAGCATGCGCTCGGTGATCTCGAAGTCGGCGATCACGCCGTCCTTGAGGGGCCGTACGGCGACGATGTTGCCGGGCGTCCGGCCGATCATCTTCTTCGCCTCGGAGCCGACCGCCAGGATTCCGCCGGTGTTCGTGTTGATGGCGACCACGGACGGCTCGTTCAGGACGATCCCCCGGCCCCTCACGTACACCAGCGTGTTGGCGGTCCCGAGGTCGATCGCCATGTCACGGCCGATGAACGACATGTTGTTCCCCTTGTTCCCCATGAGGAGCGTCTGGCCTTCCAGTTGATAGCGGCTGCTGTCAGGTCGGCGAGGTGGGTGTGTGGGTGGAGGCCCCATCGTAGTGCCGCAGGTACGGACATCGCGCGACGGGACTCCGGCAATCCCGCCGGAACGGATACCCGCCCCCTTAGTGGTGACGTCGTGTCTTGCACATGCGTTCCCGTTCGCCGCCCGTCATACCGAAGGGCGACCGAAATTACTTCGGTCGCCCCAGGTCATGAGCGCTGTTTGGCTGATCTCGCGGCGGGGCGACCGGCGCGTCGGCGACCCGGCACGGGTTCCGGATCGGCGCGGCACGGGTTCCGGATCAGCTCGCCGCGGGCTCCGGATCGGCTCAGAGGGCGGGGAAGAAGAGCTTCAGCTCGCGCTCCGCCGACGCCTCGGAATCCGAGGCGTGGATGAGGTTCTCCCGGGTGATGGTGCCGAAGTCACCCCGAATGGAGCCGGGCGCGGCCGCGATCGGGTCGGTGGGACCCGCCAGCTGGCGGACACCCTCGATCACGCGCTCGCCCTCGACGACGAGGACGACGACAGGGCCGCTCGCCATGAAGCCCATGAGGGGCTCGTAGAAGGGCTTGCCCTTGTGCTCGCCGTAGTGCGTCTCCAGGGTCTCCTGGTCCAGCGTGCGCAGCTCCAGGGCGGGAACGGTCCAGCCGGCCTTCCGCTCGATCCGGCCGATGATCTCGCCGATCAGGCCACGACGGACGGCGTCGGGCTTGAGGATGACGAGAGTGCGCTGGGTCATGTGGTAACTCCTTGCGGCATACGGGTGCGGTCCGACGAGGCTACATGGGGGCCCGGGGCGGGCTACGCCTCGGCCTGCGCCTCGCTCTGCGCCGCCCAGCGGGCCTTGGCGGCGTCGACCTTGCGGCCGTAGTGCACCGAGCACCACCACAGGCCCGCGAAGACCGCTCCCAGGAAGAACATCGTCGGGACGACGAACCCGCTCAGGATCAGCCCGATCTGCAGCGCCCAGCCCAGCCCGACGGCGCCGGGGCGCGACAGCATCCCGCACAGCAGCACGGAGAGCAGCATCGCGATCCCGCACACCGTCCACACCGTCGCCTGGGTGAGGTCCGGGTCCTTCATGGCCACCAGGCCCGCGAAACCGATCACGAAGAACTCGCCGATCAGCGTCGAAGCACACAGCGTGCGCATTCCTCAGCCCCTCTTCAGCAGCAGGCGGGCCTCGCCCACCGTGATCACGGACCCGGTCACCAGGACCCCGGCCCCACCGTATTCGGCCTCTTCCTCCGCCAGGGTGATGGCCGCCTCCAGCGCGTCGTCCAGCCGGGGCTCCACCTGCACCCGGTCCGGTCCGAAGACCTCGACCGCGATGGCCGCCAGGTCGTCGGCCGACATCGCCCGGTGGCTGGTGTTCTCCGTGACGACGACCTCCGCGAAGATCGGCTCGAATGCCTCGAAGACCCCCTTCACGTCCTTGCCGTCGCTCGCGCCCACGACTCCGATCAGCCGGCTGAACCCGAACGCCTCGGTGACCGCCTCCGCGGTGACCTGCGCCCCCGCCGGGTTGTGCGCGGCGTCCAGGACCACGGTCGGGCTGCGCCGGACGACCTCCATGCGGCCCGGCGAGGTCACCGAGGCGAAGGCCCGGCGGACGGTGTCCGCGTCCAGTTCCCGGGCGTGCTCGCCGCCGACGCCGAAGAACGCCTCGACCGCGGCCAGCGCCACCGCCGCGTTGTGCGCCATGTGGGCGCCGTACAGGGGCAGGAAGATGCCGTCGTACTCGCCGCCGACGCCGCGCAGGGTCAGCATCTGGCCGCCGACCGCCACCTCGCGGGAGACGACGCCGAACTCCATGCCCTCGCGGGCCACGGTCGCATCGGCCTCGACGGCCTTCTTGAGCAGCACCTGCGCCGCGTCCACCGGCTGCTGGGCCAGGATCACGGTGGCGCCCTGCTTGATGATGCCGCCCTTCTCCTGGGCGATCTCGCCCGGAGTGGAGCCGAGCCGGTCCGTGTGGTCCAGGCTGATCGGGGTGATCACGGCGACCGCGCCGTCGATCACGTTGGTCGCGTCCCAGGACCCGCCCATGCCGACCTCGACCACCGCCGCGTCGACGGGCGCGTCCGCGAAGGCCGCGTACGCCATCCCGGTGAGCACCTCGAAGAACGACAGGCGGTACTCCTCGGCGGCGTCGACCATCTCCACGTACGGCTTGATGTCGTGGTACGTCTCGACGAACCGCTCGGCGCTGATCGGCGCCCCGTCCAGACTGATCCGTTCGGTGACCGACTGGACGTGCGGGCTGGTGTAGCGGCCGGTGCGCAGGTCGAAGGCGTTCAGCAGGGCCTCGACCATGCGGGCGGTGCTGGTCTTGCCGTTGGTGCCGGTGATGTGGATGGAGGGGTAGGCACGCTGCGGCTCGCCCAGGACGTCCATCAGCGCGGCGATGCGCGAGACGGACGGCTCCAGTTTCGTCTCGCCCCAGCGGGTGGACAGCTCCTGCTCCACCTCCTGCAGCGCCTTCGCCACCTCCGGGTCGGCGGGCGCGGCGGGCACCTGCTCGCCCTGCGGCGCTCCGCCGTGTGCGCGCAGGGTGCGGCTGCCGGCCTCGATCACCGCCAGGTCGGGGTCGCGGTCGGACTCCTCCGCGACGATCCGGTCGAACTCGTCGCTCGCGTGGAAGGGCCGGCCGAGGTCGTCGGGGCCGTGGCTGTCGGGCTGCTGCTCACTCACGAGGACCAGTCTACGGACGAGGACCCGGGGGACCTTCGGCCCGGCCGTTTCGGGACCTTCGACTGCCTTCGCGACCGTTTCGTTATGCAAGCCTTGCGGGCAGCAGATAGGGGAACGAATGCCGCAGGCCAGCACGGACAGGACGGCTTCCAGCCGTGACATAGGGATCGACCTGGGAACCGCGAACACCCTCGTCTACGCCCGGGGGCACGGGATCGTCCTCAGTGAGCCGTCCGTGGTGGCGGTCAGGGCGGGTACGACGACGGCCCTGGCGGTGGGGACGGAAGCCAAGGAGACCATCGGCCGCACGCCGGGCTCCATCACCGCGATCCGCCCGCTGCGGGACGGCGTGATCTGCGACTTCGAGGCCGCCGAGGAGATGATCCGGCACTTCGTGCGCAAGGCGGTCCCCGGCCGCCGACCGCGCACCCGGATGGTGATCTGCGTACCGTCGGGCGTCACCCAGGTCGAACGGCGGGCCATCGTCCAGGCCGCCACCCGGGCCGGGGCCAAGTCCGTACACCTGATCGAGGAACCGATGGCGGCGGCGATCGGCGCAGGGCTACCGGTCTCCGAGGCGCGCGGCTCGATGGTGGTGGACATCGGCGGGGGCACCTCGGAGGTCGCCGTCATCTCGCTGGGCGGCATCGTCACCTCGCGGTCGTTGCGCGTCGGCGGCGACCGGATGGACACGGCGATCACCGACCACGTGCGCAAGGAGCACGCGCTGCTCATCGGCGAGCGCACCGCAGAGGACGTCAAGGTCGCCATCGGCTCGGCCTGGCCGGTCCCCGGCCTGCCCGAGCTGGAGGACCGCACCCACACCGTGCGCGGGCGCGAGAAGGTCGCCGGCATGCCGAAGACGCTGGAGCTGACGGCGCTCGACGTGCGGGCCGCTCTCGACGAGCCGGTGGAGGCGATCATCGCGGCCGTGCGCGCCACCTTGGAGGAGTGCCCGCCCGAGCTGTCCGGTGACGTGATGGAGAGCGGCATCGTCCTGACGGGCGGCGGGGCCCTGCTGCCGGGGCTGGACCTGCGCATCGCCTCCGCGACCGGCATCCCGGTGTTCGTGGCGGACGCGCCGCTGGACTGCGTGGCGCTCGGCTCGGGCCGGTGCGTGGAGGACATGGACAGCCTCAGCAGCCTGCTGGCCCCGGCGAAGGGCTGACGACTCCCTAGCCGCGCGGCAGGGTCGCCTCTACGACGAAGGTGTCCTCGGTGCGGGTCGTCGTCAGGGTTCCGCCCAGGCTGTGGACGCGCTCGGCCATGCTCGCCGTGCCCGAGCCGGCCGAGACGGGGGCGCGGGCCGGATTGCGGCCGGCGAGGCCGTTGGCGACGCGGATGCGCAGGCACCGGCCGTCGGCCGTCACCGACACCTCGATGGTCTGGCCGCGGGCGTGCTTGGCGGCGTTGGTCAGGCACTCCTGCACCACCCGGTAGACCGCCGCCTGGCGCAGCGGCGACAGTGCCCGCGCCTGAGGGTCCATCACCAGCCGTACCGGCGAGCCCGCCCGTCCGCTCTGCCGGGCGAGCTCTTCGAGCCCGTCCACGCCGGGGGTCGCGGCCCGCTCCCCGCGTTGCACGATGATCTCGTTCAGCACCAGGTGGGCGCGGCGCGCCGTGTCGGCGAGCTCCTCGAAGTCCTTGGCGTACGCGCTGTCGCGGGCCCGCACCGACAGCACCTCCGAGCGCACCGTCAGCAGGGTCAGCTCCCGCCCGACGAAGTCGTGGACGTCGCGGGCGACGGAGGTCCGTTCGTCCTGGACCGCCTGGAGCACGGCGGACTCGGCCCGGCGGGTGTCGAGTTCGCGCACGAGGTCGTGCCGGTACGCGGCGATGCCGACGGCGGAGGCGAGCACCCCGATCGGCACCACCAGGCTGAGGAAGGCGCTGAGGGTCTCGGCCCTCGGCTCGGGCCAGCCCGGCAGGCTGAACACGGCGAGCGCGAAGACCACGTAGCCGGCGGTGGCGAGGATCCCGGCCCGGCGGCCCCGGTAGCGGCCGACGGAGTACAGGGCGAACTGGATCAGCGTCAGCTCGTGCAGCCAGCCGATGAACAGCAGCGCGGTGACGTACGCGACCCAGGGCAGCCGCCGCCGGACCAGCAGGCTCGCGCATCCCGCGGTGAGGACGGCTGCGGCGGCCGGGCCGTTCAGGGAGTTGTCGGCGGCGGCGAGGCCCGGCAGGTCCAGCGCCATCAGGCCGAGGCAGCTCAGCGCGGTCAGGACGTCCAGCGCCCGCGGCGACCCGGCCCAGCCCTCGGTGACCCGGCGGCCGGCGGCCACGACCCGGTGGAACGCCGAGGCGACGGGCTTGACGTGCATGCCTTCCATCATGCGTGGTCGGCGCCGGCGATCGGATCGGGGCTGCGGGGCGCGGCGGGTGATGTCCCGCACTCCGCACCGGGCGGCCGCACGGCGAAGGCCCCCGTACCGGCGGACGGTACGGGGGCCTTCGCGGTCACGGCGCTAGGCGGCCGGGAGCCCGGCCAGCTGGGCCTGGATGCGGGCGATGTCCGCCTCGGCCTTGGCGAGACGGGCCTTGATCTTGTCCACGACGTTGTCGGGCGCCTTGGCCAGGAAGGCCTCGTTGCCCAGCTTCGCCTCGGCCTGCTGCTTCTCCTTCTCGGCGGCGCCGAGGTCCTTGGAGAGCCGCTTGCGTTCGGCCGCCACGTCGATGGTGCCCGACAGGTCCAGCGCGACCGTGGCGCCGGCGACCGGGAGGGTCGCGGTGGCGCTGAAGTCGTCGCCCTCCGGCTGGAGGCGCAGCAGCTGCCGGATGGCACCCTCGTGCGCGGCCAGCGCGGTACCGGCGAGGTCCAGGCGGGCCGGGACCTTCTGGCCCGGCTGGAGGCCCTGGTCGGCGCGGAAGCGGCGGACCTCGGTGACGACGGCCTGGAGGTTCTCGATCTCGGCCTCGGCGGCCTCGTCGCGGAACCCGCTGTCCGTCGGCCACTCGGCGATCACGAGGGACTCGCGGCCGGTGAGCGTGGTCCACAGCGTCTCGGTGACGAAGGGGACCACCGGGTGCAGCAGGCGCAGGGTGACGTCGAGGACCTCGCCCAGGACCCGTCCGGAGACCCGGGCGCCCTCGCCGCCCGCGAAGAACGTCGTCTTGGACAGCTCGACGTACCAGTCGAAGACCTCGTCCCACGCGAAGTGGTAGAGGGAGTCCGACAGCTTCGAGAACTGGTAGTCCTCGTAGTACGCGTCGACCTCGGCCACGGTCTTGTTGAGCCGCGACAGGATCCAGCGGTCGGTCGCCGACATCTGCTCGGCGGCCGGCAGCTCGCCCTCGATCGTGGCGCCGTTCATCAGCGCGAAGCGGGTGGCGTTCCAGATCTTGTTGGCGAAGTTGCGAGAGGCCTGGACCCAGTCCTCGCCGATCGGGACGTCGACGCCCGGGTTGGCGCCGCGCGCCAGGGTGAAGCGGACTGCGTCGGAGCCGTACTTGTCCATCCAGTCCAGCGGGTTGACCGCGTTGCCGAAGGACTTCGACATCTTCTTGCCGCGCTCGTCACGGACCATGCCGTGCAGGGCGATGGTGTGGAAGGGCGGGGTGCCGTCCATCGCGTAGAGGCCGAACATCATCATCCGGGCGACCCAGAAGAAGAGGATGTCGTAGCCGGTGACCAGGACGGCGTTCGGGTAGAACTTCGCCAGGCTGTCGGTCTGCTGCGGCCAGCCGAGGGTGGAGAAGGGCCACAGGCCGGAGGAGAACCAGGTGTCCAGGACGTCCGTGTCCTGGGTCCAGCCCTCGCCGCTCGGCGGCTGTTCGTCCGGTCCGACGCAGACGATCTCGCCGTTCGGGCCGTACCAGACGGGGATGCGGTGGCCCCACCACAGCTGGCGCGAGATGCACCAGTCGTGGAGGTTGTCGACCCAGTCGAAGTACCGCTTCTCCATCTCCTGCGGGTGGATCTTGACCTTGCCGTCGCGGACGGCGTCACCGGCCGCCTTGGCGAGCGGGCCGACCTTGACCCACCACTGCATCGACAGCCGCGGCTCGACGGTGGTCTTGCAGCGCGAGCAGTGCCCGACCGAATGGGTGTACGGGCGCTTCTCGGCGACGATCCGGCCGTCGGCGCGCAGCGCGGCGACGATGGCGGAGCGGGCCTCCAGCCGGTCCAGGCCCTGGAAGGGGCCGTGGGCGGTGATGATGGCGTGCTCGTCCATGACCGCGAGGTTGGGCAGGCCGTGGCGCTGGCCGATCTCGAAGTCGTTCGGGTCGTGCGCCGGGGTCACCTTGACGGCGCCGGTGCCGAACTCGGGGTCGACGTGCGCGTCGGCGACGATCGGGATGCGGCGGCCGGTGAGCGGCAGCTCGATCTCGGTGCCGACCAGGTGCGCGTAGCGCTCGTCCTCGGGGTGGACCGCAACGGCCGTGTCACCCAGCATCGTCTCGGCGCGGGTCGTCGCGACGACGATGGACGCGTCCCCGTCGCCGTACCGGATGGAGACGAGCTCGCCCTCGTCGTCCTGGTACTCGACCTCGATGTCGGAGATCGCGGTGAGGCAGCGCGGGCACCAGTTGATGATGCGCTCGGCGCGGTAGATCAGCTCGTCGTCGTAGAGCTTCTTGAAGATCGTCTGGACGGCCTCGGACAGGCCCTCGTCCATGGTGAACCGCTCGCGCGACCAGTCGACACCGTCGCCCAGCCGGCGCATCTGGCCGGAGATCTGCCCGCCGGACTCGGCCTTCCACTGCCAGACGCGCTCGACGAAGGCCTCCCGGCCGAGGTCGTGGCGGGACTTGCCCTCCTTGGCGAGCTCGCGCTCGACCACGTTCTGGGTGGCGATGCCCGCGTGGTCCATACCGGGCTGCCACAGGGTCTCGTAGCCCTGCATGCGCTTGCGGCGGGTGAGGGCGTCGATCAGCGTGTGCTCGAAGGCGTGCCCCAGGTGGAGGCTGCCCGTGACGTTCGGCGGCGGGATGACGATGGCGTACGGGGGCTTCTCGCTCTTCTCGTCCGCCTCGAAGTACCCACGCTCTACCCAGCGCTCGTAGAGCTTCCCCTCTACCTCGGCCGGCGCGTACTGGGTCGGCAGTTCGGAGTTGGGGCTGCTGGGTGTCTGCGTGTTCTCGGTCACGCACCACAGGATACGGGCGGTCCCACCCGCGTTACGAATCCGTTCCGCCCTCCGGCCAGCCTTGACCGGGCCATGACCGATCGGCGTGACTGGGCGCATGAACGAGATCACCGGGCAGCCCACGCCGGCCCCTTCGGTACATCCCTACGCGTCCGTCCCGAATGTCGCGCCGAAGAAACGCTTGCTCGTGAAGGTCGGGGTGGCGCTGGGTGCGGTCGTGGGTGTGGTGGCCGGCAAGGCGGCCGTGACCGCGGTCCTCGACGGCGGCCCGTCCGACGCCGGACGGTACCGGCTGGCGCCGCCCACCTCCTTCCAGGGCCTGACGCTCCAGGACTCCGGACCGCGGGTCGACGCGATCAAGCTGGGCCAGGGCCCGCAGCAGCCGGGCACCAAGCAGGTCGCCGTGGTCTACGCCGACCGGTCGGGCACCGCGCGGCTGGTGGTCAGCGGTGCGGCCGGCCGGTTCGGCGACGGGGACCCGGGCGCGGTGCTGACCCGCGGCCTCCACGAGATGGGCACGGTGGACGCGGCCCCGCAGCCGGCCGGGACGCCGGAGGGCGCTGCCATGCGGTGCGGCACGGTCCACGTCGATGCCGGTGCGCTCCCGGTGTGCATGTGGGCGGACCACAGCTCGCTGGTGACGGTGACCGTCCCGGTGGAGAACGAGCCCGTGACGATCGCCGCGCTCGCGGAACAGACCCGGGCGCTGCGGGGCGTCATGGAGGTCCGGGCGTCGTAGTTCGGTAACGCCTGCGGCCCCGGAGCCTGGACCTGCGGGGCCTTCGGCCAAGATATGACCAACATAAGAAGTTCCTAGAGGGGGACGCGGGTCATGAGTTACAACCAGCCGGGACCGTACGGTCAGCAACCGCAGCAGCCGGGACCGTACGGTCAGCAGCCGGGCCCCTACGGCGGGCAGCCCGCCCCGCAGCCCGGCTACGGCTACCCGCAGCAGCCCCCGCCGGGCTACCCCCCGCAGCCGGGCTACCCCCAGCAGCCCCCGCAGCCCCCGTACGGCGGCTACCAGCAGCCGGGCATGCCCCCGCAGGCCCCGTACGGCGGGATGCCCCCGCAGCAGCCGCAGAAGAAGTCGAAGGCGGGCGCGGTGATCGCGGTGATCGTCGTACTCGGCGTGATCGCGGGCGCCGGCTGGTACTTCACCAAGGGCGCCGGCGCCTCGGGCCCGGTGGCCGCGGACACGAAGGGCTACAAGCTGGTCGCACCGCAGTCGGTGGACGACTTCCAGCAGGACCCGAAGTACCAGCAGAAGCCCTTCAGCGACGAGGACAAGAAGCAGGCCGAAGCGGCGGGCATCAAGAATGCCGCCCAGGTCGGCATGGACTACCTGTCGGGCGACCCGAAGAACCCGCTGTCACTCAAGGGCCTCAACTTCCAGGGTGTCTACGGCCAGATCGCAGACCCGGAGAAAGCCGTGGACGGGTACTTCGCAATGGCCAAGCTGAAGGCCAGCAAGAACGGCAAGGACTCGACGGCAGAGTTGGTCGGAAGCCCCAAGGCGATCAACCCGGCCGGATTCAAGGGGGCAGTGCTGAAGTGCCAGGAGGTCAAGATCACCTCCAAGGACACGACGTCCAAGGGCCCCAAGGAGATGACCCTCCCCATCTGCATCTGGGGCGACTACAGCACGCTGAGCGTCGTCATGGCCTCGGACGTGGCCTCCATACTCGCGGGCAGGCCGGGCTACACCTTGGAGCAGACCGCGGACCTCACCGCGAAGCTCTACAAGACCGCCCGGGTGAAGGTCTGACCGGAAGCGCCGCGAAGGGGCGCCCCGGTCGTCCGGGGCGCCCCTTCGCGCATGTCCGTTGCGGCTAGGCCGACTTCTCGTGCGGGCCCTGGTCCTTCGGGACGATGCGGGGCACCAGCGTCGGGTTGACGTTGGAGCGGACCACATCCGCGGTGATGACCACGCGGGCCACGTCCTTGCGGGACGGGACCTCGTACATCACCGACATCAGGACCTCTTCCATGATGGCGCGCAGGCCGCGCGCGCCGGTCTGGCGCAGGATCGCCTGGTCCGCGATGGCCTCCAGCGCCTCGCGCTCGAAGTCCAGCTCGACACCGTCGAGTTCGAACAGCCGCTGGTACTGCTTCACCAGCGCGTTGCGCGGCTCGATCAGGATCTGGAGCAGCGCCTCGCGGTCCAGGTTGTGGACCGAGGTGATCACGGGGAGGCGGCCGATGAACTCGGGGATCATCCCGAACTTCACCAGGTCCTCCGGCATGACCTCCTGGAACTGGTTGCTCGCCTCGATCTCCCGCTTCGAGCGGATGGTCGCCGCGAAGCCGATGCCCTTGGCGCCCGCACGCGACTCGATGATCTTCTCCAGGCCGGCGAAGGCGCCGCCCACGATGAAGAGCACGTTCGTCGTGTCGATCTGGATGAACTCCTGGTGCGGGTGCTTGCGGCCGCCCTGCGGCGGGACGGAGGCCGTCGTGCCTTCCAGGATCTTCAGGAGCGCCTGCTGGACGCCCTCGCCGCTGACGTCGCGCGTGATCGACGGGTTCTCGCTCTTGCGGGCGACCTTGTCGATCTCGTCGATGTAGATGATCCCGGTCTCGGCCTTCTTGACGTCGTAGTCGGCCGCCTGGATCAGCTTGAGCAGGATGTTCTCGACGTCCTCGCCGACGTACCCGGCCTCCGTGAGCGCCGTCGCGTCCGCGATGGCGAACGGGACGTTGAGCATCCGGGCCAGCGTCTGGGCCAGCAGGGTCTTGCCGGAGCCGGTGGGGCCGAGCAGCAGGATGTTGGACTTCGCGAGCTCGATCGCGTCGTCCCGGCCCTGCGCGCCGCCGTTCTCGCCGGCCTGGACCCGCTTGTAGTGGTTGTAGACCGCTACGGAGAGCGCCTTCTTCGCCGGCTCCTGGCCGACGACGTAGCTCTCCAGGAACTCGTAGATCTCACGCGGCTTGGGGAGTTCTTCCCACCGGACCTCGGAGGTCTCCGCGAGTTCCTCTTCGATGATCTCGTTGCAGAGGTCGATGCACTCGTCGCAGATGTACACACCGGGTCCTGCGATGAGCTTCTTCACCTGCTTCTGGCTCTTTCCGCAGAACGAGCACTTGAGCAGATCGCCGCCGTCACCGATGCGTGCCACGAGGTGCTTCCCCTTCGCCTGGGAGACGCCTGGTTCAGCGGCTCCTGGTGCCTCATATCCGACGGTACCTTGCCGGGGGCCCCGAACGGGGCCCCCTTGACGTGGTTCACATCGCCGAATGCGACAGCGTGACCACGCCAACTGGCGGCAAGGATCAGACCGCGGTGCTCTTGCGGGTGGAGACGACCTGGTCGATCAGGCCGTACGCCAGTGCGTCCTCGGCAGTGAGGATCTTGTCGCGCTCGATGTCGTCGCGGATCTTCTCAATCGGCGTGGTCGAGTGTTTGGCCAGCATGGTCTCCAGCTGGTCGCGCATGCGCAGGATCTCGTTGGCCGCGATCTCCAGGTCGGAGAGCTGCTCGCGGCCGGTGCCGCCGGACGGCTGGTGGATCAGGACACGGGCGTTCGGCAGCGCCAGCCGCTTGCCGGGGGTGCCGGCCGCGAGCAGGACCGCCGCGGCGGAGGCCGCCTGGCCCATGCAGACCGTGGAGATGTCCGGCTTCACGAACTGCATCGTGTCGTAGATCGCCGTCAGCGCGGTGAAGGAGCCGCCGGGGCTGTTGATGTAGATGGAGATGTCGCGGTCCGGGTCCATCGACTCCAGGCACAGCAGCTGCGCCATGACGTCGTTGGCGGACGCGTCGTCAATCTGCACGCCGAGGAAGATGATGCGCTCCTCGAAGAGCTTCGCGTACGGGTCGTACTCGCGCACACCCTGCGAGGTGCGCTCGACGAAGCGCGGGATCACGTACCGGTTGTCCACCTGAGGGCCGGTGTAGAGGCCGCTCGCGGGAGAGAGGTTGTTCATGTGCATCTGGGTGTTCACCATCCTGGTGGCGTTCTGCGGGCTGAGGCTTGCCTGGTGCGGGGCCGGGGATCAGGCCCCGGTGCCGCCACCGCCGGGGACCAGGGACGCGGCGGAGATGATCTCGTCGATGAGGCCGTACTCCTTGGCCTCCTCCGCCGTGAACCAGCGGTCGCGGTCGCCGTCGCGGATGATGGCCTCCACGGTCTGGCCGGAGTGGTGAGCGGTGATCTCGGCCATCCGCTGCTTGGTGCGCAGCAGGTACTGGGCCTGGATCTTGATGTCCGAAGCGGTGCCGCCGATGCCGGCGGAGCCCTGGTGCATCAGGATGTCGGTGTTCGGGAGCGCGAAGCGCTTGCCGGCCGTACCGCCGGTGAGCAGGAACTGGCCCATGGAGGCCGCCATGCCCATGCCGATGGTGACGATGTCGTTCTTGATGTACTGCATGGTGTCGTAGACCGCCATGCCGGCCGTCACCGAGCCGCCGGGGCTGTTGATGTACAGGTAGATGTCCTTCTCCGGCTCGGCGGCCAGGAGCAGGAGCTGCGCGGTGATCTTGTTGGCGATGTCGTCGTCGACCTGCTGGCCGAGGAAGATGATGCGCTCGCTGAGCAGCCGGTTGTAGACATGGTCGCCGAGGCCACCACCGATGGACGGCTCACCCGCGGCGTAAGGCTTCAGATTCGTCACGTATCCACCTGCTCGTCTCCGACGGCCACATGCCGTCTCAGCGTCTCGTTCTGGGGCGCGGACCAGCCGGTGCGAACGATGTCCGCCGGCGTCGGGTACTCCCGTGCCCTCGTATTCATGGACCCTAACGCGCAGGTCGGACAACGCCATCCCGCTTCCCGAACTGTTCGCTCGGAGCGCAAGGTCCCGGGCCCTTCGCGCGGTACGGCGAAGGGCCCGGACGCGACTGCGTCCGGGCCCTCCGGGGCACTGCCGGGCGGGCGGGACCTGCGGTCCGCCCGGGGGTGTTACTTGGCCTCGTCGCCCTCGGTCTCGGCGTCGGCCTCCACGGCCGCCTCGACCGTCTCGGCGGCCGTCTCGACCTCGTCCTCGTCGTCGGAGAGGTCGACGACCTCACCGTTGGTGTCGAGGACCTTGGCGGCCTCGACGACGACCGCGAGGGCCTTGCCGCGGGCGACCTCGCCGACCAGCATCGGGACCTGGCCGCCCTCGACGACCGCCTGGGCGAACTGGTCGGGGGACATGCCGGAGGACTGCGCGCGGCGCATGAGGTGCTCGGTGAGCTCCTCCTGGTTGACGCCCAGCTTCTCCTTGTTGACCAGGGCGTCCAGCAGGAACTGGGTCTTGATGCCCTTGACGGCCTGCTCGGCGGTCTCGGCGTCGAACTCCTCGGCCGTCTTGCCCTGGATCTCGAGGAACTTCTCGAGGTTCAGACCCATCTGGCCGAGCTGGTGGTGCTCCAGGTTGTGCTTGCGGGTCTGGACCTCGTCCGCGAGCAGCTTCTCGGGGACCGGGATCTCCGCGAGCTCCAGGAACTTCTCCAGGACGCGCTCCTGGGCCTGGGTGGCCTGGTCGTACTGCTTCATGTTCTCGAGGCGCTTGCGGCTGTCCGCCTTGAGCTCTTCGAGGGTGTCGAACTCGCTCGCCATCTGCGCGAACTCGTCGTCCAGCTCCGGCAGCTCGCGAGCGGAGACCTTGGTGACCTTGACGGTGACCTCGGCGTCCTTGCCCTCGGCGGAGCCGCCCTTCAGCTGGGAGGTGAAGGTGGCCTCGCCACCGGCCTCCAGGCCCTTGACGGCCTCGTCGATGCCGTCGAGGAGCTCGCCCGAGCCGATGGTGTAGGAGACGTCCTGGGCGACACCGTCCTCCAGCACCTCGCCCTCGACCTTGGCCTCCAGGTCGATGGTGACGACGTCGCCGTCCTGGGCGGCGCGCTCGACGTCCTTCGTGGACGCGAAACGGCCGCGCAGCTGCTCGACCGACTTCTCGACGTCCTCGTCGGTGACCTCGACGGCGTCCACGGTGACCTCGATGCCGGAGTAGTCCGGGATCTCGATCTCGGGGCGGACGTCCACCTCGGCGGTGAAGGCCAGCAGCTCGCCGTCCTTCAGCTCCGTGATGTCGACCTCGGGCTGGCCCAGCGGGTTCAGGTCGGCCTCGTTGACGGCCTCGGTGTAGAACTTCGGGAGGGCGTCGTTGACGGCCTCCTCCAGCACCGCACCGCGGCCGAAGCGCTGGTCGATGACGCGGGCCGGGATCTTGCCCTTGCGGAAGCCCTTCACCGTGACCTGCTGGTTGATCTTCTTGTAGGCCGCGTCGAGGCTGTCCTTGAGCTCCTCGAAGGGCACCTCAACAGTGAGCCGAACCCGAGTCGGGTTCAGGGTCTCCACGGCGCTCTTCACGGTTCGGTCTCCTTGTGGCTGACTGCTGGGGGTTCTGCCGTCACGCTGCGATTCAGCGGTTCAGCGGATTCGGCCCGGCATCAGACACACGGGCACGCAGCTTGCATAGTAACCGCAAGCGGCAATCAGCCCACAACGCGATCACCGGGGCGATCTTCGGCGGGCGGGCCCGGGACGGGGCCCGGGACCGTGTGTGGAGAAGGTGCTACTGGTCGGGGTGGCCGGATTCGAACCGACGACCTTCCGCTCCCAAAGCGGACGCGCTACCAAGCTGCGCCACACCCCGTCGGTGCGACACGTAGGGTACATGCCCGAAGACGGTCCGACACGCGCGTTTCCCGGGGATCCGGCCGCGCCGACGGCCCCGCCCGCGGGTGGCGGACCGAAATGCGGTGTGCGATCCCCCTGCCCGACCCGCTAGGATGCTCTCCGTGCCCCGGTCCTCGGACCTGCGGCGCGCGCGTTGCGGGTGTAGCTCAATGGTAGAGCCCTAGTCTTCCAAACTAGCTACGCGGGTTCGATTCCCGTCACCCGCTCTCTACAGTTCAGGGCCAGGTCAGAGGACATTTCCTCCGCCTGGCCCTGAGTCGTTCCCGGGGGCTGTGATCAGCCGTCCGTGTCCCCCGCGTGCCCCTTGCGCTCGTCCGTGTCTTTTCTGCCCCTCTCCACGAGCCCGCTCAGTGCATCGGCGATCAGTTCGCCCTCCGTCTCAGTCTCCGTCTCATTCAGCTCCGTTCAGTTCCGTTCAGACGGGACCAAGAGCCGCCGGGAGGACGGCCACCATCTGGGCATGAACGCAGGTGAACGGCCCCGGACATACCCCTGACCTGCGTCAACAGACTTGGAAAGAGTGCTGTTCGCCGGCCAGACGTGGCTACAAGTGGCGGGCGTCCGGGCTGAGGATGGCTGGATCTTCGGATCGCAGCCGGAACTTTGCATGGACGCCAAGGCTGTTGCGTGCGGCAATGTAGAACTCATCACGCTTCTCCTGAAACTCCCGGAACGCCCTCATCCAGTCGTCTGACGTACCTGGGCGCATGTCTCGAACGAACTGTTCCAGTACCCAGGCGTGCCGCTGTAGCGATCTGGCTGCCGAGATGGATTCCGCGTCTCCCATAAGGAGCACGGCTTCGAACGCATAGCCACGCTCAAGCTCAGCTTCGGCCAGCAGCTCCAGGCCGGCCTCCCTGGCGAGTGGCTGAGGCCGGTCGAAGAGTCCCTTGCCTGCAGCCAGACGACCTGCCAGCGAGGTGAACCTCTTGACCGCGTCGGCAAACCGGAGATAGCACTCCAGGCGACGTTCGTCCCACCGTGTGGAAAGTTGGCGCCGCCACCGAGATCTCTCCATCAGGGCTCCACCGACGTACGACGCAACCGCGCCGACGAGCACACCGATCAAGGTGAACAATTGTCCTGACATGTCCCCGCCTATCATGTATCTGTCAGGAGGGAACATACGGCCGGAGGCTCTGACGCGTAAGGGCCTCAGGCTGGTATGAGAGCTGAACGGCCTCTCAGCGGAGCCAGGATCAACGGCCGGATGCCACGCATCCGTCGGCAACGGCGTACCAGGTGGATACGAGCGCCGTTCCTTGCGCCCACACGTCTCCAGCGGTTGATCTCCGGGGTTCCGCGAGCCGTGGCCTACTCCTGGACGGGGAGTAGCAATCAATCGCACCCTAAGCCTCTGACCAGGTGAAACGCGCGAGCCGTACGGGGCCTCCGGAGCCGTGTGTCGTCTGTATGGAAGCTAAGCAGTGAAGCCCCAGACGAGGTCCGGGGCTTCAATGTCCTGGATGGTCCGTTCCGCTAGGCGGCCGACGGGTCGTCGATGTGGCCGGCTTCCTCGTGAGGTGAAGGAGCCCATCTCGGTAGGCGGTGGCCGCGGCGGGTTGCTACGCGGACCGCATCTCGTAGGGCTCTGGTCAGGTCGGTGGCCAGGGTGTGCAGTTCGTCTGGCTCCGCCTCCTTGTCGGCGAGTAGTTCGAGGGCGTGTTCCAGGAGTTCGGTCCCCAGGTCTAGCTGAGCTGCCTCCGAGATATCAGCCAGACGCGACAGGTAGCCGTCGCTCGTGTCGGCGCTCAGGAAGCAGGGCTTGCCGTCTGGGCCCGACCATGGGAGGAGTCGCAGTTCGTTGTGGGGCGTCATGTGTTCGAACTCCTCTCTTGTCTCGGGTGGCGCGTGGTGAAGTGGGCGTCAGCTCGGTCGCCGGGAAGCAGCAGAAGGGCTGCTTCGACCACGCGACCGGCGGTGTCGGTCGCCACGCGCCTGATCGACGCCGGGCGCAGGAACTGCTGATTTCGCAAGGTGTGCTGGAAGGCCGCGCGGGCTCGGGTACGTACGTGGCGGAGCCCCGTCAGCGCGTCCGAGTGGTGCGCTCCTCTGCCCGCGAGCCGCTCAGCAGCTCCCCGTTCCGCGCGGACATGCAGGCCCTGGGCAAGCAGGGGAACTGGGAGAGCCGGACCGAGGCGAAGGTGCCCGCGCCGGACGAGATCGCGGCGCGGCTCGGGATTGCCGAGGGCGAGCTGTGCGTGCGTACGGTCTACGAGTTCCTTGCTGATGGTCGGCCGGTGCAGTTGTCGACGAGTTGGGAGCCGTACGAGCTCACCGCGGGGACGCTCGTCGTACTGCCGGAAGGCGGACCGCACGCCGGCGTCGGCGTCGTGAACCGGATGGCCGCGATCGGGATCACCGTCAGCCATGCCGTGGAGCAGCCGGAACCGCGGCAGGCGAGTGCCGAGGAGGCATCCCTCCTCGGGATCCAGAAGGCCGCTCTGGTCACGCACATCCGGCGGACGTACTACAGCGACCAGGGGCAGCCCGTGGAGACCGCGGACATCGTCATCCCCGCCGCACTGTGCGAGATCGTGTACGAGGTCCGCGTCAACCGTTGATGGCGCCGTTGATCGAATGGGGAGGGCAAAGATGACGGGTGATCTCCGGTTCAGCTGGGAACTGGACGGCTCCGGGTGGGCTACGTGCCGGATCGCCGAGGGCGCTTCGGAGTGGAAGGACATCGTCAGCTACCTCACGAACGCCTTGGCCGACACGTTGCGTGCGATGGTCGGGCTCTACGGACCCTCGGCCGTCCAGCGGATCTCCTTCGACCTCGAACCGGCCGAAGCAAGGTGGCGACTGCGGCGCCAAGGTGCGAACGTCTCCGTCGCCATCTACCGCTTCCCGGACATGACGACGAGCTGGGACGCGCCCGACGAAGCGGGCACCCTCTCCTGGAGCACGACACAGCCCCGCAGCGTGCTGAGCCATGCGGTGATGGAGGCCGCCGAAGAGGTGTTGCGGACCCACGGCGAGGCCGGGTATCTGAAGAAGTGGGGAGAGCACCCCTTCCCCGTCGTCGCTCTGCAAGACCTTCGGCGGCTGCACCAGCGAAACGACGCCTGCCGCCACCAGCAGTGCCAGGGCGGATCGAACGCCTAAGGCGCTGAATACGGGTTCGCCCGCCGCACGCCGGCGCACGCCCCCAGTGCGCCACCGTCTTCCGTGAGGAAGATCGTGTAGACCCATGATCTGTCGGAGGACGTGATCTGGCCGATGCGGATGGGCTGAGCCCGCTCACGAAGGAGTTCCAGCGCTCGTTCCCATCCCAGGTTGTCGGCGCCCTTCCGCTGCATGCACCGAAGTCGGATCGCAAAGATCCCTGCATGGCCGTCCGAGAGCCTCGTCCCGGCCTCCCATACGTCGTAGTCGGCGCCGTCGGCGAGGGCCACCAGAGCAGCCTTGGATGCCGCATCGTCACCGGCCAGCAGCCTCATCGGATCAGGCCGTTCCATGGTTCCTCCCTGGGCGGCATCCTGCGATGCAGCAGTGATGTGCCGCCACCGCGTATAGCGCTCGCCATCGCTGTCTCCCAGAGCTCAGCGGGCCGTGTCTCCCGCCTGCCCGAACGGGAGGGCTTCTGCGGGGAGCCTCAGGGAATGTCGGAGAGGCGGGCGGGGACGTGCAGGTCAGGAGCTTGGCTGGTGAGGGCGGACGCGCGTACGCGGTCTTCCAAACTAGCTACGCTGGGTTCGATTCCCGTCACCCGCTCTGAGCACTCAAGGGCCAGGTCAGAGGATGTCTCCTCGACCTGGCCCTTGGTCATTCCCGGGGGCCGTTTCAGGTCCGGGTGCCGGCCGCGGGGAGGGCCGAGGCGCGTTCGCGGGCCACCGTGAGTGCGGTCCAGCCGGAGAGCGCGAGGAGGCCGCCGCATACGAGGAGGGGGCCCTTCTGCGTGAACATGGCGAGGGCCACCAGGAAAGCGCCGCCCATGGCCACGGCGGCGGCCGCCGATTCGATGCGCAGTTGTCGGGGTGAGCGCCTGCTCGCCGAGGGCTTGACGAGTTGGCGGCCCAGGAAGACCTGAGCTGCGTTGAGCGCGGCGAGCAGGCCGCACAGGACTGCGAACGCGGCGTCTACGCCGGTAAGTGCGGCGGGCATGCGCCGAAGCTACCGAGTCGCCCGTCGGCGGGCGCGGCCGGGGTCAGAGCTTGATGCCCGCGATGGTGTCCGCCAGGGAGTTCAGGAAGCGGTTGACGTCCGGGGCGATCGAGCTGGACGCCAGGAAGAAGCCGAAGAGGACCGCGACGATCGCCGGACCGGCCTTGATGTGGCTGCCACGGATCAGCACCACCAAAATGATCGCCAACAGAACCACCACTGACAGCGAAATGGCCACTACTGATCACACCTTCTGTCGTCCCCTGGTCGGCCTGGGGCGCATGCCCCCACAAGGACCATCCTCCCACCAACCGGGCCCGGCTATCCGTCTCGTGACGAATCGCCATGGCGGGTTTTCGCCCGCGGGACGGGGTCAAGAGGTGGGCAGGCCGAGGAGGGAGCGGACATACGCGTACTTCGCGGACAGCCGCTCGCGGGTGGGGCGGTCCAGGACGGAGAGGCGGGCGGGGTCGGCGTTGTGCGCCAGGTCCGCTTCCTTGACCAGCAGGGCGCCCGGCGTGGCGAGGATGCGGGCCGTGTACTCCTCGACCGGCTCGCCCGGGATCTTGGTCAGCGCGCGGACCACCGACTTGACTTCCTCGGGCAAGGCGGCCGATTCGAGCCAGTCGGGGGTGAGGGCGTGGTCCTCGATCGCGTCGTGGAGCCAGGCGGCGGCCTGCTGCTCGGGCGTGCCGCCGCGCAGGCGGACGCCTTCGGCCACGGCGGCGAGGTGCTCGGCGTAAGGACGGCCGGCCTTGTCGGTCTGGCCCTCGTGCGCCGCGCGGGCGAGGGCCTCCACTTCGAGGAGGGTCAGGGCCCGGTCCGTCATGTGAGCTCCCTTGCTGCCGTCCGCAGAGCCTGTGCGGCCCGGCGCACATCGGCCTCGGTGGTGCGCCAGTTGGAGAACGCGGCGCGCAGGGCGGGGGTTCCCGCGTAGACGGTGGGGGTGACGAACACCTCCTGCCGGACGGACTCGCGCAGGGCGGTGAGCCGGGCGGTGGTGGGGGCGTCGGCGAGGGTGAAGCAGACGACGTTGAGGCGGACCGGGGCGAGGACGGTGAAGGCGGGGTCCGCGGAGAGCTCGGCGCCGAGGGCGCGGGCGCAGGCGGTGTCGCGCTCGACGATCTCCCGGTGGCCCTGGCGGCCGTACGCGCGGAGCGTGAACCAGGCGGCGAGGGCGCGCAGCCGGTGGGAGTTCTCCGGGGTCAGGTGGACCAGGTCGGGGTGGTCGCCGAGGGGGCCGAGGTAGGCGGCGGCGTTCTGGAAGACGCGGGCCTGGAGGTCACGGCGGCGGGTGAACTGGACGGCGCTGTCGTAGGGGACGTTGAGCCACTTGTGCAGGTCGACGCAGACGGAGTCGGAGGCGTCGAGGCCGGCGGTGAGGTGGGCGTGCTCCGGGGAGAGCGCGGCGAAGGCGCCGAAGGCGGCGTCGGTGTGGAGCCAGAAGTCGTGCCGCGTCTTGAGGGCGGCGACGGCGCGGAGGTCGTCGAAGTCGACGGTGTTGACGGTGCCGGCGTTGGCGACGACGACGGCGGGGCCGGGGGTGTCGGCCAGGGCGCGGTCGAGGGCGGCGGGGTCGACGGCCTCCCGGCCGGGGAGGGTGGGGACGGGGACCAGGGCATTGCGGCCGAGGCCGAGGAGGGAGAGGGCCTTGGCGATGGAGGAGTGCGGGGCGCCGGAGAGGACGCGGACCGGACCGAGGGCTGCCGCCCCGTCGTCGGAGGGCGAGACGCCGGTCCGCTCGCCGAGCCATTCGCGGGCGATGGCGAGGCCGGCGGTGTTGGACATGGTGGCGCCGCTGACGAAGGTGCCGGTGTGGGCGGGGGTGAGGCCGAAGAGGTCGCGGAGCCAGCCGACGGTTTCGCGTTCGAGGTCCTGGCCGGCGCCGTCGAGGGCGGAGTTGCTGTTCTGGTCGTGGGCGGCGGTCAGCCAGTCGCCGACGAGGGCGGCGGGGGTGGCGCCGCCGGTGACGAAGCCGAGGTAGCGGGGGCCGGCGGAGGCGGACAGGCGGGGCTCCCAGCGGTGTCGGAAGACGGCGAGGGCGGCTTCGGCGCCGGAGCCGTGGTCGGGGAGGGGCTCGGGGGTGAGGGGGGCCGTGGCCGAGGGTGTGGCCGTGGTCGGGAGTACGGGGCGGGCGTCGAGGGTGGTGAGGGCCTCGGTGGCGGCGCGGCGGGTGGCGTCGAGGAGGGCGGGGAGGCGGGCGAGGTCGGCGGCGAGGGTGGGGTGCATGGGGGGCACGGTAGGGGGCGGCGGGGCGGTGCGGGCGGGCCAATCCGGAGGCGGTGGCCGGGGGCCGGTGGCTCCGCCGGGGGCAGGGGGGCGGGCGGGTGCGGGGCCGCGGCGCGAGCGACCCGGGACTGCGCCCGGGACTCCTGGGGCTCCGCCCCGGACCCCGCGCCTCAAACGCCGGCGGGGCTGGAACGGGCGGGCCTCGGACCCCGGCCGCTGGGATGGGCGAGCGCCTACGGGCAGGTGCGGCGCAGTAGCGCAAGCGACCCCGGCCTGCGCCCGGGTCTTCCAGGGCTCCGCCCCGGACCCCGCGCCCCAAACGCCGGCGGGGCTGGATTGGGCGGCGCCTCGAACGCCGGCCGGGCTTGGGCTTGGCGGGAGCACGCGACTGCGGCGCCGTAGCGCAAGCGACCCCGGCCTGCGCCCGGGCCTTCCAGGGATCCGCCCCGGACCCCGCGCCTCAAACGCCGGCGGGGCTGGAATGGGCGCGCCTCGAACCCCGGCCGGGCTCGGAATGGGCGGGCCTCGGACCCCGGCGCGGCTCGGAATGGGCGCGCCTCAAACGTGAGCGAGGGCTGGGTGGGGCGGGGCTGGGGGTGGGTTACGGGGAGCGGCGGATGAGGAGGAGGGCGCGGTCGTCGTTGACGTCCTTGGCGACCTTTTCGATGAGGTGCCAGGCCGCGCCCTCCCAGCCGGCGGCGACGTAGCGGTCGGCCTCGCCCGTCAGGCGGTCGATGCCCTCGCTGATGTCCCGGTCCGCCGTTTCGACCAGGCCGTCCGTGAAGAGCATCAGGACGTCCCCGCGGCGCAGGTTGCCGCGCGCCGGGGTGAATTCGACGCCGTCGTAGACGCCGAGCAGCGGCCCCTCGCCGGAGACCTCCCGCCAGCGGCCGGTGCCCGCCGAGAGCTGGAGGGCGGGCAGGTGGCCCGCGGAGAGGAGTTCGTAGTCCCCCGTCTCCAGGTCCAGGACGAGGTGGATGGAGGTGGCGAAGCCCTCCTCCCAGTCCTGGCGGAGCAGGTAGCCGTTGGCGGCGGGCAGGAATCCGTGCGGGGGCAGCGCGCCCAGCAGGCCCCCGAAGGCGCCGGAGAGCAACAGGGCCCGCGAGCCCGCCTCCATGCCCTTGCCGGAGACGTCGGTCAGCACGATCTCCAGGGTGCGCCCGCCGTTGGTGCGCGCGGCGACGACGAAGTCCCCGGAGAAGGACTGGCCGCCGGCCGGCCGCAGGGCCATCTCGCGGTGCCACCCGGTCGGCAGGGCCGGCAGCTTGCTCTGCACCCGGATGCGTTCGCGCAGGTCGAACAGCATGGTGCCGCCGCGCCGCCACGGTACGCCGACCCGGCTGCGGAACTGGGCGATGACCAGCCCGAAGAACCCGCAGGCCGCGACCACCAGCACCGTGCCGGGCGTGACCCGGGCCGGTCCTTCCGTGTACGGCCCGAGTACGAGGGCCTCCACGATCAGGGCGACGGCGGAGGCGGCGTACAGGGCGAGCAGGCTGGCCGGCCGCAGCAGCAGGCCCCCCGCCACGATGGGCAGGACGAGCACCGACGGCGAGAACCAGACGGGCACCATCAGTGTGCCGAAGGCGAAGGCGGGCACGGTGAGGAGCAGGCCCGCGAAGGCCAGCCAGTCGGAGGCGTCGCCGCGGAAGTAGTCCACGGCGGATTTGCGCACGCCGGTGCGGGCCCGGTGCGACAGCATGCGCGTCCGGGCCATGAGCGTCTCCACACGTGCTCCGGCCATTGCTTCGGGACCCTATCCATCCTGGCTGTGCGTGCGCAGGGGTACCCCCGGACCTGGGGGCCGCCGAAGGTCGATATCGCTTCGACTGGACGGGATTGCCCTGGTAAGGATGCCCATATGGCTCTTGAGACGCGGGTATTGCAGGCTGATGAGTGGGATGTCTGGTACGACCACCTTGAACTGGCGTTCGGCGGTGTGCCCGAGTCCCCCGAGGAGCGCGAACTGTACAAGTCGCTCACGGAGTTGGAGCGCTCGCTGGGCGTCTGGGACGGCGAGGACTGCGTGGGTTCCGCGGGTGCGTTCAGCTTCCGGATCTCGGCGCCGGGCGGGGTCCTGGTGCCCGCCGCGGGGGTCACGATGGTGGGCGTCGCGCCGACCCACCGCCGGCGCGGGGTGCTGACCTCGCTGATGCGCCGCCAATTGGACGACGTCCGGGCGGGTGGTGAACCGCTCGCCGTGCTGACGGCTTCCGAGCCGGAGATCTACGGGCGGTTCGGCTACGGCGCCGCCACCTGCGCGCTGGCCCTGGAGATCGACACCAGCCGGGTACGGCTCGGCGTGCCGCCGGGGACGGACGCGGTCCGACTGCGCCTGGTGGACCCGGACAAGGCCCTGGCCGACTGTGAGCGGGTCTACGCCGCCCTGGTGCCGCGGCGGCCCGGGATGCCCGCCCGGCAGCCGGGCTGGGAGCGGCAGGCGCTGCTGGACCCGGAGGCCGGACGGGCGGGCGCCTCGCCGCTCAAGTGCGTGGTCGCCGAGGCACCGGACGGTCAGGTGATCGGGTACGCCCGCTACCGGGTGAAGGTGGACTGGGAGCCCACCGGCGCCGCCGGGACGGTGGACGTGGCGGATCTGGACGCGCTGGACCCGGCGGCGTACGCGGCGCTGTGGCGCTACCTCTGCGAGATCGACCTGACCTGGACGGTCCGGGCCTCGGGACGCCCGGCGGACGATCCGGTGCTGCACCTGGTGAACGACGTACGGCGGTGCCGGCCGAGCCCGCGCGACGCGCTGTACGTGCGGCTGGTGGACCTCGGGGCGGCCCTGGAGGCACGGCGGTACGCGACGCCGCTGGACGTGGTCCTGGAGGTGGAGGACGCGTTCTGCCCGTGGAACGAGGGCCGCTGGCGGCTGCGCGCCGGGCCGGAGGGGACGGCGTCCTGCGTGCGCAGCGCGGACCCGGTGGACCTGGAGCTGTCGGTGCGGGACCTGGGCTCGGCGTACCTGGGCGGGACCACGCTGGCCTCGCTGGCCGGGGCGGGCCGCGTCCGCGAGCTGCGCCCGGGCGCGCTGGCGCGCGCCTCGCGGGCGTTCACCGGAGATCTGGCGCCCTGGCTCCCGCACGGGTTCTAGTGAGCCGCTCCTAGCGGGCCTGGCAGGCCGGGCACCAGAAGAGGTTGCGGGCGGCGAGACCGGCGGTGCGGATCTCGCCGCCGCAGATGTGGCAGGGCAGGTTCGCCCTCCGGTAGACGTACACCTCGCCGCCGTGGTCGTCGACCCTGGGCGGGCGGCCCATGGCCTCGGGGAGGTGCTCGTCACGGACGGTGTCGATCCGGTTGTTCCGTACGCCCTCGCGCATCAGGTCCACCAGGTCGGCCCAGATCGCGTCCCATTCGGCCCGCGTCAGGTCCTTGCCGAGCCGGTACGGATCCACGCCGTGGCGGAAGAGGACCTCGGCGCGGTAGACGTTGCCGACGCCCGCGATCACCTTCTGGTCCATGAGCAGCGCGGCGACGGTCGTCCGGGAGCGGGAGATCCGCCGCCACGCCCGGTCGGGGTCGTCGGCCGGGCGCAGCGGGTCGGGGCCGAGCCGCTCGTGTATCGCCTTCTTCTCCCCCTCGCCGAGCAGCGCGCAGGCGGTCGGCCCGCGCAGGTCGGCCCAGTGGTCCGGGTTGGCCAGGCGCAGCCGGACGGTGTCGGTGGCGGGCGGGGCCGGGGCGGGGCCGAAGCCGAGCTTGCCGAAGAGGCCGAGGTGGATGTGGATCCAGGCGTCGCCGAGCTCCAGGAAGAGGTGCTTGCCGTGGGCCTCGGCGCTCTCCAGGGTGCGCCCGTCGAGCAGGGCGGCGCTCTCGGCGAACCGGCCCTGCGGGCTGCTCACCCGTACCGGGCGGCCGGCGAAGCGCTCGGTGTGGTCCTGGGCGAGGCGGTGGATCGTATGCCCCTCGGGCACGGCGAGGCTCCTGACGGCGACGAGCGGTACGAGCGGTACGAGCGGTAAGGCGACGAGCAGCGGAGCAGCCGTGCCGCCGGTGGTCCGGCGGCACGGCTCCGGCTGGTGGGGCGGGTCAGCCCTGCGGGTGGTGGGCCGGGATCGGGGGCAGCTCGCCGGTGGTCTCGTAGGCGGTGAGCATGTCGATGCGGCGGGTGTGGCGCTCCTCGCCGGAGTACGGGGTCGCCAGGAAGGCCTCGATGAAGCTGACGGCCTCGTCCTGGGTGTGCATGCGCCCGCCGACGGAGATCACGTTGGCGTTGTTGTGCTCACGGCCGAGCTTCGCGGTCTCGACGCTCCAGGCCAGGATGGCGCGGACGCCCTTGACCTTGTTCGCGGCGATCTGCTCGCCGTTGCCGGAGCCGCCGATGACGATGCCGAGGGCGTCGGCGTCCGCGGCGGTCTTCTCCGCGGCGCGCAGGCAGAACGGCGGGTAGTCGTCGACGGCGTCGTAGATGTGGGGCCCGCAGTCGACGGGCTCGTGGCCGTTGCTCTTGAGCCAGTCCACGAGGTGGTTCTTCAGCTCAAAGCCGGCATGGTCAGATCCGAGGTACACGCGCATGGTCCGAGTGTGGCACGGCCGCCCTGGACCGCCGCTGGAGGGTGCCGGGCGGGGTGTGGCATGGGTCACTCGGCAAGCTCAAATTATCCCCAACAACCCAGACGGGACGGGGTGGGACGAAGGTCCCGGACTTTAGCCCCGGGCAACCTTCCGGAACCAGGTCTTCCGTCTGACGTTCATCTCAGGTTTCAATGCCGGGACTCGCAACCCGAGAACCTAAGGAATCGTCCATGAGCTCCACGACGACCCTAAAGAAGGCAGGCGACCCCTCCGGAACCCCCGGCGACGCCCAGCCCTCCGATGGTCTGAAGGCCGGTCTCAAGAACCGCCACCTGTCCATGATCGCCATCGGCGGCGTCATCGGAGCAGGACTCTTCGTCGGCTCCGGCGGCGGCATCGCCAAGACCGGTCCCGCCATCCTCGTGTCGTACGCACTCGTCGGCGCGATGGTCGTCTTCGTGATGCGCATGCTCGGCGAGATGGCCGCCGCGAGCCCGAACTCGGGCTCCTTCTCCGCGTACGCCGACCGCGCGCTCGGCCGCTGGGCCGGATTCTCCATCGGCTGGCTGTACTGGTTCTTCTGGGTCGTCGTCCTGGCCGTGGAGGCCACCGCCGGCGCGAAGATCCTCGAAGGCTGGATCCCGGCCGTCCCGCAGTGGGGCTGGGCCCTGATCGTGATGGCGGTCCTGACCGTCACCAACCTCGGCTCGGTCGCCTCCTACGGCGAGTTCGAGTTCTGGTTCGCCGGCATCAAGGTCGTCGCCATCGGCGCCTTCGTGATCGTCGGCATGCTCGCCGTCTTCGGCGTGCTGCCGGGCTCGGACAACCCGGGCGCGGGCTTCGCGCACCTCACGGACGCGGGCGGGTTCATGCCCAACGGCTGGGGCTCGATCCTCACCGGTGTGCTGATGGTCGTCTTCTCCTTCATGGGCAGTGAGATCGTCACCCTGGCGGCCGGCGAGTCCGAGGACCCGCGCCGCGCGGTCACCAAGGCCACCAACTCGGTGATCTGGCGCATCGGCGTCTTCTACCTCGGCTCGATCTTCATCGTGCTGACCCTGCTGCCGTGGAACGACGCGTCGATCGTCAAGAAGGGCTCCTACGTCGCCGCCCTCGACTCGATCGGCATCGCGCACGCCGGTCAGATCATGAACGTGATCGTCCTGACGGCCGTGCTGTCCTGCCTGAACTCGGGCCTGTACACCGCTTCGCGCATGGCGTTCTCGCTGGGCGAGCGCGGTGACGCCCCGAAGGCGTTCGCCAAGGTGAGCAAGAACGGCGTGCCGACCGCCGCGATCCTGGGGTCCGTGGTCTTCGGCTTCCTCGCCGTGTACTTCAACTACGCGTTCCCGGACACGATCTTCAACTTCCTGCTGAACTCCTCGGGTGCGATCGCGCTCTTCGTGTGGCTGGTCATCTGCCTGACCCAGCTGCGGATGCGCCGGATCCTGGAGCGCGAGGCGCCGGAGAAGCTCACCGTCAAGATGTGGCTCTTCCCGGGTCTGACCTGGATCACCGCCGCGATGATCACCTTCGTCCTGGCCTACATGGTCTACGACAAGGACAACCGCGAGACGGTGATGCTGTCGCTGCTCGTCGCGGCGGTCGTCATCGTGATCGGCGTGGTCCGCAACTGGCGCCGCAAGGCCGTCACGGCCGCGTAGTCCTGGGCGACCTCCCGCGCGTACGAAGCAGCCCCGGACCACCGCTCGTGGTCCGGGGCTGCTTCGTACGCGCGTCCGTGCGCGGGCCGGTCAGCCGCGGTCGAGCAGCTTCCACGTGGCGGGCAGCAGGCCCATCGCCAGGGCCGCCTTGAGGGCGTCGCCGATCAGGAACGGGATCATGCCGCCCGCGACGGCCGCGCCGAAGGACATCCCGGCGGCCAGCGCCAGGTACGGGACGCCCACCGCGTAGACGAGGGCGGAGCCCAGCACCATGGCGGCCGCCGTACGCGGCACGGAGCGGTCGGCGCCGCGCCGGGCGAGGGCGCCGACGACGGTGGAGGCGAGCAGCATGCCCAGGACGTAGCCGAAGGTGGCGCCGCCCGCACCCGAGGCGCCGTGCGCGAACCACGGCACGCCGGCCATGCCGACGAGCGTGTACAGCGCCATGGAGAGGAAGGAGCGGCCGGGGCCGAGCGCGGCGCCGATGAGCAGCGCGGCGAAGGTCTGGCCGGTGATCGGCACGATCAGCCCCGGCACCTTGACCGCGACCTGGGCGGCGGCGCCCATCAGCGCGGCCGAGCCGACGACGAGCGCGGCGTCGCGGACGCGGCTCGCGGGCAGCAGGTCGGCGAGGACGGCGCCGGGCCGGGAGGTGACGGAAGCAGTGCTCATCAGGGGACTCCGGGTGGGGGTGAACGGGTGACGGGACGATCATCGACGTTAGTCCGGGGCCGGTCGCCGCCCCACCGCCGCCAGGGACAAGGCGTACCGCCCGGTTTGGTGGGGAGTAGACAAAAACCCTTCACCACACCAGAGTTGCAGTGATCCCCATCACGACCCAGTAGAGACTTCACGCCCGTTTTGCGCAGACGGACGCCCTCCAGCGAGACTGTAGGGTCCCTCCAATCTGCGCGAATACCCATCGCCACCAGGCCGAACGAGAGTACGAGCCCACCCTCATGCGCGACCGCCTGACCGACTCGCCCGCCCCCGCGGACGGGCTTTCCCCCGAACCCCTGAGCCACAGCCTCAAGCAGCGCCACCTGACCATGCTCGGTCTCGGCGGAGTGATCGGTGCCGGGCTCTTCGTCGGCTCCGGCGCCGGCATCTCCATCGCCGGACCGGCGATCATCTGCTCGTACCTGCTCGCCGGTGCCCTCGCGATGCTGGTGATGCGGATGCTCGGCGAGATGTCGGCCGCGATGCCCGCCTCCGGCTCGTTCTCGGTCTACGCGGAGAAGGCGCTGGGGCGCTGGGCCGGCTTCTCGGCGGGGTGGCTGTACTGGTTCCTGCTGGTCGTGGTGCTCGCCGTGGAGGCGACCGGCGCCGCGAAGATCGCGCACGGCTGGCTGCCGTCGGTCGACCAGTGGGTCTGGGTGCTGGTCTTCATGGTGGTGTTCACCGTCACCAACCTGACCGCGGTGAAGAACTTCGGCGAGTTCGAGTTCTGGTTCGCGGCCCTCAAGGTCGGGGCCATCGTGCTGTTCCTGATCCTGGGGACGCTGGCGGTCTTCGGCCTGCTGCCCGACACCGACCCCGTCGGCGTGCAGAACCTGAGGGGCCACGGCGGGTTCTTCCCCAAGGGGTTCGGCGGGGTGGTCGCAGGCCTGCTCGCCGTCGTCTTCGCCTTCGGCGGCCTGGAGGTCGTCACCATCGCGGCCGCCGAGTCCGACGACCCGGCCCGCTCGGTCGCCCGCGCGGTGCGCAGCGCGGTGTGGCGCATCCTCTTCTTCTACGTCGGCTCGATGGTGGTGATCGTGACCCTGCTGCCCTGGGACTCGCTGGAGCCGGGACAGAGCCCGTACGTGGCCGTGCTCGACTCCATCGGCATCCCGTCGGCCGGTCAGATCATGGAGATCGTGGTGTTCGTGGCGCTGCTGTCGGCGCTGAACGCCAATCTCTACGGCGCCTCGCGCATGGTCTTCTCGCTGGCCGAGCGCGGCGACGCGCCCACGGGACTGCTCAAGGTGTCGAAGGGCGGGGTGCCGCGCCGCGCGGTGTTCGCCTCGGTGGCGTTCGGGTTCGTGTCGGTGCTGCTGAACCTGCTGTGGCCGGACACGGTGTTCCTCTACATGCTCAACGCGGTCGGCGCGGTGCTGCTGTTCGTGTGGGCGCTGATCGCGGTCTCGCAGCTGCGGCTGCGCGGGCGGATCGAGCGGGAGATGCCGGAGCGCCTGACGCTGCCGATGTGGTGTTTCCCGTACCTCACCTGGGTGGCGCTGCTCGGCATGGCGGCCGTGCTGGTGCTGATGCTGTTCGACGATTCGGCGCGGCCGCAGTTGCTGTGGTCCTCCGGTGCGGCGGCGGCGGTGCTGGTGATCGCGGGCGTACGGGAACTGCGCGCCCGCCGGAGCCGCGTACCGGAATGATCACGCCCGGTCATCCGGGTGTCCGGATAGCGGACGCCAACCATCCGGAGAGCGGACAGAGGTGAAGCTGGGGCACTTCACCCCGTCCACCCGCACACCGGACAGGCACTCGCCCATGAGCCGTACCACCGTCACTCCGCCCCGCGCCCCGGGCGCGGACCCCGCCGGGTCGCCCCTCGGGGGCGGCCTCAAGCAGCGCCACCTGTCGATGATCGCGCTCGGCGGGGTCATCGGCGCCGGGCTGTTCGTCGGCTCCGGCGCCGGCATCGCGGCCGCGGGCCCCTCGATCGTGCTCGCGTACGCCGTGTCCGGGCTGCTGGTGATGTGCGTGATGCGGATGCTGGGCGAGATGTCCGCGGCGAATCCCGCCTCGGGCTCGTTCTCCGTCCACGCCGAGCGGGCCATCGGCCCCTGGGCGGGGTTCACGGCGGGCTGGATGTTCTGGACGCTGCTGTGCGTCGGCGTGGCCATCGAGGGGATCGGCGCGGCGCACATCATGACGGGCTGGTTCCCGGGGACCCCGTCGTGGCTGTGGGTGCTGCTCTTCATGGTGGTGTTCACCGTGAGCAACCTGACCGCCGTGAAGAACTTCGGCGAGTTCGAGTTCTGGTTCGCCGCCCTCAAGATCGGCGCGATCGCCCTGTTCCTCGGCCTCGGGGTGCTGGCCGTCCTGGGGCTGCTGCCCGGGACCGCCTCCCCCGGTGCCGCGCACCTCGTCCACGAAGGCGGCTTCCTGCCCCGGGGGGTGGACGGGCTGCTGGTGGGCCTGCTCGCGTCCGTGGTGGCGTACGGCGGTCTGGAGACGGTGACGATCGCGGCCGCCGAGTCGCGGGACCCGGTCAAGGGGGTGGCCCGGGCGGTGCGGACCACCATGTGGCGGATCGCGATCGTCTACGTCGGCTCGATGCTGGTCATCGTCACGCTGCTGCCGTGGAACGATCCGGCGGTGGTCGAACAGGGCCCGTACGCAGCCGCCCTGGACCGCCTGGGCATCCCGGGCGCCGGCCAGATCATGAACGTGGTCATCCTGATCGCCCTGATGTCCGCGATGAACGCCAACATCTACGGCTCCTCGCGCATGGCCCACTCGCTGGTGTCCCGGGGCCAGGGGCCGCGGGCGCTGGGGAAGGTGAGCGGCGGTGTGCCGCGCCGGGCGGTGCTGGCCTCCTCCGGGTTCGGCTTCGTCACCGTGCTGCTGTCCTACTGGTACCCGGACACCCTGTTCGCCTGGCTGCTGAACATGGTGGGCGGGGTGATCCTCGTCGTCTGGGGCTTCATCGGCGTCTCGCAGGCGGTGCTGCGGCGCCGCCTGGAGCGGGCGGCGCCGGGCAAGCTGGTCGTGCGGATGTGGGGCTTCCCGTACCTGACGTGGGTGGCAGTGGCCGGGGTCGCCGGGGTGCTGGTGCTGATGGCCGTGGGCCAGGACACCCGGGTCCAGGTCCTCTTCACCGGCGGGCTGACCGCCGCCCTCGCGGTGACCGGCCGGGTGCGCGAGCGCTGGGCCGCGTCCGCCGCCGCGCGGACCTGACCCCTGCCGCGCGTCCCCAGGCGCGTCCCGCGCGAAGGCACGGGGCGCGCCTTTCGCGTGCCGGTGGAAGGCAGGTGACCCTTACGTGTGTTCAGGAATAGATACTGTTAGCGTGCAGTTGCGCATGGATTGCAATAAGCAGTTGGCACGCTGAGGGGACCGGATACACGCATGGCCATCTACACGCTTCCTGAGCTTCCGTACGACTACGCGGCACTTGAGCCGGTGATCAACCCGCAGATCATCGAGCTGCACCACGACAAGCACCACGCGGCCTACGTCGCCGGCGCCAACACCACGCTGGAACAGCTGGCGGAGGCGCGCGACAAGGAGAACTGGGGCGCGCTGAACGGCCTGGAGAAGAACCTCGCGTTCCACCTTTCCGGCCACATCCTGCACAGCATCTACTGGCACAACATGGCCAGCCCCAAGACCGGCGAGGGCGGCGGCGAGCCCACCGCCGCCGACGGCCTGGGCGACCTGGCCGACGCGATCACCGAATCCTTCGGCTCGTTCGGCGCGTTCAAGAAGCAGCTGACCTTCGCCGCGTCCGCCACCCAGGGCTCCGGCTGGGGCGTGCTCGCGTACGAGCCGATCAGCGGCCGGCTGATCGTCGAGCAGGTCTACGACCACCAGGGCAACGTCGGCCAGGCCTCGGTGCCGGTCCTCGTGTTCGACGCCTGGGAGCACGCGTTCTACCTCCAGTACAAGAACCAGAAGGTCGACTTCATCGAGGCGATGTGGAAGGTCGTCAACTGGCAGGACGTGGCCAAGCGCTACGCCGACGCCAAGGCCAACACCCCGCTGCTGATCCCCGCCAAGGGCTGATCGGCGGCACCGGCCCGTCCGCCTCGTGATCGTCTTCTCAGCCTTCACCGGCGGGCGTGCAGAGCGGAAGACCCCCCTGAGGACGTGACTCAGGGGGGGTCTTCTGTGCGCGGGATCCGCGGGAGCTGCGCCTATTCGAAGACGGGGCCCCGGGTACGGGTGCGCTTGATCTCGTAGAAGCCCGGGGTGGACGCGACGAGCAGCGTCCCGTCCCACAGCCGGGCGGCGGCCTCGCCGCGCGGGGCCGGGGTCACGACCGGCCCGAAGAAGGCCACCTCGGCGCCGTCGGCACCGGGTACGGAGATCACCGGGGTGCCGACCTCCTGGCCGACGCGCTCGATGCCGTTGTTGTGCGAGGCGCGCAGCACCTCGTCGTACTCGTCGGAGTCGGCGTAGGCGAGCAGCTCGGCCGGGAGCCCGACCTCCGCCAGCGCCTCCGCGATGACCTCGCGGGTCGCGCCCTTGTCCTCGTTGTGGATGCGGGTGCCGAGAGCCGTGTAGAGCTTGCCCGTGACCTCGTCACCGTGCTTCTGCTGGGCCGCTATGACCACCCGCACCGGCGCCCAGCCCTTGGGGCCGAGGATCTCGCGGTAGCGCTCGGGCAGCTCTTCGAGCTTGTTCTCGTTGAGGACGGCAAGGCTCATCACGTGCCAGCGCACCTCGACGTCGCGCACCTTCTCGACTTCGAGCATCCAGCGCGAGGTCATCCACGCCCAGGGGCAGAGCGGGTCGAACCAGAAATCGACCGGGGTCTTCCCGCGCACCTGCGTGTCGGCCATGTCTCTCCTCAAGTCATACACCCGTATCCGGTCAGCCTGCCCCCAGCCCAACCAGCACCGGGCCGCTCACATTCCCCCCGTGCGAGGATTCGACGCAAGACCGCGATCACGCACGAAGGAGTGCACGTGCCCGGAGAGAATCTGTCCCGTGACGAGGCCCGCGAACGGGCCGAGCTGCTGTCCGTCGACGGTTACGAGGTGTCCCTCGACCTGAGGTCGGCGGTGGACGAGGCCGAACCGGCCGAGGGGCCGCGCACCTTCCGCTCGGTGACGACGATCCGCTTCCGGGCCGCGGCTCCGGCCACCGCCACGTTCGCCGACCTGATCGCCCCCTCGGTGAACGCGATCACCCTGAACGGGCGCGCCCTGGACCCGGCCGCCGTCTTCGACGGCTCGCGGATCGCGCTGGAGGGCCTCGCCACCGAGAACGTGCTGGTGGTCGACGCGAACTGCGCCTACAGCCGCACCGGCGAGGGCATGCACCGCTTCGTGGACCCGGAGGACGGCGAGGTCTACCTCTACACCCAGTACGAGCCGGCCGACGCCCGGCGGGTGTACGCGAACTTCGAGCAGCCGGACCTGAAGGCGCCCTACCGCTTCGAGGTCACCGCGCCCGAGGGCTGGCAGGTGTGGAGCAACGGGGTCGAGGAGTCCCGGGAGGGGCAGACCCGGCGCTTCGCCGAGACCGCCCCGATCTCGACGTACATCACCTGTGTGGTGGCGGGCCCCTACCACTACGTCACCGACACCTACACGCGCGGGGACCTGACGATCCCGCTGGGCGCGATGTGCCGCAAGGGCCTGGCGAAGCACTTCGACGCCGACGACGTCTTCCTCGTCACCAAGCAGGGCTTCGACCTGTTCCACGAGCTGTTCGACTACCCGTACCCGTTCGGCAAGTACGACCAGGCCTTCGTGCCGGAGTACAACCTGGGCGCGATGGAGAACCCGGGCATGGTGACGTTCCGGGAGGAGTACATCTTCCGCGGAAAGGTCACGCAGGCCTCGTACGAGCGGCGCGCGAACGTCATCCTGCACGAGATGGCGCACATGTGGTTCGGCGACCTGGTCACCATGAAGTGGTGGGACGACCTGTGGCTGAAGGAGTCCTTCGCCGACTTCATGGGCTCGTTCGCGCTGGTCGAGGCGACCCGGTTCGACCAGGCGTGGGTGACGTTCGCCAACAACCGCAAGGCGTGGGCCTACCGGGCCGACCAGCTGCCCTCCACGCACCCGATCACGGCCGACATCCGTGACCTGGAGGCCGCGAAGCTGAACTTCGACGGGATCACCTACGCCAAGGGCGCGGCGGTGCTCAAGCAGCTCGTCGCGTACGTCGGCCGGGAGGCGTTCCTGGAGGGCGCGCGGCGCTACTTCAAGGCCAACGCGTACGGGAACACCACCCTGGACGACCTGCTGTCGGTGCTCGGGGAGGTCTCCGGCCGGGACATGGCCGCGTGGTCGCGGGCCTGGCTCCAGACGGCCGGGGTGAACGCGCTGACGCCGGTGACGGCCTACGACGCGGCCGGCCGGATCACCGAACTCGCGGTGGTGCAGGAGGGCGACCCGTTGCGCCCGCACCGGGTCGCGGTGGGCCTGTACCGGCTGGAGGACGGCGCGCTCGTGCGGTACGCGCGGACCGAGGCGGACGTCGCCGGGGCGCGTACGGCCGTGCCGGAGCTGGCCGGGCAGGAGCGGCCCGACCTGATCCTGGTCAACGACGACGACCTCACCTACTGCAAGATCCGCTTCGACGAGGGTTCGCTGGCGACGCTGCGCACGCACCTGGGCGGCGTACGGGACCCGCTCGCCCGGGCGCTGTGCTGGTCGGCGCTGTGGAACCTGACCCGCGACGGCCTGATGCCGGCCCGCGACTTCGTCTCGCTGGTCCTGGCCCACGCGGGCCGGGAGAGCGACCTCGGCGTGCTCCAGATGCTGCACGCCCAGGCGCTGACGGCCGTCACCCACTACGCGGCGCCCGACTGGCGCGAGCAGGGCGGCCGGGCGCTGTCGGCGGTCGCGCTCCAGGAACTGCGGTTCGCGGAGCCGGGGTCCGAGCACCAGCTGGTCTGGGCCCGGTTCTTCGCGGCGGGCGCGACCACGGAGGGCGACTTCCAGCTGCTGCTGGGGCTGCTCGACGGTTCGGCGCGCATCGACGGGCTGGAGGTCGACCAGGAGCTGCGCTGGGACTTCCTGCTGCCGCTGGCCGCGCACGGGGCGGTGGACGAGGGCGCCCTGTCGGCGGAACTGGCGCGCGACGACACGGCGTCGGGGCGCCGCCACCACGTGCGGTGCCTGGCGGCCCGGCCGTCGGCGGCGGTCAAGGACCAGGCGTGGGCGGCGGTGGTGGAGTCGGACGCGCTGTCGAACGCACTGGTCGAGGCCACGATCGCGGGGATGCAGCAGTCTTCGCAGCGGGCCCTGCTGGCGTCCCACACCCCGCGCTACTTCGAGGCGATCGAGCGGGTGTGGGCACAGCGGTCGATCCAGATCGGGATGGACGTGGTGAAGGGCCTGTACCCCGCCCTGCAGGACTCGCAGGCCACGCTGGACGCGACGGACGCCTGGCTGGGCGCGCACGAGTCGGCCCCGCCCGCGCTGCGGCGGCTGGTGATCGAGTCCCGCGACGACCTGGCCCGCGCGCTGCGTGCGCAGGCCTGTGACGCGGGCGCCGGCACCGCCGGATAGCGCGGACGCGCTTCCCGTCCGGACCGGGGCGTCCGGCTCCGGACGGGAAGCGAACGGCGGTATCGGCTTTCGAACGGCCGTACTTTAGTGCGGTCTTGTCCCGATTTGTCGACGGGCATGTAACAGGGGTTAGCAGGCCCCCGCCGCGCGGGAATCTCCGCGGCATGAACCACAACACGCCCCTCCCCCTCACCCACCTCACCGGCAGCCGCCCCCGCGTGCTGACCCTCGCGCAGCTGCGCGAGCACGGCGTCAGCGCCTCCGACGCCGCGGGCCGGCCGTGGCAGCAGATCCTGCCCGGGGTGTTCCTGCTCCACTCCGGCGCCGCGACCAGCGAGGAGCGGCTGCACGCCGCCCTGCTGTACGCCGGGCGGCGCACCGCCGACGAGGCGATGATCACCGGGCTCGCCGCCCTCGCCCTGTACCGGTTCAGCGCGGCCCCCGCGCTCACGGCGCTCTCGCACATCGACGTACTCGTCTCGAACACCCGTCGGCTCCGCTCCACCGGGGGCGTCCGGATCATCCGCGCGCACACCCCGCCCCGGCCGGTGGAGGTGACCGGCCTGCCCGTGGCCCCGGTGGCCCGGGCCGTCGCCGACGCCGTCGCCCGTCTCTCCGACGCCGTTGCCGTACGCCGCCTGCTGAGCGAGGCGGTCCGCGCGGGGCACTGCGAACCGGCCGCGCTCGTCCGGGAGCTGACGATGGCCCGGCTGCTGAACCGGCCGCACGTGGTCGACGCGGTCGAGGCCCTCCTCGCCGAGGGCCGGGCCATCGCCGAGGACCGGCTCTACCAGCTCGTACGCGGCTACGAGCTCCCGGAGCCGGTCTGGAACGTGGACCTGCGGCTGCCCGGCGGCCCCCACGTCGGCGGGGTCGACGCGTACTGGCCCGACCACGCCGTCGCGGTCGAGATCGACACCCGGGCGCCCCGCCAGGGCGAGGACGAGCAGTGGTCGGAGGCCGTCCGCAAGCGCGACGCCCTGGAGCGGCTCGGGGTGACCGTCATCCACATCACCCCGCGCAAGCTCCGCGACTGGCCCGAGCAGCAGGCCGCGGTCGTCCGGACCGCCCTGACGGCCTCCGGCGACCGGGAACCCGCGGCCTACCTGGTCGTACTGCCCCGGTGAGCCGGGAGCGCCGGATTGGCCGGGGAGTACTCCGGGGCGCTCCACCGCAGCCGCCCCGGATGCAGGCTCTGCACCGCCGACTCCACCACGAAGCGCACCCGCCGCTCGCCGCCGGCCCCGAACTCGGTCCGGGCCCGCCCGCTGAGCTGGAGCACCGCCCCGCTCTCCCAGTCGGGGAACAGCAGTCCGGCCCGGGGGTCGGCGACCAGGTTCCCCAGGGTCATGAACATCGCGTTGCCCGGGTAGTCCGGCCAGGACAGTTCGGTCGGCGAGTGCACCTCCACGAAGCCGGGCAGGCCGCCCCGGTGGCTGGCGTCGGTCCCGTCGCGCCCGGCGGTGGTGGCGATGAAGAAGGTGTCGGCGGCCCGGACGGCCCGCGCCTGGCCCGGGGCGAGCACGCCCGTGCGGCTGACGACACCGCGGCCCGCCTGCTCGCGCAGCAGCGGCTGCCGCTTCTGGAGGTACTTCGGACAGTTGGCGAAGACCTGCTCGGCCGCCACCGCGAACCCGCCCGGCGTGGCCTCCAGGGTCCCGTTGAGGCGCATCCGGCGCCGGGTGCGCGGGTCGAGCGAGAGGGTGCCGACCGCGGTACCGGTGGTCGCGAGGGCTCCGGCGAGGGGATCGCCTTCCGGCAGGCCGCCTTCGACCTCGATCCGCCGCGGGCCGGTGGCCCGTACGAAGCCGGGGGCGCCGGTGAGCAGGGAGGCCCACAACCGGCCCCCGCCGTCGGCCGCGCCGACGACGAGGTGCGGCTGCTGGGCGAGGAAGGCGGCGGCGACGTCGCGGATGTCGGCGCCGATCGAGCGGCCGACGTGCTCGGCGAGGTCTCGGACACCGACTTGCTCCTGTACGGCCAGGGAGCCCCAGTGGTACCCGGGCATTAGAAGAATCCGCAGGTCGGGGCCCCGGGGGTGGGTACGGGAGCACCCTCGGCGCCGTTGGGGACGGAGATCTCCAGGCGGGTCCCGTCCGGGTCGTGGAAGAAGATGCCGCCCGATGCCGCGCCCTCGCGGTGGGCCACCACGCCGTCGTGGGCGAAGTCGACGCCGAGGTGGCGCAGCCGGGTCTCGTACTCCCGCACCTCCTCGATGGTGCCGGCGGACAGGGCCAGGTGGTGCAGGCCGGCGGAGGCGGGCTCGTAGCCGGTCGCGGCCTGCTGCCAGAGCGTGAGGACGAGGGCGCCGTCCTGGCCGAGGAAGGCGAAGCGGCGGCCGTCCTCCTTGCCCTCGCCGAGGAGTTCGAAGCCGAGGGCGTCCCGGTAGAACGCGAGCGAGCGGTCGAGATCGGTGACGTTCAGGCCCACGTGGCCGGTGCGCAGCGTGCTGATGACAGCCGTCACGGCTGCCCCCTTCCGGAGTTGTCCAGCGAGGTTTCTAACCTTCTTAATTAAAATTAGAGGTTAGAGGTGGCGGCGTCAACCGGTCACGTACGCTTGACGGGTTAGCGAAGGCGCGGGAGACGGGCCGCGGACCGGGCGAGGAGGCCTTTCATGACGGCGCAGAGTCCGGCGGATCCGCGCCCGCTGACCGGCGAGCCGGTCTCCCTCAACCTGCTGAACACGCGCTGGATGGCGGACGGCGAGGTCGCGGACCTCTTCGGCGGGGCCTTCGGGCTGACCCGCCTCGAAGGGCTCGCCGTCTGGCTGGAGAGCAGCGGGCTGGCCGGCCGCTTCCGCGCCGACGCCCCGACCCTGGTGCACCTGCTGACCGCCCGCGAGTCGCTGGCCCGCGCGGTGGCGGACCCCGCCGACGAGGGCGCGCGCGCACTCGTCGACGCCGTGCTGGAGCACGGCCGGATCCGGGCCACGCTGACCGCCGAAGGACCGGGCGAGCGGGCCGAATTCGCCGATCCCGCCTGGGGGCCGGCCTGGACGGCGGCCCGCGACTACCTGGAACTGCTGGCCTCCGCACCCGACCGGATCCGCAAGTGCGCTTCCGAGACCTGCGTACTGCACTTCCACGACACCTCGCGCAACGGCACCCGGCGCTGGTGCTCGATGGCCGTCTGCGGAAACCGGGCGAAGGCCTCGCGACATTACGCGCGCACGCGCGAGCGCTGAACGGGCGAAAGTTGTCACACCTGCGGCAGGTCCGGGCGCCCGCGCAGGCCTGACACGCCGTCGAAATATCGACAAAGCCACTCGCCGACCTCTGCGAGTCGCACCGCTATGCCCGAGTGCGTCCCCACTGGCACATGCTCCGCAGTGGCGGGAGTCCGCCATGTCAGGTATCGGTCAATGACATGTCTCCCCAAACAGCGGTCACTTGCGCAAGGCTGACCGGTCATCCGGCACCGAAATCCGGACCGTATCTTTCACTTAGCCAGGGATGCTGATGACCCTCGAATCCCCCAGCTCCATATCCGGGGCAATACCGGCCTCCAGGCGCGTCGCCCGCGTCGCGGCGGCCGCAGGCCTGGTGGCCGCGCTCTGCGCGACCGGGGCGATGCCCGTCTTCGCCGCGACGGGAACCACCGACCCCGGCGCCCCGGCGGCGGTCAAGTCCGCGGACCAGAAGCTCGGTTCGTCCGACGCGGAACTGCTCCAGGACGCCAAGGCCAAGGGTGACGCGACCGTCACCGTCATGGTGGCCACCGCGCCCGGCCAGACCAAGCAGGTCGCCGATCAGCTGGGCGCCGTACAGGGCGCTTCGGTGGGCCAGACGAACGACAAGCTCGGCTACGTGCGCGCCACGATCCCCACCGGCAAGGCCGAGGCCGCGCTGAAGGAAGCCGGCAAGCTGTCCTCGGTCCACGCCATGGACCTCAAGCACGAGATCCAGCTGCCGGACCCGCGGCCGGACTCGGGCAAGGACGCGGGCGCGAGCCAGAAGACCGCGGCCGAGACCTACCCGGGGCCGGGCAAGGACACCCCGGCGAAGAACCCGTACAACCCGTCCTTCGAGACGGGCGCCGTCGACTTCGTCGCCAAGAACCCCCAGGCCGACGGCCGCGGCGTGACCATCGGCATCCTGGACTCCGGCGTCGACCTCGGTCACCCCGCGCTCCAGAAGACCACCACCGGCGAGCGCAAGATCGTCGACTGGGTCACCGCGACCGACCCGATCACGGACAACGACGCCACCTGGCGCGCCCAGATCACCCCGGTCACGGCCACGGGCGGCACCTTCACCGCGGGCGGCCAGAGCTGGAAGGCCCCGGAGGGCTCCTTCCAGTTCAGCCGCTTCAGCGAGTCGATCACCGCCACCGGTGACGAGAAGGGCGACGTCAACCGCGACGGGGACACGACCGACAAGTTCGGCATGCTCTACGACCCGGTCGCCGGCACCGTCCGCGTCGACACCGACCAGGACGGCGACTTCACGAACAACGAGCCGATGAAGCCGTACAAGGACGGCTACCAGATCGGCTACTTCGGCACGGACAACCCGGCGACCGACGTCGTCGAGCGCGTCCCGTTCGTGATCCAGATCCGCAAGGACGTCCCGATGGACCCGCTGGGTGGTGACTGGGTCGGCAAGAAGGCCGACTTCGTCAACATCGGCATCATCGAGTCCGAGCACGGCACGCACGTCGCGGGCATCACCGCCGCCAACAGCCTCTTCGGCGGCAAGATGAACGGCGAGGCGCCCGGGGCCAAGATCGTCTCCTCGCGCGCCTGCTCCTGGTCCGGCGGCTGCACCAACGTCGCGCTGACCGAGGGCATGATCGACCTGGTCGCGAACCGCGGCGTGGACATCGTCAACATGTCCATCGGCGGTCTGCCGGCGCTCAACGACGGCAACAACGCGCGCGCCGAGCTCTACAAGAACCTGATCGACACCTACGGCGTCCAGCTGGTCATCTCGGCCGGCAACGAGGGCCCCGGCGTCAACACGATCGGCGACCCCGGCCTCGCGGACAAGGTCATCTCCGTGGGCGCGGCGGTCTCCAAGGAGACCTGGGCGGCCAACTACGGCTCCGGCGTCACCAAGAAGTACGACATGTTCCCCTTCTCCTCGCGCGGTCCGCGTGAGGACGGCGGGTTCACGCCGACCATCAGCGCCCCCGGCGCGGCCATCAACACCACGCAGACCTGGCTGCCCGGCTCCCCGGTGAAGGAGGCCGGCTACAGCCTCCCGGCCGGTTACTCCATGCTGCAGGGCACCTCGATGTCCTCGCCGCAGGCGACGGGCGCCAGCGCCCTGCTCCTCTCGGCGGCCAAGCAGCAGCACGTCGCCGTGACCCCGGCGAGCCTGCGCGTGGCGCTCACCAGCACCGCGAAGAAGATCGCCGACGTCCCGGCGCACGCCCAGGGCTCCGGTCTGATCAACGTCCTCGGCGCGTGGGAGTCCCTCCAGCGCGGCGCGAAGGCCAACGAGTTCACCGTCAAGGCGCCGGTCGACACCGCGATCGACCAGTTCCTGAAGACGCCGGGCTTCGGCACCGGCCTGTACGACCGCGAGGGCGGCCTCAAGGTCGGCCAGAAGAAGGTCTACGACGTCGTCGTCACCCGCACCACCGGCGTCAAGTACGGCACCCGCCACAACCTGACCTGGCGCAACAACGACGGCACCTTCAAGGTCGTCGGCGGCTACGACTACGTCACCCTGCCGCTGAACAAGCCCGTCACCATCAAGGTCGAGGCCAACCCCAAGTCGGCCGGCGTGCACAGCGGGATCCTCCAGCTGGACGACGAGACCACCGAGGGCATCGACAAGCAGATCCTCACCACGGTCATCGCCTCGACCCCGCTGAGCAACCCCTCGTTCGCGCTGTCGCAGACCTCCTCGGTGCAGCGCAACAGCACCAAGTCGTACTTCGTCACGGTCCCGCAGGGCGCCAAGACCCTTGAGGTCGCCCTCGGCGGTCTCGCGGCGGGCAGCCAGACGCGCTTCATCTCGATCCACCCGTACGGTGTGGGCGTCGAGGACAGCGCGACGACCCAGTGCTACCCGAACTACGACAACCCGGCGAACCAGTGCCGCCCCGACCTGCGCTCCTACGCCGACCCGACCCCGGGCGTCTGGGAGATCGAGGTCGAGTCGCGCCGTACGTCGCCGCTGCTCGACAACCCGTTCAAGCTGGACGTCTCGGTCCTCGGCGCTTCCTTCGACCCCGCGGTCAAGGTGCTCCCCGAGGTCAAGCAGGGCACCCCGGCGCCCGTCCAGTGGAGCATCAAGAACGACGCCGCGGCCATCGCCGGCGGCAAGCTCAAGGGCGGCCCGCTCGGCTCCGCGAAGGTCGCCAAGCCGACCATCGCCGCCGGTGAGACCCAGACCACCGAGGTCACGGTCGGCGAGGGCGTCTCGCGCCTCGACGTCGCGATCGGCAAGGTCTCCGACGCCGCCGCCGACCTCGACCTGGAGGTCTACAAGGACGGCGTCAAGGTCGGCTCCTCCGCCGACGGCGACTCCGAGGAGGCCGTGACCCTGCTCAACCCGGCCGCCGGCACCTACAGCATCAAGGTGATCGGCTACGCCGTCCCGTCCGGCAGCACCACGTACGACTACCGCGACGTGTACTTCTCGGCCGCCCTGGGCTCCGTCCAGGTCGACGAGGCCGCCGCGGTGAACCTCGCCACCGGCGCGAGCGCGCAGGTCTCGGCGAACGTCCTGGTCAGCAGTGCCGCCCCCGAGGGCCGGCAGTTCTTCGGCCAGGTCCAGCTGCTGAACGGCCGCGGCACCGCCGCGGGCACCGGCAGCGTGCAGATCGAGAAGGTCCTGCCGTAGTCCGGCCGCAGTAGGGATCCCGGAGGGGCGGTGCTCGACCGAGCACCGCCCCTCTGGGCTTCCCGCCTCCCGAGCGGACGTCCCCGCCCCGCCCCTGACCAGGCAGGACGTACTTCCGCACGGGCCCCGGCCGGCCCGTCGCACCAAGGTCACCGGGGTGCGCGCCGGGGACACCGTCCGTTCCTCGGACAATGGATTGGACAAGGCTCGTGGGGTCGAACGCATGATGGCCTTACGCGCGCACGCGTCGAACGCACACATGAGGGAGTCACCGTGAGGGTCGGAATCGTCGGAGCCACCGGACAGGTCGGCGGAGTCATGCGCGGCATCCTCGCCGAGCGGAAGTTCCCGGTGGACGAGCTGCGGCTGTTCGCCTCGGCCCGGTCGGCCGGCTCGACCCTGGAGTGGGAAGGCCGCGAGATCACCATCGAGGACGCCTCCACGGCCGACTACTCCGGCCTGGACATCGTGCTCTTCTCCGCCGGTGGCGCCACCTCCAAGGCGCTCGCCGAGAAGGTGGCCTCCCAGGGCGCCGTCGTGATCGACAACTCCTCGGCCTGGCGTCGCGACCCGGAGGTCCCGCTGGTCGTCTCCGAGGTGAACCCGCACGCGGTCAAGAACCGCCCCAAGGGCATCATCGCCAACCCGAACTGCACCACCATGGCGGCGATGCCGGTGCTGCGCCCGCTGCACGACGAGGCCGGCCTGACCGCGCTGATCGCCACCACCTACCAGGCCGTGTCGGGCTCGGGCCTGGCCGGCGTCGCCGAGCTCGACGGCCAGGTCAAGGCCGTGGCCGGCGAGGCCACCGCGCTCGTCCACGACGGCGCGGCCGTCGAGTTCCCCGAGCCGGGCGTCTACAAGCGGCCCATCGCGTTCAACGTGCTGCCGCTCGCCGGCTCCATCGTGGACGACGGCTCCTTCGAGACCGACGAGGAGCAGAAGCTCCGCAACGAGTCCCGCAAGATCCTGGAGATCCCGGAGCTCAAGGTCTCCGGCACCTGCGTGCGCGTACCGGTCTTCTCGGGCCACTCGCTCCAGGTCAACGTCCGCTTCGAGCGTCCGCTGAGCGTGGAGCGCGCCTACGAGCTCCTCAAGGACGCCCCGGGCGTCGAGCTCTCCGAGATCCCGACCCCGCTCCAGGCGGCCGGCACGGACGCCTCGTACGTCGGCCGCATCCGCGCCGACGAGACGGCGGACAACGGCCTGGCGCTGTTCCTCTCGAACGACAACCTGCGCAAGGGCGCCGCGCTGAACGCGGTCCAGATCGCCGAGCTGGTCGCCGAGGAGCTCCGGCAGGGCTGATCCCGCGCGCGTTCCCACGGAGGGCGGCACCGCTCGGGTGCCGCCCTCCGGCGTGCCCGGAGGGCGGCCGCGCGCCGCCCCTGTTCGCCCGTGGATTACTCCGGCCCGGTGGTGCGGGGCGCGTGGAAGGATGGGGCGGCAACGTCACCATCAAAGGAGATGACCGCGTGCCAGGCACGAATCTCACCCGTGAAGAGGCTCAGCAGCGGGCGAAGCTGCTCACCGTCGACTCGTACGAGATCGAACTCGATCTCAGCGGTGCGCAGGAGGGCGGCACCTACCGGTCCGTGACCACCGTGCGCTTCCGGTCGGCCGAGGCGGGCGCCGCGACCTTCATCGACCTCGTCGCGCCGGCCGTGCACGAGGTCGTGCTGAACGGCGAGGCCCTCGACGCGGCCGCCGTCTTCCGGGATTCCCGGATCGCGCTGGAGCACCTGGCGGCGGGCGACAACGAGCTCCGCGTCGTCGCGGACTGCGCCTACACCAACACCGGTGAGGGCCTGCACCGGTTCGTCGACCCGGTCGACCAGCAGGCGTACCTGTACACCCAGTTCGAGGTGCCGGACGCGCGGCGGGTCTTCGCCAGCTTCGAGCAGCCCGATCTGAAGGCCACGTTCCGGTTCACCGTGACGGCGCCCGAGGGCTGGACGGTCATCTCGAACTCGCCGCGGGAGACGCCGGAAGGGGCCGAGCCCGCGGACGTCAAGGACAACGTCTGGCGCTTCGAGCCGACCCCGCGGATCTCGACGTACATCACCGCGCTGATCGCCGGCCCGTACCACGCGGTGCACAGCTCCTACGAGGGCAAGGACGGACAGTTCGTGCCGCTCGGCATCTACTGCCGGCCCTCGCTCGCCGAGTTCCTCGACGCGGACGCGATCTTCGACGTGACCCGGCAGGGCTTCGACTGGTTCCAGGAGAAGTTCGCGTACGACTACCCCTTCGCCAAGTACGACCAGCTCTTCGTGCCGGAGTTCAACGCGGGGGCGATGGAGAACGCGGGGGCGGTCACCATCCGCGACCAGTACGTCTTCCGCTCGAAGGTGACGGACGCGGCGTACGAGGTGCGTGCGGAGACGATCCTGCACGAGCTGGCGCACATGTGGTTCGGCGACCTGGTCACCATGGAGTGGTGGAACGACCTGTGGCTGAACGAGTCGTTCGCCACCTACACCTCGATCGCCTGCCAGGCCTACGCCGAGGGCTCGAAGTGGCCGCAGGCGTGGACCACCTTCGCCAACTCCATGAAGACCTGGGCGTACCGGCAGGACCAGCTGCCGTCCACGCATCCGATCATGGCGGACATCCGCGACCTGGACGACGTCCTGGTCAACTTCGACGGGATCACGTACGCCAAGGGCGCCTCGGTGCTCAAGCAGCTCGTCGCCTACGTCGGCATGGACGCCTTCTTCAAGGGCGTACAGGCGTACTTCAAGGCGCACGCCTTCGGCAACACGCGCCTGTCCGACCTGCTGGGCGCCCTGGAGCAGACCTCGGGCCGCGATCTGACCACCTGGTCGAAGGCGTGGCTGGAGACGGCCGGCATCAACGTCCTGCGTCCGGAGATCGAGACGGACGCACAGGGCGTGATCACCGCCTTCGCCGTCCGCCAGGAGGCCCCGGCCCTGCCGGCGGGCGCCAAGGGCGAGCCGGTGCTGCGCCCGCACCGCATCGCGATCGGCCTGTACGACCTGCGCGACGGTCTGCTGACCCGTACGGACCGGATCGAGCTGGACATCGACGGCGGTCTGACGGAGGTGGCCGAGCTGGTGGGCCGCGCCCGGCCCGCGGTGGTGCTGCTGAACGACGACGACCTGTCGTACGCCAAGGTCCGCCTGGACGAGGTGTCGCTGGCGAACGTCACCGCGCACCTGGGCGACTTCACCGAGTCGCTGCCGCGCGCGCTGTGCTGGGCCTCCGCCTGGGACATGACCCGTGACGGCGAGCTGGCCACCCGCGACTACCTGGCCCTCGTCCTGTCGGGCATCGGCAAGGAGTCGGACATCGGCGTCGTGCAGTCGCTGCACCGCCAGGTCAAGCTGGCCGTCGACCTGTACGCCGACCCGGCCTGGCGCGAGCAGGGCCTGGCCATCTGGACCGGTGCCACGCTGGAGCACCTGCGGGCGGCGGCGCCGGGCAGCGACCACCAGCTGGCGTGGGCCCGCGCCTTCGCGGCGACGGCCCGCACCGAGGAGCAGCTGACGTACCTGTCGGCGCTGCTGGACGGCTCGGCGGAGATCGAGGGCCTGGTCGTGGACACCGAGCTGCGGTGGGCGTTCCTGGAGCGCCTGGTGGCGACGGGCGTGGCCGGCGAGGCGGCGATCGCGGCCGAGCTGGAGCGGGACGCCACGGCGGCGGGCGAGCGGCACGCGGCCACCGCCCGGGCGGCGCGCCCGACGGCGGAGGCCAAGGCGGAGGCCTGGGCGTCGGTCGTGGACTCCGGTGACCTGCCGAACGCGGTGCAGGAGGCGGTGATCGGCGGCTTCGTCCAGATGGATCAGCGCGAGCTGCTCGCGCCGTACGCGGAGAAGTACTTCGCGGCGGTCAAGGAGGTCTGGGACAGCCGGAGCCACGAGATCGCCCAGCAGATCGCGGTCGGGCTCTACCCGTCCCTCCAGGTGTCGCGGGAAACGCTGGACGCGACGGACGCCTGGCTGGCCTCGGCCGAGCCGAACGCGGGCCTGCGCCGGCTGGTCTCGGAGGCGCGCTCCGGTGTGGAGCGGGCCCTCAAGGCCCAGGCGGCGGACGCGGCCGCCGCGTCCTGAGTCCCGGGTGCCCCGGCCCGCCCCGGCGGCCGGGGCACCCGGCTGTCCGGACCCGGATCAGCTGGCGGGCGCGCCGCGCGCGGCGGCCGCGTCCCGGAGCGCCTCCAGCACCGGGGCCAGCGCGGGGGCCGACTCGGCGCCGCTGCGGGTGGCGGCGATGACGTGCCGGGCGGGGCGGTCCTGGGCCAGTACGCGGACCGCCGTGCCGCAGGCGCGTTCGCTCACCATGCGGGGTACGAGGGCCACCCCCATGCCCGCTTCGACCATGGCCAGGATCGCGCTCCAGCCGGACGCCGAGTGCGCCTGCTCGGGGACGAACCCGGCCGCCTCGCAGGCGGAGCGGGTGATCTCCGACCAGGGCCCGCTGCCTCCGTAGATCCACCGGTCCCCCGACAGGTCGGCCAGCCGCAGCACCGGGGCGGCGGCGAGCGGGTGGTCGGGCGGCAGCGCCACGTCCAGCGGGTCCTCCAGCAGGGTGACCCGGGTGAAGCGGGGGTCGCGGGCGGTCGGCGCGTGGGCCGCGAGGGACAGCGCGAGGTCGACGGCCCCGGCGGAGAGCAGCTCGTAGGACTCGGCGGCCTCGGTCTCGCACACCCGCACCTCCACCCCGGGCCGGGTCCGGCGCAGCGCGGCGACGGCCGGCACCACCAGGGCGGGCACGGCGGTGGAGAAGGCGCCGATCCGTACCTCGCCCACCTCCCCGGACAGGTACCCGGCGAGCTCGGCGTCGGCGCGCTCCAGCTGGGCGAAGACGGCCTCGGCGTGCCGCAGGACCAGGTGGGCGGCGTCCGTGAGCCGCACCCGGCGCCCCTGGGCCTCCAGCAGCGGCACCCCCAGCTGCCGGCCCAGGTTGGTCAGCTGCTGCGAGACGGCCGAAGGCGTCATGTGCAGCGCCCCGGCCGTCGCGGTCACGGTTCCCCGGTCGGCCAGGGTCCGCAGGATCCGCAGCTTCTTGATGTCCCACTCGGTCATGGGCCCGAACCTACCGGCGGGCACTCCCCAGCCCCACGCCCAGCAGGATCAGCGCCATGCACAGCAGCTGCGCCGGGCCGGTCCGCTCGTCCAGCAGCAGCAGCCCGAGGCCGGCGACGCAGACCGGCTGGAGGTAGTAGACGACGCCGGCCCGGGCGGCGCCGATCAGGGAGACGGCCTTGTTCCAGGCGAAGAAGGCGACGGCGGAGGACATCACGCCGACGTAGAGCAGCATGCCGCCGGTGCCGGGGGTGAGCCGGAAGCCGCCCTGGACGGTGACGGACACCGCGTAGGCGGGCGCCAGCATCAGCGCGCCGAGCACGAAGGTGGTGAGCAGGAAGGCCAGGCCGCCCAGTTCGGCGGGCTTGCGCTTGAGCAGTGCGCTGTACGTGGCGAAGGAGAGGGCGGCGCCGAACATCCACAGGTCGCCGGCGGTGAAGTCGAAGCCGAGCGAGCCGTCCCCGACCAGGAGCAGGACCCCGAAGGCGGCGAGCAGCATCCCGAGGACGCGGCGGGCGCCGAGCCGTTCGCCGCCGAGGCGGGCGTAGAGCGCCATGACGACCGGTGAGGCCGCCATGATCATGCCCATGTTGGAGGCGGAGGTGGTCAGGCCCGCCTGGTGCACGAGGGTGTTGTAGAGGGTGACGCCGAAGAGGGTGGCGAGCGCGATGTAGCGCAGGTTGCGCCGGACCAGGGTCCGCTGCTGCCAGGCCTGGCGGGCGGCGAGTGGGGCGACTGCCAGGGCCGCGATGACCCAGCGCCAGAACACGGCCTGGACGGGCGGTACCGTCTCGGCCATTCCCCGGGTGGCGACGAAGCTGCCGGACCAGACGACCGTCGCGACCAGCGCCAGGAGGACGCCGAGGCCGGCGGCTCCCTTCTTCCCCGGGATCTTCCCCGGGCCGGCCGGCGGGCGGGCGCCGGCGGGCTGTTCGGCGGGTGAAGCGGTCGGTGCGCGGTCCAGGACGGCCACTGGGAGTCTCCCCTTCGGGATTCGGTCGACGGTTCGTGTGGCTACGGTCGCACCGGCTCAGCCGTCAGGTCCATCGAAATGTTCCGATCGGTCTTTTCAGTAGAAGTGAACGGTTCGGAGGGGCGGGCGGCTCGGGCGGCGAACAGCTGGCCCGCGACGGTGGCGCCGAAGGCGATCGCCATGCCGACGAGCTGGACCGGGGAGAGCGCCTGGCCGAGGACCGCCCAGCCGATGACGGCGGCGGTGAGCGGGGAGAGCGGGCCGAGCAGGGTCACGGAGGTGGCCGAGAGCTTGCCGATGCCGCGGAACCAGAGCCAGTACGCGGTGCCGGTGTTGATGAGCATCATGTAGCCGTAGCCGAGGAAGGCCTTGCCGTCGAGTGCGGGCGGGGCGCCTTCGAGGAGGGCCGCGATCGGGATGATGATCAGCCCGCCGGCGGTGAGCTGCCAGCCGGTCATGGCCAGCGGTCCGACGCCGTCCGGGCGGCCCCAGCGCTTGGTCATCACCGTGCCCGCGGCCATGGAGGCGGAGGAGACCACACCGGCGATGATCCCGAGGAGGTCGAGTTTGGCGGCGGCGGTCAGCACCACCATGCTGACGCCCAGCGCGCCGGTGACGGCGGCGAGTACCGTGCGCAGGCTCGCCCGCTCGCCCAGGACCAGGGCGGCGAGGCCGACGACGAACAGCGGGCCGGCGCTGCCGAGGACGGCCGCGACGCCGCCGGGCAGCCGGTAGGCGGCGAGGAAGAGGAGCGGGAAGAAGGCGCCGATGTTGAGCGCCCCCAGGACGGCGGACTTCCACCACCACTCGCCCTTGGGGAGCCGCCGGGACAGGACGGTGAGCAGCAGCCCCGCGGGCAGCGCCCGCATCACGCCGGTGAACAGCGGCCGGTCGGGTGGCAGCAGTTCGGTGGCGACGGCGTAGGTGGAGCCCCAGGAGATGGGGGCCAGTGCGGTCAGGGCGACGGTGGCGAGGCGGTTCACGGCGACTCCTCGGGAGGGGAACGGCGACGAGGGGCGGCGGGTCGGCTGCCCAATCCCTCGTTTAGGTTGCTTGTAAGTAGCTTAGCGCTAAGCTACTTTTCGTCAAGCGACTTTTGGTGATCCAACAAGAGGAGGCCGGATACTGTGCTCATGACCGAGGCCAGCAAGGACGCCGTCGACGCGATCACCGACCAGTGGCACGCGGTGCGACCGGATCTGAACACCGTCCCGATGGCCGTGTTCGGCCGTATCAACCGGATCGCGCGGGCCGTCAGCGACGAGATGGAACGGACCTACAACCGCTACGGGGTCTCCCTCGGCGAGTTCGACGTGGTCGCGACGCTCCGCCGGTCCGGAGCCCCCTACACGCTCTCGCCGCGCCAGCTCTCGGCCACGCTGATGCTCACCAGCGGCGGCATGACGGGGCGGCTGGACAAGCTGGAGAAGGCCGGGCTGCTCTGCCGCAACCCCGACCCGAACGACCGGCGCGGGCTCCAGGTGACGATCACCGAGCGCGGGCTCAAGCTCATCGACGAGGCCGTCGCCGCGGGCCTGGAGGTGCAGCGTGCCGCGCTGTCCGGGCTGGACGGCGAAGAGGTCGAGGCGCTCAGCGGGCTGCTCCGCAAGCTCATGGCCGGCGTGGGCTGAGCCTCCCCGCCGGCGCCGGGGCACGACGAGGCGCCGAAGGCCGCGCACCCACGGCTACATGCCGTCGTACGGACCTCCGGCGCCCCGGAAGTTCTATGGGACCGCCCGTCAAGGGGCGGCCGGATCAGGCGGTCGGACGCTGCTTGCGCGACTTGTCGCCGACGACCACCAGACCGGCGATGATCAGGAACAGCGCGATCGGCAGGCCCACGAACAGACCGAGGGTCTCGCCGACGCTCAGGCCCGGACCCGGGTCATCGCCGTCGTCGCGGATCGCCGCGAGGGCGGGAGACGTCATCAGCAGCATCATCAGCGTCGTTCCGGCCGTGACGGCGCCGGCGCGCAGAGCGTTCTTCTTGTCCACGGTGCAAACGTAGCGAACACCTAAAGGGGGCGCGCGCCCGGGGGTGCCGTACGGGTGCGCGCGCCCTCCCGCACGGCGCTCAACAGCGCGTTCGCGCGGGGTGCGGACATCAGCGCCTCCAGCGTCACCGGCCGGCCCGCCGCGTCGGCGACCGGGAGGCGCCAGTTGGGGTACTGGTCCCAGGTGCCCGGCAGGTTCTGCGGCCGCCGGTCCCCCACCGCGTCGGGCAGCCACACCCCGACCAGCCGGGCGGGCGTGCGGAGCAGGAAGGCGTACAGGCCCCGGACGGCGGCCTCCTCGCCCTTGGCCTCCAGGCCCAGCCGGTCCAGCACGGCCAGCCACTCGGCGGTGTCGGCGGCGTCCTCGGCCCGCTCCGTGTCCACCGGCCGGGTCAGCAGGCCGAGCCGGTCGCGCAGTTCGACGTGGCTCCCGGCCAGCTTGGCGGCGGTGGGCGGCAGGTCGTGGGTGGTGACGGTGGCCAGGCAGTCCGCCCGCCAGTCCGCCGGCTCCAGCGGCTGCCCGTCGCCCTGCCAGTCCCGCTCGAACCACAGCACGGACGTGCCGAGCACCCCGCGCCGGGCGAGCGCCCGGCGCACCCCGGGCTCGACCGTGCCGAGGTCCTCGCCGATGACCAGGGCTCCGGCCCGGTGGGCCTCCAGGACCAGCACGGCCAGCATCGCCTCCCCGTCGTACGAGACGTACGTACCCTCGGCGGGCGGGGTGTCCCGCGGGATCCACCAGAGCCGGAACAGGCCCATGACGTGGTCGATGCGCAGCGCGCCCGCGTACCGGAACACCCCGCGCAGCAGGGCCCGGAAGGGGGCGTAGCCGCAGGCGGCGAGCGCGTCCGGGCGCCAGGGCGGCAGCCCCCAGTCCTGGCCGCGCGCGTTGAAGGCGTCCGGCGGGGCGCCGACGGTGACCGCCTCGGCGTGCGTGTCCGGCGCGGCCCAGACGTCCGCGCCCTGCGGGTGCACACCGACGGCCAGGTCGTGCACCAGGCCGACGGTCATGCCGGCGTCCCGGGCGGCGCGCTGGGCGGCGGTCAGCTGAGCGTCGGTCAGCCAGGCGAGCCAGCAGTGGAACTCCGCGGACCGGGCCGTCTCGGGTGCGTCCTCGACGCCCTCGGGCCAGCCCGCGCGGTCGCTGCCGTACCGCTCGGAGAGCGCGAACCAGGTGGCGTGCCGGGCCAGCGCGGAGCCGCCGGCCGTACGGAAGGCGCGGAACGCTTCGTCCCGGGCGGGCGTGCGCGGAACCGCGTACAGCAGTTCCAGGGCGGCGCGCTTGAGCGCCCACACCGCGTCCCGGTCGATGAGGGCGCCCTTCTCCAGCACCGCGCGGCGCAGCTCCCCGGCCCGGGCGGCCAGTCCGGCCAGCGCCTCGCGGTCGGGGCAGGCGGCGTACTCCGGGACGTCCTCGACGCGCAGGTAGACCGGGTCCGGGAAGCGGCGCGAGGACGGCCGGTAGGGGGACGGGTCGGTCGGGCTGCCGGGAACGGCCGCGTGCAGCGGGTTGACCTGGAGGAACCCGGCGCCGTGGGTGCGGGCCGCCCAGTCGGCCAGCGCCGCCAGGTCGCCGAGGTCGCCCATGCCCCAGGAGCGTTCGGAGAGCAGGGAGTAGAGCTGGACGAGCAGGCCGTGGGTGCGGCCGGGCGCGGCCGGGGCCCGGTCCGGGGCCAGGATCAGGGTGACGGTGGCGGTGCGGCCGTCCGGGGCGTCGGCCGTCAGGCGGTGTACCCCCAGCGGCAGTCCGGGCCCCCAGGGCAGCTCGCCGCCCTCCTCCAGGGCGACGCGGACCGCGGTGCCGGGCGGCAGCGCGGCCAGGGCGTCCGGGGTCGCTCCGGCCCAGCTGACGAGGACCGGCGGCAGCAGCCGCTGCGCCGCGGCCCGCTCCGCCGCCGCCAACTCGCCGCGTACGGACTCCGGGTCCGCGGCCGCCACCCCCAGTCGGCCGAGCACGGCGGCGACGGTGGTCTCCGGGACCCGCAGGGTGACGTCCTCGGAGGGCTGGTAGGCGGTGGCGACGCCGTGCAGCGCCGCGAGCCGGTCGAGGTCGTCCATATGAGTCCCTGTCTGATCGCTGGATGGGGGTCAGTCGCCCGCGCGGGCGGGCACGGTGGGCTCGCTCGTCAGCGCGGCCTCGTAGCTGAGCGGGGGTTCGCTGGTCAGCGGTGCGTACGCGGTGCAGGCGAGCGGGGGTTCGCTGGTGAGGGGGGTGCAGGACACGTCCGCCGGACCGCTCTGGGCGCGGAGGTGGCGGAGCGGGGCGCGGGTGGTCGAGGGGTGGCCGGTGGAGGTGCGGACGGGTCGGGCTTTCATGGAAGCACTCCTTCGCGCGGGTTCGTGGGACCGATGTAGCACGCCCGGCGAACACCGCAGCACTACCCCGTCGAACGCCCGGCATTCCTGGCGTATCCGTCCAAGATCACCCGCGCACGTTGACACCTCTGCCGCCCGGGTGGTGGGCTCGGCGGATTCGTACGGGCGGGGGACGACTCGGGACGGGGAGGCTCCGTGCAGCTCAGGAGCAGAAGGCTGACCACGGCGGCGGCGGTGGCCGTGCTCGGGTCGCTGCTCGGCGGCTCCGTCGTCACCGGCCCGCCGGGGTCCTCCGGCGGGCCCGCGCAGCCCGCCGCGGCCGGCCCGCCGGCGCGCCCGCGGCAGTCCGTTGCCGGACCGGTCCTGGATCCCCGCTCCGACGCTCCCCGAGCCGCCGCCGAGGGGCCGCCCGTGTGGCCGCGGCCGCAGGCGATGACCGCAGATACGGCGCGCGAGGTGCCGCTGGGGGCGCAGGCCGTACTGGTCGCGCCGGCGGACGCGGACCCGTACGCCGTCGCGGTGGTACGGGCCGGGCTGCGCGAGGCGGGCGTCACCACCCTGCACGAGCGCGCGCCGGGCGCGGAACTGCCCGCGGGCGGCCCGGTCGTCCGGCTCCAGGGTCCCGACGCGCTGGCCGCGCTGCGGGCGCTGGGCGCGGCCGACGCCGGTGACCTGCCGGCCGGGGGCTACCGGCTCGCGGTGGGCCGGACCGGCGGCCGGGACACCGTCGCGCTGGCCGGCGTGGGCGACGACGGGCTGTTCCACGCGGCGCAGACCCTGCGCCGGCTGCTGGCGCCGGGCATTGCGAAGGTGCCCGGGGTGCTGGTGCGGGACTGGCCGTCCGCGCCGGTGCGCGGGATCACCGAGGGCTTCTACGGGGCGCCCTGGACGCTGGAACAGCGCCTGGCGCAGCTGGACTTCATGGCCCGCACCAAGCAGAACCGGCTGCTGCTGGCGCCGGGCGACGACCCGTACCGCACCACGGCCTGGCGCCAGGACTATCCGGCCGGGCAGCGCGCGGAGTTCCGGACGCTGGCCGAGCGGGCCCGCGCCGACAAGGTGGTGCTGGGCTGGGCGGTGGCGCCCGGGCAGGCGATGTGCCTGTCGTCGGCGGCCGACCGGGCTGCGCTCGCCCGCAAGGTCGACGCGATGTGGGACCTGGGGTTCAGGGCTTTCCAGCTCCAGTTCCCGGACGTCAGCTACACCGAGTGGGGCTGCGACGCCGACCGCGACCGGTACGGGAAGGGCCCGGAGGCGGCCGCGAAGGCCCACGCGGAGGTCGCGGACGACCTGGCCGCCCACCTCGCGGCCCGCTACCCGGGTGCGCCGGCGCTGTCGCTGCTGCCGACCGAGTACCACCAGCAGGGCGCCACCGCCTACCGGACCGCGTTGGCCGGGGCGCTGGACGGGCGGGTCGAGGTCGCGTGGACGGGCGTCGGCGTGGTGCCGCGCACCATCACCGGCGGGGAACTGGCCGGGGCCCGCTCGGCCCTGGGGCACCCGCTGGTCACGATGGACAACTACCCGGTGAACGACTGGGATCCGGGCCGGATCTTCCTCGGCCCCTACGCGGGTCGCGACCCGGCGGTGGCGGGCGGCTCGGCGGGACTGCTGCTGAACGCGATGCCCGAGGCCGCCCTGTCCCGGATCCCGGTGTTCACGGCCGCGGACTACGCGTGGAACCCGCGGGGTTACCGGGAGGGCGCGTCCTGGGCGGCGGCGGTGCGCGAGCTGGCGGGGCCCGACCCGCGGGCCCGGGCGGCGCTGGGCGCCCTCGCGGGGAACACCGCGTCGTCGGGGCTCAGGGTGGAGGAGTCCTCGTACCTGAAACCGCTGGTCGAGGAGTTCTGGCGGGCCCGCGCCGGCGGGGACCCGGCGGCCGGAGCGCGGCTGCGCTCGGCGTTCTCGGAACTGCGGGAGGCGCCGGGGCGGCTGCCGGGACTGTCGGCGGAGGCCGGCCCCTGGCTGGAGCGGCTCTCGCGGTACGGGGCCGCCGGGGAACTCGCGGTGGACGTGCTCACCGCCCAGGCCCGGGGCGACGGCGCGGCCGCCTGGCAGGCCTCGCGGGCGCTGACCGAGGTCCGGCAGGAGCTCGCGGGGGCCGCCGGGGCCCGGGTGGACACGGCCGTGCTGGAGCCGTTCCTGACGAGGGCGGCGGCGGAGTCCGACAGTTGGACGGGCGCGTCCCGGCCGGCCGGGACCGTGGAGCGGGAACCCGGTTCCTGGACCGTCCGGCTGGCGGCGCCCCGGCCCGTGGCAGCGGTCACGGTGATGACGGATCCGCTGCCCGAAGGGGTACGGGGCGCGGTCGAGGCGCACGTTCCGGGCGAGGGCTGGCGCAAGCTCGCCGACGCCGCCGCCTCCGGCTGGACCCAGGCCGACACGAGCGGCGTACGGGCCGACGCGGTCCGGCTGTCCTGGCAGGGCGCCGCCCCGGCGGTGCGGCAGGTCGTGCCGTGGTTCGCGGACGAGCCGGAGGCCCGCTTCGAACTGCCCGACGGGGCGCGCACGGACGTGGAGATCGGCGGCGCCCCGCGGCAGGTGTCGGCGGAGCTGTCCGCGCAGCGCCCCCGGGAGGTGCGCGGGCCGCTGTCGGCGGCGCCCCCACCGGGGGTGCGGGTGCGGCTGCCGGCCGAGGCGAAGGCGCCCCGGGGCACGCGGGTCGCCGTCCCGGTCGAGGTCACCGTCCCGGCGGGGACCCCGGCCGGGGAGTACCCGGTCCCGGTCACCTTCGCCGGGCAGACACGGGTGCTCACCGTGCGGGCGGTGCCGCGCACCGGCGGCCCGGACCTGCTGCGGGGCGCGCGGGCCACCTCCTCGGGGAACGAGACCCCGGCGTTCCCCGCCTCGGCGGCGGTCGACGGCTCGGACACCACGCGGTGGTCGTCCCCGGCGGTGGACGGCGCGTGGTGGCAGGCCGAACTGGCGGCCCCGGCGCGGGTGGGCCTGTTGACCCTGCACTGGCAGGACGCCTACCCCTCGGCGTACCGGGTGGAGACCTCCGCGGACGGCGTGTCGTGGCGCCGGGCGGCGTCCGTGACCTCGCGGGGCGGCGTGGACGCGGTCCGGCTGGACGCGCCGGACACGCGTTTCCTCCGCGTCACCTGCGAGACCCGCGCGACCCGGTTCGGCTGCAGCCTCTGGTCGGCGTCGGCCAATGCCGTCACGCCGTAGTTCTCCCGGCCCCTATGACGCCGCCACCCCGATCCGGTCCAGCGCCGCCTCCGCCCCGTACGGCTCCAGGTACGGCATCCAGCGGGGGTCGCGGTGGCCCGTCCCGATGATGCGCCAGGCCAGGCCCGACGGCGGGGCGGGCTGGTGGCGCAGTCGCCAGCCGAGTTCCAGCAGGTGCCGGTCGGCCTTGACGTGGTTGCAGCGGCGGCACGCGGCGACCACGTTGTCCCAGGCGTGCTGGCCGCCCCGGCTGCGCGGGACGACGTGGTCGACGCTCGTCGCGACGGCCCCGCAGTACATGCAGCGGCCGCCGTCACGGGCGAACAGCGCGCGCCGGGTGAGTGGAACGGGCCCCCGGTAGGGGACCCGCACGAAGCGCTTGAGCCTGACCACGCTGGGCGCGGGGACGGCTCTCGTCGCGCTGTGCAGAAAGGCGCCGGATTCCTCCAGGGAGACCGCTTTGTTCTCCAGGACGAGGACGAGCGCGCGGCGGAGCGGTACGACGCCGAGGGGCTCGTACGACGCGTTGAGGACCAGGACGTGCGGCACGGACTGCCTCCTTGTACGCCGGCGGCGCGTGGCTCGCGCCGGGACGATCTGCTCTCCAGTCTCCCCTTACGGCTGGTCGAAGCGCCACCACGCGCTCGTAACGGGTCGGAAGTGTTTTCCACCACACCCGCCGCCGTCCGCGCGTGAGCCGGGTCTCTCCCCCGGACACGGCAACGTGGTCGGGGCGGCCGCACCGTTAGTGTGGTTGGGCCGTCCGCTTTTCCCCCGCGGGCGGACCGCTATGCCTGGAGGTTCCCCGCCGTGCCCTCGCCCGCCACTTTGCTACCGATGGCAGCGACCACTGACGACGCGACCGAGAGCGTGACGAACGCCGCGGACTTCATCCAGAAGAATTGGGCCGATTGGCTGGCCATGGGCCTGCGGATCCTGCTGATCCTGGTCATCGCCTTCGCCATGCGCTCGGTCATCCGCAAGTCGCTGACCAAGCTGATCAGCCGGATGAACCGGGGCGCCGAGGCCGTCGAGGGAACGGCGCTGGGCGGGCTGCTCGTCAACGCGGAGCGGCGGCGCCAGCGCTCGGAGGCGATCGGTTCGGTGCTGCGCTCGGTGGCCTCGTTCCTGATCCTCGGCACGGCCGTGCTGATGGTGCTCGCCCAGCTCCAGATAGACCTCGCGCCCCTGCTGGCGAGTGCGGGTGTGGCCGGTGTGGCAATCGGTTTCGGTGCCCGGAACCTGGTGACGGACTTCCTGTCCGGTGTGTTCATGATCCTTGAGGACCAGTACGGCGTCGGCGACAAGATCGACGCCGGGGTGGCCTCGGGCGAGGTCGTCGAGGTCGGGCTGCGCGTGACGAAGCTGCGCGGGGACAACGGCGAGATCTGGTACGTGCGCAACGGTGAGATCAAGCGCATCGGCAACCTCAGCCAGGGCTGGGCCACGGCGGGCGTGGCCATCCAGGTCAAGCCGTCGGAGAGCCTCGCCCGGCTGCGCGAGGTGGTCCAGGAGGTCGCCGACCGGATGGCGAAGGAGTCGCCGTGGGACGAGCGGCTGTGGGGCCCGGTGGAGGTGCTCGGTCTGGACGAGGTGCTGCTGGCCTCGATGACGGTGAAGGTGTCGGCGAAGACGATGCCGGGCCGGCAGCTCGCCGTGGAGCGGGAGCTGCGCTGGCGGATCAAGGAGGCCTTCGACGCCGCGGGCATCGGCATCATCGGCGGTCTGCCGGCCGCCGACGGCGAGGAGGAGGCCCCCGACCCGGCGGCCGCCGTCGCACCGCCCTCGGCGCTCGCCAACCCGGCCTCCGTGCAGTCCCTGGCCACCAGCCCGATACCGCCGCAGCAGGCACCGGGAAACCCCCGCATCACCAAGTAGGCCCGTCGTTCTCTCCCGCTGCCCCGCAGGTCACAACCTGCGGGGCAGCGGCATTGACACGGCTCGGACCCCAATAGGAAACTTACCTAACAGTTCACTCCGGTGAGGGAGAAAACAGCCCCATGCCCGCCACCACCCCCGGCACTCCCAGCCTGCTGCGCGCCATGAACGACCGCGCCGCGCTGGAGCTCCTGCTGACGCACGGACCGCTGTCCCGGACCCGGATCGGGCACCTGACCGGACTGTCCAAGCCCACCGCCTCGCAGCTGCTGGCCCGGCTGGAGGCCGCCGGGCTGGTCGTGGCCACCGGCACCGACGGCGGCCGGCCCGGCCCCAACGCCCAGCTCTACGCGCTGAACGCCCGCGCGGCGTACGTGGGCGGGCTCGACGTCACCCCCGAACGGGTCGCCGCGGCCGTCTCCGACCTGGCGGGCGAGGTGGTCGGCAGCTTCGAACTCCCTTACGCCGAAGGCAGCGACGCCGTCCAGCAGGTCACCGAGGCGCTGGGTGCGGCCGTCGAGGCCGCCGGGCTCCGGCGCACCGATCTGCACCGGCTGGTCATCGCGACGCCGGGCGCCTTCGACCCGCAGACCGGCCAGCTGCGCTACGCCAGCCACCTGCCCGGCTGGCACTCCCCGACCCTCCTCGACGAACTGGCGGCGGCCCTGCCGATGCCGGTCGAGTACGAGAACGACGTGAACCTCGCCGCGATCGCCGAGCAGCGGCTCGGCGCGGCCCGCGGCCACGAGGACTTCGTCCTGCTGTGGAACGAGGAGGGGCTGGGCGCCGCGCTCGTGCTCGGCGGCCGGCTGCACCGCGGCTGGACCGGCGGCGCCGGCGAGGTCGGCTTCCTGCCCGTACCCGGCCACCCCCTGGTCCGACAGGTCACCCGCGCCAACACCGGCGGCTACCAGGAGCTGGCGGGCGTACAGGTGCTGCCCCGCCTCGCCCGGGAGCTGGGGATCGACACCCCGGCGGGGACCGAGGACCCGGACGGCCCGCAGGTCGCCGCCGGGGTCGCCCTGCTGGAGCGGGCCGCCGCCCGGCCCGAGGGCGCGCAGCTGCGCTTCCTCCAGTCGTACGCCACCGTCCTCGCGACCGGCCTGGCCTCCCTGGTCGCCGTACTCGACCCGGAGATCGTGGTGCTGGCGGGCTCCGCGATCGGCGCGGGCGGCGAACCGCTGCGCGCGCTGCTGGAGGCGGAACTCGCCGAACTGGCTCCCTCCCGGCCCCGCCTGGTCCCCGGCCAGGTGCGCGAGCGGCCCGTGCTGCGCGGCGCACTGGAGAGCGCCCTGATCACCACCCGCGACGAGGTGTTCGACACCTCCCGCCGACGCTGACCCTTTTCCCCCACCCCGTCCACGGCACCCCCACGGAAGTTCCTCACCCAGAGAGCGAGCCCCGCCATGCCCAGAACCGGACGCCCGACCACCGCCCTCGCCCTCCTCGCGGCGCTGTCCGCCCTCGCCACCGCCTGTACCAGCCAGAGCGGCAGCTCCGCCGACGACGACCCGAAGGCGCAGGTCACGCTCAACTTCTGGCACGGCTGGTCCGCGCCCGGAGAGGTGAAGGCGATCGAGGAGAACATCGCCCGGTTCGAGAAGGCCCACCCGAACATCAAGGTCCAGGTCACCGCCAACATGACCGACGACAAGATCAACCAGGCGCTGCGCGCGGGCGGGACCAAGGCGCCCGACGTGGTCTCCTCCTTCACCACCGACAGCGTCGGCAAGTTCTGCAACTCCGGCGCCTTCGCGGACCTGAACCCCTTCCTCCACAAGTCCGGCGTCGACAAGGCGAAGGTGTTCCCCGAGACGCTGCTGGAGTACACCCAGTTCAACGGCAACCAGTGCACCCTGCCGCTGCTGAGCGACGCGTACGGCCTCGTCTACAACAAGAACGCCTTCGCGGCGGCCGGGATCACCGAACCGCCCAAGACGTGGAGCCAGTTCACCGAGGACGCCCAGAAGCTCACGGTGGCCCGCGGCGACACCTACGACCAGCTCGGCGTGATGCCCACCTTCCACGGCTACGAGACCAAGCCGACCCGGCTGGCCGTCCAGTGGGGCGGGACCTACTTCGACGCCCGGGGCAAGTCGAACCTGGCGAAGGACCCGGCCTTCGCGAAGATGCTCAGCGCCCAGCGGGACCTCGTCGGCAAGCTCGGCGGCTACGAGAAGCTGGAGAAGTACCGCGCCACCTTCGGGGACGAGTGGAGCGCCGAACACCCCTTCCACACCGGCAAGGTCGCCATGCAGATCGACGGCGAATGGCGGCCCGCGATGGCGAAGGAGGCCGGCGTCGCCTTCGACATAGGCACCGCGCCGCTGCCCGTGCCGGACGAGCAGGTGGCCGACTACGGCAAGGGCTACGTCTCCGGCACGGTCATGGGCATCTCCTCGGCGAGCCGCAAGCAGAACGCCTCCTGGGAGCTGGTGAAGTACATGACCACCGACACCGACGCGGTGGTGGCCTTCGCCAACGCCATCCACAACGTGCCCTCCACCCTGGAAGCGCTGGCATCGCCGCAGCTCCAGGTCACCCCGGAGTTCAAGACGTTCATAGACATCGCCCGGCACCCGAAGTCCGCCACCACTCCGGCCCAGGCGGACGGCGGCACCTACCAGCTGACCTTCGAGGACTTCGCGTACGGGGTCGAGAAGGGCGACGTGGCCGACGTCCCGGCCGGGCTCGCCCGCACCGACCAGCAGATCGACACCGACATCGCGAAGGCCGAGTAGGCCGATGGCCGCCCCGCGCACCGCGCAGGCGAAGCGGCGCCGTTCGGCGCTGCGCACCGCCGCCTTCATGGCGCCCTGGCTGATCGGGTTCGCGCTGTTCTTCGCCTACCCGCTGCTGTCCACCGCGTACTTCTCCTTCACCAAGTACGACGGCTTCCGCCCGCCCGTCTTCAACGGCCTGCGCAACTGGACGTACCTCTTCACCGACTATCCGCTGTTCTGGCCCGCAATGCGCAACACCCTGTGGCTGGTCGTGGTGATGGTCGGCTGCCGGGTCGTCTTCGGCCTCGGCACCGGACTGCTCATCACGAAGATCAAGACGGCGCCCGGGCTCTTCCGGACCCTGTTCTACCTGCCCTACCTGGCCCCGCCGGTGGCCGCGACGCTGGCGTTCGTCTTCCTGCTCAACCCCGGTACCGGGCCGGCCGGGGTGCTGCTGGAGGGCATCGGGCTGCACTCGCCCGGCTGGTTCACCGACGCCGACTGGTCCAAACCGGCGCTGACCGTGCTCGCGGTGTGGGGGGTGGGCGACCTGATGGTCATCTTCATGGCCGCGCTGCTCGACGTACCGAAGGAGCAGTACGAGGCCGCCGAGCTGGACGGGGCCGGGGCGTGGGCGCGGCTGCGGCACATCACCCTCCCGAACATCTCCCCGATCATCCTGTTCGCCGTGGTCACCGGGGTCATCCAGGCCATGCAGTACTACACGCAGCCGCTGGTCGCGGGGAAGGTGGCGGCCGGGGTGATCGGCGGCTCGGGCCAGCAGTTCGAGCCCGGCTACCCGGACAAGTCCACGCTGACCCTGCCGCAGGTCGTCTACAACCTGGGCTTCCAGCGCTTCGACTACGGCACGGCGTGTGCGGTCGCCCTCGTCCTCTTCGCCCTCTCCATGGCCTTCACCGCGCTGCTGATGCGCCGCCGCGGCGGACTGATCGGATCAGGTGACTGACATGACCGTGACCACGACGGCGACCGGCGCGCCCGCCGCGCGGAGCACCGCGGCACCGGCGGCGCCCCCGCCCCGGCGCGACCGCAGGGCGCTGCTGCACTGGCTGGCCGTGCACAGCCTGGGAGTGGCCGCCGCCCTGTTCTTCGTCCTGCCCTTCGTCTTCCTCTTCCTGACCTCCCTGATGGGTGACCAGCAGGCGCTGACCCGCGACCTGTGGCCGCACACCTGGCACTGGGACAACTACGCCAAGGTGTGGCACACCCCCGGCTTCCTGACCTGGTGGCGCAACACGCTGCTGTACGCGGGAGTCGGCACACTGCTGACCGTGGTCTCCTCGGTGCCCGTGGCGTACGCGCTCGCCAAGTTCCGCTTCCGCGGGCGGCGGCTGTCGCTGCTGCTGGTGATCGCGATGATGATGCTGCCGCCGCAGGTGGTGGTCATCCCGATGTACCTGTTCTGGGCCAAGCAGCTGGACCTGTCGGGCACGCTGTGGCCGCTGGTCGTGCCCATGGCGTTCGGCGACGCGTTCTCCATCTTCCTGCTCCGCCAGTTCCTGCTGACGATCCCCGACGAGTACCTGGACGCGGCCCGCGTCGACGGCTGCGGCGAAGTGCGCACGCTGCTGCGGGTGGTCCTGCCGATGGCCAGGCCGGGGATCGCCGCCGTCGCGCTGTTCCAGTTCTTCTACGCCTGGAACGACTACTTCGGCCCGCAGATCTACGCCTCCGACAATCCCGCCGCCTGGACCCTCAGTTACGGCCTGGAGTCCTTCAAGGGGGCGCACCACACCAACTGGAACCTGACCATGGCGGCGACCGTGCTGGTCATGGCGCCGGTGATCGTCCTCTTCTTCTTCGCCCAGAAGGCGTTCGTCGAGGGAGTCACCCTGACCGGAGTGAAAGGCTAGCGACGATGAAACTCGCAGTGGTGGGCGGCGGTTCCACCTACACCCCCGAGCTGATCGACGGGTTCGCGCGGCTGCGCGACACCCTGCCCGTCAGCGAACTGGTGCTGATCGACCCGGCCGCCGAGCGGCTGGAGCTGGTCGGCGCCCTGGCCCGGCGGATCTTCGCCAAGCAGGACCACCCGGGCACCATCACCACCACCGCCGACCTGGACGCGGGCGTCGCGGGCGCCGACGCGGTCCTCCTCCAGCTGCGGATCGGCGGGCAGGCGGCCCGGCTCCAGGACGAGACGTGGCCGCTGGAGTGCGGCTGCGTCGGCCAGGAGACCACCGGCGCGGGCGGGCTCGCCAAGGCCCTGCGCACCGTCCCGGTGGTCCTCGACATCGCCGAACGGGTCCGGCGGGCGAGCCCCGACGCCTGGATCATCGACTTCACCAACCCGGTCGGCATCGTCACCCGGGCCCTGCTGGCGGCCGGCCACCGGGCGGTCGGGCTGTGCAACGTCGCCATCGGCCTCCAGCGGAAGTTCGCCGCGCTGCTCGAACTGGCCCCGTCCGAGATCCACCTCGACCACGTCGGCCTGAACCACCTGACGTGGGAGCTGGGCGTGCGCCGGGGCGGCCCGGGCGGCGAGGACCTGCTGCCCGGGCTGCTCGCCGAGCACGGCGGGGCCGTCGCCGCCGATCTGCGGCTGCCGCGGGTGGTGCTGGACCGGCTCGGCGTGGTGCCGTCGTACTACCTGCGCTACTTCTACGCGCACGACGAGGTGGTCCGGGAGCTCGGCTCGAAGCCCTCGCGGGCGGCCGAAGTCGCGGCCATGGAGCGGGAGCTGCTCGCCCTGTACGCGGACCCGGCGCTGGACGAGAAGCCCGCCCTGCTGGCCAAGCGGGGCGGGGCGTTCTACTCGGAGGCGGCCGTGGACCTGGCGGCGGCCCTGCTGGGCGACGGCTCGGGCGCCTCCCCGGTCCAGGTCGTCAACACCCGCAACGCCGGTACCCTGCCGTTCCTCCCGGACGACGCCGTCATCGAGGTGCAGGCGCGCGTCGACGGCGCCGGCCCGGTACCGCTGGCGGTGCCCCGGCTGGATCCGCTGTACGCCGGGCTGGTCTCGCACGTCACCGCGTACGAGGAACTCGCGCTGGACGCGGCGCTGCGCGGCGGGCGCGAGCGGGTGTTCCGGGCGCTGCTGGCGCACCCGCTGGTCGGGCAGTTCGACCTCGCCGAAGGGCTGACGGACCGGCTGCTCGCGCACAACAAGGAGCACCTGGCATGGGCGTGAACCCGGCCGCGGCCCGCGCCGCCCCGCACCCCAGCGCCGCGCACCCCACCGCCCCGCTGCCGGCGGCCGTGCTCGCCGTCGACGCCGGGAACAGCAAGACGGACGCGGCGCTGATCGGCGCCGACGGCACGGTGCTCGGAACCGGCCGCTCCGGCGGCTTCCAGCCGCCCCGGACCGGGGTCGAGGCGGCCGTGGACGTGCTCGGTGAGGCCGTCGCGGAGGCGGCCGAGGCCGCCGGGCTGCCCCCGTTGCGACCCGGCCGCCCGTACGCGCGGCAGGTGTCGGCCTGCCTGGCCAACGCGGACCTGCCGGTGGAGGAACGGCGGCTCGCGGACTCGATCGGCGCCCGCGGCTGGGGCGGGGCGACCGAGGTGCGCAACGACACCTTCGCCGTGCTGCGGGCCGGGCTGACCGGGCCCGGAGCCCCCTACGGGGTCGCCGTGGTGTGCGGGGCCGGGATCAACTGCGTCGGAGTGGCGCCCGACGGCCGGACCGCACGGTTCCCGGCCCTCGGGAAGATCTCCGGCGACTGGGGCGGCGGTTCGGGGCTGGCCGCGGAGGCCCTGTGGTGGGCGGCCCGGGCCGAGGACGGGCGCGGCGGCCCGACGGAGCTGGCGTCGGCGGTGCCGGGACACTTCGGGTTCGCCACGATGGGCGAGCTGATCGAGGCCCTGCACCTGGGCGCAGTGGCGTACGAGCGCACGCACGAGCTGGTGCCGGTGCTGTTCGCGGTGGCCGCGGCCGGGGATCCGGTGGCGGCGGCGGTGGTGGAGCGGCAGGCCCGCGAGGTGGTGGCCATGGCGTCGGTGGCGCTGCGGCGGCTCGGACTGCTGGCCGAAGAGGTGCCCGTACTGCTGGGCGGCGGGGTGCTCGCCGCCGGGCACGCGCAGCTGACCGGGGCGATCGGGGCGGGGCTGGCGGAAGTGGCACCGCTGGCCCGGGTGTCGGTGGTGGTGGCCCCGCCGGTGCTGGGCGCGGGGCTGCTGGGGCTGGACGCGGCGGGAGCGCCGCCCGAGGCGTACGGCAAACTCCGTGCCCATTTCGGGTGAACCTGCCCGCGGGCGCGGCCGGTCTGGAACCGTGGCGGGCGTGCGGACGTATTGACGGTGAAGGGGAGACGGAAGCGGCCGCGGCGCCGGACCGGGGGAAGGATCGTCCAAGATCCGGTACCGGGTGCTGTGGTTGACCTCCGATGCGGCCATACTGCTGCGACGAGTACTCCCCCGGTGACAGCCGGGGGACGTCCCGGCCCGGCAGCCGGGGGAAAGTCACGACCGAGGGGGAGGTCACGGTGGCCATCACAGCACGCGCGCCCGCGCCCGGCGGCGGTGTCTCCTCGACGCCGCCCGCCGGACCGCCCGCGCGGGAGCCCGCGGCGCCCGAACCGGGCACCGCCTGGGCCGAGGGCGTCGCCCGGCTGCGCGCGGCGGCGATGACCGAACCGGGCCGGCTGCGCATCATCGGGGCCGTCCTCGCCGCCCTGGTACTGCTGTTCGGCACCGCGGCGGTGTGGGAGGTCTCCGACCGGGTGACCGCCGCCGCGGACGTGGTGGACCACAGCCAGCCGCTGAGCGCCGACGCGGCCAGCATCTACCGCTCCCTCGCGGACGCCGACACGGCCTCCTCCAGCGGTTTCCTCGCGGGCGCGCAGGAGCCGCGCGAGGTCCGCGAGCGGTACGAGAAGGACATCGCGAACGCCTCCCGGCTGCTGGTGAACGCGGCCGCCAACACCGACGCCGGCGGCGACTCCCGCAAGGAGATAGCCCTCCTCGGGGAGCAGCTGCCGCGCTACACGGGCCTGATCGAACAGGCGCGAGCCACCAACCGGCAGGGCCTGCCGCTCGGCGGGGCGTACCTGCGCTACGCCAACGAGCAGATGAGCACGGTGCTGCTGCCGGCCGCCCAGCGGCTCTACGAGGCGGAGACCGGCCGGCTCTACGCGGACTACGACGACGCCCGTTCCTGGCCTCCGGCCGCGACGGTCACCGGCCTGCTCGCCCTCGGCGCCCTGGTGTGGGCGCAGCGGCGCAACTACCTTCGGACGAACCGCGTCTTCAACCACGGTCTCGTCGCGGCGACGGCCGCCGCGGTGGTGGTGCTGCTGTGGCTGACGGTCGGGCAGACGCTGGTGCGGTCGGATCTGAGCGAGGCCCGGTCGGGCGGGCAGGAGTCGCTGAAAGTGCTGAACGACGCCCGGATCGCCTCACTCCAGGCGCGGGCCGGCGAGAACCTGACGCTGATCGCGCGCGGCGCCGTACTGGCCGAGGACAAGACCTCCGACAAGTACGACGTGGAGTTCACGAAGAACATGAAGGAGCTGGACGCGGGGCTGGCGACGGCGCTGCGGCTGGCCGATGACGGCAGTGGCCGCCGGCCCGTCCAGCAGGCCATCGACGGCGTGGCGCAGTGGAAGCAGCGGCACGCGGCGGCCCGGGAGACCGACCTGCGCGGCGACTACGAGCTGGCGCTGCCCCAGGTCATCGGCGACAAGGACCACAAGGACAGCAGCGGGGCCTCGTTCGACACGGTGGACACCTCCCTGGAGCAGGCCGTGGCCCACGAACAGCAGCAGTTCACCCAGGCGGCCCGGGGCGGACTCGGGGCGCTGGGCGGTCTGGTGACCGGCTCGGCGGCCCTGGCGGTGGTCGGCGCGGCGGCGGCACTGCTCGGCATCGGTCGCAGGCTTTCGGAGTACAGGTGAGATCGATGCGGATACGCGCGGGACGGGACCAGGGGTACGGCTGCGACGGGAGCCCGGCCGCCGGGGCCGGGCGGGCCGGGCTCCCCCCGGCCCGGCGGTCCGCGGGGCGGCTGCGCGGCTGGGGCGGTGTCGCCGCGATGGCGGCCGCCTGCGCGCTCACCGCGGCGGCCGTGCTGCTCCCGCTGGCCCAGGCCGCGCCGGAGGGCGTCCGGCCCGGCGCGGTCCGCCCGCCGGCCACGATGGCGCTGGCTCCGGCCGCCCCCGTCGACACCTGCCAGGACCCGGAGGCCAGCCTGCGCCCCTCCGGGGTGGACGGCCCGGCGATCGAGCGGATCCGCAAGGCGGGCAAACTCGTCGCCGGTGTGGACCAGAACAGCTTCAAGTGGGGCTACCGCAAGCCGGACGGCCACCTCGACGGCTTCGACATCGCGCTGGTCAAGGCCATCGCCAAGGACATCCTCGGCGACGAGAACGCCGTCATCTACCGGGCCATCCCGACCAGCCAGCGCATCCCCGCGCTCAAGGAGAACCGCGTCGACATCGTGGTGCGGACCATGACGATCAACTGCAAGCGGCTGGAGGACGTCGCCTTCTCGACCGCGTACTTCGAGGCCGGGCAGCAGGTGCTGGCCCCCAAGGGCTCCCCGATCACCGGGTACGACGCCTCGCTGAACGGCCGCAAGATCTGCACGGCCGCCGGTTCCACCGCGGAGGCGGCCCTCAAGTCCCAGTCGTACGGCGCGGTCCCGGTCTCCGTGGCGAACCAGCTGGACTGCCTGGTCCGGCTCCAGCTGGGCGAGGTGGACGGCATCATCACCGACAACGCCCTCGCGGCGGGCCAGGCCGCCCAGGACCCGTCCGTACAACTGGTCGGCTCGCCGTTCACCCGGGAGTTCTACGGGGTCGCGATGAACAAGGACGCGGGCGACCTGGTGCGCCGGGTCAACAAGGTGCTGGAGAACTATCGCGCGGGCGGCAACGACAGTCCCTGGATGCAGGCCTACCGCACCCACCTGGCGGCCGTGCTGCCGAACGTGACCGCGCCGCCCGAGCCCAAGTACCGGGACGGCTGAGACCGTGGCGGGATCGGGATCGGGATCGGAGCCCTACATGAGCGGGGAGAGCCGGGTGGGCCGACCGCAACCGGGACCGGCGGTGATGGACCGGGACGAGGTCGACCGGGCGCTGGCCCGCCTGTGCGCGGAGCACGAGGCCGTGGAGACCTCCCTGCTCGCGCTCCAGGACCATGCCGGCCGGCGGCTGCTGGAAGGCGCGGGGCTGACCGGGGTGACCAAGGAGCGGTGGACGGCCGCCGACGCGGCGATCACCCGGCTCTGGACGTACTTCGACGCCTACAGCGGTGCGCTGGCCGCTGCCCGGCAGATCCGCGAGCGGCGGCGCTGGCCCAGCCGCGAGGACCTCGTCGAGCTGACCGACCGGCTGCGCGGGCCCGGCGTGGTGATCGCCGGGGCCGGGGCCGAGGGCGCCGCCCTCGCGGAGCGGTTCTCCCTCGCGGAGCTGGTGGTGCGGATGAACGAGCTGTACGCCGGCTCCCTGGACGTGGTGGTCGCCGCGGACGCGGTCTGGTCGGCGCTGCCCGCGCGGATCGACCTGCTCGCCGCCGAGCTGCACCGGACGCGTTCGCTGGCGCGCTCGGTGGGCGTTCGGCCCGGTGAGCACCCCTCCGGGGACGACCTGGAGGACATCACGGCCGAACTGTCGCACCTGCGGGAGCAGGTGATCGCGGACCCGCTGGCGTTCTGGGTCCCGGTGGCGGGGAGCTCCGCCCCGGGCGGCGGCCGTCCGGACACCGCCCGTTACGACCGGGCGGCGCGCGCGCTGGATGACGTACGGCGGGAGATCGAGGCGGTGCTGGCGGTGCGACAGGACGCCGAGCAGCGGCTGATCGGCGTACGGGACGTCCTCTCGCGGGCCGACCGGACCCTCGCGGAGGCGCGGACGGCGCGCGGCGAGGTACTGGCGAAGATCGCCGCGTCGGAGGTGCCGGCGGTCAGCGGTCCGCCGACGGCGTTGCAGGAGCAGCTCGCGGCCGCGGCCGAGTACCGCCGTCAGGCCCAGTGGCACCGGCTGTCCCCGCTGCTGGAGTCCCTGGAGGAGCGGGCCGAGGACGAACTGCGCCGCGCCCGCGAGTCCTTGACGGCCGTGACCGCGCCGCTCGCGGTGCGGGCGGAGCTGCGGGGCCGGCTCGACGCGTACCGGGCGAAGGTCGCCCGGCACGGCCTGGCGGAGGATCCGCTGCTGATGGAGCGCTACGACACCGCCCGGCGGATGCTGTGGAGCGCGCCCTGCGACCTGCGGGCCGCCGAGCAGGCCGTCCTGCGCTACCAGCGGGCGGCGGCGGAGTCACTGGCGCCGCAGCCGCGGGAGTCGCGGCCGGCCGTGGACGGGGCGGAGAGGGAAGACGGATGAGCCTGATCGGAACCGCGTGCGTGCGCCCGGGCTGCCCCGGGACGTACGAGGACATGGGGGGCGGCGAGGTCTACTGCGACACCTGCGGGCTGGCGCCGATCGGGGTCGTCGCGGCGGGCGCGGAGGAACTGGTGTCGCCGCCCACGGGCATGACCAGCGCCGCACGGCACGGTGACTCCCGCGGCTCGGGGCGCTCTTCGTCGGCGTCGGCCCGCTCTTCGCGCTCCTCGCGTTCGTCCTCCTCGCGGCGCTCGGTGTCCGGCCGGCTGTCGCGCTCCCTGCCGGGGACGGCGTCCAGCCGGTCGGTGTCGGTGCGCAGTTCGGGCTCGGCCGGCTCGGCCTCGGGCCGCGGCCGCCTGGGCGCCGGACTGGTCACGGTGCCGCAGGTGCCGCGGCCGGACCCGTCGGCGGCGGTGCTGGAGAACCCGGAGGTGCCCGAGCGCAAGCGGTTCTGCTCCCGCTCGGACTGCGGGGCACCGGTGGGGCGCGCCCGGGGGGAGCGGCCCGGCCGGACGGAAGGGTTCTGCACCAAGTGCGGGCACCCGTACTCCTTCGTGCCCAAGCTGAACCCGGGCGATGTGGTGCGCGGGCAGTACGAGGTGGCGGGCTGCCTCGCCCACGGCGGCCTCGGCTGGGTGTACCTGGCGGTGGACAAGGCGGTCTCCGACCGGTGGGTGGTGCTCAAGGGCCTGCTGGACACCGGGGACCAGGACGCGATGGAGGCGGCGATCTCCGAGCGCCGCTTCCTCGCGGAGATCGAGCACTCCAACATCGTGCGGATCTACAACTTCGTGGAGCACCTGGACCAGCGGACCGGTTCGCTGGACGGGTACATCGTCATGGAGTACGTCGGCGGCAAGTCGCTCAAGGAGATCGCCAACGAGCGGCGGCGGCCGGACGGGCGGCGTGACCCGCTGCCGGTGGAGCAGGCGTGCGCGTACGGCATCGAGGCGCTGGACGCGCTGGGCCACCTGCACAGCAGGAACCTCCTGTACTGCGACTTCAAGGTCGACAACGCGATCCAGCAGCAGGACCAGCTCAAGCTGATCGACATGGGCGCGGTCCGGCGGATGGACGACGTGGAGTCCGCCATCTACGGCACGGTGGGCTACCAGGCGCCGGAGGTCGCGGAGCTGGGCCCCTCGGTGGCGTCGGACCTGTACACGGTGGCGCGCACCCTGGCGGTGCTGACCTTCGACTTCCAGGGCTACACGAACGTGTTCGTGGACGCGCTGCCGGATCCGGAGCACATCGAGGTCTTCCGCCGGTACGAGTCGTTCTACCGGCTGCTGGTACGGGCCACCGACCCGGATCCGGGGCGCAGGTTCGCGTCCGCGCAGGAGATGGCGGACCAGCTGACGGGCGTGCTGCGGGAGGTCGTCGCGCTCCAGACGGGCCGGCCGCACCCCCAGCTGTCGACGCTGTTCGGGCCGGAGCTGCGGGTTCCGGACACCCGGTTGTACGCGGACGAGCCGGGGGCGGACGCGTCCCGGCTGGGCGTGCGCGCCGACGCCGGGACCGGGGCCGGGCGGGGCCGGCTGTTCGGCCGGCGGCCGGCGGGTGCGGTCGCGGCGGTGGTGCCGGCGCCGCGCCGGGCCGGGGAGCCGACGGGCGCCGTACCGCTGGTGCGGCACAGCGGCAGCGGGCTCGCGGCGCTGGACGCCCGGGACACGGCGCTGGCGCTGCCGGTCCCGCTGGTGGACCCGGCCGACCCGAACGCCGGGTTCCTGGCCGGCCTGCTCACCGCCGCGCCCGCCGAACTCCTCGGGGCGCTGGGCTCGGCACCGGCCGACTCCGCCGAACTGCGGCTGCGGGAGCTGCGGGCCCGGCTGGAGCTCGACGAACTCGCGGTGGCGGGGCGGGCGCTGGCGGAGCTGGAGGTCCGGCACCCCGACGACTGGCGGGTGGTGTGGGCGCGCGGCATCGCCTCCCTGGCCACCGGGGACGACGAGGTAGCCGCCCTGTCCTTCGACGCCGTCTACGACGCCTTCCCCGGCGAGCCGGCGCCGAAGCTGGCGCTGGGGCTGTGCGCCGAGGTCCTGGGGCAGTTGGACAACGCCGCCGAGTACTACCGGCTCGTCTGGATCACCGATCCCGGCTTCGTGAGCGCGGCGTTCGGGCTGGCCCGGGTGCAACTGGCCGCCGGCGACCGGGCGGGGGCGGTGCGGACGCTGGAGTCGGTGCCGGAGGTGTCGATCCACTACACCGCCGCCCGGGTGGCGGCGGTACGGGCACGCCTGCGCGACCGGTCCCCGGAAGAGCCCCTGCTGCCGGATCTCGTGGCTGCTGCCGCGCAGGTGGAGGCGCTGGGGCGGTTCGGGCTGGACTCGGTGCGGCGGGAACGGCTCTCGGTGGAGGTTCTGGGCTCGGCCCTGGACTGGGTACTGTCGGGTAGCCGGGGTGCCGACCCCGGCCGGACCTCGCTGCTCGGCAGCCAACTGGACGAGCGGGGGCTGCGCTTCGGCCTGGAGCGCTCGTACCGCGTCCTCGCTCGGCTGGCGCAGCGGGGCGAGGAGAGGATCGAACTGGTGGAGCGGGCAAACCGTTTCCGTCCCCGGACGTGGGTGTGATTGATGTCGATGCATCGGCTGTCGGGCTGCCCCAGCTGCGCGGAGCCCCTGGAAGAGGGTGACCGTTTCTGCGGAGTCTGCGGCTCCCCGGTCCCCATCCCGGCGGGCGCCCCCGCGCCCGCCCCCGGCACGCCCAACGCCCCTACCGGAGCGGGCTACCCCACCGACCCCGCCCGGGGCGGCTACGCCACGGCCGCGGACGGCCACCCCGAGGCGCAAGCCCCGGGCGGCTCAAGCCCGGCCGCGCCCGACGCCAGTGGCCGCGCCGGTGCGGCCTCCACCGGCTTCGACCAGGGCGGCTACTTCTTGGCCGGTGCCGAGGAAGCCGGCCCCGGCAGGCCGCACGCCCAGCCCGGCCCGGACGGCTACCCCGGCCCGGCAGAATCCGGACCGGCGGAATCCGGACCGGCCGGAGCGACCGTCCCCGAGCCCGTGCCCAACGGCCCCGACGGAGCGGCATACCCCGGTGGCCCCGCCCGGACCGGCTACGCCACGGCCGCGGACGGCCACCCCGGTGGGGATGACCGGGGCGGCTACGTCCCGGCCGGGGCCCCGACAGGGGTCGATCACCCCGATCCGGGCGGGGCAGGGCGCTGGGGGGCGGGAGTTCCCGACGGGCCGACCGCGGCCGGTTCGGGCGGGTACCGGGCCCGCGGCCACTTCGACCAGCCCGAGGAGCCGCCGGCCAGCCACCCGGCATCCGCGCCCGGCGGGGGCCGGCCGTACGGCGAGCACCCCGAACCGCCCGCCGCGCCCGCGCCCGGCTGGGGCAGTGTGACCAGCGCCGCCCCGACGCTGGTCGGGGACGCGGGCGACTGGTCCGCCACCCCCTCCGACCCGGGCCACGCCGCCCCCTGGCCATCGGGCCCCGCCCACGAACCCCCGTACAGCCCCCCGCAGGACAACGGCCCCGCCCACGAGCCCCCGTACACCGCCCCGCAGGACAACGGCCCCGCCCAAGAAGCCCCGTACGCCGCCCCGCAGGGCGACGGCAAGACCTGCGTCGCCTGCCGCGCCGGGCGGGTCGACACCGACGGGTACTGCGAGAACTGCGGCCACGCGCAGCCACGGGAACGGGACCACCTCGAAGAGGAGCTCGGCAGCGTCGCCGCCGTCAGTGACCGCGGGCTGCGCCACCACCGCAACGAGGACTCCTTCGCGGTGGCCGCCACCGCCCTCCCCGACGGGTCCGCCGCCACCGTGGCCATCGTCTGCGACGGCGTCTCCTCCGCCAGCCGCCCCGACGAGGCCTCGGCCGCGGCCGCCGGCGCCGCCAACGAGGCGCTGCTCGACGCCCTGCCCCGCGGCGCCCACCCCCAGGAGGCCATGCACGAGGCGATCCTGGCTGCGGCCGCCGCCGTGAACGCCCTGGCTCCGGAGGTGCCCGGCGCCCAGAACGCCCCCGCCTGCACCCTCGTCGGCGCCGTCGTCAGCGGCGGCGTGCTCACCATCGGCTGGGTCGGCGACAGCCGCGCCTACTGGGTCCCCGACGACCGCGCCGCCCTCCCCCGCCGCCTCACCGAGGACGACTCCTGGGCCGCCCAGATGGTCGCGGCCGGGCTGATGGGCGAGGCCGAGGCCTACGCCGACGTCCGCGCCCACGCCATCACCGGCTGGCTCGGCGCCGACGCGTACGAGCTCGAACCGCACACCGCCAGCTTCAAGCCGGACCACCCCGGCGTGGTCGTCGTCTGCACCGACGGCCTGTGGAACTACGCCGAGTCCGCGCGGGAGATGGCCGAGGTCCTTCCCCCCGACGCGGCGACCCGGCCGCTGCACAGCGCGCAGGTCCTGGTGGGTCACGCCCTCGACGGGGGCGGCCACGACAACGTCACCGTGGCCGTCGTCCCCTTCGCCGAGCCGACGCCGAGCGCCCCGCCGCGCCCCCCGGCCCACGCGGGACCGGTACCGGAAGCGGAAGCGGAAGCGGAAACGGAACCCCGCCCCAGGCCTGACGCCGCCCCTCGACCGACTTCCTAGGAGTGCCCCCGATGGCGAACTTCGCCAAGCCGAGCGCCCCGCGCTTCAGCGTGGAGGTGTACCAGAACGAGTTCCTTCCCGAGGGCGGCCGCGACGTCCACGCCATCGTCACGGTCACCTCCACCGGCGGTGCCACCGCCACCCGCTCCGCCGCCCTCGCACCCGGCGGCGCCGCCGTCGTGATCATGGTCGACTGCTCCGGCTCGATGGAGCACCCGCCGGCCAAGATGCGCGGCGCCCGCGAGGCCACCGCCGCCGCCATCGACACCCTGCGCGACGGCACCTCGTTCGCGGTGATCGCCGGCACCCACGTGGCCCGCGAGGTCTATCCCGGCCAGGGCCGGCTCGCCACCGCCGGCCCCGCCACCCGCGCCGAGGCCAAGGAGGCGCTGCGCGGCCTCGGTTCCGGCGGCGGCACCGCCATCGGCACCTGGCTGCGCCTCGCCGACGGCCTGCTGCGCGGGTCCGGCGCCACCATCCGGCACGGCATCCTGCTCACCGACGGCCGCAACGAGCACGAGGAGCCGGCCGCCCTGCGCGCCACCCTCGACGCCTGCGCGGGCCGTTTCACCTGCGACGCGCGCGGGGTGGGCACCGACTGGGAGGTCAAGGACGTCACGGACATCGCGGGCGCGCTGCTCGGTACCGCCGACATCGTGGCCGATCCGGCCCACCTCAGCGAGGACTTCACGCGCATGATGGAGAACGTCATGGGCAAGGAGGTCGCGGACGTCTCGCTGCGCCTCTGGACCCCGGTCGGCGCGGAGATCCAGTACGTGAAGCAGGTCGCGCCCTCCGTCCAGGACCTCACCGGCCGCCGGACCGAGGCCGGGCCGCGGGCCGGCGACTACCCGACCGGCTCGTGGGGCGACGAGTCCCGCGAGTACCACGTGTGCGTACGGGTGCCGGGCGCGCCCGTCGGCCAGGAGATGCTGGCCGCGCGGGCCATGCTGGTCCTGCCGGGGCTTCCGGGGGAGCCGTCGGCCACGCTCGCCCAGGGCCTGGTCCGGGCGGTGTGGACGGACGACCTCGCCGCCTCCACCGCCATCAGCCCGCAGGTGGCGCACTACACGGGACAGGCGGAGCTGGCTCAGGCTATCCAGCAGGGCCTGGAAGCCCGCAAACTGGGCGACGTCGACGGCGCGACGGCCAAGTTGGGGCGTGCCGTGCAGCTGGCGAGCGCGTCCGGAAACGCCGACACCGCCCGGCTTCTGGCGAAGGTGGTGGATGTCGTGGATGCGGCGGCGGGTACTGTGCGGCTGAAAGCGAAGGTCGCCGATGCCGACGAGATGACCCTTGAAACGCGTTCGACGCAGACCGTCCGAGTGAAGAAGACCTGAGAAGAACCTGACGCGATGACGCAGGGAGAAGGGGGAAGCGTCGCCATGCCGACCTGCCCGAACGGACACCGGTCCGCCTCCGACGACTGGTGCGAGGTCTGCGGCCACCGCATGGCTGCCGCTACGAGCGCTCCCGCGGCGCCCTCCTACGGCTACGGCTACCCTCCCACCGCCGGTGAGCCGACCGCGCAGGCCGAGCTGTGCCCGCAGTGCCGCACCCCGCGCGAGGCGATGGCGCCGTTCTGCGAGGAGTGCCGGTTCAACTTCCTGACGCGCACGCCGACGCCCGCCTCCTTCGCGCCGGAGGCGCCGGCCGGCCAGGGGCACCCGCCCGTGCCCCCGCCGCCGGTACCGGCGCCGCCGGCCTACTCGCAGGACCACTTCGACTACCAGGGCTCCCGTCCGTCCCGGGTGAACCGCCCGGCCGAGCCGCTCCAGCGCGAGGACGACTGGCTGCTGCCGCCCCCGGCGCACGAGCAGCAGCCGCTGCGGCAGGAGTACGCCCCGCAGCAGCAGCACTACCAGGAGCAGGCGCCGCAGGAGTTCCAGCAGCAGCAGTACGCGCCGCAGCCGGCCCAGCAGGAACACCAGCAGCAGCACCAGCCGCAGCAGCCCTTCCCGTCCCAGGGCGGCGGGGCCTGGAGCGCGACGGTCGGCCCGGACCGGTCGTACTTCATGGCGATGATGCAGCGCAGCGGCCCCGAGGCGGCGGCGCTCAACCTCCCCGCCTACTCCCCGGAGCAGCACCTGCCGCTCGCCGGCGGCCAGATCACCATCGGCCGCCGCCGTGCCTCCACGGGCGAGTCCCCCGACATCGACCTCTCGGTGCCGCCGGAGGACCCGGGCGTCTCCCACCAGCACGCCGTCCTGGTCCAGCAGCCCGACGGCAGCTGGGCGGTGGTGGACCAGAACTCGACCAACGGCACCACCATCAACGGCGGCGAGGAACCGATCCAGCCCTACGTCCCGGTCCCCCTCGCCGACGGCGACCGGGTCCACGTGGGCGCCTGGACCACCATCACCGTCCGGCGCGGCTAGCCGGCCCGGGCGTCACACGGACGCGGCTTCCCCCAGGGGCCATACGTACGGGCCCCGGGGATCGTCCAGCCAGGACCACTGGCCCTCCGGGGTGACCGTCACGCCGAACCGCTCGCGGCCGGGGCGGCCCTCGCCGCGCCAGAGGTCCAGCGCCTCCCGGGGGTGCAGCGCGCCCCCGCTGAGGATCAGCATGAACTGGAAGCGCTCGTTCTCCACCAGCTCGTACGGGAGCGCCTCCTGCGCGGCGGCCGAGCCGGGCGCCGCCGCGGTGGCCCCGCGCAGCGGGACGAAGTAGGCGGGGGTGTGCAGGAACCGGCCCTCGGCGAAGTCGGCGCCCTGGACGGTGAGCGCGATCAGGCCCGTCGACAGGGGTGCCAGGATGCGCGCGCCGGGCCGGCACTGCCCGAGCCAGGCCGACGGGATCATCGGCAGCGTGCAGGTCACCAGGATCCGGTCGAAGGGGGCGCGCGCGGGACAGCCGCGCGCCCCGTCGCCGGTGACCACGGTCGGCCGGTAGCCGAGCCGGGCCAGGTGGGACCGGGCGGATTCGGTGATCTCCTCGTCCAGGTCCACCGTGGTGACGTGCTCGTCGCCGAGCCGGTGGCAGAGCAGCGCGGCGTTGTAGCCGGTGCCCGCGCCGATCTCCAGCACGTCGTCCCCGTCCCGCACCTCCAGCGCCTCCAGCATCTTGGCCATCAGGGAGGGCTGGCTGCTGGAGGACAGCAGCTCGCCGTCGCGCAGCCGGGTCGCGAGGGGCGTGTCCGTGTACACCCCGCGGAGCCAGCGGGCCCGCCGCTCGGGGTCCGGGTCCTCGCCCCACAGCCGCTCGTGCCCGGCGCCGCGGCCGGTCCAGAAGTACGGCACGAAGACGTGCCGGGGCACGGCTGCGAAGGCCGCCCGCCAGGCCGGGTCCTGGAGGACCCCGGCGGCGGTCAGCTCGCGCACCTGGGCGGCGTGCGCGACCTCGCGCACGTCCCGTCCCGCGGTGTGTGCTCCCATGCCTCCACTGTCCTGCCCGGCGGCGGCGAAGGCGAGCGGTGGTCCCCGGCCCGGCTACCGCCCGGTACCCGCCAAGGGAGTCCTAGGACCCCGGTCCTCCGTCCGGGTGTCTGAGACGATGGTCGGGTGAATGACAATCCGCAGGGCACGGTCCAGGAGCAGACCTTCTACGAGCTGGTGGGCGGCGAGGCCACTTTCCGCCGGCTCGTCCACCGCTTCTACCAGGGCGTCGCCGAAGACCCGCTGCTGCGTCCGATGTACCCGGAGGGTGACCTCGGCCCGGCCGAGGAGCGGTTCGCGCTGTTCCTGATGCAGTACTGGGGCGGCCCGACCACGTACAGCGAGAACCGCGGCCACCCGCGGCTGCGCATGCGGCACGCCCCGTTCCAGGTGGACGCGGCCGCGCACGACGCGTGGCTGGGCCACATGCGGGTGGCGGTGGACGAGCTGGGGCTGGCGCCGGAGCACGAGGCGCAGCTGTGGCGGTACCTGACGTACGCGGCCGCCTCGATGATCAACACGGCCTGACCGGTACGGCCGAGGGGGCGGCGGAGGCCGAGGGGGCGGCGGGGGCCGAGCGGCTCAGACGGGCCGGACCAGCAGGGCGCCGAGCCCCCCGGTCCGCCCGGGACGCCGCATGGCGACGGACCCGTACGGGGTGCGCAGCCGCAGCCAGCCCCCGGAGGTGAACAGCGCCACCGGCTCGGGGCGCTCCTGGCCCGCCTGGGCCGGGACGGTGGTGCGGACCGGCCGCAGGAAGCCCAGGGACTGGGCCGCGTGCACGGCGCGCAGCGGCAGTTCGGTGTCGCCGAGGGTCCGGGACCAGATGTCGCGGCCGATCCGGTCGCGCTCGGACCGGGTCCGGTGCTGCGGCGGCAGCGCTTCGTCGCGGGAGCGGAACTCCGCGACGGCCCCGGCCACGGCGGCCCGCATCGCTTCGGCGCCGGGCAGCCCGGGCACCTGCTCCCAGCCGCCCCGCGGCGGCAGCACACCGGCCCACGGGGGCCCGGTGACCGGCCGCGGCACGACGGCGCCGGCGGCGCCCTCGTCCACGGACTCCAGCAGCTCGCCCGCGGACACCGTCAGGTCCAGCGGCCGGCCGACGGGCGCGGCGAGCCGCACCGTACGGACGGCCAGGACGTCGAAGGACGGCGGCCGGCCGAAGACGGCGAGCGCGCCGCCGGCCGCCGGTGCCTGCAGGCGGACGGCGGCGGCGCGGTCGTAGTGCACCAGCCGGCCCAGGAAGGCGGCGAGGTCCGCCGCCTCCCCGGAATCGGCGAAGCGCAACTGCTCGTTCATGCCGCGATGCGCCCTTCGCTGCGCTTCGGGGCACCGGCCGGAGCCGGCTCGTCGAGGTACTCCTCCAGGAAGCGCCGCTCCTCGGCCGTGATGCGGCGGGGCCGCCCCTCGGCGAGGTTGAACGGCACGACCACGGTTTCGGCGCGCACGTAGACCGTCTCCGGTGCGTCCTCGGTCGCCTCGTCCTTGACCTCGTAGCGGATGGTCAGGGACGCGGCGCCGATCCGGGTCACCCAGCTCTCGATGAGGACCGGCTCGTGCCGGTGTACGAGGGGCAGCTTGTAGTCGATCTCGTGCCGGGCGACGACGGAGCCGCCCGTGAAGGACTCGCTGCCCTCCCCCGGCGCCAAGCGGAACATGAAGTCGATGCGCGCCTCCTCCAGGTAGCGGAGGAAGACGACGTTGTTGACGTGCCCGAAGGCATCCATGTCCGCCCAGCGCAGCGGGCACCGGTAGTGGTGTCTGGCCATGGCCTCAGACCTCAGCCTCGGGTGAGCTTCTTGTAGGTGGCACGGTGCGGGCGGGCCGCGTCCGGGCCGAGACGCTCGATCTTGTTCTTCTCGTACGACTCGAAGTTGCCCTCGAACCAGTACCACTTGGACTCGCCCTCGTACGCCAGGATGTGCGTGGCGACGCGGTCGAGGAACCAGCGGTCGTGGGAGATGACCACGGCCGCACCGGGGAAGTCCAGCAGCGCGTTCTCGAGCGAGGACAGGGTCTCCACGTCGAGGTCGTTGGTGGGCTCGTCGAGGAGGAGCAGGTTGCCGCCCTCCTTGAGGGTCAGCGCCAGGTTCAGGCGGTTGCGCTCACCGCCGGACAGCACGCCGGCCGGCTTCTGCTGGTCCGGGCCCTTGAAGCCGAAGGCGCTGACGTACGCGCGGGACGGCATCTCGACCTGGCCGACGTTGATGTAGTCCAGCTCGTCCGACACGACCGCCCAGAGGGTCTTCTTGGGGTCGATGTTGGCGCGGCTCTGGTCGACGTACGAGATCTTGACGGTCTCGCCGACCTTGATGCTGCCGGAGTCCGGCGTCTCCAGGCCCTGGATCATCTTGAAGAGCGTGGTCTTGCCGGCGCCGTTCGGGCCGATGACGCCGACGATGCCGTTGCGCGGCAGCGTGAAGGACAGGTCGTCGATGAGGACCTTGTCGCCGAACGCCTTGGAGAGGTTGTTGACTTCGACCACGATCGAGCCCAGCCGCGGGCCCGGCGGGATCTGGATCTCCTCGAAGTCCAGCTTCCGCATCTTGTCCGCCTCGGCCGCCATCTCCTCGTAGCGGGCGAGGCGGGCCTTGGACTTGGTCTGCCGCCCCTTGGCGTTGGAGCGGACCCACTCCAGCTCTTCCTTGAGGCGCTTCTGGCGCTTCTCGTCCTTGCGGCCCTCGACCTTGAGGCGCGCGGCCTTCTTCTCCAGGTAGGTGGAGTAGTTTCCCTCGTAGGGGTGGGCGCGGCCGCGGTCGAGTTCGAGGATCCACTCGGCGACGTTGTTCAGGAAGTACCGGTCGTGGGTGACGGCCACCACGGCGCCCGCGTACTTCGACAGGTGCTGCTCCAGCCAGTTCACCGACTCGGCGTCGAGGTGGTTGGTGGGCTCGTCGAGGAGGAGCAGGTCAGGCGCCTCGATCAGCAGCTTGCAGAGCGCGACACGGCGCTTCTCGCCACCGGAGAGGTTGGTGACCGGCCAGTCGCCGGGCGGGCAGCCCAGGGCGTCCATGGCCTGCTCCAGCTGACCGTCCAGGTCCCACGCGTTGGCGTGGTCCAGGTCCTCCTGGAGCTTGCCCATCTCGTCCATGAGCGCGTCGGTGTAGTCGGTCGCCATCAGCTCGGCGACCTCGTTGAAGCGCTTGAGCTTGGCCATGACCTCGGCGGCGCCGTCCTGGACGTTCTCCAGCACCGTCTTCGACTCGTCGAGCTTGGGCTCCTGCATGAGGATGCCGACGCTGTAACCGGGCGAGAGGAAGGCGTCACCGTTGGACGGCTGCTCCAGCCCGGCCATGATCTTCAGAACGGTGGACTTACCGGCGCCGTTGGGGCCGACCACACCGATCTTGGCGCCTGGCAGGAAGTTCAGGTAGACGTCATCGAGAATCACCTTGTCGCCGTGCGCCTTGCGCGTCTTGCGCATGGTGTAGATGAACTCAGCCAAGAGAAACCGTCCGGCAGATCGATGGTGGGCAGATACACCCCATCTTGCCTGACGTCCATCCCCCGGGGGAAACGCGTAAGCTCCCGGCCCCCTGAGCCGGGCCGCCCACCGGGCCCGGTCTCACGCTCTGGTCACCATCCGTCGTCACCGGTAGCCGCCGGAGGCGCTCCGACGGTGTCACAGGCCGCCACGTCAACGCCGTGCCGCGTATCAGTCCAGGTAGCCCGTGGGCTGAAGAGGAGGTCAGAGGAGGCGGAGCGGGTCCGGGGCGTGGCCCGCGAAGATCTCCGTCAGGCGGTCGAAGAGGGTGGGGCCGTGGCCCGCGCGGGCCTGGGCGAGCTCCGCGGCGACGCGCTCGCGGTTCGTGGGGTGGCAGCGGGCGAGGACGCCCTCCAGGTAGCGGGCGGTCTCGGGGTGGCCGAGGGCCAGCCGGGAGGCGGCGTGGTCGCGCCACTCGAAGACGAAGGAGCCGTCCTCGGGCGTACCGAAGCCGCCCCGGAGGCAGTCGTTCAGGGCGTCCAGGTTCCTGCCGAAGTAGCCGCCGGGGCCGCCGACGGCTTCGCCGATCACCGTCCAGAAGTCCTGGAGGCTGTGGATCCGGGCGCCGTCGAGCACGTAGGTGGTGGTCACGGGCCGAGCGTAGGGGCTGGGGGCTGACCTCAGTGCGGGCGGTAGACGGTGAGGGCGTGGGGCAGCGCGTCGAGGACGAGGGCGGAGGGGGCATGGGCGTACTCGCCGTCGTAGGCCAGGGGCGTGCCCTCGGGGATGTCCGCGATGCGCAGGCTGCGCAGCTTGGTCGCGGTGTGCACGGGGGAACGGCTGAGCGGGCCGGCGAAGGCGGCGGCGAGCAGGCGCGGGCCGGGGCGGCCGCCGCCGTAGACCATGCGCACGTCGAGCAGGCCCTCGCCGATGCTGTCCCGGCGGCGCGGGGTGGGGCCGGTGCCGTGGTAGGTGCCGTTGCCCGCGAAGAGCAGCCAGACCTTGCGGGGGCGGCCGGCGAGCCGCAGCGGTACGGGGTGCTCGGCGCGCAGCACCCGCCAGGCCGCCAGCAGCGCCGCGGGGCCGCCGCCGATCCGGGGCGCCCAGCGCAGCCGGTGCCGCAGCAGTTCGGGGTAGGCGCCGACACTGAAGGTGTTCAGGAAGTACCCGGACTCCGCGGGCCGCGCGGGGGCGCCGTCCTCGGAGCCGGCCCCCGGTGGGGTGGGGTGGGGGCCGGGGGTGAAGCGGCCGACGGCGACGCGGACCGCGTGCCCGTCGGCCAGGGCGCGGCAGGTGTTCTCGGCTCCGGCGAGCCCGAGGTCGAGGGCGAAGTGGTTGAGGGTGCCGCCGGGGAAGACCGCCAGCGGGATCCCGGCGCGCAGGGCTGCGGTGGCGGCGGCGTTGATGGTGCCGTCTCCGCCACAGATGCCGAGCACCTTGGCGCCGGCGGCCGCGGCGGCGAGTTCCGCGGGCAGGTCGGCGCCCGCGCACTCGACGAGTTCGGCCTTGGGCAGGCGGTCCAGCACGGAGTCCAGTCCGGCGCGGGCGGCCGTGCCCGAGTCGGTGTTCACCACGACGGTGAGCCCGTCGCCGTCGGGCAGGGCGGGCGCCCCGACCACCTTGCGCTCGTCGCCGGGTACGACCCGCGCCTCCTCCACTCCGCGGGCGAGCCGGCGGACGACCAGCCCGGCGGCGACGCCGAGGGCGGCGCCCGCGACCACGTCGGAGGGGTAGTGCACCCCGGTGTACACGCGGGAGAACGCCACGGAGACGGCCACCGGCGCCAGCAGCGCGCCCCAGCCGGGGGCCTCCAGAGCGAGCCCGGTGGTGAACGCGAAGGCGGAGGCGGAGTGGCCCGACGGGAAGGAGGTGGTCCAGGGCTGGGTGCTCAGTCGGCGGACGGCGGGGACCCCGTCCAGCACCGGCCGGGCACGGCGCACGGACCACTTGCCGACGGTGTTGATGGCCGCCGAAGCCAGCGCGAGCGAGGCCGCGCCGCGTACGGCGGCCTTCCGGGACCGGGTCGAGCCGAACACGGCGATCGCCGCGGCGGCCCCGCCCCACAGCACGCCGTGGTTCGCGGCCCGGCCGAGGCGGGGCAGCACCCGGTCGGCCCCCGGCCAGTGCCGCTGGGCCACCGCGTCGAACAGCCGCCGGTCCCATCGCGCGAGCGCGCCTTGCCAGGTCAGCTCCTGATCAGCCATTGCCACCGCCTACCCGGCGAACGTGATCTCAATCAGCCCGGTCCCGCCCGCGCCCCTAAGGCCGGACCGGCCGCGGGCGCGCCCAGCTCCGGCGGTTCCTAGAGGTCGTCCTGGGGGCCGGGCTCGTCCTCCAGGGGGCGCTTGCGCAGGAGCAGGACCACCATGCCGCCCAGTACCACCAGGCCGACCGCCAGGGCCGCGATCACCGGGGTGGCCGCCGAGCTGCCGCTGGTGGCGAGGCGCTCCCCCGCGGCGGAGTCGTCCGGCGACGTCAGCGCCACCGCGGCCGCCCCGCCCATCGGGGCCGTCCCGGGCGCGGGCCAGAGCGCCGTCGCCGTGGCGGCCGTCGCGACCGCGCTGGAGCCTGCCACGATCTGCGCCTGCCCCGGGACCCCGTTGGCGAAGACCCGGCCGACCGGGACCCTGGTGGAGCCCTGGACGATGACCGAGGCGTGCCCGTCCGGGGTGCCCGGGGGCACCTCGAAGTAGAGCCGGGTCCCGTTGGCCGCGGTGGTCAGCGGATGCCCGTCGGCGTCCACCACCCGCACCCCCATGGCCACGGCCGCCGCGTCCGGGGTGACCGTCACGCTCTGCGCGCCCGTCCGCACCGTGACCGGCCCGAGCCGGGCGCCCGTCGGCCCGGACACCGGACCGGACACCTCCCCGGGGTCCAGCCCCAGCGACGCCGGCGGTTCCGGCAGCCGGGCCGCCTCCCGCTGGAGGTAGTCGGCGAGCTTCTCCGCCGCCGGGTCCGCCGCCTCGACCTGCGCCCCGTCGGCCAGCCGCCAGATCGCCACCTGAGTGCCGGCCGCCGCGCTCTCGGCGGTGAGGGAACCGGCCCCGGCCGCCTTCGCGAGCCCGGCCAGATCGTTGAGCTGCGGGTAGGAGTGCTCCAGCACCCAGCGGATCCGGCCCGCCTCCTGGTTGGCGGCGAGCGGGGTCCCGCCCCATTCGCTCTCGGTGTACCGGGCTTCGGGCTGCGCGTAGCCCGCCACCCCGACTCCGTACGTCTGGAGCATGCCGCCGCCGTCGACGCGCATCTCGCACAGGCCGGCCGGGATCTGCCGCACCGATCCGTCCCCGCCGCGCAGGACCGCCTGCCCGTACGTCTTCAGGCCGTCCAGCACGGCGCTCGCGCCCCCGGGCGCCCGCTCCGACGCCGAACCGGAGTCGGCCGCGGCCTGCGCTCCGGGCGCGGCGGCCAGCGCCGCCGCCAGCAGCGCCACCGCCAGCGGCCGGCGCGCGGAGGCCCGTACGGAAGCCCGGCCGGAGACCGGAACCGGAATCCGGACCGGAGCACCGTCAAGAGGGGCCGGACCACGGCCGAGAGGAGCCGGACCACCGTCAGGGCGGACCGGACCACCGTCGGCCCCTGGGACGGGCGGGACCGGCGGCGGACCGGTGACAGTAACAACAGCGGGAGCAGGAACGGAGGATGCGGGAACAGCGATCGACACAGTCTTCCCCTTCGGGCCGAAGGCCCAGGTGCCCGTGAGTACCGGGTGATCTTAGCCGCCTCGAACACTCAGACCACCGCCGCCTTCTGAGGACCCATCAGCGGGACGTCCGTTCCGACGACCCGGCGGAACGCCGCCGTCCCGCGGTTGAGGTCGTGTCCGATGGCGAAGGCATCGATCTCCGCCGAGAACCACCGGACGCCGTCCCCGTCGGGCGGGTCCTCCCGGACCCGCAGCCGCCCGTGCACCACCAGCGGTTCGCCGACCGAAACGGAACTCGCCAGGTTCACCGCCAGCGTGCGCCGCGCCCACACCGTGTAGAAGCTGGTGGAGCCGTCGGACCAGGCTTCCTTGCGCCGGTCGAAGTACCGCGGTGTCACCGCGAACCGGAACCTCGCCGACGGACCCGTCGGCGTCTCCTTGAAGTCGATCTGGGTCGCCACATGGCCCACCAGCGTCACCAGGGTGTCGTTCATCCCGGCTGCCCTCCCCCGTATCCGCCCCCGCCCGGACCGTCCGCACGGGGTAGGACCATGCTGGGCCGCCGCCCCCGATCCCGCTCGGGCCTGTGGATTACTGGCGGGTTGTGGACAACCTCGCCACCGTCGCGTACTGCTCGCGCACCTCCCGGTACCGCAGCAGCTCCGCCGCGACCGGCTCCAGCACCCGGGCCCGCCCGCACCCGGCCGCCGCCTGCCGCAGCCGCTGCTCCGCGTCCTGCCCGTACCGGCGCGCCGGGCCCCGCGCCGCCATCGAGCAGGCCCATTCGACCAGGGGCCCGCCGACGATGCCCGCCACCATCAGCAGCACCGGCGGCATCAGGCGCGGCTCCAGGACCCCGATGATCTGCCCGGTCAGCCACGCCCCGCCGAAGACCTGCAGCAGCGTCATGGCCGCCTGCGCCAGTACCGCCGCCGGCCACCACTTGGGCCGCGGCGGCTTGACCTTGGGCACGGCCAGGGCCGTGCCGAGGGTCACCGCGATCTCGTCCAGCGCCTCCGGCAGCCGTTCGGCTCCGCGCACCGCGGTCTCCCGTACCGCCTGCGCCCACGGCTCGGGCAGTCCTACGGCCGCCTCGTCCGCGACGGTCCGTACCGCCTGCTCCACCCGCTGCCGGGCCGTGACCTCCTCCTCGGCCGGCGCCGGTCCGGCTCCCGGGGAGCGCCCGATCGCCGCGAGGGCGGCCAGGCCCGACAGGGAGCGCGGGGCGCGCCTGCTCTCGTACCAGCGCCACAGCCGCAGCCACGGCGTCCCGCACGCCTTGCCGGCGTTGCGCCGCCAGGCCCGCTCGGCGGCGAGGCCCGCCGCGTACGCCCCGACCGCCTCCGCGAGCCGGTCTTCGAACGCGGCGCGCGCCGCCTCCCCGATCTCGGGCCCGGAGTGCCCGCCGGCGACGTACAGCGGATGCAGGTGCGCCGCGGCCCGGTCGACATCGGCGGAGATCCGCCGGGTCGCGGCGCCCTTCTCCTGGGTGAACTGTCCGAGGAGCTCACGGAGTTCCCCGACCCCCTCGCCGGTCAGCGCGGACAGGCCGAGGACGGTGGCGCCGGGCTCGCCGTGCTCGCCGAGCGCCATGCCGTCCTCGTCGAGCAACCGCCGCAGATCGTCCAGGACCAGGTCGGCGGCCTCCCCGGGCAGCCGGTCCACCTGGTTCAGTACGACGAACGTCACCTCCGCGTGCCCGGCCAGCGGCCGCAGGTACCGCTCGTGCAGCACCGCATCGGCGTACTTCTCCGGGTCGACCACCCACACCACCGCGTCGACCAGCGCCAGCACCCGGTCCACGTGCTCGCGGTGCGCGACGACCGCCGAGTCCAGGTCGGGCAGGTCCACGAGGACCATCCCGCGCAGCGCCTCGGCCTCCGAGGTCTCCCGAGGCCGGCGCCGTAGCCGGCCCGGGATCTCCAGCCGGTCGAGCAGCCCGGCGGCCCCGTCCGACCAGCTGCACGCGATGGGCGCGGCGGTGGTCGGGCGGCGCAGCCCGGTCTCGGAGATCTGTACTCCGGCGAGGGCGTTGAAGAGGGTGGACTTGCCGCTTCCGGTGGCTCCGGCGATCGCGACGACCGTGTGCTGGGGGGAGAGCCCGCGCCGCGCCGCCGCCTCGTCGAGCACGCGGCCGGCCTCGGCGAGGCTCTTGCCGTCGAGGATCCGGGTCCGCGACAGCCCGACGAGCTGGCGCAGCGCGTCCAGCCGGGTGCGCAGGGCTTGCGCCTCGGGGCTGAGGGGGGGCGCGGGCGCCTTGCCGGCGTCGTTGTCGGCTCCCGAGACGGCCCGGACGAGCGCCTCGTCGCTGTCGTCGCCGTCGCCGTCCGGGCCCTCGCCGTTGGGGCGGGGGCGCGAGCGTGCGATGAAGCCGTCGTCCCAGCGTTCCTCGCTGCGGTCGGTCAAGGCGCTCACCGTGTCACCTCTCCTTCTGCAGTACGGACAACGCGGCGATCAGCTCGGCCTGTGGTTCGGGGGTCACTTCAAGGGCTTCCAACGGGGCGAGCCGGCGGTCCCGTTCGGCGCGCAGCACCTGGTCGAGGTGTTCGCCGACGAGTTCCCCGCCCCGGTCGCGCAGGCGCAGGGCGGCCTGTGCGCCGATCCGCTCGGCCAGTTTCTCCCCGGCCGGCCGGGCCCGTTTGCCGCCGAGGAGCGCAGAGACCAGGAGGGCGGCGACGCCGTCGGGGTCGGGCGCGGGCTGCCGGTCGAGCTGGGCGACCTCTTCCTCCGCGAGTTCCTCCAGCACGCGCCGCCAGCGCCGTACGGCCATGCCGATACGTTCCGCCGCCTCGCGGTCGGGGGCGGGCAGCGGTACGGCCGCGGCTGCGGGTTCGCGCCGCCAGGCTTCGGCGATCCGCTCGTCGGCGGCGGCGACCGCGCACTGGAGCAGTGCGGCGAGGGATTCGGCCAGCGAGTCGAGCAGTTCGTCGGCGGTGGTGTCGAGGGGGTAACCGCGCCAGCGGGTCAGGGCGTCCCCGGCGAGTACGGCCCCGCGGTCGAGCCGGTTGCGCACCCGCCGGCCCTCGCGCTTGTACGCGTCCTCGACCGCGGCGGTCAGCCGTACGGCGGCGGCGTGCTGGGCGGCGACGGCGGAGGCGAGCTCCGGCATGCGGCGGCCGAGGGAGTCGAGCGCGCCGAGCGCGGTCCGTCCGACGGCGTACTGGCGGGCCGCCGGGTCCGTGGCGTGGTGGCTGAGCCACTCGAACAGCGGCGCGACGGCACTGGCCGGCAGCAGTCCGCCGCCACCGGCCGATTCGGGCAGCTCGGGGACGGTGAACCGCGGTACGTCGCCGAGTCCGGCCCGGGTGAGCAGGGCCCCGTACTGCCGTGAGACGTCGGCGAGCACCTGGTGCGGGACCCGGTCGAGGACGGTGACGAGGGTGGCCTTGTACTGCTTGGCGGTACGCAGCAGGTGCCAGGGGACGGCGTCCGCGTACCGGGAGGCGGTGGTGACCATGACCCATACGTCGGCGGCGCAGATGAGCTCGGCGGCGAGGGTCCGGTTCTCGACGACGAGGGAGTCGATGTCGGGGGCGTCGAGGAGGGCGAGGCCGCGGGGGAGGGTGGAGACGGTCTCGATCCGCAGTTCGCGGGTGGCGTGGTGAGGTGCGCGCGGATTCGTCCTTCTGGGTGCGGGGCGTACGTCCTCCTCGTCCTGCGGCGCCCATACGCGGGTGAGGTCGGGCAGGACCCGCATGCCCGCGAACCAGTGGTGGTCGTCCGGGTGGCAGACCAGTACGGGGACGCGCGTCGTGGGGCGCAGCACACCGGCTTCACTCACCTGGCGTCCTACGAGGGAGTTGACGAGGGTGGACTTACCGGCCCCGGTGGACCCGCCGACGACGGCGAGCAGCGGCGCCTCGGGCGCCTTGAGCCGGGGTACGAGGTAGTCGTCGAGCTGCGCGAGCAGCTCGGCTCTCGTCTGGCGGGCGCGCGGGGCGCCGGGCAGGGGCAGCGGCAGACGCACGGACGCGACCCGGTCGCGCAGGGCGGACAGGGCATCGAGCAGCTGAGGCCGAACATCCAAGGTCACCACATGCGAAGAATGCCCAATTTAGGGCCATTTTTGAAGCTTATACGCCCTCTGCGCGCCGACCGCGACTCCAGCGGGACATCATGGACACGGCGGACGAGTGGGACGCAGGCATAACGAGTGCACAACACCCAGGGGCGCCGCGGCGCAAAAGCGATGCGAGAATCGCACCTGCCTGCGATTATCGGACCGCTTCACCGAACCTCCACATCGTGGCACGCGGGTGAAGCAACCGGGACAAGGCGACCGGAGCCCTATCCTTGACCCGGCACGGACCACAGTCCCACCCCCACCCAGGGGCTCCAGGCCACCACGGCCACCTTCCGGCCCCCGTAGCTCAGTGGATAGAGCAGGTGCCTTCTAAGCACTTGGCCGCAGGTTCGAGTCCTGCCGGGGGCACTCTCCACTTCCCCACCCCGAAGCCCTCCCCCGTGGAGGGCTTCCGTGCGTACCGGGGTGGACGGCACTCGGGCGAGCCGGCACGGGCGGCTGGGGTCAGGTCGGCGCCGTGGCCGGTTCGGGGACCTGGGCGAGCCGGCGGACGGCGAATTCGCGGTTGACGATCGTCTGCTCGCGGTACGCCGGGGGGAGCTCCGGCAGGGTCAACAGGTGGTCGCAGGCTTCGAGCGAAGCCGCGTGGTCGCCCACCCAGTAAGCCGTGATCGAGTACTCGAACAGCAGCCCCCAGCCGTACACCCACGGCTGGACGAAGAGCAGGTCGTCCGGTCTCGGCCGGCCGAGCGCGGACCGGACGAAGGCGTGCGCCGAGTGGTGCCGGCCCATCCGGCGCAGCCGCGAAGCCAGTTCGTAGCAGGCTTCCAGGCGCTGGGGGCGGCACTCCCAGGCGCGCGAGAAGGCGTCCATGGCGGACGGCCAGTCACCGGAGTCGGCCCGCAGGATCCCGGACTGCAGGAGCGCGAAGTACACCTCTTCGGCCCAGCCGCCCATCTGCGCCCGCCGCTCGTACAGGGTGATCGCCTCGTCGCTGCGGCCCATGTCGCGCAGGGTCTGCGCCAGGTAGAAGACGGTCCGGGCGTTGCCGGGGTCGCGTGCCAGCTCGGCGCTCAGCAGCCGCTCGTCGCGTTCGAACTTGTCGTGCTTGGAGCCGCCGTCGCCGTAGTCCTCGATGACGAGCGCGTCCAGGTTCTGCTGGGAGTGCTCCTGGTCGGCGGTCAGGTACTCGTGGGTGACGCCCTCGTAGCGCCAGGGCAGGTCACCGCGGACCAGGCGCTTGATGCGGTACTCGGTCGGGCCTTCGTGACGGAGCATGTAGGAGTCGGCCGTCAGCGCGGGGAGCGGGCCCTCGCGCCGGATCACCAGATCGGCGTCGAGGAGGAGCAGGTAGTCCGCGCGGCCGCGGGCGCGCGCGATGTTCAGGCTCCGGTTGTGGCCGAAGTCGCGGAAGGGCTCCTCGTACAGTTCGCCCGGAATGCCCTGGAGCGCCGCGCGGATGAGCTCCTGGGTCCCGTCGGTCGAGCCGGTGTCGGAGATGACCCAGGTGTCGATGAGGTCGCGGACGGCTGCGAGGCACCGGTCGATGACCTTCGACTCGTTCTTGACGATCATGCAGAGGCAGACGGACGGCTTCACGGCATCACCATTTCGTGCGGGACGGGCCGGGCGACCTGGCGAGATGCGACCTTAGGGACCGGTCCGGAAGGACCACGGGCGCCGCGCCGACCACCCGGGCGGGTTCGCCGGAGGGCACGCGCCCGTTGGAGCTCGCCTTGTAGGCCAATCCGTTAATAGGCCGACAAAACTCTCAAGTCACCACATCAGGACTCCGATGACGGCAGGGGAAGCGTGAACCCGCTTCCGGCACCAACCCCTGATCCGGCTCGACAAGGAGCACACGAATGAGTCCTGGGCCCACGAACCGGTCCTCTCTTGGACCGCTTCCCCAACGCGGCAGCTGGCTGAAAGGCGGCGTCGTCGCGTCGCTCGCCCTGTTGCTGACGGGAATCGCGAGTCCCGCGATCGCCATGGCGCCGAACGCCATCACGACCACAGCCGACATCCGTTTGTCGGGTCCGATGAACGGTGGCGACGAAGACCACTGCCAGGGCAGGCCGCCGCACCACCACGACGGACGTCCGGAGGACGGCCACGGGCAGGAGGACCACGGGCAGGCCCGCCTCGGTCAGCCGGGCCCGGAGAAGGTGGTTCCCGGCCAGCAGACGGCCGGGAAGGCGGTCCACGGCGACCAGTGCGAGGGCCCGACCGGACCGACGGGTCCGACCGGGCCGCCCGGACCGACGGGTGACACCGGTCCGACCGGCGACACCGGACCGACGGGTGACACCGGTCCGACGGGTGACACCGGACCTGCGGGCCCGGCGGGCGCGGCGGGACCTGCGGGCGCGGCGGGACCTGCGGGTCCTGAGGGCGCTGCCGGGCCGGCCGGCCCGGCGGGTGCGGCCGGACCGGCGGGGCCTGCGGGCCCGGCGGGCGCTGCCGGACCGGCGGGCCCGGCAGGTGCTGCCGGACCGGCAGGGGCGACCGGCGCGACCGGGGCGACGGGCGCCACCGGCCCGTGCTCCGACATCGACGCCCTTGCGCCCTCGGCCACCGAGGACTTCCAGGCCGTGCTCACCAACGGCAGGACGTTCGTCGGCAGGGGGCCCTCGCTGGGCGGGACCATCGTCTGGCAGGACCTCAGCAACACCACGGGCACCATGACCGACCCCGCGAACCCGAACTACCCCGCCGGCGTCTGCGGCATCGCCATTGAGGCGCAGGGCGCCGACGCCTACGTCAAGGCGGTGACGGTGAGCGGAACCGTGTGGCAGACACACGGCGACGTCAACGACACCAATTTCACCTGGGACGAGCCGTGGGTCCAGCAGACGACCCCGACTCCGGTGAACCCGCTCCGGGCCAAGAAGCACACGACAGCGATGAAGCCCGCCGCCGGGCCCAAGGGCGCCGCGATGCCCAAGGCCGCCCCGAAGGGCATGAAGCGCCCCTGACCCGTCGGGTCGTGGCGTACGAGGTACCGAAGCACTGAGGTAGTGCGGTGATGTGTGCTGTGTCCGCCGGTATGCCGGGGACGCAGCACACTGTCGCGTCCGGGGGCGTCAGGGGGGCGGGTCATGAGACGGGGGCGGCGGCGGGGCCGGTGGCGGTCGGCACGGCGGTGCCCGGGGCGACGCCGAAGGTCTTGACGGCCTGGTAGTAGGTCCACGCGGTGCTGAGGCAGGAGGCTCGGCGGGCCCCCGCGTAATGGGCGCACACGCGCTTCATGTCGGCGTGGAAGGCATCGTCCAGGCGCGGCTTGTGTTCGCGGAAGCGGCCTGCCGCGCCGTAGTTGCGGTAGCCGAAGTCGTGGCGGGCGCAGGCCATCCGGAAGGGGAAGCCGAACGGGCTGTCCGGGGAGGTGGTGCAGTAGTCCGTCGTCCAGTCGAAGGCGTACGCCGCCCAGTCGCGCCGGTTCGCGCGGGCGGCGGCCCAGGCGTCGTAGCTCGCGGCGCTGGTGCTGGTCCAGCCGTTCAGGACCTGCGGCTTGTCCGCCGGGGGCGTGAGGGCCAGCAGGCCTGCGGCGGCGGAGGCGAGGAGCGGGGCGATGAGGCGCAAGGCGGTCCTCCGGAGGGCGACGGCGGCGGGGACGTGCCGGACGGGGGCGGCGCCGGCGGGTACGGCTCCTCTAACGCTGCGCGGCGGCGCGGGTGTCGCAGGGCGGCGGGGTGTGTACGCCTCAGGTATGACAGCGCGTCACTCGACGGCGATACGCCGGCCGGGGGCGTCGGCCGGCCAGGCGCGCCGGCAGGCGAGGCCGTGACCGGGGCCGTGACCGGGGCCGTTCGGCCGGCGGGGCAGGGAGGGCGCGCCGGGGCGTGGGCGGACGAGCGAGTTCCGCGCAGGGGCGGAGGGCGCGTGGGGAACGGACACCGCTCTCAGGTATGAGTCCCGTCAGACTTACGGCAGATTCTCGGTTCGTCCTGCGGAGGGACGCGCGAACGGGTCCCCCGGGCGAACACTTGTCGTCATGAACCGCCGTCCGCTCGTCCTCGTCGCCGCCACAGCGGGAGTCCTGACCACCGCCGCCCTCGCCCTGCCCCACCTTCCGCCCAACCCGGTCTCGGACTCCTTCAACGAGAGCGTGTTCAAGGAGAAGGGGAAGCATTTCGCGACCGCCGCCGATGCGCCCGCGCGCGGCGACCGGGCGTTCGCCCTGCCGAGCTGGGTCCCGAAGGACGCCACGGACATACGGGTACGGGTGCGGACCGATGGCCAGGCCCGGCTGATCCGGTTCACCCTCGGCGCGACTCCGCTGGACGGCCCGCAGTGTGCCGCGGGGACGCCGAGCAAGGTCCGCGGGCCGGTCCTGAACGCCCGGTGGTGGCCGGGTGACACCCGGCAGGATGCGCGGCCCGAGTGCCGGGACCAGTACCAGTACCAGGTCGCGGTACGCGGCAAGCGGGTCTACGCCTGGACCGACGGAACGGCTTCGCCGGGCGGCCACATATCCCAGCCGACGACCCAGCCGACGACCCAGCAGGCGACCCAGCAGGCGACCCGGCAGGCCACCCCGGCGGTGCGGGCGTCAGCCCAGCGGTAGGCCGTGCCCGTGCGGTGACCCGCCGGCGCCGCGCGGGTCGCCGACCGGTCAGGCCGCTCGCAGGGCCTCGGCGGTGGCCCGGGCGAAGCCGTCGGGGTTGTCCAGCATGATGTTGTGCCCGCAGCCGGGGACCGGGACGACCACGACGCCGGCGGCCGTGAGAGCCTCGGTTCCGGGCAGCGGCCCGTCCGCCTCCGGGAGCAGGAAGGTGCGTGGGATCTCCAGTTCCACAAGCAGCTCTCGCATGGTGGGTGTGGTTCCCGCGACGAGGTGCACGGCGGAGCGGTACAGGGCGGTACGGCCGGCCAGCCGCACGGTGGACCACCAGTGCGGGCCCACCCGGTCGGCCAGTTCGGCCCAGCCGCGGGCCAGGAACTCCTCCTCGGTGTAGGAGGCGATGCCGGCGCTGCCTGCCGTGCGCCGGTCGGGCCGCGCGGGGTCCAGATTGGCGTCGACCAGCACGAGCCGGGAGACCAGTCGGGGGTGGCGCGCTGCCAGTACGACGGCCACGGCACCGCCCATGCTGTGGGCGATCACCTCGGCGCCCGTGGCACCGGCCTGGCCGAGAGCGCTGGCGAGGGCGTCCGCGTGCGCCTCCAGGGTGTACGTGAACTCCTCGGGCCGGTCGCTGTGTCCGTGACCGAGCAGGTCGAGGAGCAGCGAGCGCCGGCCGGCCAGCAGCGGGTGGCATGCGGCGGCCGCGAAGTAGGCGGGGGAGGTGGCGCCGAGCCCGTGGAGGTAGACCCGCGCGGGTTCCTCCCCGGGCAGTTCGACCCAGCGGATGCGGTCGTCCTGCGGTGTCACGACGGCACTGTGCACGGTGTTTCCCCCTGGAACGGTGGTGCGGCGGAGCTGGCACGAGGCTAACCGGGGCGCTGAGGGCGGTGGCCGCCTCGTCTACCCTCGTCAGGTGACGGTGTACGTGAACCAACTCGGCGGTGACCCACCGCGCGTCGGCCCGCCGCCCGAGGGCGGGGGCCTGACCGTGTGGGCCTTGGACACGCGGCGCGGCGTCGTGGCCGGGCACGCGGTGGAAGAGGCCGCGGCGGTACTCGACGCGGCGGAGCGGGAGCGGGCCGGGCGACTGGTCCGGCCCGCCGACCGGCACGGCTACCTGGCCTCCCACCTGGGGCTGCGGGCGCTGCTCGGCGCGTACCTCGGGACGGCTCCGGCGGACGTCTCGCTGATCCGCGAGGAGTGCCCGTGCTGCGGCGGTCCGCACGGGCGCCCGGCGGTGGCGGGCGGCGGGGTGCACTTCTCGCTGTCGCACACCGCGGGCTTGGCGTACCTGGCCTTCGCCGCGACGCCGATCGGGGTGGACGTGGAGGGCACCCCGGGTGCGGCGGTGGTGACGGACGTACTGAGCACGCTGCATCCGGCCGAGACGGCGGAACTCACGGCGCTGGCGGAGGCGGACCGCCCGGTGGCGCTGGGCCGTCTTTGGGCCCGCAAGGAGGCCGTCCTCAAGGCGACGGGCGCGGGACTCGCGCGGGGCGTGGCCGAACCGTACGTCGGCTCGGGCCCGGCCCCGGCGCAGGTGCCGGAGTGGACCCTGCGCGACCTTCCGGCCCCTCCGGGCTACGCGGCGGCCGTCGCTGTGGCCACTGCCCCGGCCGGGCGCTGACGCAGCGGGTCGGGACGCGGCCGGCGGCCGGCCTTCACAGCTGCCACGGCCCCGGCCCGGCGGCAGGCGCTACCGGTGCAGTGTGCCCACCGGTTTGGCGTCCCGTTCGCGAGCGAGAACCTCGGCTCGCCCTCGATGAACCGGGCTACCGCCCGTGCGGCCTGCGCCGCCGCCTGCGCCGGGCCCGCGCGTTCGGCTTCGTCGCCGCTTACCGCGTAGGGGGTGCCGCCCCCGGTCGAGCGGGCCTCTTCCAGCGGAAGAACGAGGGGCCCGAGCGCGTTCACGGCAGCTTCCGCGAGCGGTGGCGTGCCGGGTCGCATGCCCCGCCCGGCGGTAGGCGGCGCGGCCGGACGGGACAAGGGGCGCGGCGAGCGGGCACCGTCCAGCAGACGGGTTGACCGGCCGGGCGGGCGGCGTCCAGCCGTAGCGGGCGGCCGGGGCGGTTTAGCATCGGCCGTGTGGATATCCGCCGCGCCCGCAGCGTTGCCGAGCTCACCGCCGCCGAAGGGCTCTTCGACGGCCCCGTCCGCGCCGAGTGGGCCACCCGGTTCCTGGCCGCGCCCGGCCACCTGATGCTGATCGCCTACGTCGACGGCGTCCCCGCCGGCATGGTCTCCGGCGTCGAGATGAGCCACCCCGACAAGGGCACCGAGATGTGCCTGTACGAGCTCGCGGTGGACGAGGGCTACCGCCGCCGCGGCATCGGCCGCCAGCTCGCCCTGGCCCTCGCCGACGAGGCCCGGGCGCGTGGCTGTTACGGCATGTGGGTGGGGGTCGACACCGACAACGAGGCCGCCCTCGCCACCTACGCCTCCGCCGGCGCGCGCGACGAGGGCGTCTTCGCCATGCGCGGCTGGCCGCTCTCGCCGGACGCCGCCGCGCCTGACACCCCGTAACCCGTGCGGCGGCGTGTCGGGGGCCAGTCGGCGCACCCCCCGCGCGGGCGCCCCCCACCCGGCCGAGGATCGCGGCATGACCGCACTCAGCACGCTGCTCCCGGCCGCCGCCCTGCTGGCGACGGCCGCCCTGTCCACGGCTCCGGCCCCCGACGCCCCCGAAACCCCCACCGCCCCCTACGTCGTGGTCCTCAAGGACGGCGACGCCCGCGCCCTGGCCGCGACCCGCGCCATGGCCGCGGAGGCGGAGCGGGCCGGCGACGAGGTCATGGCCGTCTACGACACCGCCCTCCACGGCTTCGCGGTCCGCACCACCGCGGCCCGCGCCTCCGCACTGGCCGCCGACCCGCGGGTGGCGTCCGTCGAGCCGGACACCGAGTTCCGGACCAGCGACACCCAGCCGCTGGCCCCCTGGTCCCTCGACCGGATCGACCAGCGCGACCTCCCGCTCGACGGTTCGTACACGTACGCCACCAACGGCGAGGGCGTCACCGTGTACGTCGTCGACACCGGCATCAACACCGTGCACCAGGAGTTCGGGGGCCGCGCGCGGGCCGGCGTCAACACCGTGTGGTTCGAGGGCTCCGACGACTGCAACGGCCACGGCACCCATGTGGCGGGCACGATCGGCGGGGCGACGTACGGGGTGGCGAAGGGGGTCTCGCTCGTCTCGGTGAAGGTGGCGAACTGCCGGGGCAGCGGACGCCTGTCGTCCCTGGTGAACGGCATCGACTGGATGGTCAAGGACGCCACCAGAGCGGCCAAAGCGGCGAAGGCAGCCAAGGGAACCGCCGGCACCCCCGCCCCCGCCCCCCTCACCGCCACCGCCGCCGCGCCCGCCGTCGCCAACATGAGCATGGGCGGCACCCGCAGCTACGCCCTCGACGCGGCCGTCACCCATGCCGTCGCCGCCGGGATCACCTTCACCGTGGCCGCCGGCAACTCCGGCAAGGACGCCTGCACCGGCTCGCCCGCCCGCGTCCCGGACGCCGTCACCGTCGGCGCCACCGACACCGCCGACCACCGCGCCGCCTTCTCCGCGTACGGGCCGTGCGTCGACCTCTCCGCCCCCGGCGTCGGCATCGCCTCGGCCTGGAAGGGTTCCGCCACCGCCCTCGCCCGGGCCACCGGTACCTCCATGGCCGCCCCGCACGTCGCGGGCGCCGCCGCGCTGCTCCTGGCGGACGGCACGCCGAGGACGCCCGCCCAGGTCACCCAGAGCCTCCTGCGCGACGCCAGCCCCGGCCGGATCACCGGTCTCCCGGCCGGCACCCCGAACCTCCTCCTGCACACCCCGACCACCCGCTAGCCCCTCGTCCTCACCCGGCCTGATGGGACATCAATGTGTGTGCGCTTCGGCCCGAAGCAAGTCATTGACTTCTCATCACCGCGACGCGTCAATGTCGGCCTCCGCACCGGCTCGGCCTCCCCCTCACAGCGGGTGGGGGGAGGGTTCGTCTGACGAAGGAGTCGCGACCCAGTGAGTACGACGTTCCGACGAAGAGTGCTGGCCGGGGCGGCCGCGTTGTCCCTGGCCCTGACCGGTGGTGTCGTGGCCATGACGGGGACGGCCCAGGCCGCGACCAAGACCACCCCGGTGCCGGTGAAGTGCGTCGCCCCCGCCCCCCAGCCGGGCGCCAACGGCACCCAGGACTACACGATCACGGTGCCGGACACGGCGAAGGCCGGTCAGAGCGTGCCCATCACGATCGATCCGGGCGAGACCCCGGTCATCCCGATGTTCACCATCGACACAGTCAACACCATCAAGGCGAAGCTGCTCGTCGGCGGGGTCGCGCAGACGGTCACCAGCCCCGCCGTCCCCAGCCACCAAGAGGCCAACAAGAAGTCCGACCCGCCCGCCTTCAGCGGGACCGTCACCATCCCCGAAGGCAGCGAGGGCACGACGCTGCAGATCACCATCGACCAGGTGATCACGGACGCCGACCTCGGCGGCACCGTCTACACCACCACCTGCACGCCGGAGCCCCGGCCCAGCGCCTCCGTCGCGTCGATCGCGGTCGAGGCGCTGCCCAAGGACCCGGTGACGACCAAGGTCACGCCCAACAGCGGCAAGGCGGGCACCGCCGTCGCCGTGACGGGTGCCAACTTCCCGGCCGGCCCGGTCACATGCTCCGCGCTCCTCGCGGGTGCGGCCACGGGTGACACCGGCAGCGGCACGGCGGACGCGTCCGGCGCCGCGACCTGCAACCTGACGGTCACCAAGAAGGCCGACGCGATCAGGATCGACGGCTCGGTCACCCCGTACAAGTCGTTCGTGTTCGTGGAGGACCAGGCGGGCGTCAAGAACCCCGTCGACGTCGAGGTGCTGCCCGGTCCGCTGGCCCTCGGCCCGAAGGACGGCCAGCCGGCCGTCAGTTTCGGTGCGGTCACCATCAACGGCAAGGCGCAGTCGGTGTTCGGCGCGTTCAACGCCGCCACCGTGCAGGACTTCCGCGGCGGTTCGCTCGGCTGGGACGTCACGGCGACCCGTACGCCGTTCCTGAACGCGGCCACGGGCCACTCCATGGCCAAGGCGCAGCTCGGCATCCAGCCGTCCTGCACGGTGACCAACCCGGACAGCCCGAGCACCTGCACCGCCGGTGCGCCGGGTGCCATCACGGACACCCCGATGAAGATCGCCTCGCAGGCGGCCGGCGGTGACGAGCTGACCGGCGGCGAGTTCGCGGTGGGCGGCGCGGCGATGCTCCAGCTGCCGCCGTTCATGTTCGCCGACACCTACCGGTCGGTCGTGACCTTCTCGATCGCCTGATCCACCGCCACCGGGGTCGGTGCGGCACCTGCCGTGCCGTCCCCGGTGGTGCCCCGCCCGCAGCCGTGGCGTGACTGGAGGACCGACATGCGCCCCCGCACCGCTTCCCCGTACGGTCTGTTCCTCGCCCTGCTGCTGCCCGTCGTGGCGCTCCTGCTCGGCGGGCCCGCGGCGAGCGCCGCGGACAACGGCACGTGGGGGGTCTTCCCGACGCCGCCTCCCGGCGCGGCGCTGTCGGACCGGGCGTACTTCTTCCACCAGGGCGCCGCCGGGACCACCGTCGCCGACAGCGTGACGGTCCTGAACTCCTCCGACAAGGAGCTGACCTTCCAGGTCTTCGCCACCGACGCCATGAACACCCCCGTCGGCGGCGCCTTCGCGCTGCTGCCGGTCGAGACGAAGCCGAAGGACGTCGGCGCGTGGATCACCCTGCCGCCGGAGACGGCGCGGACGGTCACCGTCCCGCCCAAGGGCCGCAAGGACCTCCCGTTCACCGTGCGGGTCCCCGCGGACGCCGCTCCGGGTGACCACGTCGGCGGGATAGTGGCGCTGAACACCGCGGTGGAGGGGGTGCAGCAGGACGGCAAGGTCCAGGTCGGGGTGAAGCGTTCGGTCGGCGCCCGCCTGTACTTCCGGGTACCGGGGCCGGTGACTCCGGCGCTGTCCGTGGAGGACGTCAGGGTCGAACGGGACGCGCCGCTGCTGCCGTGGGTCATGAGCGCCTCGGCGCGGATCTCGTACAGCCTGGTCAACCGGGGCAACGTGGTGGTCGAGCCGCGGGTGGCGGTGACCGCCGGGGGGCTGTTCGGGCGTACGGTACTGAACCGGCCGGCCCGTGACCTCAAGCTGGTGCTGCTCCCGGGCGAGCGGATCGAGCTGACCGAGCCCTGGCCGGACGCCCCGCAGTCGGACCGGGTGCACGTACGGGTCAAGGCCGACGGGGCCGCCCAGCCGGACCTGCGCGCGCAGGGCGGTACGGACTTCCTCGCCGTCCCCTGGCCCGCCGTCGGCGCCGTCCTCCTCCTGACGGCCGCCGCCCTCACCCGCCGCGCCCTCCACCACCGCCGCCGGCCCGCCCCCGGCCCGCCCGCTCCGGCGGAGGACCTGGCCGCAGCCCGCTGACGGCCCGGGGGCCTGGCGGAACGGGGCCCGCCCCCCGCGTGAGGGTGCGGGGGGCGGGCGGTCCGGCGAAGCGGGGGAAAGACGAAGGAGAGGGCGGCTCAGTGGTTGCGCGGGAAGCCGAGGTCGACGCCCGCCGGGGCTTCGGAGGGGTCGGGCCAGCGGGTGGTGACGACCTTGCCGCGGGTGTAGAAGTGGATGCCGTCGTTGCCGTAGATGTGGTGGTCCCCGAAGAGGGAGTCCTTCCAGCCGCCGAAGGAGTGGTAGCCCACCGGCACCGGGATCGGCACGTTCACGCCGACCATGCCGGCCTGGATCTCCAGCTGGAAGCGGCGGGCGGCGCCGCCGTCGCGGGTGAAGATCGCGGTGCCGTTGCCGAACGGCGAGGCGTTGATGAGCGCCACGCCCTCCTCGTAGGTCTCGGTGCGCAGCACGCACAGCACCGGGCCGAAGATCTCGTCGCGGTAGGCGTCGGAGTCGGTCCTGACGTTGTCCAGCAGCGACAGGCCGATCCAGTGGCCGTTCTCGTTGCCCTCGACCGTGTACCCGGTGCCGTCCAGGACCACGTCCGCGCCCTGGGCCGCGGCGCCCTTGACGTAGGAGGCGACCTTGTCGCGGTGGGCGGCGGTGATCAGCGGGCCCATTTCGGACGTCGGGTCGTTGCCGGGGCCGATCTTGATCTTCTCGGCGCGCTCGCGGATCTTGTCCACCAGCTCGTCGGCGATCGAACCGACCGCCACGACCGCCGAGATGGCCATGCAGCGCTCGCCCGCCGAACCGTATGCGGCCGAGACGGCCGCGTCGGCGGCGGCGTCCAGGTCGGCGTCCGGCAGGACCAGCATGTGGTTCTTGGCGCCGCCCAGCGCCTGGACCCGCTTGCCGTTGGCGGCGGCGGTGGTGTGGATGTGGCGGGCGATCGGCGTGGAGCCGACGAAGGAGACGGCGGCGATGCCGGGGTGGGCGAGCAGCGCGTCGACGGCCACCTTGTCACCGTGGACGACGTTCAGCACGCCCGCCGGGAGACCGGCCTCCGTGGCCAGCTCGGCCAGCTTGTTGGCGGCCGACGGGTCCTTCTCGCTCGGCTTGAGGATGAAGGTGTTGCCGCAGGCGACGGCCAGCGGGAACATCCACATCGGCACCATCGCCGGGAAGTTGAACGGGGTGATGCCCGCGACCACGCCAAGCGGCTGGCGGATGGAGGAGACGTCGACGCGGTTGGAGACCGACGTCGACAGCTCGCCCTTGAGCTGCGTGGTGATTCCGCAGGCCAGCTCGACGATCTCCAGGCCGCGCGCGACCTCGCCCAGCGCGTCCGAGTGCACCTTGCCGTGCTCGGCGACGATCAGTTCGGCGATCGCGTCGCGGTTGGCGTCCAGCAGGGCGCGGTAGGCGAACAGCACCTTCGTACGGGCGGCCAGCGAGGACTGGCCCCAGCTCTGGAAGGCCTCGGCGGCGACCCGTACGGCCGCGTCGACCTCCGCCGCGGAGGCGAGCGCGACCTGCGTGGTGACCTCGCCGGTGGCCGGGTCGGTGACCGGGCCGTAGTTGCCCGACGCGCCCTCGACGGTCTTGCCACCGATCCAGTGGTTGACGGTCTTCATGTGCCTTGCTCCTTCACAGATGGCGACGTCGCTGCGCGGCTTGCCGGTCGTACTCTTCGCGGGCCGAGGCCGCCGCCGCACGGGTCGCGGTCTCGGCCACAGGAACATCCCACCACGCCTGTGCCGGGGGTGGGCCCGACACAGTGTCGGGTGTTCGGGTCTGCGTGTAGACACATGTGGGACGGTCCGAAGCCCGCGCCTCCACGAGGGCTTTCCGCAGGTCACGTACGGTCTCGGCGCGGATGACGGCCATTCCCAGGGAGGCCGCGTTGGCCGCGAGGTCCACCGGCAGCGGGGCGCCGGTGTACCCGCCGTCGGCCGCCCGGAAGCGGTACGCCGTCCCGAAGCCCTCGCCGCCCACCGCCGCCGACAGGCCGCCGATCGAGGCGTAGCCGTGGTTGTCGAGGATGACGACCTTGACCGGGACGCCCTCCTGCACGGCGGTGACCAGCTCGGTCGGGTTCATCAGGTAGGTGCCGTCGCCGACCAGCGCCCACACGGGCCGGCCGGGCGCGGCGAGCGCCGTCCCGATCGCGGCGGGGATCTCGTAACCCATGCAGGAGTAGCCGTACTCGACGTGGTACTGGTCGGCGGAACGGGCGCGCCACAGCTTGTGCAGGTCCCCGGGGAGCGAGCCGGCCGCGTTGATCAGGATGTCGGAGTCGTCGACGGTGGCGTCGAGCAGGCCGAGCACCTGGGCCTGCGTCGGGGCGGCGTCCTCGTCGGGACTCGCGTAGGCCTGCTCGACCAGCCGCTCCCAGCCGCGCTTGCCCTCTTTGTACGTCGTCTCGTACGAGGGGTCCACGCGGTACCCGGCGAGCGCGACCCGGAGTTCTTCCAGGCCCACCCGCGCATCGCCGACCAGCGGCCGGGCGGCGAGCTTGTGGGCGTCGTACGGGTCGAGGTTCAGCCCGACGAAGCGCACGGCCGGGTTCCGGAACAGGGTCGCGGAGGCGGTGGTGAAGTCGGTCAGCCGGGTCCCCGCGGCGATCACCAGGTCGGCGTCCCGGGCGAGCGCGTCGGCGGTGGCCGTGCCGGTGTGCCCGACGCCGCCCACCTCGGCGGGGTGGTCGAAGGGCAGGGCGCCCTTGCCGGCCTGGGTGGCCGCGACCGGGATCCCGGTCGCGTCGGCGAACTCCGCGAGGGCGGCCTGGGCCGCGCTGTGCCGGATGCCGCCCCCGGCGATGAGCAGCGGGCGCGCGGAGCCCCGTACCGCTCCGGCGGCGGCGGCCAGCTCGTCCCGGTCGGGCCGGGGCCGGCGCACCCGCCACACCCGCTCGGCGAAGAACTCCTCGGGCCAGTCGTGGGCCTCGGCCTGTACGTCCTGCGGCAGCGCGAGGGTCACGGCGCCGGTCTGCACGGGGTCGGTGAGCACCCGTACCGCCTGGAGGGCGGCGGGGATCAGCGCCTCCGGGCGGCCGACCCGGTCGAAGAAGCGGGACACGGGCCGCAGCGTGTCGTTGACGGAGACGTCGCCGGCGTGGGGCACCTCCAGCTGCTGGAGCACCGGATCGGCGGGCCGGGTGGCGAAGGTGTCCCCGGGCAGCAGCAGCACCGGCAGCCGGTTGACGGTCGCGAGGGCGGCCCCGGTGACGAGGTTGGTCGCGCCGGGCCCGATGGAGGTGGTCACGGCGTGCGCCGACAGCCGCCCCGACTGGCGGGCGTACCCGACGGCCGCGTGCACCATGGCCTGCTCGTTGCGCCCTTGGAGGAAGGGCATCTCCGCCCGGCCGCTCTCCAGCAGGGCCTGCCCGATCCCGGCGACGTTGCCGTGCCCGAAGATCCCCCAGGTGGCGGCGACCAGCCGGCGGCGGTGCCCGTCGCGCTCGGTGTACTGGCGGGCGAGGAACCGGACGAGGGCCTGCGCCACGGTGAGCCTGATCGTGGTCATGGGCGGGGGTCCTCCGCTCGGTAGAACGGCAGTCGGGGGTCGGTCTCCCCGGCGGCCCAGGTGGACCGGATCCAGCCGTGGTCGGGGTGGTCGCGGATCAGCCACTCCCGCGGGCCCTCGGGTCCGGCCATCACGTTCAGGTAGTACATGTCGTGCCCGGGCGTGGCGATGGACGGCCCGTGCCAGCCGTCCGGGATGAGCACCGCGTCCCCGGTCCGCACCTCGGTGAGGATGTCGGTCTTCCCGGCCGGGGAGGGGGTGACGCGCTGGTAGCCGACGCCGGGCGTGCCGTCGTGCGGGGCGATCTCGAAGTAGTAGATCTCCTCCAGCCGGGACTCCTCGCCGGGCCGGTGCTCGTCGTGCTTGTGGGGCGGGTACGAGGACCAGTTCCCGCCGGGGGTGAGCACCTCGACCGCGATGAGCCGGTCGCAGGCGAACACGTCGGCGGCGGCGAAGTTGTTGACCTGGCGGGAGCACTGCCCGGCGCCGCGCAGCTCGACCGGCACCTGCTCGGCCGGCCCGTACCGGGCGGGCAGCGCCCGCTCGCAGCGCGCCCCGACGAGCGCGAACCGGCCCCCGCCCGGGGAGCTGATGTCGGCGCGGCCGTCGCGCGGCAGGTAGGCGAAGTCGCTCACCGAAGCGAACACGTCCTCCCGGCCGCGTACTTCGATGACCTGCGGGTCGGGGGCGCGGCAGGCGACCGCGCAGCCGCCCGCCAGCGGCAGGACGATCCACTCGTGGTCGCCGCAGGAGTGCGCGTACGTCTCGCCGGGGGCGAGGTCGAGCACCCGCAGGGCCGTGGAGGCCATCGCGTGGGAGGCGGTCACCGTCACTGTTCCAGCACCTCCTCGACCTCCTTGGGGTAGGGCATCGCGGTCGAACAGGCCAGCCGGGAGGCGACGATGGCGCCCGCCGCGTTGGCGAACCGCAGCACCTGCTCCGTGTCCCAGCCCGCGAGCAGCCCGTGGCACAGCGCGCCCCCGAAGGCGTCGCCCGCCCCGAGGCCGTTGACCACCTCCACCGGCACCGGCGGCACCGCCACGGCCGTCCCGTCGCGGTGGACGGCGAGCACCCCGGCCGGGCCGCGTTTGACGACGGCCAGTTCCACCCCGGCCGCCAGCAGCGCCCGCGCCGCCGCGTACGGCTCCCGCTCGCCCGTCGCGATCGCGCACTCCTCGGCGTTGCCGACGGCCACCGTGGCCAGGCCGAGCGCCCGCTCGTACCAGGGCCCCGGCTCGTCGCTCCACAGCATCGGCCGCCAGTCGAGGTCGAACACCGTGGTCCCGGATTTCGAGCGGGCTTCGAGCGCGGCCAGGGTGGCGCTCCGGCTCGGCTCCGCGCTCAGGCCGGTACCCGTCATCCAGAACACCCGGGCGGCCCGTACCGCGCCGGCGTCGATCTCGTCGGCCGCGATCTCCAGGTCCGGCGCCTTCGGGAACCGGTAGAAGTACAGCGGGAAGTCGTCCGGCGGGAAGATCTCGCAGAACGTGACGGGCGTCGGGTAGGCCGCCACCTCGCGCACCCACCGGTCATCGACGCCGAATCCGCGCAGCTCGGCGCGGAGGTACGCGCCGAAGGGGTCGGCTCCGGTCCGGGTGATCACGGCGACCCGGCGGCCGAGGCGGGCCGCCGCCACCGCGACGTTCGTCGGGGAGCCGCCCAGGAACTTGCCGAAGGTGTCCGCCTCGGCGAGCGGTACGCCGGTCGTCAGCGGGTAGAGATCCACCCCGATGCGCCCCATCGTGATCAGGTCGAACGCGTCCCCGTCCGCGCTGGTCGGTGCCACTGCTGCCACTTCCTCTCCCACTGCTTCCCCGTCCCCTTTCGAGCCTCGCACCCTAAGGTGGCCGCCATGACGTCCTCGCCGTCTTCCACTCCCCCGCCCTCCGCTCCTCCGTCCTCCCCACCCCCGTCCTCCCCACCCGCGCTGACCCGTATCCGCGTCGGTTCCGCTCCGGACTCGTGGGGCGTCTGGTTTCCGGACGATCCCCGCCAGACGCCGTGGGAGCGGTTCCTGGACGAGGTCGCGGACGCCGGGTACGAGTGGATCGAACTCGGCCCGTACGGCTACCTGCCCACCGATCCGGCCCGCCTCGCCGACGAGACCGCCAAGCGCGGCCTGCGGGTGTCCGCGGGCACCGTCTTCACCGGACTCCATCACGGGCCGGGGGTGTGGGAGCAGACCTGGGAGCACGTGTCGCGGATCGCGGAACTCACCCGGGCCATGGGGGCGGCGCACCTCGTGGTCATCCCGTCGTTCTGGCGCGACGACAAGACCGGCGAGGTGCTGGAGGACCGGACCCTCTCGGCGTCCGGCTGGCGCGAACTGACCTCGCAGACCGAGCGCCTGGGCCGGGAGGTGCGCGAGCGGTACGGGCTGCGGATCGTGGTCCACCCGCACGCCGACACCCACATCGACACCCCGGAGAACGTCGCCCGGTTCCTGGACGCCACCGATCCGGAGCTGGTCTCGCTCTGCCTGGACACGGGGCACTACGCGTACTGCGGCGGGGACAGCGTCCGGGCCGTCGAGACCTTCGGCGAACGGATCGGCTACCTGCACCTCAAGCAGGTGGATCCGCGCATCCTCGCCGAAGTCGTCGCCGGTCAGGTGCCGTTCGGGCCGGCCGTGGCGCGCGGGGTGATGTGCGAGCCGCCGGCGGGGGTACCCGCGCTGGAACCCGTACTGGCCGCCGCGCAGGCGCTCGGCGCGGACCTGTTCGCGATCGTCGAGCAGGACATGTACCCGTGTCCGCCGGACCGGCCGCTGCCGATCGCCCGCCGGACCCGCGCCTACCTGCGCTCCTGCGGCGCCCGCTGACCACCCGACACATCGAGGGGGACCCCACATGACCAGTACGCTCGGCATCGCCGTCATCGGCACCGGGAGGATGGGCGCCGACCACGTCCGCCGGATCGGCCGGACGGTCGGCGGGGCGCGGGTGGTGGCCGTGGCGGACCCGGACGGCGACCGCGTCAAGGAGGCCGTGGCGGGTCTGGACGGCGTGAGCGCGCACACCGACGCGGCGGCGGCGATGGCCGCGCCCGGGGTGGACGCCGTACTGATCGCCTCGCCCGGGCCCGCCCACGAGGAGGCGCTCCTGCACGCCCTGGCCCGGCAGCTGCCGGTGCTGTGCGAGAAGCCGCTGACCCCCGATCCGGCGGGCGCCCTGCGGGTGCTGGAGGCGGAGCTGAGGCTGGGCCGCAGGCTGGTCCAGGTGGGCTTCATGCGGCGCCACGACGCCGAGTACGAGCGGCTGAAAGCGCTGCTGGACGGGGGCGGGATCGGCCGGCCGCTGTTCCTGCACTGCCGGCACCGCAACGCGGCCTCGCCGTCGTTCTTCACCAGCGACATGCTGATCAGCGATTCCGTGGTGCACGAGGTGGACGCGGCCCGCTGGCTGCTCGAGCAGGAGATCACCGCGGTGACCGTCCTTGCGCCCGCCCCGTCCGCGGCCGCGCCGCAGGGCCTGAGCGATCCCCGCTTCGTGCTGCTGGAGACCTCGGGCGGGGCGATCGTCGACGTGGAGATCTTCGTCAACTGCGGTTTCGGCTACCAGGTGCAGTGCGAGGCGGTCGGCGAGTCGGGCAGCGCCCGGATCGGAGACGCCCACGCGATGGTCGTGCAGTCGGCGGGCCGGTGGGGCGGGGAGATCGCCCAGGACTTCCTCACCCGGTTCGCCGATGCCTACGACCGCCAGGTGCGGCGGTGGGTGGCGGCCGCCGCGCGGGGCCGGATCGACGGGCCCGACGTGTGGGACGGTTATGCGGCCGCCGCCGTCTCCGAGGCGGGCCTGGCCGCTGCGCGCAGCGGTGCCCGGACCCCGGTGGAGCTCGTGGAACGGCCCGCGCTCTACCGCTGAGCCCCCGGCCGGTGTGCCACACCGGTCGCCGCGCCCCATCCCTGAGCCCCCCGGCCGGTGTGCCACACCGGTCACAGAGATCCCCGGTGTGTCACGCATGTCCGCGTTACGCGGGCTTTCCGTCACAGCCGGTCGACAGCCCCTCCCCTGCGGTCACCGAAAGTCGTTCCCCGGGCACAACCCGAGTGATCGTCCGTCCACGCGCCGGCTCCCCCGACGGCCTCCCCGGCCGGCCCCGGCGCCGTGGACAAGGAGGTGTCGTGCATGAGCGACCGACAGCTGTGGTCGTACAAGGAGATCGCCGCCCACATCCGGGTCCAGCCGGACACGGTGCGCTCCTACCGCAAGCACGGACTGCTGCCGGCCCCGGACAAGGTGGAGCACGGCAAGCCCTACTGGTACGACGATACGATCCGCGCCTGGGTGGCTCGCCGACCAGGGAACCGGGGCCGGCGCGACGCGTGAGCCGCGATGCCTCGACCGCACCGCGCCGCGCTTCCCCGAATACCCCCTGGGGGTACACTGGCGAAAGGACCGGGGAGGAGGGTGGAAGACGCCTCCCCGCCCCCGACCGACCCGCCCTCGAAGAGGAGAACGACATGAGCGCCGAGACGGACACCCAGACCACCGCCGTCTACCGGGTGACCGGCATGACCTGCGGGCACTGCGAGGGCGCGGTGACCGAAGAGCTCTCGGCGCTGCCGGGGGTGACCTCGGTCAAGGCCGTCGCCGCGACCGGTGAGGTCACCGTGGTCTCCGCCGCCCCGCTCGACGAGGAGGCCGTACGCGCCGCCGTGGACGAGGCCGGGTACGAGCTGGCCGGCCGGGCCTGAGGCCCGGTAGAACAGCGGAAGGACCCCCGCCGGGTCGTACGGGACCGCTCATACTGGTCCCGTACGGCCCGGCCTTTCCCTTGGAGCCGGAAATGAGCGGCAGCGCAGTGCACGAAGGACCGGTGGCGGTGGCCGGCACCGCCGAGGTCGAGCTGGCCATCGGCGGGATGACCTGCGCCTCCTGCGCCGCCCGCATCGAGAAGAAGCTGAACCGGATGGCCGGGGTCAGCGCCACGGTGAACTACGCCACCGAGAAGGCGAAGGTTTTGTACGCGGGTGACGTGCGGGTGGCCGACCTGATCGCGACCGTCGTGAAGACCGGCTACACCGCCGAGGAGCCCCCGCCGCCCGCACCGGAGCCCGGCGAGGCCACCGCCGACGGCGCCGACGCCGCCACCGGCGCCGCCGACGCCGCCGACCAGGCGCCGGCCGCGCTGCGCCGGCGCCTGGTTGTCAGCGCCGCCCTGGCGCTGCCGGTCGTGGTCCTGGCCATGGTCCCGGCCCTCCAGTTCGACGACTGGCAGTGGCTCTCGCTGCTCCTGGCCACGCCGGTCGCCCTGTGGGGCGCCCTGCCCTTCCACCGGGCCGCCTGGACGAACGCGACGCACGGCGCGGCCACCATGGACACCCTGGTCTCGCTCGGCACGCTCGCCGCCTTCGGCTGGTCGCTGTGGGCGCTGTTCTTCGGCCACGCCGGAATGACCGGGATGCGGCACGGCTTCACCTTCACCGCGTCCGGGACGGGCGACTCCCTCTACCTGGAGGTCGCCGCCGGCGTCGTCACCTTCATCCTGCTCGGCCGCTATCTGGAGGCCCGCTCCAAGCGGAAGGCCGGCGCGGCCCTCAAGGCGCTGCTGGAGCTGGGGGCCAAGGACGTCGCCGTGCTGCGCGACGGCCGCGAGGTGCGGATCCCGGTCGGCGCGCTCGCCGTCGGCGACCGGTTCGTGGTCCGGCCCGGCGAGAAGATCGCCACCGACGGCACGGTGGCCGAGGGCAGCTCCGCCGTCGACGTGTCCCTGCTGACCGGCGAGTCCCTCCCCGTCGACGTGGGCGTCGGCGACTCCGTCACCGGCGCCACCGTCAACACCTCCGGGCGGCTGCTCGTCGAGGCGACCCGGGTCGGCGCGGACACCCAGCTGGCCCGGATCGCCCGGCTGGTCGAGGAGGCGCAGAACGGCAAGGCCGGGGTGCAGCGCCTCGCCGACCGGATCTCCGCCGTCTTCGTGCCCGTCGTCCTGCTGCTCTCCCTCGGGACCTGGGTGACCTGGCTGCTGATCACCGACGATCCGACGGCCGCGTTCACCGCCGCCGTGGCCGTCCTGATCATCGCCTGCCCCTGCGCCCTGGGACTGGCCACCCCGACCGCGCTGATGGTCGGCACCGGCCGGGGCGCCCAGCTCGGCATCCTGATCAAGGGGCCGGAGGTGCTGGAGTCGACCCGGCGGGTGGACACCGTCGTACTGGACAAGACCGGCACCGTCACGACCGGCCGGATGACCCTGACCGGGGTGCACCCCGCCCCGGGCGTGGACGAAGCCGAGCTGCTGCGGTTGGCCGGTTCCCTGGAGCACGCCTCCGAGCACCCCGTCGCCCGGGCCGTCGCGGAGGGCGCCGCCGAGCGGGTGGGCGCCCTGCCGGTCCCCGCGGACTTCGAGAACTTCCCCGGGCTCGGCGTACGGGGCGTGGTCGGCGGGCGCTCCGTACTGGTGGGCCGGGAGCGGCTGCTGGCGGAGCGGGGCGTCGCCGCCCTGCCGGCCGCCCTGGCCGGGGCCCTGGCCGCCGCGGAGGCCGCGGGCGCCACGGCCGTGCTGGTCGCCTGGGACGGGCAGCCGCGCGGGGTGCTGAGCGTGGCCGACGCGGTGAAGGGGACCAGCGCCGAGGCGGTGACCCGGCTGCGGGCGCTCGGGCTCACCCCGGTGCTGCTGACGGGCGACAACCGGGCCGCGGCCGAGGCCGCGGCCCGCGAGGTGGGCATCGACGAGGTGATCGCCGAGGTGCTCCCGCAGGAGAAGGTGGAGGTCGTGCGCCGGCTCCAGGCCGAGGGCCGTACGGTCGCCATGGTGGGGGACGGCGTCAACGACGCAGCGGCCCTCGCCCAGGCGGATCTGGGCCTGGCCATGGGGACCGGTACGGACGCCGCGATCGAGGCGGGCGACCTCACGCTCGTCCGGGGCGACCTGCGGGTGGCGGCGGACGCCATCCGCCTCTCCCGCCGGACCCTGGCCACCATCAAGGGCAACCTCTTCTGGGCCTTCGGCTACAACCTGGCCGCACTGCCGCTGGCGGCTTCCGGGCTGCTCAACCCGATGATCGCCGGGGCGGCCATGGCCTTTTCTTCGGTCTTCGTGGTGACCAACAGCCTGCGGTTGCGGTCCTTCCGCTAGAGGATTGCCTTCGCACCGCACACACAAGTCCTTCACAGGAGACGCAGATCACAGTGATTCGAACGTAACCATCCGGCGGATGCGCGGGTCTAATGGGGTGATGCCAGGAACGTCTTGGGGGACGTTCGCGGGAGGTCTTGGGGGACGTCCCGGGCATCAGCCGGCCGGGACACGTGCGCCCCGGGGAGCTTTGAGCGGCCCTCCCGACCCGTACGGGTCCCGGCAGAAACCCCGTCGGAGTGCTTCGCGTCCGCACTCCTCGCCGACACCCCGGTCCGGGTCCCGTGGGGGGAATCCGTTCCGGGGAAAGGAAAGCGCCCCGACCGTCGACCCGTGGGGGGATCGACGGCGGGGCGCTTTTCGTTGCGCGGGCCTTTTCAGGCTGGGGGTGCCTCGGGTCAGCGGGCCTCGACCGGGACGAAGTCGCGCAGGACCTCGCCGGTGTAGATCTGCCGCGGGCGGCCGATGCGGGAGCCGGGCTCCTTGATCATCTCGTGCCACTGGGCGATCCAGCCGGGGAGCCGGCCGAGCGCGAAGAGCACGGTGAACATCTCGGTCGGGAAGCCCATGGCCCGGTAGATGAGACCGGTGTAGAAGTCCACGTTCGGGTAGAGGTTGCGCGAGACGAAGTACTCGTCGGCCAGCGCGTGCTCTTCCAGCTTCAGCGCGATGTCGAGCAGCTCGTCGCTCTTGCCGAGCGCCGAGAGGACATCGTGCGCCGCAGCCTTGATGATCTTCGCCCGGGGGTCGAAGCTCTTGTAGACGCGGTGTCCGAAGCCCATGAGGCGGACGCCGTCTTCCTTGTTCTTCACCTTGCGGATGAAGGCGTCGACGTCGCCGCCGTCGTTCTTGATGCCTTCCAGCATCTCCAGCACCGACTGGTTGGCGCCGCCGTGCAGGGGGCCCCACAGGGCCGAGATGCCGGCGGAGATCGAGGCGAACATGTTCGCCTGCGAGGAGCCGACCAGACGCACGGTGGAGGTCGAGCAGTTCTGCTCGTGGTCCGCGTGCAGGATCAGCAGCTTGTCGAGCGCGGAGACCACGACCGGGTCCAGGTCGTACTCCTGGGCCGGCACGGAGAAGGTCATGCGCAGGAAGTTCTCGACGTAGCCGAGGTCGTTGCGCGGGTAGACCACCGGGTGGCCGACGGACTTCTTGTACGCGTACGCCGCGATCGTCGGCAGCTTGGCCAGCAGCCGGATCGTCGAGAGGTGGCGCTGCTTCTCGTCGAACGGGTTGTGGCTGTCCTGGTAGAACGTCGACAGCGCGCTGACCACGGAGGAGAGCATCGCCATCGGGTGCGCGTCGCGCGGGAAGCCGTCGTAGAACCGCTTGACGTCCTCGTGCAGCAGCGTGTGCTGGGTGATCTCGTTGCGGAACGACGCGAGCTGGTCGACGGTCGGCAGCTCCCCGTTGATCAGCAGGTAGGCGACCTCGATGAAGGTCGAACGCTCGGCGAGCTGCTCGATCGGGTAGCCGCGGTAGCGCAGGATCCCCTGCTCGCCGTCGAGGTAGGTAATCGCGGACTTGTAGGCGGCGGTGTTGCCGTAGCCGCTGTCCAAGGTGACGAGCCCGGTCTGGGCCCGCAGCTTCGAGATGTCGAAGCCCTGGTCACCGACGGTGCTCTCGACCACCGGGTAGGTGTATTCACCGTCCGCGTACCGGAGTACTACAGAGTTGTCGCTCACGTCATCCCTCACCGACGTAGTGCCTCTTCTTCGAGGTGCCCTGACTGCCTCTACCTTCCCCCATTTGGCGCAGGAGAGTGCACTCGGGGTCGGCCTTTGGTGCTTCTGACGGCACTGAGTGCCTTCAATCTGAATATCCTGCCCCCTGCGCGCACTGCCGGGAACCCCAAATGATCGATCATCTAGGTGATGTTTCCCACCGGTATCCGGCCGGACAGCCTGGGGGCGACCGCCGTGTACCTCCTGCCTGCGGAAACGGTACGCACCGCCTGGCCGAGCGCCTTGCGTGACCCGACCAGGACGACCAGTTTCTTCGCCCTCGTCACCGCCGTGTAGAGCAGATTTCGCTGGAGCATCATCCAGGCGCCGGTGGTGACCGGGATCACGACGGCCGGATACTCGCTCCCCTGCGAGCGGTGGATGGTGACGGCGTACGCGTGGGCCAGCTCATCGAGCTCCGAGAACTCGTACGCGACCTCCTCGTCCTCTTCCGTGCGCACCGTCAGGCGCTGTTCGTCCAGGTCGAGGCCGGTGACGACACCGACCGTGCCGTTGAAGACGCCGTTGGCGCCCTTCTCGTAGTTGTTCCGGATCTGGGTCACCTTGTCGCCCACCCGGAAGACCCGGCCGCCGAACCGCTTCTCGGGCAGGCCGGGGCGGGCCGGGGTGACCGCCTGCTGGAGCAGGCCGTTGAGGTTGCCGGCCCCGGCGGGGCCCCGGTGCATCGGCGCGAGCACCTGGATGTCGCGGCGCGGGTCGAGGCCGAATCTGGCCGGAATCCGCCGTGCGGCCACGTCTACGGTGAGCCGGCCGGCCTCCTCGGTGTCCTCTTCGGGGAAGAGGAAGAAGTCCGGCAGCCCGTCGGTGATGGGCGGCACACCGGTGTTGATCCGGTGGGCGTTGGTGACCACACCCGACTGCTGGGCCTGGCGGAAGATCCGGGTCAGCCGGACGGCGGGCACCGGGCCGCCCTCGGCGAGCAGGTCCCGGAGCACCTCGCCCGCGCCCACGGACGGCAGCTGGTCCACGTCCCCGACCAGCAGCAGGTGCGCGCCGGGGGCCACCGCCTTCACCAGTTTGTTCGCCAGCAGCAGATCGAGCATCGAGGCCTCGTCCACCACGACGAGATCCGCCTCCAAGGGCCGGTCCCGGTCGAAGGCCGCGTCACCGCCTGGTTTGAGCTCCAGCAGCCGGTGCACGGTGGAGGCGTCGGCCCCGGTCAGCTCCGAGAGCCGCTTCGCGGCCCGACCGGTGGGCGCGGCCAGGACCACCTTCGCCTTCTTGGCGCGGGCCAGTTCCACGATCGAGCGCACGGTGAAGGACTTGCCGCAGCCGGGCCCGCCGGTGAGGACGGCTACCCGGCGGGTGAGGGCCAGCTGGACGGCGTCCCGCTGCTCCGGGGCGAGCGTGGCGCCGGTGCGGGTGGCCAGCCAGGCCAGGGCCTTGTCCCAGTCCACGTCCTGGAAGCCGGGCATCCGGTCCTCCTCGGCGTGCAGCAGCCGGCGGACCTGGCCGACCAGCGACAGCTCGGCCCGGTGGAAGGGGACCAGGTACACGGCGGTGAGCGGCGGACCGCCCTGCGGATCGGGTACGGACTCACGGACGACTCCCTCCGGGTCCGCGGCCAGTTCGGCCAGGCATTCGATGACCAGCCCGGTGTCGACCTGGAGCAGCTTGACCCCGTCGGCGATCAGCCGTTCCTCCGGGAGGAAGCAGTGGCCCTGGTCGGTGGACTGGGACAGGGCGTACTGGAGCCCGGCCTTGACCCGTTCCGGGCTGTCGTGCGGGATGCCCACGGCCTGGGCGATGCGGTCGGCGGTGAGGAAGCCGATGCCCCAGACGTCGGCGGCGAGCCGGTAGGGCTGGTTGCGGACCACGGAGATGGAGGCGTCCCCGTACTTCTTGTAGATGCGGACCGCGATGGAGGTGGAGACGCCGACGCCCTGGAGGAAGACCATGACCTCCTTGATGGCCTTCTGCTCCTCCCAGGCGGCGCCGATCAGCTTGGTCCGCTTGGGGCCGAGGCCGGGGACCTCGATCAGCCGCTTCGGTTCGCCCTCGATCACATCGAGGGTGTCGGTGCCGAAGTGGTCGACGATGCGCTCGGCGATCTTCGGGCCGATGCCCTTGATCAGGCCGGAGCCGAGGTAGCGCCGGATGCCCTGGATGGTGGCGGGCAGGATGGTGGAGTAGTTCTCCACGCTGAACTGCTTGCCGTACTGCGGGTGGGAGCCCCAGCGGCCCTCCATCCGCAGCGACTCGCCGGGCTGCGCGCCGAGCAGTGACCCGACGACGGTCAGCAGGTCTCCGGCGCCCCGGCCGGTGTCGACCCGGGCGACCGTGTAGCCGCTCTCCTCGTTGGCGTACGTGATGCGTTCCAGCACCCCCTCGACCACCGCGAGTTGCACTGCCCCGTTGCTCGTCATGCCAAGAAAGTACCGGTCGCCGCCGACAGCGCGCCGCGCCTGTGGACGAACCGGAACGGGGGCCCCGGCGGTGAACCGAAAAGGGGCCCGGCCTTGCGGCCGGACCCCCTCACGGTTACCCCTCCCGTGCCGGACTTCCCGATCCCCCCAGATCCCCTCCCGGAAGTACCGACGCTCCATACGACCCGCCTCCGCCACCGGTGGTTGCACCCGGACCCAGGTCTTTACTTCACCATTACTCAAGGCGTCCGTCGTACGGCGACCGGCGCGTCCGGGGTGCCGGCAAACCGGGCCGCACGTAGCGTTTCCGGCATGAGCGAATCCTCCTTCCAGGACGACGTGCTGACCGAGCTCGGCGACGACCGGCTGACCGAGATCGCCGGTCTGCTCGGCACGGACACCGACGGCGCGCGCGAAACCGTCACCACCACGGTCGGCGCCATGACCGGCGACCTGCGGCAGAAGGCCGGCTCCGACGACGACGAGGGCCGCTCGGTGCGCCAGGCGTTCGCCGAGGTGGGCGGGGCGCAAGGGCCGGGAGGGACGGCAGGGGCGGGCGCCCCGCTCCAGGGCGTGGCCACCTTGGGCGGCGGCCTCGGCGGCCTGCTCGGCGGCTCGATGATGGCCGGGGTGCTGGCCAAGGCCAGCGGGCCCGTCGCGAACGCCGTCTCGAAGAAGACGGGCATCCCGGCGGCCACCGTCAGCCGGGTCGTGGAGATGCTGATCCCGGCGGTGCTCGCGGTCTTCGCCAAGCGCGCGGCCGGCAACGGTGCCGGGACCCCGGCCCCCGGCACGGCCCCGTCCGCGGGCGGCGGCCTCGGCGACCTGCTCGGCCAGATCCTGGGCGGCGGGAAGAAGTAACCGGAACGGGAGCGGACCGGGCCGGAGCCGGAGGGGAGCGGGCCGGGAGCGGGGCCCTGGGCCTCGCTGTCCTCGGGCCCCATGAGGCCCCTGGAGACCCGCCGGCCGGGCCGGTACGGCTGCGCGGCCCGGAGCCCGGCGAGCTGGGCTGGGTCGTGCAGCGGCACGGCGCGCTCTACGCCGCCCAGTACGGCTGGAACCAGGAGTTCGAGGGCCTGGTGGCCCGGATCGTCGCCGCTTTCGCCGAGGACCACGACCCGCACGTGGAGCGGGTCTGGACCGCCGAGCTCGACGGCCGGCCGGTCGGCTCGGTGATGTGCGTACCCGAGGGCGGGCGGGCACGGCGCGACTGCGGCTGCTCCGGGTCGAGCCGCGGGCGCGCGGCCACGGCGTCGTACGAGCGGGCCGGCTTCACGCTGGTCGCGGAGCCTCCGCGCCGGTCCTGCGGCGTCGCCCTCACGGGGCGGGACTGGCGGCTGCCGCTGCGGCAGGAGCCGCCGGGCTGACCGCCGCCGTACGGGGCTTCGCGCGCGCGGGGGCCAGTGACGTCAGCCCCACCCCGCCGACGAGCAGCGCGGCGGCCAGCCAGCGCGGGCCCGAGACGCCCTCGCCGAGCACCAGCGCGGCCGACGACATGCCGAACACCGGAACCAGCAGCGAGAACGGGGCCACCGCGGAGGCCGGGTAGCGGCGCAACAGATAGCCCCAGGCGCCGAAGCCGAACACCGTCGACACCCAGGCGACGTACCCGATGACGGCGAGGCCGGACCAGTCAAGGGCGCGCAGCGCCGCCAGGTCCCGCTCGGGCCCCTCCAGCAGCAGCGACAGCCCGACCAGCGGCAGCACCGGGACGGTGCACACCCACACCATGAAGTTCAGCGCGTCGGGCGGCGCGGCCCTGCGGGTCAGTACGTTGGACACGCCCCAGCAGGCGGCGGCCGCCACGACGAGCGTGAAGCCGGTGACCGGCCCCGAGGCGCCCTCGTCCAGGGCGGCGACCACGATCCCGGCGAGCGCCACGCCCATGCCGAGCACCCGCAGCGGCCCGGGCCGCTCGCGCAGCACGACGGCGGCGAGGACGGCGGTGAAGACGGCCTGGACCTGGAGGACGAGCGAGGACAGCCCGGCGGGCATCCCGGCGGCCATGCCGGTGAACAGCAGGCCGAACTTCGCGATGCCGAGGGCCACTCCGACGCCCGCGACCCACTTCCACGCCACCTTGGGGCGGCCGACGAAGAACACGGCGGGCAGCGCGGCGACGAGGAACCGCAGGGCGGACAGGAGCAGCGGCGGGAAGTGGCCGAGCCCGATCTGGATGACGACGAAGTTGAACCCCCATACGGCGGTGACCAGTACGGCGAGTGCGGTGTGTACGGGACGCATGCTCCGAGCATCGGCGGCCGGACCGTGTAGCACCAGCGCGGATCTCTTCCGATATGGATGAAGCAACGCTTACGCGTCCGGTCGGGCGGCGCTACCATCGCGGCATGCTCGACCTCTCCCGGCTGCGCGCCCTGCACGCCGTCTCGGTCCACGGCTCCGTCGCGGGCGCGGCGGCCGCCCTCGGCTACACCCCCTCGGCCGTCTCGCAGCAGATCGCCAAACTGGAGCGGGAGACCCGCACGACACTGCTGGAGCGGCGCGGGCGCGGGGTCGCCCTCACCGAGGAGGCCCGCCATCTCGCCGATACCGCACGGGAGTTGCTGGCGATCGTGGAGCGGGCGGAGACGACGCTGGAGGAGCGCCGGGGACAGCCGAGCGGGCTGCTGACGGTGGCCGCCTTCGCCTCGGCGGCGCGCGGGCTGCTGCCCGGGGTGCTGGCCGAGCTGGCCGCGCGGCATCCGGCGCTGGACGTCCGGCTGACGGAGGTGGACCCGCACCTGTCGGTGGACCTCGTGGCGCGCGGGGTCACCGACCTGGCGGTGGCGCACGATTGGGACATCGCCCCGCTCCCGGCCCCCGAGGGCATCGAGCAGGCGGTGATCGGCGACGACCACTGCGACCTGGTGGTCCCGGCCGGGCATCCGTTCACCGCGCGCGCCGTGGTCCGCCGGGCGGACCTGGGCGGCGAGCGGTGGGTGTGCCAGCCCCCGGGGCGGGTCTGCCACGACTGGCTGGTGCGGACCCTGCGCTCGGCCGGGTTCGAGCCCGACATCGCGCACGTCGCCGAGGAGAACCACACCATCGTCGCCCTGGTGGCGGCGGGGCTCGGGGTGGCGGTCGTACCGCGGCTGGGCACGGGCACACTGCCCGAGGGGGCGGTGGCCGTGCCGCTGGAGCCGGGGCCGGTCCGGCGGCTGTACGCGCTGTGGCGCACGGGGGCGGCCCGCCGCCCGGCGATCACCGCGGCGGTCCACGCGCTCCAGGCGCACTGGACGGGCCGGGCGGACGGCCGCTCCGCTGCTCCCGAGGGGCCACTTCCGGGGGACCGCGCGAGTGTCCGCGGCTGCGGGGAGGCCGCCCGGCAGTAGGGTCCGGCGCGTGCCGAACCACGCCTCCCGCCGGTCCCTGCTCACCGCGGCCGCCCTGGCCGCCGTCACGGCCACCGGGGCCGCCTCCTCCGCCTCGGGCGTCCGCAGCAGACCTGACAGCAGCCCTGACGGTGCCACCGACGACCCGCACCCACCGGACTCCGGGCCCGGGGGCGCGCCGGGCCGCTACCCGGACCGGGCGGCGCTGCGCCGGCTGCTGGACGGGATGAGCCTGGCCGAGAAGGTCGGCCAGCTGTTCGTGTCCCGGGCCTACGGGCATTCCGCGACCGCTCCCGACCCGGCGGACGCGGAGCTGAACCTGGCGCAGTTCGGGGTGCGCACCGCCGCGGAGCTCGTCGCCCGCTACCACCTGGGCGGGATCATCTACTTCGGGTGGGCGCACAATACCCGCGGCCCGCAGCAGATCGCCGCGCTGTCGCAGGGCCTCCAGCAGGCGGCCACCGGCTCCGGCTCGGGCGTCGCGCTGCTGCTGTCCATCGACCAGGAGCACGGCGCGGTCGCCCGGATCGGCAAGCCCGCGACCCTGCTGCCGGGGGCGATGGCGCTCGGCGCCGGCCACCGCGCGACGGGTTCGACCGCCGAGGCCCGCCGGGCCGCGCGGATCGCCGGCGCGGAGCTGGCCGCGCTGGGCATCCGGCAGGACTACGCGCCGGTCGCGGACGTGAACGTGAACCCGGCGAACCCGGTGATCGGCGTACGGTCCTTCGGCGCCGACCCGCTGGCGGTGGCAGCGCTGACCGCCGCCCAGGTGCGCGGCTACCAGGGCGCGGGGGTGGCGGCGACCGCCAAGCACTTCCCCGGGCACGGGGACACCGGGACCGACAGCCATGTGGGGCTCCCGGTGATGCGGCACACCCGCGCCGAGTGGGAGGAGCTGGACGAGCCGCCGTTCCGGGCGGCCGTCGCGGCCGGCGTGGACGCGGTCATGACGGCGCACATCGTCTTCCCCGCGCTCGATCCCTCGGGGGACCCGGCGACCCTCTCGCGGCCGATCGTGACCGGCATCCTGCGCGACCGGCTCGGCTTCGGCGGGGTGGTGGTCACCGACGCGCTGGACATGGCCGGGGTCCGCCAGAAGTACGGCAACGACCGGATCCCGGTGCTCGCGCTCAAGGCGGGCTGCGACCAGTTGCTGAACCCGCCGGACCTGGCGCTGGCGTACCGCAGCGTGCTGGCCGCCGTCGAGTCGGGCGAGCTGACGGTGGCCCGGATCGAGGAGTCGGTGCTGCGGATCCTGGAACTCAAGGCGCGCCGGGGCCTGTTCGCCGCGCCGTACACCGCGGCGGCGGACCTGGCGGACGTGGTGGGGCCGGCCGGCCACCTGGCGGCCGCCGACGAGATCGCGGCCGGGACCACGACCCTGCTGGCCAATCCGGCCGGGTTGCTGCCGCTGGACGCCGCGGCCGCGCCCCGGGTACTGGTGACGGGCGCCGCCCCGCCCTCCCCCAGCGGTACCACCGGGCCCCCTACGGAGGTACTGGCGCGGGAACTGGCGGCCCTGGGCTGCCGGGCCACGGCGGTGCCTCCCGAAGGGGCGGTGGCGGCCGCGCCGGGCCACGCGGCGGTGCTGGTGTGCACGTACGACGTCCCGGAGGGCGACAGCCCGCAGCGGACGCTGGTGGCGGACCTGCTGGCCACCGGGGTACCCGTGGTGGCCGTCGCGGTCCGCAACCCCTACGACGGCGCCCGGCTCCCGGAGTGCGCCGCGGAGGTGGCCACGTACGGCTGGACGGACGTGGAGATGCGGGCGGCGGCCCGGGTGCTCACCGGTGCGCGGCGCCCGGCGGGCCGGCTGCCGGTCGCGGTGCCGGGCCGCTACCCGCTGGGCCACGGGCTGGCGTACGACTGAGCGCGTGCGCCGGCCCGCGGCCCCGCGGCCCCGGAGCTACGGGCGCAACTGCGCCTCGCGCGGGAGGTCCTGCTGGTCGAGCCGCGGGTCCGGCTTGGCCAGCGGCGCCGCGCGGCCCGCGTCGGCGAGGGCGGCGGCCGGGGCCACTCCGGCCCACTGGAGGATCCGCGCGGTCGCGAGGGTCCGCTCGCCGTCCTGGAGCTTGGCGACGTTGGCCCCGTGGTTGGCGCCCGGCGCGATCATCACGTAGCTGTCCTTGACCCCGTAGCCGAGGTGGAACGGTTCGGCGCCCCACGGGTCGTTCTGCCCGTACACGAACAGCATCCGGTCCGCGTGGGTGCGCACCCAGGCGTCGACGTCGGCCATGGCTCCCGGCTGGAAGGTCATCGGGATGTCACGCGGTACGAAGTCGCGCGGCGGCTGGTAGCCGTAGCGGGTCAGCCCCTTGAGGTGCGGCTGCTTGATGTCGGGCGAACCGAGCTGCGTACCCGCCTGGTAGTAGTACGGCGTGTACGTCTCCAGCCCCTGGTCGGTGTAGGCCGAGAAGCCGGAGATGGTGTCGACGGTGTCCCAGATCTCCTGGTCGGAGGCGGTCGCCGCGGCCGGGATGCCGGCGCAGTCGGCGAGCAGGCTGTACTGCCAGAAGGCCCAGGTGTAGTCGAGCACCACGGCCTCGTACGCCTTGTCGAGGCTGCCGACGGTGGTGAAGGTCCAGCCGTTCTCGGCGGCCGCGGCCGCGTACTTGGCCTCCAGCGGCTCGCGGCGGACGAGCGCCTCGCGCTGCACCGCGTTGAGCTTGTCGCGGCACTCCTTGGTGCCGACCTTGGCGAGGAACCGGTCGTAGGCCGAGTCCTCCTTGTTGTTGACGTCGTTCGGTGCGACGTAGGCGACGACGCCGTCCATGTCGCGCGGGTAGAACCGCTCGTAGTACGTCGCCGTCATGCCGCCCTTGCTGCCGCCCGTGGCGATCCAGTTCTTGCTGTAGATCTTCTTCAGAGCGGTGAAGATGCGGTGCTGGTCGCTGGCGGCCTGCCAGATGTCCAGGTTCGCCCAGTTGGCCGGGTCGGGCCGGGAGGGCGTGAAGAATCGATACTCCAGGGACACCTGGTTGCCGTCGACGATGGTCGTCGGCTCGCTCCGGCGCGGGCTGGTGTTCACGTTGTAGCCGGAGGTGTAGAAGACCGTGGGCCGGGACGTGTCCTTGTGCAGCAGGGTCAGGCGCTGCTTGAAGGTGCCCTTCGAGGGCTGGCGGTGGTCGACCGGCTGCTCGAAGTCGAGCACGAAGAAGCGGTACCCGGGGTACGGCTTCTCCTCGATCAGGCTCATCCCCGGGATGCCGAGGATCTGGTCCTTGATGTCCGCGGCGGCGGCCGGCCCCGCGGCGGTGGCCGCTTGTGCCGTGGTGCCGGCCGCGCCCATGGTGCCGATGAGCACCACGAGCGACAGCAGCCATCCGAGCGTCTTGCGCATTCGCCCTCCCCTTGCGTTCACTTCGGTCGCCGTGAACCTAGCGGGGCCAACGCGCCTCTGAACAGACCAAGTTGGGCCGCGGGGAACTCGTCAGCACAGGATCCAGCCGGTATCGACCGATCCGGCCGCTACGTTCCCCCTTACATACACGCACCGGCTGATCGCGCCGACGGTGACGGGGCCCGCGTAACGGGTGAACCGCCCCGCATCGGCGACCGGGACACCGCCACGCGGCTGAACGCTCACCACCATCCGGCGGCGCCCGCCCGGCCTGGTGGCGACCGTCAGGGCGCACACGTGGGCGCGGCTCTTGTACACGCGCACCTCCCCCTCGCCGGCCGGGAACGGCAGCACCTTGACCAGCCGGCCCGGGCAGAGCTCGTCCTCGGCGGCGGCCCACGCCGGAGCCGCCGTGAGCAGCGCGCCCCCGGCGAGCGACAACGCCGCCGCGAACGCCCCCAGGGCCAGGGCACGCCCCTGGCCGCGCCCCCCGCTCCCCCGCCGCCACGCCTGCGTCAACATCCCGGCCCCCCGATCAGTCGTACGTAACACGTACGTCCGTACGACGCCCCGGGTCCCCGGAAGGTTGCACCGGGCCGTCGGGCGGCGGTCTCAGGCGGCGGCCCGCTCGTCCTCTCCCGCGAAGGTCCGCCACAGCTCGGCGTACCGGCCGCCGCGCGCCAGGAGCTCGGCGTGCGTGCCGTCCTCCACGACCGCGCCGCGGTCGAGGAGCACCACCCGGTCGGCGCGGGCGGCGGTCGTCAGGCGGTGGGCCACGACGAGGGTGGTGCGCTTGCCGGCGAGCCGGTCGGTGGCCAGGTTGACCTGCGCCTCGGTGGCCAGGTCGAGCGCGGCCGTGGCCTCGTCCAGCAGCAGGACGTCCGGGTCCACCAGCTCGGCGCGGGCCAGCGCGATCAGCTGGCGCTGGCCCGCCGAGAGGTTGCGTCCGCGCTCGGCGACGGTGTGCAGGTAGCCGCCGTCGAGGGTGGCGATCATGTCGTGCGCGCCGACCGCGCGGGCGGCAGCCTCCACTTCGGCGTCGCTCGCCGCGGGCCGACCGTAGGCGATGGCGTCACGGACCGTCCCCGGGAAGAGGTAGGCCTCCTGCGGGACGACGCCCAGCCGGTGTCGGTACGCCGTCAGGTCCAGCTCCCGCAGGTCGGTGCCGTCGGCGGTGACCCGGCCGGAGGTCGGGTCGTAGAACCGGGCCACCATCTTGACCAGCGTGGACTTTCCGGCGCCGGTCTCGCCGACGAAGGCGACGGTCTGTCCGGCCGGTATGCGCAGGCTGATCCCGGCCAGCGCCTCCCCCTTCTCGCCGCGCTCCTCGGCGGTGCCGTAGGCGAAGCGCACGTCCTCGAAGGCGACCTCGCCGCGCAGCTCCGCCACCGGGCGCGGGTCGGCGGGCCGGGGGGTGGTGGTCGGCTCGCGCAGCAGGTCCTGGATCCGGCCGAGGGAGACGGTGGCCTGCTGGTAGCCGTCGAAGACCTGGGAGAGCTGCTGGACCGGCGCGAAGAACAGGTCGATGTAGAGCAGGTAGGCGACGAGCGCGCCCGTGGTGAGCGTCTGGGCTTCCACCCGGCCCGCGCCGACGATCAGCACGGCGGCCGCGGCGCCCGAGGACAGCAGCTGCACGAAGGGGAAGTAGACGGATATCAGCCACTGGCCGCGGACCCGGGCCTCGCGGTAGGACTCGCTGCGCCCGGCGAAGCGGACGGCACCGTCGCCCTCGCGGCGGAACGCCTGGACGATGCGCAGCCCGGCCACCGACTCCTGGAGGTCGGCGTTGACGCCGCTGACCCGGTCGCGGGCGAGTTCGTACGCGGCGACGGACTTGCGGCGGAAGACGACGGTGCCGATGACCAGCAGCGGCAGCGTGGCGAAGACGATCAGCGCCAGTTCCACGTCGAGGACGAGCAGGGCGATCAGGATGCCGAAGAAGGTGAGGACCGAGACGACGGCGGTGACCAGCCCGGTCTGTAGGAAGCTGGACAGCGCGTCCACGTCGGTGGTCATCCGGGTCATGATCTTGCCGGTCAGTTCGCGCTCGTAGTAGTCGAGCCCGAGGCGCTGGAGCTGGGCGAAGATCTTGACGCGCAGGGCGTACAGGACGCGCTCGCCGGTCCGCCCGGTCATCCGGGTCTCGGCGAACTGGGCGGCCCACTGGCCGAGGACGACAACCAGGGCCAGGCCCGCGGCCACCCAGACCGCCCCGAGCGCGGCCTGTTCGACACCCTTGTCGATGCCGTGCCGGATCAGGATCGGCAGCAGCAGTCCGGAGCCCGCGTCGACGGCGACCAGGCCGAGGCTGATGGCGAGCGGCGCCCAGAAGCCGCGCAGCAGCCGGCGCAGGCCGTAGCTCTCCTCGGCGGACGCGGCCCGGTCCTCGTCCACGTCGGGCAGGTCGTCGGCGGGCGGCAGGGCGGCGACCTGTGCGAGCAGTTCGGGGGTGGCCGGGCCGCCGGCGGCGGCAGCGGCAGCGGGGGGACCGCCGACGGCGACCGCGACGGGCGTACCGGCGGGGGCCGGGGAGTCGGCCTTCGCCTGGTCCTCGCGGCGCCACAGCTCGGGGGTGATCCCGCCCGAGACCCGGCGCTTGGAGTTGACCGGCTCGGAGTCGATCTCCGCCTCGATCTCGATGTCCCGTTCGAGGTCGCGCTCGAACTCGGCCATCGCGGCGGCCTCGGGGACGCGCGGCGAGGCGGCACCGAGGGCCTCGGGGTCGGTCAGCAGCCTGCGGTAGAGGGGGGAGCGGCGTTCGAGCTCTTCGTGGGTGCCGATGTCGGAGAGGCGGCCGCGGTCGAGTACGGCGATCCGGTCGGCCAGCGCGAGCGTGGAGCGGCGGTGCGCGATGAGCAGGGTGGTGCGGCCGGCCATGACGGCGCGCAGCGCCTCGTGGATCTCGTGCTCGACGCGGGCGTCGACGGCGGACGTGGCGTCGTCCAGGAGCAGCAGCCGGGGGTCGGTGAGCAGGGCCCGGGCGAGCGCGATGCGCTGGCGCTGGCCGCCGGAGAGGGTCAGGCCCTGTTCGCCGACCTTGGTGTCGTACCCGGCGGGCAGGGCCTCGATGAACCCCTCGGCCTGGGCGGCGCGGGCGGCGGCCCGGATCTGCTCCTCGTCGGCCCCGGGGTGCCCGTAGGCGATGTTGGCGCGGATGGTGTCGGAGAAGAGGAACGAATCTTCGGGCACCAGGCCGATCGCGCCGCGCAGCGAGGCGTACGTCAGCTCGCGCACGTCCCGGCCGCCGACGCGGACGGCGCCCGCGTCGGCGTCGTAGAAGCGGGGCAGCAGCAGCGAGACGGTGGACTTGCCGCTGCCGGAGGAGCCGACGAGGGCGACGGTCTCGCCCTCCGCGATCCGCAGCGAGAACCCGTCGAGGACGGGCCGCTCGGGGTCGTAGCCGAAGCGGACGTCCTCGAACTCGACGGTGGCGGGCGCGTCGGCGGGGAGCTCCGTGGTGCCCTCCTCGATCACCGGCTCGGTGTCGATCAGCTCGAAGACGCGCTCGACGCCGGCCCGGGCCTGCTGGCCGACGGTGAGCACCATGGCGAGCATGCGGACGGGGCCGACGAGCTGGGCGAGGTAGGTGGAGAAGGCGACGAAGGTACCGAGGGTGACCTGGCCGCGGGTGGCCATCCAGCCGCCGAGGGCCAGCATCGCGACCTGTCCGAGCGCGGGCACGGCCTGGAGGGCGGGGGTGTACTTCGAGTTGAGCCGGATGGCCCGCATCCGCCCGGCGAACAGGCGGCGGCCGGCCTCGCGGAGCTTGCCGGTCTCCTGCTCCTCCTGCCCGAAGCCCTTGACGACGCGGACGCCGGTCACGGCCCCGTCGACGACCCCGGCGACGGCGGCGGCCTGGCTCTGGGCGTACCAGGTGGCGGGGAACAGCTTCTTGCGGCTGCGCTTGGCGATGTACCAGAGGGCGGGGGCCATGAGCAGGGCGACGACGGTCAGCAGCGGGGACAGCGCCAGCATGATGCCGAGGGATATCCCGAAGAGCAGGAAGTTCCCGATGGTCATCGGGAGCATGAAGAGCAGGCCCTGGATCAGCTGGAGGTCGCTGGTGGCCCGGCCGACGACCTGCCCGGTGGACAGTTCGTCCTGGCGGCGGCCGTCCAGCCGGGTGATGGCCGCGTACATGTCGGTGCGCAGGTCGTGCTGGACGTCGAGGGCGAGGCGCCCGCCGTAGTACCTGCGTATGTAGGTGAGTACGTACACCAGGAGGGCGGCGGCTATGAGCATGCCGGCCCAGGGGCCCATCGGCTTGCTCTTGTCGCCGATGACGTCGTCGATGATGGTCCGGGTCACGAGCGGTACGAGCGCCATGACGGCCATGCCGGCCAGCGAGGACCCGAGGGCGAGCAGCACGTTGGCCTTGTACCGCCAGGTGTAGCCGGCCAGCCGCTTGCCCCAGCCCCGTTTCCCGCCCGCTGCCGTCTCCGCCGCCGCCACGTCGTGCCTCCCCGTCGATCCTGCCCTGCCGGAAGCCCCAACGCCGCGACCGGCGGATTTCATCCCGCGGCAACAATCGAACGGCTTTCCGCTCCGCCGGGCGAGCCGCGCCGGGCCGTCCGGGTCAGGGCGCGTCGAACGCGTACTCCAGGACGTAGGCGGAGGCGTCGAGCACCATCTCGTTGACCTCGACCACCCGGCCGTCGGCGGCGAAGGCGGTACGGCAGACCAGTAGGACCGGGGTGCCGGCCGCCAGGCCGAGCCGGGCGGCCTCGTCGGGGGCGGGCATCCGGGAGCGGATCTCCTCGCGGAACCGGGCGGGTGCGACGCCGAGCTCGGCGAGGCGGGCGTAGATCCCGCCGGGGCCGGTGTCGGGCTCGGTGACGGGGGTGCCGGCGACCAGGTCGGCGTCGAGGTAGGAGGTGGCCAGCATGACGGGTTTGCCGTCGAGCAGGAACCTGCGGCGCCGCACGCAGGCCACCGCCCCGGCCGCCGCCCCGAGCACCCCGGCGACGGCCTCGGGCGGCGCCTCCTCGGTGATCCCGAGCAGCTCGACCTCGGTGTCACGGTCCTCCGTATCGGCCGCCCAGATGGACCGGCCCGCACCCCAGACGTCGGTGCCCAGCCGCTGGATGCCGCGCCGCCGGACGCCGGCCGGCGCCTCGGGTACGAACACCCCGGCGTCCTTGCGCGCCTCCGCGGGCCGCCCTTCGGCGGCGTCGTCACCCTGCATGCGATCCTCACCCATTCGGGGGTTTCCCTCCCTTTCCCGAGTGCCATGCACCGGAGCAGCCATACGTTCCGATGCATGACGTACCAACCGATACCGGTATTGAACCGGAGGTTCGGCCGTGGCCGCTGAACCACTCCGACGCGGACTCGGCCCCGAGCCGGCCCGGCGGCGCGAGGAGATCCGGCTCGCCCGGGACCTCGGGCGGGCCGTGCACGACCGGCGGACCGGGCTCGGGATGTCGCAGACCGAGCTGGCGCGGCGGGCCGGGATGACGCAGCCGCAGGTGTCGAAGCTGGAGTTGGGCGGGACCGTGCCGACCGTGCCGCTGCTCGCACGGCTGGCCCGGGCCATGGAGTCGGAGCTGACCCTGAAGCTCGTCGGCGAGACGGCCCGGGTGACCTTCACCGCCGCATGACCCGTCAGAGGTGGGTCGGGGCGAACATCTTGAGGGTGGTCGGGAGGACCAGGACCGAGGGACCCGGGGAGGCGAGGGCCGTCGCCAGGTCCTCGCGGAGGGTGGCGGCCGAGGTGATCGCGGCCGGGACGCCGAAGGAGGCCGCCAGGGCGACGAAGTCCGGGCCGGTGAGGTCCGTACCGGTCGCGCAGCCGTACTCGCGCAGGATGCCGTAGCCGCCGTCGTCGACGATCAGCCAGGTCACGTCCAGCTCGTGCTGCTTCGCCGTGGCCAGTTCAGCGACCGAGTACATGGCGCCCCCGTCGCCCGAGACGGCCAGCACCGGCGTGCCCGGTTCCGCGACGCACGCTCCGAGGGCCGCCGGGAAGGCGTAGCCGAGGCCGCCCGCGCCCTGCGCCGAGTGCATGGTGTTGGGGTGCTTCGCGTCGAAGGCGGACCACGCCCAGTAGGACAGGATCGTCATGTCCCAGAACGACGGCGAGCGCGGCGGCAGGGCCGACCTGACCGAGGCCAGCAGCTCCTGCTCCAGCGCCACGTCCTGGTCGGCCAGGCGGGCCGTGATCTCGTCCAGCACCATCCGGACCCGAGCCGGGGCCGACGGGTCGTCCCGTTCCGCGACCGTCTCCAGCAGGGCCTGCAACGCCGTCCGGGCGTCCGCGTGGATGCCGAGGCCCGGGTGGTTGGACTCCAGCTTGCCGAGGTCCGCCTCGATCTGGATGACCCGGCCCGTGGGGAAGAACGTGTGGTAGTTCGAGGAGAGTTCCCCGAGCCCGGAGCCCACCACCAGCAGGACGTCCGCGTCCTCCAGGAAGTCCGTCATGTGGCGGTCCTCCAGCCAGGACTGGAGGGACAGCGGGTGGTTCCAGGGGAAGGCGCCCTTCCCGCCGAAGGTGGTGACGACGGGCGCGTCCAGCCGCTCCGCGAGCTGCTTCAGCTTGCCCGCCGCGTCCGCGCGCACCACTCCGCCGCCCGCGATGATCACCGGGCGGGCGGCCCCGGACAGCCAGTGCGCCGCGAGGGCCGTCAGCTCCGGGCGCGGGACGAGCTCGTGCGGGGTCGCGTCCACGCCCGTGACCTGGGGGATCATCGTCTCCGCGCGCAGGACGTCCTCGGGGATCTCGATCCAGACCGGCCCGTGCGGGGCGCTCAGCGCCGACTCCCAGGCCGCCGCGATGACGGACGGGATCTGGGACGGGGTGCGGGCGGTGTGGACCGACTTCACCACGTCCCGGAACGACGCCGACTGGTCCCGCAGCTCGTGCAGGTGCCCGCGCCGCCCGCCGCCCAGCCCGGCGCTCGGCACCTGCGAGGAGATGGCCAGCACCGGGGCCGAGGCGGCCGCCGCCTCCGCCAGCGCCGGCAGGGCCATCAGCGCGCCCGGGCCGGTGGACAGCAGCAGCGGGACGGCCTCGCCGGTGAGCCGGCCGTACGCGTCGGCCGCGAACCCGGCGTTGCTCTCCGTCCGCAGGGCGACCAGCCGCAGGTCGGAGCGGCCCACCGCGTCGAAGACGGCCAGCGCGTGCTGCCCGGGCAGTCCGAACACGGTGGTGGCGCCGAGCGAGCGCAGCGTTTCCACGACCAGGTCCCCGCCCGTCCGCCCGGGCGGCGGCGCGAGCGCGGCGGCCGTCTGGGCTTCGGTGGGACGGAGTACCAGGTCGTGGTCGTGCGTCACGTGTGCTGCTCGCCCTTCTCGGGTCCTACTTCGTCTTCGACGCCGCGATCTGCCGGCTCATGATGGTGGTCAGCTCGTACGCGGTGTGCGAGGCCGCGACCGAGGTGATCTCGGCGTGATCGTACGCCGGGGCGACCTCGACCACGTCCGCGGAGACCAGGTTGCAGGAGGACAGCCCGCGGATGATCTCCAGCAGCTCGCGGGAGGTCATGCCGCCCGCCTCCGGCGTGCCGGTGCCGGGCGCGTGCGCCGGGTCCAGCACGTCGATGTCGATGGAGATGTACAGCGGGCGGTCGCCGATGCGCTGGCGCAGCTGGTCCGCGACCTCGTCGGCGCCGCGCCGGTAGACGTCGGCCGAGGTGACGATGCCGAAGCCCATCTTGGCGTCGTCGTCCAGGTCCTGCTTGCCGTAGAGCGGGCCGCGGGTGCCGACGTGCGAGAGCGCCTCGGTGTCGAGGATGCCCTCCTCCACGGCGCGCCGGAACGGGGTGCCGTGCGTGTACTCGGCGCCGAAGTAGGTGTCCCAGGTGTCCAGGTGGGCGTCGAAGTGCAGCAGCGCGACCGGGCCGTGCTTCTTGGCGACCGAGCGCAGCAGCGGCAGCGCGATGGTGTGGTCGCCGCCGAGGGTCATCAGGCGGGAGCCGGCGCCGAGCAGTTCGTCGGCGGCGGCCTCGACCGTCTCGACGGCCTCGTTGATGTTGAAGGGGTTCACGGCAATGTCGCCGGCGTCCGCGACCTGCGCGAGCGCGAACGGGGAGGCGTCCTGCGCCGGGTTGTACGGGCGCAGCAGGCGCGAGGCCTCCCGGATGGCGTTGCCGCCGAAGCGGGCGCCCGGCCGGTAGGAGACACCGGAGTCGAACGGGACGCCGACCACGGCCACGTCGGCCGAGCCGACCTCGTCCAGGCGCGGCAGCCGGGCGAAGGTCGCCGGACCCGCGTAGCGCGGGATGCGGGAGGAGTCGACGGGTCCGCGCGGCTGCGTGCTCATGGGGGGGGTGCCTTCCGGAGGGGGTGTGCGGTCCTTCGAGCGTAAGCGGACACCCGGGGACCGCGGAGTGTACGTTTCCTCCATCGGGCAGCTCACATATGTACGGAGTATCCATGCCGGACCAACCGCCGACCCCGGGCGTCGCGCTCTCCGCCCTGCTCGCCGACCGGGAGCTCGGCCTGCGCGGGCTGCACGCGGCCGGGGGCTCCGCCGCCGTGCACGCCGTCCACGCCTCCGAGATGGCCGACCCCTCGCCGTACCTGCTGGGCGGGGAACTGCTGCTCACCGCCGGGGCACAGCTCGGTCCGGACGCCGACGGGTACGTGGCCCGGCTCGTCGCGGCGGGCGCGGCGGCGCTCGGCTTCGGGGTGGCGCCGGTGTACGAGGAGGTGCCGCCGGAGCTGGTGGCGGCTTGCGCGCGGCACGGGCTGCCGCTGCTGGAGGTGCCGCCCGGGACCCCGTTCACCGCCGTCGCCCGGACCGTGTGGCGGCTGATGGCGGAGGCCCGGACGCGGGAGCTGCGCCGGGTCACGGAGGCGCAGCAGGCGCTGGCCGCGGCGGCCGCCCGGCCGGATCCGGTTCCGGCGGTGCTGCGCCGGCTGGCGGCGAGCCTGGGCGGCCGGGTCGTCCTGCTGCCCGGGGGGCGGGAGGCGGGCCGGGAGCTGCCGTCCGGGGCCGGCGCGGCGCAGGAGGCGCTGCTCGCGCGGGTCGCCGCACCGGGCGGGCCGGCCACCGCGACCGACTCCGCCGCGGGCTGGCAGCTCGCGGCGTACGCCCTGGGCGGCGGCCCGGGGCCGCGGCCCGGCCCGGTGCTGGGCGTCGCCGTCCCGGAGCGCACCGCCGGGGACCACGCCATCACGGCCATCGCCGCCGTGCTGCTGGGCCTGCTCACGACGCACCGCCCGGCCGGGACGGAGGCGGCCGCGCTGACCCGGCTGCTGCTGGACGGGGACCCGGCCGCGGCCCTGGCGGCCGGGCCCTGGCAGGTGGTGCACGCCCGGGGCGGCGGTGATCCGCAGACCCTCGCGGGCGCGCTGGGCACCGTACTGCTGGACGCGCACGGCCCGGAGCTGCGGCTGCTCACCGACCGGGACCCGGCCGCGCAGCCCGGGTGGCGGCTCGGGGTCAGTGCCCCGGCCGCCCCCGGGGCGCTGGCGGCGGCCGACGCCCAGGCCCGCCGGGCGCTGGAGCGCGCCGAGGCGGCCCGGGCCCCGCTGGTGCGGCACTCCGAGGGCGGCCTCCCCGGCCTGCTGGACCCGGCGCGGGCCCGCGCGCACGCCGAGGCCCTGCTCGCCCCGCTGAGCCCGGCCCAGGCGGCGACCCTGCGCGGCTGGCTGGCCCACCACGGCAGCTGGGACCGCAGCGCCGCCGCCCTCGGGGTCCACCGCAACACGGTCCGCCAGCGCATCGCCCGCTGCGCCGCCCTGCTCGGGCGCGACCTGGACGACCCGGACACCCGGATGGAACTGTGGTTCGCGCTACGCACCCTGGACAGCGGCGGCAACTCGCCGGTAACTTAATCTGAGCAAGCGCTTAGACGCATGCCATCGAATTGAGCCACCACGACGGCGCGCGACCACCTCCGCACGAAGCGGGCGGCGGTTGAGCCGCAGAGGGGAGCCGGCCGTGCGCCGCACCGTTTTCAACGAGGACCACGAGGCGTTCCGCGAGACCATCCGCGCCTTCATCGAGGCCGAGGTCGTCCCCGTCTACGACGAGTGGTTCCAGGCCGGCCAGGCGCCGCGCGACTTCTACTACAAGCTCGGCGAGCTCGGCGTCTTCGGCATCAACGTGCCCGAGGAGTTCGGCGGCGCCGGCCTGGACACCCACAAGTTCGAGGCCGTCCTCTACGAGGAGACCTCGCGCGCGGGCGTCAACTTCGGCGGCTCCGGCGTGCACGTGCTGCTCGCCCTCCCGTACATCAAGATGCTGGCCGGCGACGAGCAGAAGAAGCGCTACCTGCCGAAGTTCGTCACCGGCGAGGAGATGTGGGCGCTGGCGATGACGGAGCCCGGCACCGGCTCCGACGTCGCGGGCATGAAGACCACCGCCAAGCTCTCCGAGGACGGCACCCACTACGTCCTCAACGGCGCCAAGACCTTCATCACCGGCGGCGTCCACGCCGACCGCGTGATCGTCTGCGCCCGTACCTCCGCCCCGCGCGAGGACGACCGCCGCTTCGGCATCTCCCTCTTCGCCGTGGACACCAAGTCCGAGGGCTACTCCATCGGCCGCAAGCTGGACAAGCTGGGCCTGCGCACCTCCGACACCGCCGAGCTCGCGTTCGTCGACGTCAAGGTGCCGGTCGAGGACCTGCTCGGCGAGGAGAACAAGGGCTTCTACTACCTCGGCGCGAACCTGCCCTCCGAGCGCTGGGGCATCGCGTTCGGCGCGTACGCCCAGGCCAAGGCCGCCATACGGTTCGCCCAGCAGTACGTGACGGAGCGCACCGTCTTCGGCAAGCCGGTCGCCCACTTCCAGAACACCAAGTTCGAACTGGCCGCCTGCCAGGCCGAGGTGGACGCGGCCGAGGCCGTCGCCGACCGCGCCCTGGAGGCCCTGGACGCCGGTGAGCTGACGGCCGCCGAGGCCGCGTCCGCGAAGCTGTTCTGCACCGAGGTCGCGCACCGCGTGATCGACAAGTGCCTCCAGCTGCACGGCGGGTACGGCTACATGAACGAGTACCCGATCGCCCGGCTGTACGCCGACAACCGCGTGAACCGCATCTACGGCGGCACCAGCGAGGTCATGAAGTCCATCATCGCCAAGTCCATGGGCCTGTAGGGAGGCCAGTCCCCGTCCCATGAACGAGGCATTGACGATCCTCCTCGACCTGCTCGACCTGGAGCAGATCGAGGAGGACATCTTCCGCGGTACCAGCCGTCCGTCGCTGGTACCGCGGGTCTTCGGCGGTCAGGTCGCGGCCCAGGCACTGGTCGCGGCCGGCCGTACCGTGCCCGCCGACCGCGCCGCGCACTCGCTGCACTCGTACTTCCTGCGGGCCGGCGACCCCGGCGCGCCCATCGTGTACTCGGTCGACCGGATCCGCGACGGGCGCTCCTTCACCACCCGCCGGGTCGTCGCCGTCCAGCACGGACAGCCCGTCTTCCACCTCTCCGCGTCCTTCCAGACGTACGAGGAAGGGCTCGACCACCAGGCGGTCATGCCGGCCGCGCCCGACCCGGAGACCCTGCCGACGGCCGCCGAGTCGCTCCCCCTGTACCGCGAGGTCTTCCGCGACCCGGGCACGGTGGAGCGGCTGATCGACGCCCGCGGCGCGGTGGACCTGCGGTACGCGACGACTCCCCCGTGGGGCTCGGTCGGGCAGCCGCGCGAGCCGCACTCGCAGGTGTGGTTCCGTACGGCCGACAAGCTCGACTCCGACGACCCGCTGCTGCACACCTGCCTGGCCACGTACGTCTCCGACATGACGCTCCTCGACTCGGTGCTGCTCGCGCACGGCCGCGGCGGCTGGGCCGTCGGCGACGTGGTCGGCGCCTCCCTGGACCACGCGATGTGGTTCCACCGGCCCTTCCGCGCCGACGAGTGGCTGCTGTACGACCAGGAGTCGCCCACGGCGGCCGCGGGCCGGGGCCTCGGCCAGGCCCGCATCTGGACGCAGGACGGCCGGCTGGCCGTGACGGTCATCCAGGAGGGTGTCGTACGCGTCCCGCGCGGATAGCCGCGCCTACCGTCGCTGCATGGCCTCAGAAGCACCCGGACCACCGGAAGCGACCGGAGCGGCGCCGTCGGACGCGCATTCGGAGAGCGTGGGGACGGTCGTCGTCGCGGTCGTCACCAACCTCGGCATCGCCGCCGCCAAGGCGGTCGGCGGGATCGTCAGCGGGTCGAGCGCGATGCTGTCGGAGGCCGCGCACTCGGTGGCCGACACCGTCACCGAGGTGATGCTGCTGGCGGCGCTGAAACGCAGCGCGCGCCCGGCGGACGAGGCGCACCCGCTGGGGTACGGGCCGGAGCGCTACATCTGGGCGCTGCTCGCCTCGATCGCGACCTTCGTCGGCGGCGCGGTCTTCGCGGTGTACGACGGCGTCCACACCCTGGTGCAGGGCGAGGACCCGGGCGATCCGACGGTCTCGTACGTCATCCTCGCGGTGGCCTTCCTGCTGGAGGGCTACTCGCTGCTCGTGGCCTGGCGACAGGTGCGGGGCGAGGCGGCGCGGCTGCGGGCGCCGCTGGTCCGGTACGTGAAGCACACCCCGGACACGGCGGTGAAGGCCGTCCTGCTGGAGAACGTCGCCGCGCTGATCGGCCTGGTCCTGGCGGCCGGCGGGCTGCTGGGGGCGCAGTTGACGGGTTCGGGCGGGTACGACGGCGTCGCGTCGCTGCTGATCGGCCTGCTGCTGGTGTGGGTCGCGTGGGAGCTGGGCCGCTCGAACGCGCAGTACCTGATCGGGCGGCCGCTGCCGGCGGCGACGCGCGCGCAGGTGCGGGAGGAACTGCTCTCGGTGCCGCACATCGAGGGAGTACTGGAGCTGACCACGCTGGTGCAGGGCCCCGACGAGGTGCTGATCGCGGCGAAGATCGACTTCCACGACCTGGCGTCGGCCCGCCAGGTGGAGGCGGCCTGCGAGGACGCGGAGTCGCAGCTGCGCGAGCGCTGGCCGGCGGTCCGCCGCGTGTACCTGGACCCGACCCCGCCTACCCCCGGGGCGCCGGACGGGACTTGAGTTTGGCCCAGATGCCTTCCAGCGCGGCGATGTCCGCGTCGTCCAGGAGGTCGTCGAAGACCTCGGCGAGGACTTCGCGGCGGGTGGCGTCGGCCTCCTCGAAGGCGCGGCGGCCCGCTTCGGTGAGGGCGATGCGGACCGAGCGGGCGTCGGTCGGGGACGGTATCCGCTCGACCAGGCCGCGCGCCTGGAGGGAGTCGGCGACCCGGGAGACCTGGCTGCGGCTGAGCAGGGTCATCGCGCCCAGCTCGGACGCGGCGACCGGCTCGGGCTGCGCGCGGAGCCACAGCATGACCTCGAACCACGACAACGGCAGGTCGTGGCGGCGCGCGAGGGCCTGGTCCACGCGGGCGCTGAGCGTGGAGCCCGCCCAGACGAGGCCGTAGAAGGCGTGGTCGCGGGGGGTGAGGTCGCCCAGGGTGAGGTTGTTCTGCGCCATGGGGGCAGCCTACCGGCAGGAAGGTTGCGTGCACACGCACACAAAGATAATGTGTGTGCACACGCACTTATGCGTGCCCGACGCCCCACGGAGATCCCCATGACCACCACCAAGACCGTCCTCATCACCGGCACCTCCTCCGGCATCGGCCTGGCCGCCGCCGTCGGCGCCGCCCGGGCCGGCTGGCACACCGTCGCGACGATGCGCGACCCGGGCCGGGCGGACGCGCTGCTGGCGGCCGCCCGCGAGGCCGGCGTCGCCGACCTCGTCCAGGTCAAGCGGCTGGACGTGACCGATGCCGGGTCCGTGGCCGGGTGCGTGGCGGAGGTCGTCGCCGAGCACGGCCGGCTGGACGCGGTCGTCAACAACGCGGGCGCCGGGTTCGCCGGCACCGTCGAACAGCAGGGCATGGGCCCGGTCCGGGCCGCGATGGAGGTCAACTACTTCGGGGTCGTGGAACTCACCCTCGCGGCGCTGCCCCACCTGCGGGCGTCGGGCGGCCGGATCGTCACGGTGACCAGCGTCGGCGGAGTGGTCGGCCAGCCGTTCAACGAGGCCTACTGCGCGGCCAAGTTCGCCGTGGAGGGGTTCATGGAGTCGCTCGCACCGGTCGCGGCGAGCGTCGGCGTCCGGGTGGCGGTGGTCGAACCCGGCGCCGTGACCAGTGAGTTCGTGGCCAACCAGCAGCTCGACGTGCCCGCGATGGTGGAGGCTGCCGGTCCGTACGGGGGCGCGCTCCAGGCGTACGTCGAGCGCACGATGAAGTCGTACGGGGCCGAGACCTCGCAGACCTCGGCGGAGGCGGCCGAGCCCGTGGTCGCCCTGCTGGACGCGGCGCAGGTGCCGTTCCGGGTCCAGACCTCGGACTGGGCGCGGGAGTTCGTCGCCCCGAAGCTGGCCGACCTCGACGGCTCGGCCGTGCAGGCCGTCACGGGCGGCTGGCTGCGCTGACGGGGCGGCCGGCTCCGCCGACGGGGCGGCCGGCTCCGCCGCAAGGCCCGCCGCCGGAACCCGCCCCGCCCCGGGGGCCGTTACCGCAGGCCCGCCGTCGCGAGCAGGTAGGCCACCATCGGGTCGTAGTACCGCGGGTCGCGGACGTGGTCGTCCAGCGGGACGGCCACCTGGAGGGTGCCCTCCGCCTCGCCGAGGAACAGCGCGGGGTCGTTGCAGTCCGCGTAGCCCACCGCGTCGATCCCCCGCTGCGCCGCGCAGCCCGCCCAGCCGTGGTCGGCCACGACCAGGTCCGGCTGCGGGCGGCCCGTCGCCGCCAGGCCGTCCAGGATCGCCGCCATCGGCGCCGGGGAGTGGGTGTGCCACAGCGTGGCCCCGCGCTCCAGTACGGCCACGTCCGCGAACTGCCACACCGAGCCCTCGTCGGCGGTCAGGCCCGGCGGGACCACCACGATCTCGCAGCCCGCCCCGCGCAGGGCGGCCGCCGTCGCCCGGTGCACGTCCAGGAGGCCGCCCGGGTGACCGGTGGCCAGCAGCACGCGCTGGCGGTCCGCCGCCGCCTTGCGCAGCCGGGCCGCCATCCGGTCCAGGGCGGCGACCGTCAGTTCCGGGTCGATGGTGTCCTGCCCGTACCGGTGCTCCGCGTCGTCGACGACCCCGCACCGCTCGGCCATCACGGCCAGGACGTCCTGCTCGTCCGTCCAGCGGTCGCCGAGTTCCAGGCCCAGCCAGTAGTGCCGGTCGCCGTTGGCGAGCTTGCGGTAGTGGGAGAGGTTGTTCTCGCGGGCCGTGGCCACGTCGCCCGCGATCCGGGTGCGGACCAGGTGGTCGACCAGTTCGGCGCGGCTGGGAGTTCCCTCGGGCTGGGCGGGCGTCTCTATCGGCTTAGGCATACGGGTCATTCTGCCGCCGCCCGGGCGGAGCCGTCTGTTCCATCCCGGTCGGCGGACACCCGGGGTCACCCCGACAGCGCTCCGAACGCCCCGTTGGCGAGCCGGCGCAGCAGCGACTCGGTGGCCTCCCGGCCCGGGGCCGCCAGGTGCGGGGTGGAGTTCAGCAGGCCGAAGACGGCGTGCACCGAGACCCGTACCTCCGCCTCGCCCACCTCCGGATGGAGCTGCCGGACGACGTCCACCCACAGTTCGACGTACTGCCGCTGGAGCTGGCGCACGAGCTTGCGGTCGGCCTCGCGCAGCCGGTCCAGCTCCCGGTCGTGCAGGGTGATCAGCGCGCGGTCGTCCAGCGCGAAGTCGATGTGCCCCTCCACCAGGGAGGCCAGCACGGCCGCCGGGTCCCCGGCCGCCTCCTCCACCCTGCGCCGGCCACCGGTGAGCAGCCGTTCGCTGATCCCGACGAGCAGCTCGGCGAGCATCGCGTCCTTGCCCGCGAAATGGCGGTAGAGGCCGGGTCCGCTGATGCCCACCGCGGCCCCTATCTCGTCCACGCCGACGCCGTGGAAGCCGCGCTCGGCGAAGAGGCGGGCGGCCTCACTGAGGATCTGCTCGCGACGGGTCGGGGCGGCCGCTCTGGTGCTCATGGGAATCCATTCTAGACAGGGCCGTTAGCGCTCGTTAACCTAAGCCCCACAAGCGTTAACGCTCATTAACGGCGTGACCGGTTTACGTGGACCGAGCAAGGGAGCTCGACCGATGCAGCAGGCACCAGTGCTGACGAGCGCCGCGGACCCGGCGTCCGAGGCCTGGCGGACCAACGAGGCCGCCCACCGGGAACTCGCCGAGGGCCTGCGCGCCCGGCTGGAAGCGGCCCGCCTCGGCGGCGGCGAGAAGGCCCGCGCCCGCCACACCGCCCGGGGCAAGCTGCTCCCGCGCGAGCGCGTGGACACCCTCCTCGACCCGGGCTCCCCCTTCCTGGAGCTGGCCCCGCTGGCCGCCGAGGGGATGTACGGGGGCGCGGCCCCGGCCGCGGGGGTCATCGCGGGCATCGGCCGGGTCAGCGGCCGCGAGTGCGTGATCGTCGCGAACGACGCCACCGTCAAGGGCGGCACGTACTACCCGATGACCGTCAAGAAGCACCTGCGGGCCCAGGAGGTGGCGCTGGAGAACCGTCTCCCCTGCCTCTACCTGGTCGACTCCGGCGGCGCCTTCCTCCCGATGCAGGACGAGGTCTTCCCCGACCGGGACCACTTCGGCCGCATCTTCTACAACCAGGCCCGCATGTCGGGCGCCGGCATCCCGCAGATCGCCGCCGTCCTCGGCTCCTGCACCGCGGGCGGGGCCTACGTACCGGCGATGAGCGACGAAGCCGTCATCGTCCGCGGCCAGGGCACGATCTTCCTGGGCGGCCCCCCGCTGGTGAAGGCCGCCACCGGCGAGGTCGTCACGGCGGAGGAGCTCGGCGGCGGCGAGGTCCACTCCCGGATCTCCGGCGTCACCGACCACCTCGCGGAGGACGACGCGCACGCGCTGCGGATCGTCCGCAACATCGTGGCGACCCTGCCCGGGCGCGGGGCGCTGCCCTGGCCGGTCGAGGCGCCCGAGGAGCCGAAGGCGGACCCGTACGGGCTGTACGGCGCGGTCACCGTCGACTCGCGCACGCCCTACGACGCCCGCGAGATCATCGCCCGGATCGTGGACGGCTCCCGCTTCCAGGAGTTCAAGTCGGAGTTCGGGCAGACGCTGGTCACCGGCTTCGCCCGGATCCACGGCCACCCCGTCGGCATCGTCGCCAACAACGGCATCCTCTTCTCCGAATCCGCCCAGAAGGGCGCCCACTTCATCGAGCTGTGCGACCAGCGCGGCATCCCGCTCCTGTTCCTCCAGAACATCTCGGGCTTCATGGTCGGCCGCGACTACGAGGCCGGCGGCATCGCCAAGCACGGCGCGAAGATGGTCACGGCGGTGGCCTGCACCCGGGTCCCGAAACTGACCGTGGTCGTCGGCGGCTCGTACGGGGCGGGCAACTACTCGATGTGCGGCCGCGCGTACTCGCCCCGCTTCCTGTGGATGTGGCCGAACGCCAAGATCTCGGTGATGGGCGGCGAACAGGCCGCTTCCGTCCTCGCGACCGTCAAGCGCGACCAGATCGAGGGCGCGGGCCAGGAGTGGCCGGCGCAGGACGAGGAGGCCTTCAAGGCCCCGGTCCGCGCGCAGTACGAGGAGCAGGGCAACGCCTACTACGCCACCGCGCGGCTGTGGGACGACGGGGTGATCGACCCGCTGGAGACCCGGCAGGTGCTGGGGCTGGCCCTGACCGCGTGCGCGAACGCCCCGCTGGGCGACCCGCAATTCGGCATCTTCCGTATGTGACGTGAGGACCACACTGATGTTCAGCACTGTTCTGGTCGCGAACCGGGGCGAGATCGCGGTACGCGTCATCCGCACCCTGCGGGAGCTCGGCATCCGCTCCGTGGCCGTCTTCAGCGACGCGGACGCGGACGCGCGCCATGTGCGGGAGGCCGACACGGCCGTCCGGATCGGCCCGGCGGCCGCCGCCGAGAGCTACCTGTCGGTGGAGCGGCTGCTGGACGCCGCCCGGCGCACCGGCGCCGAGGCGGTCCACCCCGGCTACGGCTTCCTCGCGGAGAACGCGGCCTTCGCGGCGGCCTGCACGGAGGCCGGCCTCGCGTTCATCGGGCCGCCGGCTTCGGCGATCTCGCTCATGGGCGACAAGATCCGGGCCAAGGAGACGGTGAAGGCGGCCGGGGTCCCGGTCGTCCCCGGCTCGTCCGGGAGCGGCCTGAGCGACGCCGAACTGGTCTCGGCCGCCGAGAAGATCGGCATGCCGGTGCTGCTGAAGCCCTCGGCGGGCGGCGGCGGCAAGGGCATGCGCCTGGTGCGGGACGCGGACCTGCTCGGCGAGGAGATCGCGGCGGCCCGCCGCGAGGCCCGCTCGTCGTTCGGTGACGACACGCTGCTGGTGGAGCGGTGGGTGGACCGGCCGCGGCACATCGAGATCCAGGTGCTGGCGGACGCCCACGGCAACGTGGTGCACCTCGGCGAGCGCGAGTGCTCGCTCCAGCGGCGCCACCAGAAGGTCATCGAAGAGGCCCCCTCGGTCCTGCTGACGCCGGAACTGCGGGCGTCGATGGGCGCGGCGGCGGTGGAGGCGGCCCGCTCCTGCGGGTACGTCGGCGCGGGCACGGTGGAGTTCATCGTGCCGGGCGGCGACCCGTCCTCGTACTACTTCATGGAGATGAACACCCGGCTCCAGGTCGAGCACCCGGTGACGGAGCTGATCACCGGGCTGGACCTGGTGGAGCAGCAGCTGCGGGTGGCCGCCGGGGCCGAACTGGGCTTCACGCAGGCCGAGGTCACGCTGACCGGCCACGCGATCGAGGCCCGGATCTGCGCCGAGGACCCGGCGCGCGGGTTCCTGCCGTCGGGCGGTACGGTGCTGGCGCTGGCGGAGCCGTCGGGCGGGGCGGTCCGTACCGACTCGGGCCTGGTGGCCGGGGTGGACACGGGGTCGACGTACGACCCGATGCTGTCGAAGGTCATCGCCTACGGGCCGGACCGGGCAACGGCCCTGCGGGTGCTGCGCGGCGCGCTGGCGGACACCGTGATCCTGGGCGTCCAGACCAACGCGGGCTTCCTGCGGCGCCTGCTGGCCCACCCGGACGTCGTGTCGGGCGACCTGGACACGGGCCTGGTCGAGCGCGACCTGGACCGGCTCCTGCCGGACGGCGTCCCGCCGGAGGTCTACGCGGCGGCCGCGCTGCTCAACCTCCGCCGCCCCGCCCCTTCGCGGAACCCCGCCGGGGGCACCGGCTGGGTGGACCCCTTCGACGCCGCCAACGGCTGGCGCCTGGGCGGCACCCCCGCCTGGACGGTCCACCACTTCCGCCTCCCGGGCCAGGACCCGGTCCAGGTCCGCACCCGCCCTCTGGGCGCCGAAACGGAACTGCTCCTGTCAGCCGACGACGGCGCCGGGCCGAACCCGGCCTCGCGTGGGGGTACCCCCGGACGGAGTCTGGGGGAGTTCGAGGCGCGGGGTCTGGGACAGAGCCCCAGCGCACCGGCCCGCGGCCGGATCGTCACCGGCACCAGCGACACCGTCACCATCGAACTCGACGGCGTCACCCACCGCTTCACCCACGCCACCTCCCCGGACGGGACCTGGCTCGGCCGCGACGGCGACACCTGGCACGTCCAGACCCACGACCCCGTCACCGCCAACCTCAGCGGAGCGGGCCGCGCAGGGGCCGACACCCTCGCCGCCCCCATGCCCGGCACCGTCACCGTCGTCAAGGTCGCCGTCGGCGACCGCGTCACCGCCGGCCAGAGCCTCCTCGTGGTCGAGGCGATGAAGATGGAGCACGTCATCTCCGCCCCGCACGCCGGAACCGTCACCGAGCTCGACGTCTCGCCCGGCACCACCGTCGCCATGGACCAGGTCCTGGCCGTCGTCACCCCCGAAGCGGAGGGAGAGAGCGCATGAACGGCCTCCCCATGACCGTCCCCGGCACCGGCCTCCCCACCCGCGTCCGGATCCACGAGGTCGGCGCCCGCGACGGCCTCCAGAACGAACGGACCACGGTCCCGACCGCCGTGAAGGCCGAGTTCGTCCACCGCCTCGCCGCGGCCGGGCTGACCACCATCGAGGCCACCAGCTTCGTCCACCCCAAGTGGGTGCCCCAGCTGGCGGACGCCGAGCAGCTCTTCCCCCTCCTCGCCGGCCTGGACGCGGCCCTGCCCGTCCTCGTCCCCAACGAGCGCGGGCTCGACCGCGCGCTCGCCCTCGGCGCCTCCCGGATCGCGGTGTTCGGTTCGGCCACCGAGACCTTCGCCGCCCGCAACCTCAACCGCACCGTCGCCGAGTCCCTCGCCATGTTCGAGCCCGTCGTGGCCCGCGCCAAGGCCCAAAAGGCCCACGTCCGCGGCTACCTGTCCATGTGCTTCGGCGACCCCTGGGAGGGCGCGGTCCCGCTCCCCCAGGTGGTCCGCACCGCCAAGGCGCTGCTCGACCTCGGCTGCGACGAACTCAGCCTCGGCGACACCATCGGCGTCGCCACCCCCGGCCACGTCCGGGCGCTGCTGTCCGCCCTCAACGCGGAAGGCGTCGCCACCGAGCGGATCGGGGTGCACTTCCACGACACCTACGGCCAGGCCCTCGCCAACACGCTCGCCGCGCTGGAGCACGGCGTGACCACGGTCGACGCCTCCGCCGGCGGCCTCGGCGGCTGCCCGTACGCGAAGAGCGCCACCGGCAACCTCGCCACCGAGGACCTGGTGTGGATGCTCGACGGCCTCGGCATCGAGACCGGGGTCGATCTGGCCGCCCTCACCGCCACGAGCGTGTGGATGGCCGAGCAGTTGGGCCGGCCGAGCCCATCCCGTACCGTCCGCGCCCTCTCCCACAAGGAGTAACGAGAACCATGTCCCTCGACCACCGGCTCACCCCCGAGCACGAGGAACTCCGCCGCACCGTGGAGGAGTTCGCCCACGACGTCATCGCGCCGAAGATCGGCGACCTGTACGAGCGGCACGAGTTCCCGTACGAGATCGTCCGCGAAATGGGCCGGATGGGCCTGTTCGGCCTGCCGTTCCCCGAGGAGTACGGCGGCATGGGCGGTGACTACCTCGCCCTCGGCATCGCCCTGGAGGAGCTGGCCCGCGTCGACTCCTCGGTCGCCATCACCCTGGAGGCCGGGGTCTCCCTCGGCGCCATGCCGATCTTCCGGTTCGGCTCCGAGGAGCAGAAGCGGGAGTGGCTGCCGCGGATGTGCTCCGGCGAGATCCTCGGCGCCTTCGGGCTGACGGAGCCGGGCGCGGGCTCGGACGCGGGCGGCAGTCGCACCACCGCCGTCAAGGACGGCGACGAGTGGGTGATCAACGGTTCGAAGTGCTTCATCACCAACTCCGGTACGGACATCACCGGCCTGGTCACCGTCACCGCCGTCACCGGGCGCACCGAGGACGGCCGGCCGCGGATCTCCTCGATCATCGTCCCGTCCGGCACCCCCGGCTTCACGGTCGCGGCGCCGTACTCCAAGGTCGGCTGGAACTCCTCGGACACCCGCGAGCTGGCCTTCGACAACGTACGCGTCCCGCTCGCGAACCTGGTGGGCGAGGAGGGCCGCGGCTACGCCCAGTTCCTGCGCATCCTGGACGAGGGGCGGGTGGCGATCTCGGCGCTCGCCACCGGTCTGGCGCAGGGCTGCGTGGACGAGTCGGTGAAGTACGCCAAGGAGCGGCAGGCCTTCGGCCGGCCGATCGGGGACAACCAGGCCATCCAGTTCAAGCTGGCCGACATGGAGATGCGCGCCCACATGGCCCGGGTCGGCTGGCGTGACGCGGCTTCGCGGCTGGTGGCGGGCGAGCCGTTCAAGAAGGAGGCGGCGATCGCGAAGCTGTACTCCTCCACCGTCGCCGTGGACAACGCCCGTGAGGCGACGCAGATCCACGGCGGCTACGGCTTCATGAACGAGTACCCGGTGGCGCGGATGTGGCGCGACTCCAAGATCCTGGAGATCGGCGAGGGCACGAGCGAGGTGCAGCGCATGCTCATCGCCCGCGAACTGGGTTTCGCGGGCTGACGGCCGGTCCGCTCGCGGACGCGTGACGGACGAGGGGGCCCGGCGGAAGTTAGGGCCCCCTTACTCATTTCGAGCAAGGTTAGGCTAACCTTCCCTCGAACGGCCTTCGTGGCCGCCCGGCACGCACCACGCACGAAAGCGGACATCCACATGCCCAAGTCCCGGACCTCCCCCCTCACCCGTCGCGGCCTCATCGCCGCCGGCGGCGCCCTCGGTCTCGTCGCGGCGCTCTCCGCCTGCGGCGGCACCGACCAGGCCAAGGGCGGCGCGGGCGAATCGGACAAGGGCGCCGCGGCCTCCGGCCCTTGGAGCTTCAAGGACGACCTGGGCAAGGAGGTCACGGCCAAGTCGACGCCGAAGAACATCGTCGCCTTCACCGGCACCGCGGCCGCGCTCTCGGACTACGGCGTCAAGGTGAAGGGCGTGTTCGGCCCGACCAAGACCGCCGACGGCAAGCCCGACGTCCAGGCCGGCACGATGGACATCTCCAAGGTCGAGATCCTGGGCAACGTCTACGACGAGTTCAACGTCGAGAAGTACGCGGCCCTGCGGCCCGACCTGCTCGTCACCAACACCTGGGACGGCAGCTACTGGTACGTCCCCGAGGCTGCCAAGGACAAGATCCTCAAGCTGGCCCCGGCCGCCGCGATCTCGGTGGGCGGCGACGCCTCCCTCGACAAGTCCCTGGAACGCACCGCAGCCCTCGCCAAGTCGCTGGGCGCCGACCTGAACTCCAAGGCCGCCGTCGACGCCAAGGCCCGCTTCGAGGCCGCCTCCGCCAAGGTCCGCGAGGCCACCAAGGCCAACCCGGGCATCAAGGTGCTCGTCGGTTCCGGGGCCGCCGACCTGTTCTACGTCTCCACCCCGAAGACCTCCGCCGACCTCAAGTACTTCGAGTCGCTCGGCGTCGAGTTCGTCGTCCCGGAGAAGCTGGACCAGGGCGGCTTCTACGAGAGCCTGAGCTGGGAGAACGCCGGCAAGTACAAGGCCGACGTGATCCTCCTGGACAACCGGACCGGCACCCTCCAGCCGGAGGAGCTCAAGGCCAAGCCGACCTGGGCCGAGCTGCCCGCCGTCAAGGCCGGCCAGATCACCCCGCGCGTCACCGAGCCGATCTACTCGTACGACAAGTGCGCCAAGATCCTCGAAGACCTCGCCACGTCGATCCAGAACGCCAAGAAGGTCAGCTGACCCGCCTGCCTTCCGGCGCCGCCGATCAACTCCCAGGGGGACCCGCCGCATGACCGCCACCCACGCCGATACCGGTACCGCCACCGCCACCGACGTCGCGCACTTCCGGTTCTTCGCACTCGAAGTGCTCCGCACCCGCCGGCTCGGCCACTCGTTCCTGCGGGTCACCTTCGGCGGCGAGGCCCTCGCCGGCTTCCGCTCGGGCGGCTACGACCAGAGCCTCTCCCTCTTCCTCCCGCCCCCGCACCGGGAACACACCGAGCTCCCGTCCACCGATGAGGACACCTGGTTCGGGGCCTGGCGCGCCCTGCCGGAGGCCGAGCGCCCGGTGATGCGCTCCTACACCGTGCGCGAGCAACGGCGTACGCCGCAGGGCGTGGACGAGGTCGACATCGACTTCGTGCTCCACGGGGACACGAGCCCCGCCTCCGCCTGGGCCGGGCGGGCGGTCACCGGCCGGCGGATCCTGGCGATCGGGCCGGCCGTCGCGGAGAACAAGTCCGTACGGTTCCAGCCGCCGGCCGACGCCGACATGATCCTCATGTACGCGGACGAGACGGCGCTGCCCGCCGCGGCCGCGATCTTGGACCGGCTCCCCTCCGGCACGCGCGTCAAGGCCTGGTTCGAAGTCCCGCACGAAGACGACCGGCTCACCCCGAGCACCCTCGCGGACGCCGACATCACCTGGGTGGTGCGCGCCGCGGGCCCCGGCCGGGAGCGGACCGGGCAACTGCTGGAGGTCGTCCGGGCGGCCGAACCGCCCGCCGCCGAAGCCCCGTACGCCTGGATCGCGGGCGAGTCCGGCACGGTCCGCGCAGTGCGCCGCCACCTGGTGCGCGAACGCGGGGTCGACCGGCGCCGGGTGCGGTTCACCGGCTACTGGCGGCTCGGCGCGAGCGAGGAGGAGCTCCTCGCGGAGGCGTACTCGGGCACGGCTCCCAGCGAGGACCCGAGCGCGGAGCTGTAGCCCCAACGCGCTCCACGTACGCCCCATTTCAGAGAGGGCCCCGGCCGGTCGGCCGGGGCCCTCTCCGTTTGGTGGGGAAGTTAGGTTAGGCTAACCTAAGCAGCACAGCCCACCCCCACTTGCCCTTGCCCGGAGGAAAGTTGATGCGTTCGCATCTGCTCAATGAGACGACCGCGGACCTCTACCGGCGTTCCGTCACCGAAGGCGTCGACCGCGTCGCCGCCAAACTGGCCACCACGGAACGGCCCCACACCGGTATCTCCGTCGCCGAACTCGCCCCGGTCATCAACGGGATCGACCTCGACAAGCCCCTCGAAGACCCGGCTGCCGCCCTCGACGAACTCGAAGAGGTCTATCTGCGGGACACGGTGTACTTCCACCACCCCCGCTACCTCGGGCACCTCAACTGCCCCGTCGTCATCCCCGCCGTACTCGGCGAGGCGATCCTCTCCGCCGTCAACTCCTCGCTGGACACCTGGGACCAGTCCATCGGCGGCACCCTCATCGAGCGCCGCCTGATCGGCTGGACCGCGGGGCGCATCGGCCTCGGCCCGCGCGCCGACGGCGTGTTCACCTCCGGCGGCAGCCAGTCCAACTTCCACGCCCTGCTGCTCGCCCGCGACGAGGCCTGCCGCATCGCCGCGCAGCGCGCCCGCACCGAGGGACGCGACCTCACCAAGGCCGCGCTGCTGCCCCGGCTGCGCATCCTGGCCTCCGAGGCGAGCCACTTCAGCGTCCGCAAGTCCGCCGCCATGCTGGGACTCGGCTACCAGGCCGTCATCTCCGTCCCCGTCGACCGGAACCGCCGGATGGACACCTCCGCCCTGGCCCTGGAACTGGAGAGCTGCGCCCGCGAAGGCCTGATCCCGATGGCCGTCGTCGCCACCGCCGGCACCACCGACTTCGGGTCCATAGACCCGCTCCCCGAGATCGCCCGCCTGGCCGCCGAGCACTCCACGTGGATGCACGTGGACGCCGCCTACGGCTGCGGACTGCTGGTCTCCCCCACCCGCCGGCACCTCCTGGACGGCATCGAGCACGCCGACTCCGTCACCGTCGACTACCACAAGTCCTTCTTCCAGCCCGTCAGTTCCAGCGCCGTCCTGGTCCGCGAACGCGACACCTTGCAGCACGCCACCTACCACGCGGACTACCTCAACCCGCGCCGCATGGTGCAGGAGAAGATCCCGAACCAGGTCGACAAGTCCATCCAGACGACGCGCCGCTTCGACGCCCTCAAGCTGTGGATGACCCTGCGCGTGATGGGCGCCGACGCCGTCGGCTCGCTCTTCGACGAGGTCATCGAGCTGGCCGCGGCCGGCTGGCAGCTGCTCGACGCCGACCCGCGCTTCGAGGTCGTCGTGCGTCCGCAGCTCTCCACCCTCGTCTTCCGCTACGTCCCCGTGGGCGAGGACCTGCGGCCCGACCTGGTGGACGAGGCCAACCTGCACGCCCGCAAGGCGTTGTTCGCCTCCGGTGAGGCCGTCGTCGCCGGCACCAAGGTCGACGGCCGGCAGTACCTGAAGTTCACCCTCCTCAACCCGCAGACCACGACGTCCGACATCACGGCCGTCCTCGACCTCCTCGCCGCACACGCCGAGCAGTACCTGGGAGAATCCCTTGCCGTCCACTCGTGAGCCCCATGACTTCATCGGCATCGGCCTCGGCCCCTTCAACCTGGGACTCGCCTGCCTGACCGCGCCGATCGACGGACTCGACGGCCTCTTCATCGAGTCGAAGCCGCACTTCGAGTGGCACGCCGGGATGTTCCTGGACGGCGCCCACCTCCAGACGCCGTTCATGTCGGACCTCGTCACCCTCGCCGACCCGACCTCGCCCTTCTCCTTCCTGAACTACCTCAAGGACAAGGACCGGCTGTACTCCTTCTACATCCGGGAGAACTTCTACCCGCTGCGCGCCGAGTACAACGACTACTGCCGCTGGGCCGCGGACCGCCTCGACAACGTCCGGTACTCGACCTCCGTCACCGAGGTCACCTACGACGAACGGGCCGGGCTGTACGAGGTCCACACCGACCGCGGTGAGACCCACCTGGCCCGCCACCTGGTCCTGGGCACCGGCACCCCGCCGTTCGTCCCGCCCGCCTGCGCGGGTCTGGGCGGCGACTTCACCCACAACAGCGCCTACATGGAGCACAAGGCGCAGCTCCAGCAGAAGGAGTCGATCACCCTCGTCGGTTCGGGGCAGAGCGCCGCCGAGATCTACTACGACCTGCTCGGCGAGATCGACGTACACGGCTACCGGCTCAACTGGGTCACCCGCTCCCCTCGGTTCTTCCCGCTGGAGTACACGAAGCTGACGCTGGAGATGACCTCCCCCGAGTACGTGGACTACTTCCACGCGCTGCCCGAGGAGACCCGCTACCGGCTGGAGTCGCAACAGAAGAACCTGTTCAAGGGCATCGACGGCGAGCTGATCAACGCCATCTTCGACCTGCTCTACCAGAAGCGGATCAGCAGCCCCGGCCAGGTCCCGACCACCCTGCTCACCAACACCTCCCTCAACTCCGCCGCGTACGACACCACGTCGGGCCGGTACACGCTGGGCCTGCGCCAGGAGGAGCAGGAGCGGGACTTCTCCCTCAGCACCGAGGGCCTGGTGCTCGCCACCGGCTACCGCTACGCGCTGCCCGAGTTCCTGGCGCCCGTGCGCGAGCGGCTGCGCTTCGACGGACACGGCCGGCCCGACGCGGCCCGCAACTACAGCATCGACGTCACCGGGCGCGGGATCTTCCTGCAGAACGGCACCGTCCACAACCACTCCGTCACCGCGCCCGACCTGGGCATGGCCGCGTACCGCAACGCGTACATCATCGGCGAGCTCCTCGGGCGCGAGCACTACAAGGTCGAGAAGTCCATCGCGTTCCAGCAGTTCGCCGCCCCGGAAGGCACCCTGGTATGAGCACCACCGAACTCCTCTTCACCCGTACCGATCCGGCCCTCGGTGATTTCGCCCTGCGCCCGCTCGACCCGTTCTCCGACGCGGAGCTGCTGCACGGCTGGGTCACCCACCCCAAGGCGGCCTTCTGGCTGATGGGGGGCGCCTCCCTGCCGGACGTGGAACGCGAGTACATGCGGATCGCCGCGGCCGCGCACCACGAGGCGTTCATCGGCCTGCACGACGGCCGGCCCGCCTTCCTGATGGAGACGTACGATCCGAGCCGGCTGGAGCTGGTCGGCCTGTACGACGCCCGACCGGGCGACGTCGGCATGCACTTCCTGGTCGCCCCCAGCGACACGCCCGTCCACGGTTTCACCCGCGCGGTGATCACCACCGTCATGGCGGCCCTGTTCGCCGACCCGGCCACCCGCCGGGTGGTGGTCGAGCCGGACGTCCGCAACACCGCCGTCCACGCGCTCAACGCGGCCGTCGGCTTCGTGGCGGACGGCCCGGTGCGCAAGCCCGAGAAGGACGCCCTGCTGAGCTTCTGCACCCGTGAGCAGTTCGAAGCGGCCACCCGGGAGGGATCCATATGAGCCTCGCCGACGCCGTCGCCCACCTCTCCCCGGAGCTGTGGGCGCGGGCCAACCGCGCCCTGGTCCGCAAGGCCCTCGCGGAGTTCTCCCACGAGCGCCTGCTGACCCCCCGGCCGCTGGACGACCAGCAGTACGCGGTCACGAGCGACGACGGCAGCGTGGAGTACCGCTTCCGCGCCGTCCGGTACGCGCTGGACCACTGGGCGGTGGACGAGTCCTCGATCACCCGGCACCGTGCCGGGGCCGAGCTGCCGCTCGACGCGCTGGACTTCCACATCGAGCTGCGCGAGACCCTCGGTCTGGGCGCGGAGGTCCTGCCGGTGTACCTGGAGGAGATCTCCTCCACCCTGGCGGGCGCCGGATTCAAGTACACGAAGCCGCAGGTCTCCTCCGCCGTCCTCGCCAAGTCGTCCTTCCAGGACATCGAGACCGGCATGACCGAGGGCCACCCCTGCTTCGTCGCCAACAACGGCCGCCTCGGTTTCGGCGTGCACGACTACCTCGCGTACGCCCCGGAGGCGGCGAGCCCGGTCCACCTGGTGTGGGTGGCGGCCCACAAGGACGTCTCCACCTTCACGGCGGGCGCGGGCCTGGACTACGACTCCTTCATCCGCGAGGAGCTGGGCGGGGAGACCGTCGCTGACTTCGCCGCCCGTCTCGCCGCGCTGGACCTCGACCCGGCGCACTACCACCTCTTCCCCGTCCACCCCTGGCAGTGGTGGAACAAGACGACGGTCACCTTCGCGGCGGAGATCGCCAACCGCCGGCTCGTCCTACTGGGCGAGGGCCCGGACGCCTACCTGGCCCAGCAGTCGATCCGGACGTTCTTCAACACCACCGCCCCCGGGAAGCACTACGTCAAGACCGCCATCTCGGTGCTGAACATGGGCTTCATGCGGGGCCTGTCGGCGGCGTACATGGAGGCCACCCCGGCCATCAACGACTGGCTGCACCAGTTGATCGGGTCCGACGCGGTGCTGCGGTCGGTGGACTTCTCGATCATCCGAGAGCGGGCGGCGATCGGCTACCACCACCGCCAGTACGAGCGCGCGACCGACCGCTACTCGCCGTACCGCAAGATGCTGGCGGCGCTGTGGCGCGAGTCCCCGGTGGCCTCGCTGCGGGAGGGCGAGCGGCTCGCCACGATGGCGTCCCTGTTGCACGTCGACGCGGAGGGCCGGTCCTTCGTCGGCGCCCTGATCGAGGAGTCGAAGCTGCCGGCCGAGGACTGGCTGGCCGCGTACCTGCGCGCCTATCTGGTCCCGCTACTGCACTGCTTCTACGCGTACGACCTCGCGTACATGCCGCACGGGGAGAACACGATCCTCGTCATCGAGGGCGGTGTGGTGAAGCGGGCGGTCTTCAAGGACATCGCCGAGGAGATCGTGGTCATGGACCCGGACGCGGTCCTGCCGCCGGCGGTCGAGCGGATCCGGGTGGAGGTCCCGGAGGACATGAAGCTCCTGTCGGTCTTCACGGACGTCTTCGACTGCTTCTTCCGCTTCCTCGGCCCGATCCTGGCGGCGGAGGGCATCTGCGGGGAGGAAACCTTCTGGCGGGCGGTGGCCGACTGCGCCCACGCCTACCAGGATTCGGTGCCGGAGCTGGCGGAACGATTCGCCCGCTACGACCTCTTCGCGCCGGAGTTCCAGCTGTCCTGCCTGAACCGCCTCCAGCTGCGCAACAACCGGCAGATGGTCGACCTCGCCGACCCCTCGGCGGCCCTCCAGCTGGTCGGCACCCTCAAGAACCCCGTCGCGCCCTTCGCCCGGCGCTGACCGGGGAGGCGGGGCGGGCGCCGATACGGTCCCTCGGCGCCCGCCCCGGCCGCGAACGTGCCCCGGGTGTTAGCTTCGTCCCCGTGGCGGAGCACCAGGACGAGACCAGGGCGGCCTACGACGGGGTCGTGGGGCTGTACGCGTCGATGTTCGCGGACCGGCTGGTGACCCGGCCGTTCACGCGCAACATGATCGCCACCTTCGCCGAGCTGGTGCGCGGGACGGGGAACCGGCGGGCGGCCGACGTCGGGTGCGGGCCGGGGCATCTGACGGCGATGCTGCACGACCTGGGGCTGGACGCCTTCGGGCTCGACCTCTCCCCGGGCATGGTCGACCACGCCCGGCGGGCCCATCCGGCGCTGCGGTTCGACGAGGCGCGGATGGAGGCCCTGCCGGTCGGGGCCGGCGCGCTGGGCGGCGTACTGGCCCACTACTCGATGATCCATACGCCGCCCGATGAGCTGCCCGCGCTGCTCGCCGAGCAGGCGCGGGTCCTGGCGCCGGGGGGCCTGCTCCTGGTCTCGTTCTTCGCGACGGACGGGCCGGAGCCGGTCCGCTTCGACCACAAGGTGACGCCCGCCTACAGCTGGCCGGTGGACCGGTTCGCGGAGCTGCTGACCGGGGCCGGGCTCGTCCCGTTCGCCCGGCTGCTCCACGACCCGGTCTCCGAGCGGGGCTTCCTCGACGCGCACCTGCTGGCGCGGCGCCCGTAGGCCCCTGCGGTCAGGCTTTGCCGGTGAGGGACGACACCAGCTGCTTCGTCAGCTTGGTGCCGCCCGCCAGGCCTTTGTCGGTGCTGCTGCTGACGAGCACGGTCGCCACCGAGGTGCCGACCCGCGCGGCCACCAGCGTCGTGCCGCCCTTCCAGGCGCTGCTGGTCAGGGTGATGGTCCAGGCGCCGTCACCGACGCCGGCCAGAGGCTTCTCGGTGACCGTCACCTTGGCGTGGCTATCGCTGTCGGTATAGCTGGGGCACGCTTTGGAGATCTTGCCCAGCGCGTCGAGCACGGTCGTGGCGGTCGTGTCCCGGTAGACGTCGATCTCCTGGGCGAACTCCTCGGAGGAGTTCTTGTTCACGTAGTCGTTCTGCGCGAACGAGACGCCGTCGATCCCGGTGATCTCCACCCACGAGGTTCCGCCGAGCTTGGTGCAGTCGGGGGTGGGCACGTCGGCGGTGGCCGGCAGCTGGTACCCCTTGCCGGTGTCGCGCGCGCCCTCCGGTTCGACGGCGAAGCCGGCCGGGAAGAACGAGGCGGGCGCGAGCGCCGCCTTGAGCTGCTCGCCCGTCAGCAGGCCCTTGTTCGGGCCGGCGGCCGGCGCCGCGGTGGCCTTCGGCGAGCCCGTGGCCGACGCGGCGGGCTTCGGGGCGGCCTTCGGGATGGCGAAGGAGCAGGCGGTCAGCGCCAGCGGAAGGGCCGCGACGGTGAGCAGTCTGACGGCGGGGGATATCTGACGCACGATGTGACTCGACCTCGATGTTCGTATGCAGCAAGAGACTCGCGCATCCCATCGGGTTGCTCCCAGCAGGACAAGAGCCCGGCACATGCTTTGCCAGAAGATAGGAAACGTTTACCGGAATCCGCCCGTCCGGGATTGGATTCTGCTAAGGTCCGCCGCCGAACTCCTGAACGGGATGGCGTGGACGTTCCGGACCGGGGCGGACCATCTCGTGCGCACAAGAGGTGGCGGCAGCATGAAGCTTCCCCGCACAGCCCACACCGAGCAGCCTTGGCGGATCCACGAGTTCGCCCGTGACTTCGACGTCGAGGACGTGTGGTCGTACCGAACGCCCGGCGCCGGACCGGACGACTTCCCCGTGATGCTCGCCGCGATCTCGGCGGCCGGCCGGCCTGACCAGCAGGGCCCGTTGGCCCGCGCCCTGTTCGCGGTGCGCCGGAAGCTCGGTGACCTCCTCGACTGGGACCGGCCCGGTACGGGCGTGGGCGCGCGGGTCGAGTCCCTGCGCGACCGCGTTCCGGCCGAATTGCGCGAAACGGCGGACGGCTCGGGTGCGGACGGCCCGTTCACCACCGTGTACGAGACCCACGACGAGGCGGTCCGCGAACTGGCGAACAGGACCGTCCACGCCCTCATGCACCTGGGCTGGGTGCCGGCCCGCGACGGCGGGTACGAGCTGCGGATGACGGTGCTGGTGAAGCCCAACGGCCGGTTCGGCCGGCTCTACATGGCCCTCATCGCGCCGTTCCGCCGCCTGGTCATCTACCCGGGACTGACCCGCCAGTGGGAGCGTGCGTGGCGGGAACGCGCGTCCGGGCCGCTGCGGCGGTAGCCGGTGTGGTGCAGGACCCAGGCGTCGGGGCCGGAGCCGGCCAGGCAGGTGGTGCACTCGACCTCGTGGACGGGGCTGCTTCCGGTCCGGTCGGCGATCAGCAGCCAGTCGGACGGGCTCACCACCCCCCTCACCGGGGGACCTTCTTCCCTTCCAGCTCGGCCCACACCCGTTTCCCGGGCCCGACCCGCTCCCCGACGGCCCACCGGTCGGCGAGGGCGGCGACGAGGTAGAGAGCCGGGCCGGGGGGGCGCGGGGCGGAACCGGGCGAACACCAGACCCAGTACACCGACGGTGTCCAGCCGGGCCAGGCCGCCGGTCATGCCGTCCAGGAACACGACGCTGCCGTGCTTGTTGTGCACGTACACCAGGTGCCCGCTGACCTCGGTGCCGCCGATCGCCCGGCGCACCCATACCACTCCCTGGGTCTGCGGCCCGGTCTCCTCGGCGCGCTGGATCACCTCGTCCCAGCTCGCGCACCGCAGCTGCTCGGCGGTCGGGAAGTACCGCTTGAGCAGCAACTCCCACCACCCCGGCGCCTCGTGCGCCGGCTGCCAGGGCAACGGTGACGACGGCGCCCCGGCGATCATGGCGGCCACCGTGACCACGCACCCGCGCGAGTTCAGCCGCCGCGCCCGCTCCTCCGGGTCCGGCTCCGACTGAGTCCTGGCGTACGCCGCCGCGTCACCCCACGGGTCGTTCGAGGCGGGATGAAAGGGCCGTCCGAGGTCCTTGGGCACCACCACGGAGGCGGCCAGCATGGGCGTCCTCGGGTACGCCGGCTGCTCTCTGGTCCGGCAAGCGAACAACCACGTACCGGCGTCCTCGGCGACCGGCTCGATCCCCACCAGCTCGACCAGCCCGTGGTAAGCGGTGAGGAGCCACTCCAGGCCCCGCTGCCACGGCTCGGCCTTACGGGTCTTCGCCTTGGCTGCCGTGTCCCAGCCACCGTGGCGCACGTACGCCCGTTTGCCGCGCGCCGACCGGCCCCCCGGCCGCTATCCCCACGGTACGTCCGGCGCGCGGTAGTACGTGATGCCCTGGGCGTCCAGGCGGGGGGCCTGGGCTGCCAGGCGGCGGCTGTACGACGGCCAGTCGTGGGAGGCCGCCCGGGACCAGCCGAGTTCCGCGAGGCCCAGCATGCGGGGGAAGGCCATGAGCTCCCAGTCGGCCCGGGTTCCGATGGTCTCCGTCCACAGCGGCGCCTCGACGCCCAGGACCGCCGACTCCGGGACCCCCGGCAGGAACGCCCCCGGGTCCCAGTCGTAGGACCGCTTCACCGGGACGTAGCCCGCCCACGCCAGGCCCGGCTTCGTCGTCACGTCGTACTTCATGTCCAGGTACAGCCGGTCCGCCGGGGACAGGATCAACGGGTGGCCCGCCTGCGCCACCTGCGCGAGCCGCTCCTTCTCCTTCACCGGGGTCCCGCCGTGGCCCCAGTACTGGAGCACCGCCCCCGGGGCCGGCCGGGCCGCCGCCAGCTGGTGCCAGGCCACCACCGTCTTGCCGTACTTGCCCACCACCGCCTGCGCCCGGTCCATGAAGGCCGCGTAGTCCGCCGCCGGCGTCGCGTGCGCCTCGTCGCCGCCGATGTGCAGGTACTTGCCCGGGGTCAGCTCCGCGAGCTCCCCCAGCACGTCGTCGATGAACTCGTACGTCCGCTCCTTGCCGACGCACAGCGAGCTGAACCCGACCTTCGTCCCCGTGTACCGCTCTCGCGCCCTGCCGTCGCAGTTCAGCTCCGCGTACGAGGCCAGCGCCGCGTTCACATGGCCCGGCATGTCGATCTCCGGGACCACGTCCACGTACCGTTCGCCCGCGTACGCCACCAGGTCCCGGTACTCGTCCTTCGTCCAGTGGCCGCCCGGTCCGCCGCCCACCTCGCTGCCGCCGCCGTACTCCGCGAGCCTCGGCCAGGACGCGGACTCCAGCCGCCATCCCTGGTCGTCGGTGAGGTGGACGTGCAGGGTGTTCACCTTGTACTGGGCGAGCTGGTCCACGTACCGCTTGACCTGCTCGACCGTGAAGTGGTGCCGCGCGATGTCGACCATCGCGCCGCGGTACGCGAACCTCGGCGCGTCCGTGACCGTCCCGCCCGGCACCGTCCCCGGGCCGCTCACCGGCAGCAGCTGCCGCAGCGTCTGCCCCGCGTGGAACAGCCCGGCCGGGGTCCGGGCGGTGAGGGTGATCCCGTCCGCCCGGGTCTCCAGCCGGTAGCCCTCCGCGCCGAGCCCGGGCGCCGTCGGATCCAGCCGCAGCCGGACCCCGTCGCCGTCCACCCCGTCGACCACCGGCAGCGGCAGCCGGCTCGGCCCGCGCAGCTGCTCCGCCAGGAGTTCGCCGACCCGGCGGACCTCCTCGTCCGGCCCGGACGTACGGATCACCGTGCCCGCCCCGAACCGGTACCCGGCGCCCGCCACCCGTACGGAGGCCGGCGCGGGCAGCAGCCGTGCGTACGGGGCCGGCGCGGCGGGACGGGCGGCGCCCGGGCGGCCGTCCCCGGCATCCGCGCCGTGGGCGGCGGCGCAGGACAAGGCGGCGCAGGAAAGGGCGGCTGCGGCGCCGCCGAGGACGAGGAGGGTACCGAGCGTGCGTCGCAGGACTCTCATGCGCCCAGGTATAGGCCACCGCGGCCGTCAACACCGGTGACAGAATCACAAGATGGCGGAAATCATCCAGAAGGACGGCACATGGACCTTCGACGGGGACGCGGTGCGCATCGTCCCGGGCCGGGACAAGGACGTCGGCCCGCTGCGCCAGGCCCTCGGGGAACTCTCGGTACCGCTCCACGCGATCGCCGGGGTCTCCTATGAGCCGGGCCGCAAGTCCGGCCGGCTGCGCCTTCGGCTCCGCGACGGCGCCGACCCGCTGACCCAGGGCACCGGCGGCCGGCTGCCCGACGCCGCCGACCCGTACAAGCTGGCCGTGGACGCGGCCCGGGCCGGGGTCGCGGAGTACTTCGTGGACGAGGTGCGCAACGCGCTGCTGCTCGACCAGGTCGATCCCGGCCCGGCGGACGCGTACCTGCTGCCCGGGCCGCCGGTGCCGGTGACGGCCGAGGCGGGCGACGCGACGGTGTCCTTCGACGGCGACACGATCACGCTGGACTGGAACTGGACGGCGGAGGACGCCAAGCACTCGGCCGGCCCGAGCCGGTTCCGGGTGGCGGACGTACGGGCGGTGGACTGGGTCCCGGCGAAGGGCCTCTCCAATGGCTGGCTCCGGTTCACTCTGACGGGTGGCCAGGCGGCGGCCGCCGCCAAGTACGACCCCTACGCGGCCGAACTCTTCGGCTTCGGCAAGAAGGAGCTGCTGACCGCGCTGGTCGCGGCGGCCGTGACCGTACGCCTCCCCCACCCGGCCGCGGCGGCCGACCCGCCCCCCGCGCTCACCGCGACCGCCCCCGCCGCGCTTCCCCGCCCCGCCTCCGCCGACCACGACGCACTCCTGCGCCGGCTGCGCGAGCTCGGCGAGCTGCACAAGGAGGGCGTCCTCACCTCCGAGGAGTTCCTCACCGCGAAAGCTGCCATTTTGGGGCATTTCTAACCGAGCCAGATCGGAACCAGACATTCCTGTGGTCCAGACCAGCAGGATCCTGCCCGCTTCCGGGCAGAATTTTTGCGTTCCGGCCCGTTGGCCGTCAGTATCTACCCGTGCTCGACCGCCGCCCGTCGCATGACGACCTCGTCGACCACCTGGTGCGCAGCACCTCGCTCCAGCGAGGCGAAGCCACCCGGGTGGTGCTCGACGTACTCGCCTACTTCGACGAGACGACCGAGGCGTTCGTCCGCCGCCGCCACCGCGAACTGCAGTCCGGCGGCTCCGTCAACGCGGAGATCTTCGAACGCATCGCGGCCGAACTGCCGCACCGCGCCGTGGCACCCCCGGAGCTCTCGCTCCGGCAGCTGCGCCGCATCGTCTACGGCTGAGCGGGCCCCACCAGGGCCGGGCCCCACCGGGCCAGGTACGAGCACGATCCACCGGACTTCAGGAGGGGCAAGACCGTATGTGCGGAATTGTGGGTTACATCGGCAAGCGTGACGTCGCACCGCTGCTGCTGGAGGGTCTCCAGCGCCTGGAGTACCGGGGTTACGACTCCGCGGGCATCGTCGTCAACAGCCCGAAGTCCGCGGCCCTCAAGGTCGTCAAGGCCAAGGGCCGGGTCCGCGAGCTGGAGTCCCGCGTGCCCAAGCGGTTCGCCGGCACCACCGGTATCGCCCACACCCGCTGGGCCACCCACGGCGCCCCGAGCGACATCAACTCCCACCCGCACCTGGACGCAGAGAACAAGGTCGCCGTCGTCCACAACGGCATCGTGGACAACGCCTCCGAGCTGCGCGCCAAGCTGGAGGCCGACGGCGTCGTCTTCCTCTCCGAGACCGACACCGAGGTGCTCGTCCACCTGATCGCCCGCTCCCAGGCCGACTCCCTGGAGGAGAAGGTCCGCGAGGCGCTCAAGGTCGTCGAGGGCACCTACGGCATCGCCGTCATGCACGCCGACTTCCCGGACCGCATCGTCGTCGCCCGCAACGGCTCCCCGGTCGTGCTCGGCATCGGCGAGAAGGAGATGTTCGTCGCCTCGGACGTCGCCGCGCTGGTCGCCCACACCCGCCAGATCGTCACCCTGGACGACGGCGAGATGGCCACCCTGAAGGCCGACGACTTCCGTACGTACACCACCACCGGTACGACGACCACCGCCACGCCGGAGACCGTGGAGTGGGAGGCCGCCTCCTACGACATGGGCGGCCACGACACGTACATGCACAAGGAGATCTCCGAGCAGGCGGAAGCCGTCGACCGCGTGCTGCGCGGCCGGATCGACGACCGCTTCTCCACCGTCCACCTGGGCGGCCTGAACCTGGACCCGCGCGAGGCGCGCGGCATCCGCCGGGTCAAGATCCTGGGCTGCGGCACCTCGTACCACGCGGGTCTGATCGGCGCCGGCCTCATCGAGGGCATGGCGCGCATCCCCGCCGACGCCGAGCCGGCCTCGGAGTTCCGCTACCGCAACGCGGTCGTGGACCCGGACACCCTGTACATCGCGGTCTCCCAGTCGGGCGAGACGTACGACGTCCTCGCGGCCGTCCAGGAGCTCAAGCGCAAGGGCGCCCGCGTCCTCGGCGTGGTCAACGTGGTCGGCTCCGCCATCGCCCGCGAGGCGGACGGCGGCGTGTACGTGCACGCCGGCCCGGAGGTCTGCGTCGTGTCCACCAAGTGCTTCACCAACACGGTCGTGGCGTTCGCGCTGCTCGCCGTGCACCTGGGGCGCATCCGGGACCTGTCGGTGACCGACGGCAAGCGGATCATCGAGGGCCTGCGCAAGCTGCCCGCCCAGATCCAGGAGATCCTGGAGGGCGAGGAGGACATCAAGAAGCTGGCGGCCGAGTACGCCGAGGCCAAGTCGATGATGTTCATCGGCCGGGTGCGCGGTTACCCGGTGGCCCTGGAGGCCTCCCTCAAGCTGAAGGAGATCTCCTACATCCACGCAGAGGCCTACCCCGCCTCCGAGCTCAAGCACGGTCCGCTCGCGCTCATCGAGCCGGCGATGCCGACGGTCGCGATCGTCCCGGACGACGACCTGCTGGACAAGAACCGCGCGGCGCTGGAGGAGATCAAGGCGCGCAGCGGCCGGATCCTGGCGGTGGCCCACCGCGAGCAGGAGAAGGCCGACCACACGATCGTCGTCCCCAAGAACGAGGACGAGCTGGACCCGATCCTGATGGGCATCCCCCTCCAGCTGCTGGCGTACCACACCGCCCTGGCCCTGGGCCGGGACATCGACAAGCCGCGCAACCTGGCCAAGTCGGTCACGGTCGAGTAGCCACACGGCGCATCGCAGCGGCACATCGCACCTGCGCGGCACACCGGCACGTGAAACGGGCCCCGGGGATTTCCCCGGGGCCCGTTCTCATCCGCGGGTCCTCACCCGGCGGCGACGGCGCCGCGCCGGGAGCCCCGGCCGACCGCCACCGGCCAATGGGCCAGGGCGGCCGTCGCCCCGTACCAGGCCAGCAGGCCGGCGACCGCCGCCACCCAGCCGGCGGCCTTGCCCAGTCCGCCGCTGCCGGCGAAGGTGCCCACCGCGAGGAGCACCAGGGAGAGGGTGAGCAGGCCGTAGACGCCCTGCCCGAAGGGTCCGCCGGCCGCGCCCACCGTCAGGGTGAGGGCGAGGAGGGCGAAGAGGACCAGGAACAGACCGGCCGCGTGCGCCGACACCTTGGCGTCGGCTCCGCCGGCCCAGGTGAACCAGAAGGCCCCGAGGCCCGCGAACGCGGTGCCGTTGAAGCCGTTGCCGCCGCGGAACTCCAGGAGTCCGAGGGCGAAGAGGGCGAGACCGCCCACGTACATCGCGAGGGATACGGAGTCTGCCGCGCTCACGCCGCTGATGATGCCGGTGTGGCCGATACCGAATGCGAGAAGGGTGAGACCCAGGGCTATGTGCCCGAGGGTCGAAGTCGAGGCCGTGCTTCCCGCAGAGACACCATTGTCCACGGCGGGCTCCCTTCGATCTGCAGTTGTTTGCTGCGTCCCAGCAGCATTTATCTACCCCTTACACCGGGGTTCACAACCGCACAACCGGCGAACGGAGTGTTACGGAATCACAACAACAGGTCGCTGGGCGCGCTTGGCGAGCCGTCCCGCCACCGAGCCGAAGATCCGCCCCACGATGCCGTGCGTGGAGCCGACCACGATGGCGTCCGCCGAGTACTCGCGGCCGACCTCCTCCAACTCGTGGCAGATGTCGCCGCCCCGCTCGACCAGGATCCACGGCACCTCGGTGAGGTAGTCCGCGCAGGCGAGCTCCAGCCCCAGCACCTCGGTGCGGTGGTCCGGGACGTCCACGAAGACGGGCGGCTCACAGCCGGCCCACACGGTGGTGGGCAGCCGGTTGGCCACGTGGACGATGATCAGACCGGAGCCGGAGCGCCGGGCCATCCCGATGGCGTACGCGAGGGCGCGCTCACTGGACGTGGAGCCGTCGAAGCCGACCACGACGCCGTGCCGGAAGGCCGGGTCGCAGGGGTGGCGCGTCTGTTCCACCGCGCGCAGGTCGGCCGACGCGGAGTCGGCGAGGCGCTTGCGCTTGCGGTCCGCGGGTTCGGAGTATTCGTGACCGGCCATGGATGTCTCGGCGAAGGGTCCTCGGGGGAAGCGACAGGGGGTTTCGGCGACGCACTGTGACGGAGCTCTGTCCGGGAAGCATCTTCCCAAGCCCTTACCCCTCAGGGTACGGCGACACCCTTGTCCTGCACAGGGCTTGCCGCCCTTGAGGAGCGTCCCAGGGAGCATGCCCGAGGGGCGGCGCGTTGGCAATGGCGACTGCCCCCTACAGCCAGTGACGAGGGCGCCGCGCGCCACCCGTGCGCGCAGTGACCGAGCCGCGCCGCCCGCCGTTGGACAAGGGTCCGACCGTCCAGGAAGAGCCCGCAGGGAGTACGCCGTGCCCGGCCACCCGGATCACCCCGTCCAGCCCGCTCCGCCTACCCAGCCCACCCGGTCCGCCGGACCGGGACCCCGTTTCATCCCTTCTGCGGTTCACCCGTCCGTGCGCTCGGCGCGGCACTCCCATGACGACCCGGCCGGGGAGGTGGTGCGCTGGGCCGCGTTCAGCTGTCTGCTCGTCCCCGTGGTGCTGGTGGTCTACGGAACCTCCTTCGGCGGGGCCGCCGTCGCGACGCTCGGCCTGGCGGCCGTCACGGCCGCCTGCCGGGTGCTGCTGCGGCACTCCGAGAAGGCGGAGCGGGCCGCCGCCCGGGTCCGCACCGAGGAAGGACCCCCCTCCACGCACCGCGGCCGGCATTCGCGCGGCGGGGCCGGTTCGCACCGCGGCTGTCACGCTCCCGGCGCGTTGTCCCCGCACGACTGACCGGTTCGCACGTACACACCCAGCGGTTTTCGGCCAACTTCCCGGCAGGGTCCGTTCCTTGCCGGAATGTCCCCCCGACCCCCCTACCACCAGCGACGACGGAGCACCGGTGCGCTGTCGACCCCATGAGTACTGGCCATGGCCGGACCGAGCGCTTCCTGAACGGGTAGCGGAGTGGAACGCTTACTGATCGAATGCTTTTCGCCAAGTTGCCAAGTCGACATAGCGCTGCGTGCTGAACTTGTCACGCCGACACCACGGGACGCAGTAGATTCGATCATGTATTTACGGCGGGGGATCCACGTGCAAGGCCGAGGGGAAACGTGCAGGTGCGACCAGACCAAGGAGTCGCGACACCCAAGGGGGGCTTAGCGCCATGAGCCAGGATTCCACCGCAGTCGTCGCGGACGCGGGCCGGAAACTCGCGGGGCGTCGCCGCAGGGAGATCGTCGCGGTGCTGCTGTTCAGCGGCGGGCCGATCTTCGAGAGTTCCATTCCACTTTCCGTGTTCGGCATCGACCGGCAGGACGCGGGAGTTCCACGCTACCGACTGCTCGTGTGCGCCGGTGAGGACGGTCCGCTGCGGACCACCGGCGGACTCGAACTGACCGCGCCGTACGGGCTGGAGGCGATCGCCCGGGCGGGCACGGTCGTCGTTCCGGCCTGGCGGTCCATCACTTCACCGCCGCCGCCCGAGGCGCTCGACGCACTGCGTCTGGCGCACGAGGAAGGGGCCCGGATCGTCGGACTGTGCACGGGGGCCTTCGTGCTCGCCGCCGCCGGTCTGCTGGACGGCCGGCCCGCGACGACGCACTGGATGTACGCGCCGACGCTGGCCAAGCGGTACCCGTCCGTCCACGTCGATCCGCGCGAGCTGTTCGTGGACGACGGCGACGTACTGACCTCCGCGGGCACCGCGGCCGGAATCGACCTGTGCCTGCACATCGTGCGCACGGACCACGGCAGCGAGGCGGCCGGGGCACTGGCCCGCCGGCTCGTCGTCCCGCCGCGCCGCACCGGCGGCCAGGAGCGCTACCTCGACCGGTCGCTGCCGGAGGAGATCGGCGCCGATCCGCTCGCCGAGGTCGTCGCCTGGGCGCTGGAACACCTCCACGAGCAGTTCGACGTGGAGACGCTGGCCGCCCGCGCCTACATGAGCAGGCGGACCTTCGACCGCCGGTTCCGCTCGCTCACCGGCAGCGCGCCGCTCCAGTGGCTGATCACCCAGCGGGTGCTCCAGGCACAGCGGCTGCTGGAGACCTCCGACTACTCGGTCGACGAGGTCGCCGGACGCTGCGGGTTCCGTTCGCCCGTCGCGCTGCGCGGGCACTTCCGGCGCCAGCTGGGGTCCTCCCCGGCCGCCTACCGCTCCGCCTACCGGGCGCGCCGGCCGCAGGCCGACGTACCGCACGTGGCCGAGCTGTCGGGCGGTCCGGTGCCGCACCAGCGCACCCCGCAGCGGGCGGCGGCGGCCCTGGCCGCGGCCGGTCCGACGGTCACCGAGCTGTACTCGCCGGGCCGGGTCCTGCGCGAGCACGCGTAGTCCGTACCGCGAACGCGCGACGAAGGTCCCCCACATCGGTGTCCCCGATGTGGGGGACCTTCGCGTCGCGCGGCATAAGCTGGGGCCCATGAACGATCGCATGGTGTGGATCGACTGCGAGATGACCGGGCTCTCGTTGACGGACGACGCACTTATCGAGGTGGCCGCACTGGTCACCGACTCGGAGCTCAACGTGCTCGGCGAAGGCGTGGACATCGTGATCCGCCCGCCGGACGCGGCCCTGGAGACCATGCCCGACGTGGTGCGCCAGATGCACACCGCATCCGGCCTGCTCGACGAGCTGGCCGGCGGCACCACCCTCGCGGACGCCGAGGCGCAGGTCCTGGCGTACGTGCGGAAGCACGTCAAGGAGCCCGGCAAGGCGCCGCTGTGCGGGAACTCGGTCGGCACCGACCGCGGTTTCCTGCTGCGGGACATGGCCGCGCTGGAGTCCTACCTGCACTACCGGATCGTGGACGTGTCCTCGGTCAAGGAGCTGGCGCGCCGCTGGTACCCGCGGGCCTACTTCAACAGCCCGCCGAAGAACGGCAACCACCGGGCGCTCGCGGACATCAAGGAGTCCATCGCCGAGCTGCGCTACTACCGCGAGGCGGTGTTCGTCCCGCAGCCCGGGCCCGACTCCGACACGGCCCGCACCATCGCCGCGAAGTACGTCGTCGCCGGCGAATAGGAGCACTGGACAGCTCCGCCGGAGGGGGGCGCGGGGAAAAGGGGGGAGCGAGCACCCTCCCGGACCCTGTACCCTTTTCTTCGGCCGGTCGCTCACGCGACCGGGCATGGTGGGTGTAGCTCAGTTGGTAGAGCACCTGGTTGTGGTCCAGGTGGCCGCGGGTTCAAGTCCCGTCACTCACCCTGTGGGAAGGCCCCGGTACGCGGAAGCGGCCGGGGCCTTCCGCATGTCCGGCGGGTCGGCCGGCGCGTCAGGACGACTCCCGGACCACCAGCTCGGTCGGCAGCACCACCGCGGCGTCCGCCGGGCCGCCCGCGATCCGCTCCAGCAGCACCCGCGCCATGGTCCGGCCCATCTCCTCGATCGGCTGGCGCACGCTGGTCAGCGGCGGGTCCATGTGCCTGGCGACCACCGAGTCGTCGAAGCCCACCAGCGCCACGTCCTCGGGTACCCGGCGGCCCGCGGCCCGCAGCTCCAGCCGGGCCCCCGCCGCCATGACGTCCGAGGCGGCGAAGACGGCGTCCAGGGCGGGGCGGCGCTCCAGCAGCTCCCGCATGGCCCGCCGGCCGCCCTCCTCGGTGAAGTCGCCGGTGGCGATCAGCAACTCGTCCGCGGCGTGCCCGGCGGCGGCGAGGGCCTGCCGGTAGCCGTCGAGGCGGCACTGCGCCCCGTACACGTCCAGCGGCCCGGTGATGGTGGCGATCGCCCGGCGGCCCCGGCCGAGGAGGTGGCGCACGGCCGCGGCGGCGCCCGCCAGGTTGTCGGAGTCCACGCAGGGCAGCGCCTCGGCGGCCGAGCGGCGGCCGCTGATCACCGCCGGGATGCCCAGCTCGGCCAGCAGTTCCGGCAGCGGGTCCCCGGCGTGCACGGAGACCAGCAGCACCCCGTCGACGCGGTGCCCGGACAGGTACTGGGCCAGCCGGCGGCGCTCCCGCTCGCCGCCCGCGAGGGTGAGCACCAGCTGGACGTCGGTCTCGGCGAGGGTGGCGCCGACGCCGCGGACCACGTCGGAGAAGTAGGGCTCGGCGAAGAAACGGGCCTCGGGTTCGGGGATGACGAGGGCGACGGCGTCGGTCCGGTTGGCGGCCAGGGCCCGGGCCGCGCGGTTGGGTACGTATCCCAGCTCGGCGACGGCGGCCTGCACGACGGCCCTGGTGTGCTCGCTGACCTTGGCGGAGCCGTTGATCACCCGGGAGACGGTGCCGCGCCCCACCCCGGCGCGGACCGCGACCTCCTCCAGGGTCGGCCGTCCCCCGCTGCGCCCTTGCCCGCTCATGGCTTCCTCCCGGCTGCGAATCTACCTCTCGACCGCCTCTTGACGACCGTGGGAGCGCTCCCACACTGTGGCACACGACACCCGGCACGTCCTGTCCTTCAGGAGGATCCTGATGCGAGCCCGATCCCGGCCCCACTGCCCCACGCCCCTCAGAGCCCTGGCCGTCGCCGCCGCGGCGGCCCTGCTCCTCGCGGGCTGCTCCCAGGACCCCGCCGATCCCCCCGGGCAGGACGCCCGGGCCGGCGGCAAGGCGACGACGACCCTCACCGTCGGGGTGTTCGGCGCGTTCGGGCTCAAGGAGGCCGGCCTGTACGACGAGTACATGGCGCAGAACCCGGGCGTGCGGATCGAGCAGACCTCCATCGAGCGCAACGAGAACTACTACCCGCAGCTGCTGACGCACCTGGGCACGGGCAGCGGCCTCGCCGACGTCCAGGCCGTCGAGGTCAACAACATCGCGGAGATCACCGCGACGCAGGCGGACAAGCTGGTCGACCTGGGCAAGGCGCCCGGTGTGGACAAGGCGGCGTACCTGCCGTGGAAGTGGGCGCAGGGCACCGCCAAGGGCGGCGCCACCGTCGGGCTGGGCACCGACATCGGCCCCGAGGGCATCTGCTACCGCAAGGACCTCTTCGCGGCGGCCGGACTGCCCACCGACCGGGCGGCGGTCGGCGCGCTCTGGGCGGGCGACTGGAACAAGTACCTGGAGACGGGCAAGGCCTACAAGGCGAAGGCGGCCGACGGCAAGGCCTTCGTCGACTCGGCCTCCGGCGTGATGGCGGCCGTCACCGGCGGCAACGCCCAGCGGTACTACGACGACCAGGGCAAGGTCGTCTACAAGACGAACCCCGCGGTGCGCGGCGCCTTCGACCTGGCGGCCCGGTTCGCCTCCGAGGGGCTGAGCGCGAAGCTCCAGCAGTTCACCCCGGCCTGGGACCAGGGCTTCTCCAACGGCGGTTTCGCGACCGTCTCCTGTCCGGCCTGGATGCTCGGCTACATCCAGGACAAGGCGGGCCCGGACGGCAAGGACAAGTGGGACGTCGCGGCGGCCCCGAAGCCGAGCAACTGGGGCGGCTCGTTCCTGGTGGTGCCCAAGGCGGGCAAGCACGCCCAGGAGGCGGCGAAGCTGGCCGCCTGGCTGACGGCTCCGGCGCAGCAGGCGAAGCTGTTCGAGAAGCGCGGGAGCTTCCCGAGCGCGAGCGCCGCGTACCAGCTGCCGGCGGTGGCCGGGGCGCACCACCCGTACTTCGGCGACGCCCCGATCGGGGAGATCTTCGCCCGGGCGGCCGAGGGCGTGCCGGTGACGGTGGTCGGTCCGAAGGACCTGGTCATCGCGCAGAACCTGGCGGACGTCGGGATGCTCCAGGTCGACCAGAAGGGCCGGTCGGCGCAGGAGGGCTGGGACGCCGCGGTGGCGGCGATCGACAACGCCCTGGACCAGTGAGGCGGCGGTGACCGACGAGACCGTCCTGCTGTCGCCCGCGTCCTCCCCCTCGGCGGGGGCGGACGCGGGCGGCCGGGGCCAGCTGTGGCGCTCGCGCCGCTACCGGTGGGACCTGCGCTTCAGTCCGTACGCCTTCGTGGCGCCCTTCTTCCTGTTCTTCACCGCCTTCGGGCTCTTCCCGCTGCTGTACACGGGGTGGGCGGCGCTGCACCAGGTGGAGCTGACCGACCCGACCTCGATGACCTGGGTGGGGCTGCGGAACTTCACCCGGCTGTGGGACGACGCGTTCTTCTGGAACGCGCTGCGCAATACGGTCACCATCGGGCTGCTGTCGACGGTGCCGCAGCTGCTGATCGCGCTGGGCCTGGCCCACCTGCTGAACCACCGGCTGCGGGGCTCGGCGTTCTTCCGGGTCGCGGTGCTGACCCCGTACGCGACCTCCGTGGCCGCCGCCACGCTCGTGTTCGTGCTGCTGTTCGGCCGTGATTACGGCATGGTCAACTGGGCCCTGTCGGCGGTCGGGTTCGGGCCGGTCGACTGGCAGAACGGCACCCTGGCCTCCCAGGTGGCGGTGTCCACGATCGTGGTGTGGCGGTGGACCGGCTACAACGCGCTGATCTACCTGGCGGCCATGCAGGCGATCCCGGCGGACCTGTACGAGTCCGTCGCGCTGGACGGGGCCTCGCGGTGGCAGCAGTTCCGGCACGTGACGGTGCCCTCGCTGCGCCCGACGATCTTCTTCACGTGTGTGGTGTCGACCATCGGGGCCACCCAGCTGTTCGGCGAGCCGCTGCTGTTCAACGGCGGTTCGGGCGCCACGGGCGGATCGGACCACCAGTTCCAGACCCTGGGCCTGTACCTGTACGAGCAGGGCTGGGTGAACCTGCACCTGGGGCGGGCCTCGGCGATCGCGTGGGCGATGTTCCTGATGCTGCTGCTGATCGCGGGCGCGGCCCGGCTGGTGCGGGGAGGTTCCCGGTGAAGGTCCTGCGGGCCGGCAAGCCCACGTACGTCGTCCTGGCGCTGTTCACCGCCGGTTCCCTCTTCCCCCTGGTGTGGACGGCGATCGCGGCCTCCCGCACCAACACCCGGCTCGCGCAGACCCCGCCGCCGTTCTGGTTCGGCGGGAACCTGGGCCGCAACCTGTCGATCGCCTGGACCGACGCCCACATGGGTACCGCCCTGCTGAACACGCTGGTGGTCGCGGGCACGGTCGCGGCGGGGACCGTGCTGCTGTCCACGCTGGCTGGCTTCGCGTTCGCGCGGCTGCGGTTCCGGGGCAGCCGCGGGCTGCTGGCGCTGGTGGTGGCGACGATGCTGATCCCGCCGCAGCTGAGCGTCGTACCGCTGTACATGCTGATCGCCGAGCTGTCGTGGACGGACCGGCTCCAAGCGGTGGTCCTGCCGGCGCTGGTGTCCGCCTTCGGGGTGTTCTTCATGCGGCAGTACCTGGCGCAGGCGCTGCCGGTGGAGCTGGTGGAGGCGGCGCGGACGGACGGGGCGAGTTCGCTGCGGATCGTGTGGCACGTGGTGTTCCCCACCGCCCGTCCGGCGATGGCGGTGCTGGGGATGCTGACCTTCGTGATGACCTGGAACGACTTCTTCTGGCCGATCATCGCGCTGACGCAGAACGGCAGTCCGACGGTTCAGGTGGCCCTGACCGGACTGGGCCGCGGTTACATCCCCGACCAGTCCGTGATCATGGCGGGTGCGCTGCTGGGCACGCTCCCGCTGCTGCTGGTGTTCCTGGTCTTCGGCCGCCACATCGTCGGCGGCATCATGCAGGGGGCGGTGAAGGGTTGAGCGCGATGGAGTTCCCCGAGGGGTTCCTGTGGGGGGCGGCCACGGCGGCGTTCCAGATCGAGGGCGGCGCCGGGTCGCGCGGCCCCTGCATCTGGGACACCTTCTGCCGCACGCCGGGCAAGGTGCGCGGCGGTGACACCGGGGACGTGGCGACGGACCACCTGCGGCTGTGGCGCGAGGACGTGGCGCTGATGGCGGAACTGGGGCTGGGTGCCTACCGGTTCTCGGTGTCCTGGCCGCGGGTGCGCGCGGGCGGGATCGGCTTCTACGACGCGCTCGTGGACGAGCTGCTCTCGTGCGGGATCCAGCCCTGCCCGACCCTGTACCACTGGGACCTGCCGCAGGAGCTGGAGGACGCGGGCGGCTGGCCGGAGCGCGAGAGCGCCTACGCCTTCGCCGCGTACGCGGAGCAGGTCGGGCGGGCGCTGGGCGACCGGGTCGGGATGTGGACGACGCTCAACGAGCCCTGGTGCAGCGCCTTCCTGGGCTATGCCGCCGGGGTGCACGCCCCGGGCCGCACCTCCCCCGCCGACTCGCTGCGCGCGGCGCACCACCTGAACCTCGCCCACGGCCTGGCGGCGGCCGTCCTGCCCTCCTCGGCGCGGACCGGCATCGCACTCAACCCGAGCGCGGTACGGCCGCTGACCGGATCGGCGGCCGACGCGGACGCGGCGCGCCGGATCGACGCCCTGGCGAACAGGATCTTCACCGGGCCGCTGCTGCACGGCGGCTACCCCCAGGACCTGCTGGAGGACACCGCCGCGGTGACGGACTGGGCGTTCGTCCGGCCCGGCGACGAGGCACTGATCCGGCAGCCGCTGGGCTTCCTCGGCGTCAACTACTACACCCCGGCGGTGGTGTCGGCGGCGGCCGGCCCGGGCGGCCCGCGGGCGGACGGGCACGGCGCGGGCGGCCACACGCCCTGGCCGGGGGCGGATTCGGTCGCCTTCCACCAGCCGCCGGGCGAGCTGACCGACATGGGCTGGTCGATCGACCCCAGCGGCCTGCACGACCTGCTGGTGCGCTTCTCCCGCGAGGCGCCGGGCCTGCCGCTGCTGGTCACCGAGAACGGCGCCGCCTACGGCCCCGACCTGCACGACCCGCAGCGCATCCGGTACGTGCGCGAGCACCTCGCGGCGGTCCACCGCGCCCTCGCGGACGGCGCTCCGGTGGAGGGGTACTTCCTGTGGTCGCTGATGGACAACTTCGAGTGGGCCTACGGCTACGCCAAGCGGTTCGGCATCGTCCACGTCGACTACGCGACCCAGGCCCGCACCCCGCGCTCCAGCGCCCGCTGGTACGCCGCCCTGGCCCGTAGCGGCCGACTGGTCTGAGCGGGGACCGCCGGGGCGGGGGCGCCTACTTGGCGCCGCGGGCCTTGCGGCGGCTGCGGCGGCCCTCGCCCCGCGTCCGGCCGTCCAGGGCGATCCACATCCGGACCTCGGTGCCGCCGAGCACCGAGCGGCCCAGCCGGACGTCGCCGCCCGTCGACTCCGCGACCCGGCGCACGATGTCCAGGCCGAGCCCCGTGGAGCCGTCCCGGCCGCCGTCGTTGCCGCGCCGCAGGGCCGCGTCCGGGTCGGCGATCCCGGAACCGGCGTCCGAGACGAGCACGATCACGGCGTCCCCCGCGTCGTGCACGTCCACCGCGAAGGGGGTGCCCTCGGGGGTGTGCCGGAAGACGTTGCCCAGCAGGGCGTCCAGGGCGGCCGCCAGCTCGGGCCGCGCCACCGGGATCCGTACGGGTCGCTGCACCCCGGCGAGGCGGACCTCGCGCCCCTCGTCCTCCGCGAGCGCCGACCAGAACGCCATCCGGTCGCGGATCACCTCCGAGGCGTCGCACCCGGCCCCCGCCCCGGGGCCGCCCGAGACGGCCGGGGCGCGCTGCTCGCGGGCGGTCCGGATGATGGTGTCGACCTCCCGCTCCAGCTGCTCCACGGCCTCCCGCGTCTGCTCGGCGGCCGGGCCGTCCCCGAGCGAGGCCGCGTTGAGCCGCAGCACCGTCAGCGGCGTCCGCAGCCGGTGCGAGAGGTCGGCCGCCAGCTCCCGCTCGTTGGCCAGCAGTTCCACCACCTGGTCCGCCATCGCGTTGAACGCGACGGCCGCCGAGCGCAGTTCCTTCGGCCCCTGCTCCGGTACGCGTACCCCGAGCCGCCCCTGCCCCAGCCGGTGCGCGGCGTCCGCGAGCCGTTCCGCCGGCCGTACCAGGCGGGCGCCGAGCCGGTCCGCGACCGCCACCGAGCCCACGATCAGGGCGAGCCCGACCCCGGCGAGCACCAGCCAGGCGGTGGTGACGCCGTTGCTGACCTCGCGCTCCGGTACGTATATCTCGATCACCGCGATGTCGCCGGAGCCCAGCGCGGTCGGCTGGAGCAGCGCCGAGCCGCCGCCGGCCACCGAGGCGGTCGTGGCGCGGCCCATCCGCCGGGTCTCCTCCACGGCGTGCGGGCCCGCCCAGCCCGCGCCGACGTCCACCGCCGGCCGGCCGCCGACCGGCGGGACGTGGACGGCCATCCGCCGGGCGGCGCCCATCAGCGTGGACTCGACCGCCTTGCGCAGCTGGCCGGGGTCGGTGGTGATGGACAGGGTCGGCGCCATGCTCGCGGCCTGCCGCTCGGCGTTGGAGAACGCCCGGTCCCGGGCCATCTCCTTGACCACCAGACCGAGCGGCACGGCGAAGGCGATGACCACCATGGCGGTGACGGCGAGGCACACCTTGACCAGCGCCCACCTCACGGCTGCCGCCTCACCGAGGTGGCTCCAGCTTCACCCCGACCCCGCGCAGGGTGTGCAGGTAGCGGGGGCTGGCGGCGGTCTCGCCGAGCTTGCGGCGCAGCCAGGACAGGTGGACGTCGATGGTCTGGTCGTCCCCGTACGACTGCTGCCACACCTCGGCGAGCAGCTCGCGCCGGGCCACCACGACCCCGGGGCGCCCGGCGAGGAAGGCCAGCAGGTCGAACTCCCGGCGGGTCAGGTCCAGTACCGCCCCGTCGAGCTCGGCCTGGCGGCGCAGCGGGTCGATGGCGAGCCCGCCCACCCGCAGGACGCGCGAGGGCGGTTCGGCCCCGGCGGCCCGGGAGCGGCGCAGCACGGCGGCCATCCGGGCGGACAGGTGCTCGACCGAGAAGGGCTTGGTGAGGTAGTCGTCGGCGCCGTCGTTGAGCAGGCGGACGATCTCGGCCTCGTCGTCCCGGGCGGTCGCGATGATGACCGGTACGTCGGTGATGCCGCGCAGCATCTTGAGCGCCTCGGACCCGTCGAGGTCGGGCAGCCCGAGGTCCAGGATGACCACGTCGAAGCGGTGGTGGGCGACTTCGCGCAGCGCCTCCAGGGCCGTGCCGACGCTGCGCACGGTGTGGGAGGCGTCGGTCAGGTGCCGGATGAGGGCGGAACGTACGAACTGGTCGTCCTCGACCACGAGCACACTTGCCATGGCGGCACCGTAGTCCATCCGGGCGACCGGGCGGGGTGTCGGTCCACCCTTGGGGCGGGTGGTGCAGTATGTGCCCTGATGCACCGGGGACTTCTGCACGCGTTCGCCTGGACGCTCGCCACGGGGGCGGCGGTGACGCTGTCGTGGTGGGGCGTTCATACCGTCATGTCCGGAACGGCCTACGATCCGCCGCGCGCCGTTCCGCTGGCCGCGCTGCCGCTGTCCTCCGCCACGCAGGGTTCGCGGGCGCCCGCGCCCACGCCCACGGATGCGCCGGCGCCCGCGTCCGGTTCCCCGTCGCCGTCGCCGTCGCCGTCCGCGGCCGCCTCCGTGCCGCCCTCGTCCGCCGCCAGGGCGGCTTCCCCGCAGCCGCCGCGCCGGACGGCGGACGGGGAGTCGGGGGAGGTGAAGGGCTACACGGTCTCGGGCGGCCGGGTGGTCTTCGACCTCGGCGACTCCTCGGCCGAGCTGGTCTCCGCGACCCCGGCGGGCGGCTGGCGCATGCAGGTGTGGAAGCAGGAGTACTGGATCCGGGTCACCTTCACCCGCGACGGCCGCGAGGCATCGGTGTTCTGCACCTGGTACAACGAGGCGCCGCGCGTGCAGCTCGACGAGCGGTAGGGGTACGGTCGCCCCGGGCACGGCGGACGGCGGGAGCGGTGGGCATGGCTGGTGGGGCGCGGTACGTCACGGAGCTGGTCGCGGCGTGCGAACGGTTCGGCGCCGCGCCCGCGCTCGGCGCCGGTCCGGTGCTGCTGTCGTACGCCGACGTGCTGGCGTGGACGTACCGGCTGGCGGGCGCCCTGGAGGAGCTCGGCGTGCGGCGCGGGACGGGGCTGGCCTGTGTGACGGCCGGGAACCCGTACGAGGCGCTGCTGGTGCGGCTGGCCGCCCACGTGCTGGGGGCGCGGCTGACCCAGGTGAGCGTGGGCCCCGCCACCTACGGAATGGACTTCCTGCTGCGCGACTGCGAGCCGGTCCTGGTGGTGCACGACACCCCGGTCCCGGACACCGGCGCCGCGCGGACCCCCCTCGCGGCGCTGCTGGAGCGGGCCGCCGCCGGCGCCGCGCGCCCCGTGCCGGTGCGGGCGCGCGAGGAGGACCTGGCCCGGGTGACCTACACCGGCGGTACGACCGGGCGGCCCAAGGGGGTCGCCTCCACGTTCGCCGCGCTGGCGGCCCGGGACGCCGCCCGGAGCGCGGACACGGTGTACCTGTCGGTGACCTCCCTGGCACAGCGCTCGGGGGGCCGCTGCCTGGAGCAGCTGCGGGCCGGCGGGCGTTCGGAGATCCTCGGCGGCCCGTTCGTCCCGCGCGGGTTCGCCGCCGCGTGCCGGCGGCTCGGGCCCGTCTCCACGTACCTGACCACCTCGATGGTGTACCGGCTGCTGGACGACCCGGTGACCGCCGACGGCGTGCCCGGCCTGGAGCGCGTCTCGTACGGCGACTCCCCCGTCGCCCCGGACCGGCTGCGGCAGGCCCTGACCCGCTGGGGTCCCGGCGTGCGCTGGCGGCAGGGGTACGGGATGAACGAGGCCGGGGTCGTGTGCCGGCTCTCGGAGGCCGACCACGACGCCGCCCGGGCCACCCGGCCCGAGTTGCTGGGGTCGGTCGGGCGGCCCGCTCCCGGGGTGGAGGTGGAGGTGCGGGGCGCGGACGGGGCGGCGGCGCTCCCGCCCGGGACCACCGGTGAGGTGTGGGTGCGCTCCCGGACCGTGATGGCCGGCTACTGGAAGCGGCCCGCGCTGACGGCCGGGGTGCTGCGCGACGCCTGGCTGCGGACGGGCGACCTCGGGCACCTCGGCGCGGACGGCTACCTGTACCTGGACGACCGGGTCAAGGACGTGGTGATGGTGGACGGGGAGAACATCTACTGCGGCCCGGTCGAGGCGGCCCTGACCCGGCACCCCGCGGTGGCCGAGGCGGCGGTGGTCGGCCGGCCGGACCCGGTCACCGGCGAGCAGGTGTGCGCCTTCCTCGTCCCGGCCCCGGGGCCCGCCCCCGGCGACGCGGCCGCCGCCGCGGCGTGCGCGCTGGTGGCCGCCGAGCTGGCTCCCGGCCACCGGCCGACGGCGGTGTTCTGGGTACCGGCCCTGCCGTTGACGGACCGCGGCAAGCCGGACAAGCGCCGCCTGCGCGCGACGGCGGCCGCGGCGGGGAGCTAACGGAACACCGACGGCGGGGGCTCGGGCGAGGGCACCGCCGAGGCGTCCGCGACGGGGGTGGCGCCGCCCGCGAAGTCCGCCAGGGCCCGGCCGTGCTCCACCCGTCCGGGATGCGGGTCGCTCGCCACCCGCCGGGTGAACTCCGCGACGGGCAGCTCCCGGTCGGCGGCGACGAGGACCGCGTTGCCGAAACGTTTTCCCCGCCACACCACCGGGTCCGCCGCCAGGGCCAGTTCGGCGAACCGGGAGGCGGCGGTGGCGATCTGGCCCCGCAGGTGCGCGAGCGGCGGCCCGTCCGTCAGGTTCGCCACGTACCACCCGGCCGGCGCCAGAGCCCGGCGTACGTCGTCCAGGAACTCGGTACTGGTCAGGTGGGCGGGGGTGCGGGAGCCGCTGAACACGTCCGCGATGACCAGGTCCGCCCAGCCGTCCGGCACCTTGGCCAGCCCGGCCCGCGCGTCCACCGCCCGGATCCGGACCCGTGTCTGGGGGTCCAGCGGCAGGTGTTCGCGTACGAAGGCCACCAGGGCGGCGTCGATCTCCACCACCTGCTGGGTGGAGCGGGGGCGGCTCGCGGCGGTGTAGCGGGCCAGGGTCAGCGCTCCGCCGCCCAGGTGCACCACGTTCAGCGGACGGCGGGCGGGAGCGGCGAGGTCGATGAGGTGGCCGATCCGCCGCTGGTAGGCGAAGTCGAGGTGGAGCGGGTCGGCCAGGTCGACGTGTGACTGCGGGGCCCCGTCGATCAGCAGGGTCCAGGCCCGGGCGCGCTCGCGGTCGGGCGCCAGCTCCGCCAGACCACCGTCCACCTGCCCGACGAGCGCCTCGTCGGCCCCGCGCCGCTTGCCCCTGCTCTTACCGGCCATTGCCCCATTATGACCGGCAGGGCCGCCCGGACCGCCGGGCCCGTGGGTGTCCTGGCCGGTCGGGGGCTCAGCGGCAGTTGTCCGCCGCCTCGATCAGCCGGGCGGCCTCGCCGAGCGCGGCGCGCAGCACCTCCGGATCGGTGACCGGGCCCACGGCTTCCGGCGGCAGCAGCCAGGCGGTGTCCCCGGCCGCGGGCGGGGCGTCCGCGGCGCCGCCGACCAGGTCCCCGAAGCGCATGCCGCGCCCGTTGGTCTGCGTACAGGCGCTGCCGGGCAGGTCCCAGGCGTCGGCGGTGCCGGGCGGGACGAGGAAGCCCAGGGTGTCGCCGGAGCCGTCGTGCAGGACGGGGCCGACCCCGGGGGCGGTACGGCCGGTCGCCCGGCGGATGATGTCGACCGCCTCCAGGCCCTGGCGGGTGGGCACGGTCACCAGGTCGGGCGCGTCGGCCGGCCCTCCCGCGGTCAGGGCTGCGCCCGGCCGGGGCGCGGTGTTCGTTCCAGTGCTCTCCATGCCGCCCTCCATCAAGGGAACCCCTCCTCGATCCGCGTACGAGCCACTCCGCATGGGTTCAACGCGGCGGAACGTCAACGGGTGCGGCGCAACGTTGCCGCAAAGGATGGCAGTTCATGGCAGATCGCGGGTGAGATATCCGTTTTGTAGGCAAACATCGCATGAACGGTCCTCCGGCGGCGGTACGTTCGTGCCCGCCGGGCACCAGTGTGTACAAAGCCCGAAGTCCAGAGAGGCCACGTCCATGGCGGCGTCCCCCCACTCACCCAACACCGCGTTCCGGCGGTTGCGCGGCGCCCACTCCCCCGCAGAGTTCGCGGCCATGGTGCGCCGCGCGGCACGAGAGATCGGCGAAACGGTTTCCTGCGACGCCCGTTACATCGGCCGGGTCGAGTCGGGGGAGATCCGCTGCCCCAACTACGCCTACGAGCGGGTGTTCCTGCACATGTTCCCCGGCCGTACGCCGGCCGATCTCGGGTTCTGCCCGCGCGAGTCGGTACGCGGCCGCGCGGGACGGCGCGCCGCACCCGCGCCGCCCGTCCCCGTCCCCGCCCCCTCCCACCTCGTCCACCGTTCCAAGGAGAGTGACGTGCTGCGTCGCGCGTTCATGGCCGGCGGCTCCGCGACCGTGGCGGCCGCGACGCTCGGCCTCACCGTGCTCGGCGACTCGCGCCGGCCGCCGTCCCGGGCCGGGGCGGCGGAGGCCGCCGCCGTCGAGGACGCCGTACGTCAGATCCGGCTGCTGGACGACCGGCACGGCGCCGACGCCCTCTACCGGCGGGCGGCCGAACCGCTGCGCGCCGCCTACGCGTTGCTCGACGCCGGGGCCACCCGCCAGTCGACCGAGGACCGGCTGCACGCCGGCGCCGGGGAACTGGCCGTCTCGGTGGGCTGGCTGGCCCACGACTCGGGCCGCTTCGAGGACGCCCGCTCGCACTACGCGGAGGCGCTGGCGACGGCCCGGGTGGCGGGGAACGCGGGGCTGGAGGCGCACGCCTTCAGCAACATGGCGTTCCTGGCCCGGGACTGCGGGCGGCCCCGCGAGTCGGTGCGGGCCGCCCAGGCGGGCCGCCGCGCCGCGCGTTCGCTGGGCTCCCCGCGGCTGCTCTCGCTCCTCGCGCTGCGGGAGGCGGGCGGCTGGGCGGGGCTGGGCGAGCGGAAGTCCTGCGAGGAGGCGCTGACCCGGGCGCACACGGAGTTCGCGCGGGGCGCGGCGAGCGCCGACCCGGAGTGGATGAGCTTCTTCGGGGAGGCCGAACTGGAGTCCCTGGAGTCCCGGTGCTGGGCAGCGCTCGGGGAGCACGCGCGCGCGGCCCGGCACGCCCGGCGCGCGGCGGACCTCCAGGACCCGCACTTCGCGCGGAACGTCGCCTTCTACACCGCCGAACTGGCCGGCGACCTGGCCCACGCGGGGGCGCCCGAGGAGGCCGCCTGGGCGGGGGGCCGGGTGCTGGACCTGCTCGCCGAGGTCCAGTCGACGCGGATCCGCTCCATGCTGGCGACGACGGCCCGCGCCCTGCTCCCCCACCAGCGCTCCCCACGCGTGGCGGCGTTCCTGTCCCGCCAGTCGACCCCCTGACGCCCCCGCCCGGCCCGGCGGGGCGGCGGGGCGGCGGGGCGGCGGGGCGTCCCGGCGGCCGAACCGCACCGCGCCGCGCCGCGGGGAAGATCGCGTTCGCTGGCTACCGGGCCGACCTCGCCGGTCATACCCCTACCCCCGCCGCCAGGTGGCGCGGTACTGGCGCCCGTCGGGCGTGCCCGCCGCAGCCCGACGGCCTCTTCCCCGGCGAACCGGGCCGCGTCCGCGCTGCTCGGGCGGCCCGTCGAAGAGCGCCCCGGACCCGGGTCGGCGGGCCGGCATACGCCTACCCCCGCCGCCGGGGGTGGCGCAGCACTGGGGCGGCGTCCACGCCCGCCACCACCGCGTCGGGGCCGGCGAACCGGCCGGCCGCACTGCCCGGGCGCCCCGGGGCCCGGGCGGACGCTTCGCCGACGCGCGCGGACACCCCGCCGCCGGGGTGGCGCCCGTCGGGCATGCCCGCTCGGGCGCCGACGTCCACGCCGGCCGCCACCGCGCCGGCGAACCGGGCGGCGGCCGCGCAGCTCGGGCGGCCCGTCGAAGAGCGGCCCGGGGCCCGGGCGGACGGCTGCCGGCATACACCTACCCCGCCGCCGGTACGGTCGACGCCCGTCGGACGTGCCCGCTCAGGCGCCGACGTCCACGCCGGCCGCCACCGCGCCGGCGAACCGGGCCGCGGCCGCGCAGCTCGGGCGGCCCGTCGAAGAACGCCCCGGCGCCCGGGCGGACGGCTGCCGGCATACGCCTACCCCCGCCGCCGGTACGGTCGACGCCCGTCGGACGTGCCCGCTCAGGCGCCGCCGTCCACGCCGGCCGCCACCGCGCCGGCGAACCGGGCGGCGGCCGCGCAGCTCGGGCGGCCCGTCGAAGAGCGCCCCGGGGCCCGGGCGGACGCTTCGCCGACGCGCGCGGACACCCCGCCGCCGGGGTGGCGACGGTACGGTCGACGCCTGCGCCGGGCGCCGCCATCGCGACACCCCGGCGAACCGGGCGGCGGCCGCCCAGTTCTCCGGCCGACCCCCAAGGGCCTCGCCGGGAAAGGCACTTGGCGAGCGGCCGTGCTACCCGTCCAGGTGGCCCGTGTCGTTCCAGCGTTCCAGTGCGGGGGCGCCGTAGGCCCAGCCCAGTACCGACAGGGAGGTGGGGTCCAGCCGGATGCGGCCGCCGAAGGAGGCGTCGAAGCCGAGCCAGCGGGCGGCGAGGGTGCGCAGGATGTGGCCGTGCGCGAAGACCAGGACGTCCCGCTCGGCCGAGCGGGCCCAGGCGACGACCTCGTCCGCGCGGGCCGCCACATCGGCGACGGACTCACCGCCCGGCACCCCGTCGCGCCAGATGAGCCAGCCCGGCCGGACCGCCTGGATCTCGGCCGGGGTCATGCCCTCGTAGTCGCCGTAGTCCCACTCCATCAGGGTGTCCCACGGCTCGGCCTGCGCTCCGAAGCCCGCCAGGTCGCAGCTCTCGCTGGCCCGGACCAGCGGGCTGGTGCGCACCTCCACGCCGCGCAGGCCCGCCCACGGGTCCCGGGCCAGCCGTTCGCCGAGCAGCTTCGCGCCCTGCCGGCCCTCCTCCAGCAGCGGCACGTCCGTGCGGCCGGTGTGCTTGCCGAGCTGGGACCACGCCGTCTGGCCGTGGCGGGCCAGCAGGATGCGGGGGGCCATGTGCTTTTCTCCCGGTCCGGGTGGATGGATACACCGATGTACGCGATGTACGGATACACCCGCATATCGGGACGGATGCGTCCGTCCATCATCCATGACGCGGGAACGGGCCACCGCGCCGCGTCCCGCCCCCGCCGCCGCCCCGTTGCCGCGACGCAGCCGGATTTCGGACGTAGGGCCACGATTGTCAGTGGCGGATGGGACACTTCCGCCCGTGAGCTCCTACCCGCCCAGCGTCCCTCCGCAGACGACACCGCAGACGCCACCCCTGCGGCAGCGGCTCGCCGACCTGCGCGGCCCGGCCGTGCCGCCCCGCCCGCTCGACGCCCGCGCGCTCGCCGCCCTCGCCGCCAACCCCGGCTGCGGCAGACGCGCCCTGCTCGACGGCGCCGGCGTGGACAAGACCGCCCTCGCCGCGGCCCTCGGCTCGCCCTCCGCCTTCGGGCAGTCGCAGTTCGCCATCATCCGGGGCAACTCCTTCGAGGCCAAGGTCAAGGGCGACGGCGGAGCGGAGCTGCTGCGCTTGGTGTACGAGCGGCTCGGCGCCGGAGCCGAGCCGCCCGGGCCGCCCGGCCCGGCCGCCCTCGTCCCCGACCTGACCGCCGCCGGACCCCAGGGCCGCGCCGCCCGCACCGCGCTCGCGCTGCGCGAGGCGACCGCCGCCGGCGCCTGGACCCTGCTGGACCACCCGATGCTGGCCCTGGAGGTCGCGGGCTCCCCCGCGTACCTGGAGCCGGACGCCGTCGTCGTGCACCCCGACGGCCGCTGGACGGTGGTGGAGATCAAGTCGTTCCCGATGATCGACGGGAGGGCCGACCCGGCGAAGGTCGGCGCCGCGGCCCGGCAGGCCGCCGTGTACGTACTGGCCCTGGAGAGCACCGCCGGGAAGCTGCCCGGGGCCACCGTGGGCCACCAGGTGGTGCTGGTCTGCCCGAAGGACTTCTCCAATCTCCCGACCGCCGCGCTGGTCGACGTCCGCCGGGAGCGTTCCGTCACCCGGCGCCAGCTGGAGCGGCTCACCCGGGTCGAGGAGCTGGCCGCCCTGCTGCCCGCGGGCCTGTGTTTCGACCCCTCCCGGCCGGCCGAGGAGCTCACCGAGGCCGTCTCGGCGGTCCCCGCCGCCTACGCCCCGGAGTGTCTGGCCGCCTGCGAGCTGGCCTTCCACTGCCGCCGGCGGGCCCGCGCCGCCGACGAGGTGGGCGCCCTCGGCCGGTCGCTGCGGGCCGAACTGGGCGGCCTGGGCACCGTCGAGGAGGCCCTGGCGGCCGCCGCCGGCGCCGGACCCGCCGAGGACCCGGCCGCGGCCGCGCTGCGCCAGGCCGCCCGGCTGCGCGCCGAGGCACTGGCGCTCGCGCCCGCCCGCACCCCGTCGGAGGACTCCGCATGCCCCTGCTGACCACCCTCGCCCGGCTGGAGGCGGTCCGCGCGGGCCGGGCCCGGGCCCTGGCGACCGTACGGCACCGGCACCTGAGCGAGCGCCCGCTGGTCCTCGTACCGCTGACGACCTCCGGTGAGGCCGGTGCGCCGCTCGGAGCGCTGGTCGGCACCGACCGGAACCACCCCCGTCTGCTGGTCATACCGCAGCCGCGCGACCGGGACCTGCGCTGGGAGTTCCTGGCGGAGCTGGCGCGCCAGGTGATGCCGTACATCGACGGGTACGCCGATGCGGTCGAGCCGGCCGAACGCACCGAGACCGACCCGGAGAGCGGCAAGCGGGTCAAGGTGGAGACCGAGTTGTGCGTGGACGCGCCGCAGCTGATCGTGCCGAGCCGGGCGGGCGTGGAGTACGTCCGGCTGCTCGGCCGGTCGATGCGGTTCCGGCGCACCGCCGAGGAGGACCCCGCGAACCCCTACCCGGTACCGACCCAAGTTCCGCTGCTGGGACGCTGGTTCACGCATCTCGCCGAGCGCTCCCGGGTGCCCGGTTCCGCCCTCCTGCTGTCGGCGACCGAGCTGCTCGCCCGGCACTGGGCGACCGGCCAGAGCAGCGTGGAGGACCAGCACCTGGGCGCCCTGCTGGCCTGGATCGCACCGCCCGACGGGGAGAGCGGCGCGGAGGCCGCCCTGCGCGCGGAACTGGCCCGCGACCGGGACGGGCAGCTGCTGGTCCCGCCCGCCGGGCCCGCCACCGACCCGGCCTTCGACAACAAGCTGCTGGCCCCGGCGATGGCGCGCTACGACGCGGCGCGCGCAGCGGGCGACCGGGCGGCCGCCGAGCAGGCCGAGCGGACGGTGCGCGAGCTGGTCGGCGGCCAGCTCCGGCCCACCTGGGACGCGGTGTGGCGCTCCCTGGACCTGCTGCGCACCCTGCCCGCCGGGGAGCGGACCGGGGAACGCTGGACCCGCGACCGCTGGTCGTACACCGGCCACCGCGACCGGGTACGGGCGGGCGAGCCGCCGCAGCCGCGCCGTGACGACGCGGTGACCGCGGCGCAGAAGCTGGCCACCCGGGAGACGGAACAGGTGCGGCTCGACGCCCAGGAGGCGCTGGACGACCCGCTGGTGATGGCGGGGCGGCGGCTCGCGGGCGAGGCGTTCGCGGGCGAGGTGACCGAAGTGGTCATGGAGTGGACGCAGTCGGCGCGCCCGCGCCCGCGGCCGCTGGTGACGGTGGTCACCGAGGACCGCCCGCAACTGGCCGACGGGGGTGGCGGAAAGGTGTTCCGGTCGCTGGACGGGCGCCCGCAGGCCGCCGAGTTCGTGGGCTTCGAGGAGTCCGGCGGGATCGTGCTGCGACTGCTCGACAAGATGGGCTCGGGCCGGGAGCCGGCGCCGGGCACGGTGCCGGAGAAGGGCGACCGGCTCTGCTGGACGCTGTTCGAGCACGACGCGCGCGGCGGCCCGAAGCTGCCGGACCCGGAGCAGACGCCCTGGACCCACGGCGGGCCGCCGGGATCGGCGACCGCCGCGCTCCCCCTCCCCGACCCGGTCACCGACGGAGACATCCTTTGACCGCCTTCGACCCGGGGGCGGCGGCCGCCCGGGCGAACGCCGCCATCCTGCACGACACCCTCCACGGCACCGAGCGGGGTGTCGTCGTGGACTCCCCGCCCGGGGCCGGCAAGTCCACCCTGGTGGTGCGGGCCGCGCGGGAACTGGCCGCCGCGGGCCGCCGGCTGATGGTGGTCGCGCAGACCAACGCCCAGGTGGACGACCTGGTGCTGCGGCTGCACGAGAAGGACCCGGGGCTGAAGGTCGGCCGGCTGCACAGCAGCGAGGGCGACGCCTACGACCCGGCGCTGCGCGAACTGCCCTCGGTCACCCTCTCGGCCAAGCCGGGGGAGCTCGCGGAGCTGCCGATCACCGTGTCCACGGCGGCGAAGTGGGCGTACGTGAAGGACGTCGAGCCGTGGGAGCACGCCATCGTGGACGAGGCCTACCAGATGCGCTCGGACGCGCTGCTGGCCGTCGCCGGGCTGTTCGAACGGGCCCTGTTCGTGGGCGACCCGGGGCAGTTGGATCCGTTCAGCGTGGTCGGCGCCGAGCAGTGGGCGGGGCTGTCCTACGACCCTTCGGCGTCGGCGGTCTCCACCCTGCTGGCGCACAACCCGCAGCTGCCGCAGCACCGGCTGCCGGTGTCGTGGCGGCTCCCGGCGTCGGCGGCCCCGCTGGTCTCGCGCGCCTTCTACCCGTACAGCCAGTTCCGCAGCGGTACGGGCCCGGGCGAGCGGCTGCTGTCGTACGGGGTCGCCTCCGACGGGTCGGGCCCGGACCGGGTCCTGGACGAGGCCGCCGAGTCGGGGTGGGGCCTGCTGGAACTGCCCGCGCGGCACACCCCGCGCACCGATCCGGAGGCGGTCGCGGCGGTGGCGCTGGTGGTCCGCCGGGCCCTGGACCGGGGGGCGGTGACGCAGGACGAGCACCCCGGCGGCCCGGCCCCGCTGACGGCGGACCGGATCGCCGTGGGCACCGCGCACCGCGACCAGGCCGCCGCGGTCCGGGCGGCCCTGGCCGGCCTGGGCGTGCCGGGCGTCACGGTGGACACCGCGAACCGCCTCCAGGGCCGTGAGTACGACCTGACGGTGGTGCTCCACCCCCTCTCGGGCCGCCCCGACGCCACGGCCTTCCACCTGGAGACGGGCCGCCTGTGCGTCCTGGCCTCCCGCCACCGGCACGCCTGCGTGATCGTGGCCCGCGCGGGCGTCGCCTCGCTGCTGGACGACCACCCCTCGACGGAGCCGGTCCAACTGGGGGTGACGGTCAAGTTCCCGGACGGCTGGGAGGCGATGATGTCCACCTGGGACTTCTGGTCCGACCACCGCATCCCCTGGCGCCCGTGAGCCGCCCGGAGCCAGCCGCGCCGCCGCGGGTTTCCTCGGCGGCGCGGCGGCCCGCGGACTCGCGCCGGACCACGTCGCCCACGCCTTACGGGAGTTCCCGCCCATGAGGATCCGCCTGCACGTCGTCTCCGCCGCCACCCGCCCCGCTTCCTCGGGCCGCCCGCTCGCCGCCCGGGTCAGCGAACAGGCCCGCGCCCGCGGCGGCTTCGACGTCACCGCGGTCGGCCTCGCCGAGATCGCCCTGCTCAGCTACAGCGCGGGCCCCACGGGCGGCGCCCCGGCCGCCGAGATGCTGCTGCCGGTGCTGACCCGCCTCGGCATGCTCCCCACCGAGCGCCGCCCGGCCGTCCCCCGCATCAACGCCCTGATCGGCCCGGACGGCTTCCGCGCCCCGGACGGCCTGGCCGCCGAACTCACCGCCCAGCTGGACGAGGTCGCGGCCCTCGCGTCGCAGCCCGTGGCCGTCCAGGTGCTCCGTACCGATCACCGAACTGGTCCGATGGGGACACCGTCGCTGTGACGGACGGTTCGGGGGGATGCCGCGTGGCGACGGTCGGGGATGTCGCGGACACGGAGGCCGCGGCCGCGGGCCGGCGGCGCATCCGCCGTTCCGCGATCGTCGGCGCGTGCTCCATGGGCGCGGTGTTCGCCGCGAAGATCGCGCTGGCGTCATGGTCCGCCGGGTTCGCCTGGTGGATCGCGGCGCCGCTCGCCCTCCTCTTCGGCGTCGGCGGGGCGGTGGCGGGCGCCCGGACGGGCCGGATGGAGGGCACCCGCGAGGAAGCGTTCCAACCGGGCGGGATCCTGCTGACCCCCTACGCCGTCCACCCCCTCGGCGCGGGCGGGCGCGTGCACACGACGTACGAGAGCGCCCGCTTCAAGCTGTGGGTGACGAACCGGGGGCTCCGCCTCTGGGACGGGGCCGAGCAGCTCTGGAGCCATCCCTGGCGGACGCTGCGCCTGAGGGCGGAGGGCGAGCTGGTGCTCGTGCACCACGACGGACAGGTCATCGCGGAGTTCCTGGTGGACACGCGGGACGGTTCACCGGACGAACTGCTGCTCGGCGCGGACCGGCTGCGCGGGCGTTCCCGGCACGGGTGACGGCGGGCGGCCGGCGGGTGCGGCGCGCGGGGGCACGCGTGCGCCCTTGCGGGGCGTTGGACAATGGAGGGTGGCCCGGAAGGATTCGCGCGCAGCACCCAGGAGGACAGGCATGGCAGAGCCCGAGCGGACCCGGCGGAGGCTGCGGCCCGCGCCGCTGCTCTTCGAGCCCTCGGAGGCGACCTCGGACCCGGAACACTTCTTCGACCTGGAGTCGATAGAAGACCCGCGGGAGCTGCTGGCCCGCGCGACCGAGCTGACGCTGGCCTTCCGGGCGGCGCAGGACCGGGCCGTCGAGTTCCAGGCGCTGGCGGCGGCCCAGCTGGCGGACCCGCGGCGGTTCGACCGGCTGCCCGCCTCCGCGATCGCCGAGCAGGCGGAGTGGACCGAGGACTACGCCGTGAAGATGATCGAGTTCGGCGAGAGCCTGCTGCGCGGCGGCGGGCCGGAAGAGGCATAGGGCCGCGCCCGTGGCATATGCGGGGCGCACCATACTCCGGGCCGCACCGTCCTGTCCCGGAATTCGGTAACTCCGGGGAGTTGTCCCGCTACCCACGGTAGACCTGGGGCATGACGACCCTGACCGGCTGCTCCGCCCTCCACGTCCGGCCCGCTCCCGCCACCGAGGTCACCCACGAGGGCGCCTCCTGGCTCACCTCCGCGTGCGCTCACCCGCGCGGCGCCCTCGCGGCCTGGGAGGAGCGGCCCGCCGCTCCGGCGGTACTGCCCTGCGGGACCGCGTTCGACGTCGTCAACGTCCCGCTCGTGCTCGGCCGGCGGATGCTGGACCTGCTCTGGGCCGAAGGCCCCGGCTGCGGGCCCGCCGCCGTGCACCGCGGCCGGATGCTGATCTTCGGCGCCCCCGGTACGGCGCACCGGGTGCCCGCCCTGCTCGCCTGGGAGGAGTGGAACCCGGACGTGGCCGCGCCGATCTGCCACGGGCTCGGCGACGCCGTCACCGTGCCGCCGCTCGTCGCGACGCCCGGACCGGCGCGCTGGCTGGTGGCGCCGGACTCCCGGCGGCCCTGGCTGCCCGGGCCCGACGCCCTGCTCTGGGCGTTCCTGCACGCCGCCCGCCTGCAGGTATCGATTTTTCGTTCCGCCGATCGGGATGCTAATGTCTACGACGTCAGCAGGCGCCGCTAGCTCAGTTGGTTAGAGCAGCTGACTCTTAATCAGCGGGTCCGGGGTTCGAGTCCCTGGCGGCGCACAGACGGAAAGAGGCCCCCACGCGAGTGGGGGCCTCTTTCGTGTGCCCGGCCGCCCGGTGCGGACCCCCGGCGACCGGACCGCTACGTCGTGATCTTGACCGTGTACGCGCCGGACGGGGTGCGGTCCGCCACCTCGATCCGGATCCGCTCGCCCGGCACCGTGAACGCCTCCCCCACCTCCAGCGGGGCGTCCGCCAGCGGCGGGTAGACCGAGCGGTCCCAGCACGCCTCCGTGCGCGGGTGGCCGTCGATCACCTCGATGGGGCCGCCGCCCGAGGCCGCCTCGTTGCGGACGCGGTAGACCAGTACCCCCTCGGTGCAGGTGTCCCCGTCATTGCCGGCGGAGCCGCGGGCCTCGATCGCGATGGCGCTGCCCGGTCCGGTGCGGACCACCGCGAGCCGGGTCCCGCCGGAACCGCCCCTCGGGACGCCCTCGGCGATCGGCTGGAGGGTGTGCAGGGAGGTGCCCGACGGTACGCAGTCCACCTGGGAGGCGTCGAGCCAGCCCAGCTTCCACTTGTGCCAGGCGAACAGGTCCGGGGCCATCCCGAACTGGCTGCCCATGACGTCCCAGTCACCGACGTACGTGTCCCAGTCGCCCTTGCCGTCCGATGGCCGGTGGTAGAGGTCGGGCAGGTCGAAGACGTGCCCGGTCTCGTGGGCCAGGACGTTGCGGTCCGGCGGGTGCCGTTCGAAGACGGTCACGATCCGCCGCAGCTCCGTGCCGTCGGCGATGAGCGGCCGGTCGAAGTTGACGACCTTGGTGGCGTCGGAGTCGACCCCGGGCGCGTTGGGGTCGGCGACAAAGTACACGACGTCGTACCGGCTGAAGTCCACCGCGGGGTCGGCGGCCGCGACCGCGTCCCGCAGGTAGGCCGCCCGGTCCTCCGGGGCCCAGTCGCGCTGCATCCCGTACGCCGTGGACGGCTTGGGCATCGCGATCCACTGCTTCTGCGGGTGCGGGACCAGCCGGAACCGTCCGTAGGAGGCGCGCTCGAAGAAGTTGCTGGTGGCGGGGAAGTAGTCGGCGGTCAGCTCGTCGGGGGTGACGGCGGCGCGGTGGTCGGGGAAGGAGAGGAAGACCATCACCGCGTTCAGGGTGCGGACGGGTCTGGGGTAGGCGCGGTTCCAGGTGTCCAGGCCGAGCGAGTGGTGTGCGGCCGTACGGGTCAGGGTGCAGGGGCCGGCGCCGGACGCGGCGGCGGCGGGGGTGGCGACGAGCGACATGGCGGCGACCGCCGCCATGGAGGTGAGAACCGCCGCGGCACTTCGGATGCCGGGATGGTCCACTCCCCCGGGTGTCTGCTGGGGCGGCACATCGACCTCCGGTGGTGGATTCGTACCCTCCCGTCCACCTTGAGGCGATTGTCTTACTTATGCCCTGTTCCGGTGCCCCACATGAGTGAGCAGTAGGGCAAGTCGGTGACCCCCGCGCTTCACGGCCCCGTCTACAGAACGTCACGACCGATCACCCGAGATCAACGACGGGCCGGGCGCGCTCACAGCCGCGCAGAAACGATCGCCCCCGATCGGCCCGACGCACCGTCATCACGGCGTCATCCCGCCGAAGTAGGTTCCTCCACCCGGCGACGCCGCTGGATAGGGCCGTCCGGCAGCCTCTATGATCGGCACACTTTCCTGCACGGACACTCACGAGCACTGCGGGAGCCAACGGTGAGCGGAACCTCAGAGGGAACCGGTTCGGCGGCCGACCGCACCCGATCGGCCATTACGGAGCGTCACCCAGCAGTGCCGGCCCTGCCGGGCATGTCGAGCGAGCCGGAGGTCCCGCCCATGCTGAGCTCGGCCGCCCGGCCCGCGCCGGGAGCCCGCGACTTCCGGGCCGCCTTCGACGCGGCCCACCTCGCGATGGCCGTCGTCGACCGCGAGGGCTACGTCGTCGCCGCCAACCGGGCCCTGGCCGCACTGCTGGGCTCCGCCCCGCACGAACTCGTCGAGCGGGCCGCGGCGGAGCTGGTCGACCTGGCGACCGAGGCCCGCACCTGGCAGGCGTACCAGGAGGTGCTCCGCGGGCGCCAGGCGCGGCTGCGCTGCACCCGTCGGCTCAAGCACCCCGACGGGCACTCGCTGTGGACCGAGGTGACGCTGGGGCCGGTGCCGGGAACCCGGGACGTACTGCTGTCCGTCGCCGACATCAGCGACCGGCGCGACCTCCAGGCCCGGCTGCGCCACCTCCAGATGCACGACCCCGTGACCCGCCTGCCCAACCGGGCCCTGTTCTTCGAACGGCTCTCCGCCGCCCTGGAGGCCGCCTCGTACGAGGACGGCGGCACGGGCCGGATCGGCCTGTGCTACCTGGACCTGGACGGCTTCAAGGCGGTCAACGACACCCTCGGCCACCGCGTCGGCGACCGGCTGCTGACCGCGGTGGCGGCGCGGCTGACCCAGTGCGCCGACCAGTCCGGCTACGGGCGCACCAGCGGGCACCTGGTGGCGCGGCTCGGCGGCGACGAGTTCGCCCTCCTCGTCGAGGACTCCACCGGTACCGAGCAGCTGGCGGAGCTGGCGCGCAGCGTACTGGCCGCCGTACAGGAGCCGTTCGACCTGGCCGGGCAGCGGCTGTCGGTGTCGGCGTCCATCGGCGTGGTGGAACGGGCCGCCGCCGGGACCTCGGCGACCGGGCTGATGCAGGCCGCGGACACGACCCTGTACTGGGCGAAGGCGGACGGCAAGGCCCGCTGGACCCTGTTCGACCCGGAGCGCAACGCCCACCGGATGACCCGGCAGGCGCTCTCCTCCACGCTGCGGCCGGCCGTGGAGCGGGGCGAGTTCGCGCTGGAGTACCAGCCGCTGGTGGACCTGGAGAGCGGCGCGGTGCGCGGGGTGGAGGCGCTCGTGCGCTGGAACCACCCGCAGTTCGGGACGTTGACGCCGAATCGGTTCATCGGAATTGCGGAAGAGGACGGGTCGATCGTCCAGTTGGGGCAGTGGGTGCTGCGGACCGCCTGCCGGCAGGCGCGGCGCTGGCAGATCGAGCAGCCCAGCGACTCGCCGGTGTTCGTGTCGGTGAACGTGGCCGTGCGGCAGGTGTGGGACTCGGACCTGGTGGGCGACGTCGCGGAGATCCTCGCCGAGACGGGCCTCGCGCCGCAGCTGCTCCAGCTGGAGCTGACGGAGTCGGCGGTGATGGGTTCGGCGGGACGGCCGCTCCAGGCGCTCCAGGCGCTGAGCGACATGGGCGTACGGATCGCCATCGACGACTTCGGCACCGGCTACTCGAACCTCGCCTACCTCAGCCGGCTGCCGGTGTCGGTGCTCAAGCTGGACGGCTCCTTCGTGCGCGGCTTCCGCTACGAGGAGGGCGCCCACCCCAACCCGGCCGACGAGACCATCGTGGAGGCCCTGGTCCAGCTGGCGCACCGGCTGGGCCTGACGGTGACGGCGGAGTGCGTGGAGACGGCCGGCCAGGCGGCCCGGCTGCGCCGCGTCGGCTGCGACACGGGCCAGGGCTGGCTCTACTCCCGCGCGGTGGCCCCGGAACGCATCGCGGAGATGATCGGCACCCGCCCGGAGGCGGGGGACCAGCGCTAGACCGTGGGCGCACCTCCGCCCCGCACCCCCTGGGTGGGGGGCGGGGCGGAGGTGCGCTCGGCGCGGGGTGGGGGGAGATCAGCAGGCGCCGAGGTCCTTCCAGACACCCCATTCACCGGTGGTGCCGGGCTCCTCGTTCTGCGTCCACCACTGGGCCTTCCACTTGTGGCCCTTGTGCGAGACCTCGCTGCCGCCGGTGTAGACCGTGCCCGCGACGTAGGCGGGGGCGGTGCAGCCCGTCGTGGGCGTGGCAGTGGGCGTCGGGGTCGCGGTCGGCGTCGCCGTCGGCGTGGGGGTCGCGGTCGGGGTGACCGGGGGCTGGGTGGGGCCGCCGAGGGCGGTGGAGATCTGGCTCAGCAGCGTGGCCTTGTCGTCCAGGCCGAGCAGGGAGTACATCATCGCGCCGGCCAGGCCGCGCTGCTTGCCGTAGTCGACCCGGGCCTGGACGGACTTCTGGTTCAGGCCGGTGAAGAACTCGCCGTCCTTGTAGAAGTACGAGGCCTTCGCCTGGTCGTCCCAGAAGGTGGTCGCCGGGTTGTCGACGATCCCGCCGAGCTCCTTGTAGTTCGCGATGCCGGCCTGCTGGCTGGTGGGCCGGGCGGCGGAGGGACCGGTCGCCGACTGGGCCAGGCCGTTGGTGGTCCCGGCGGGAACGCCCTTCCAGCCGCGGTAGTAGAACTCGTAGCCCAGGGTCAGCTTCCCGGCGGGGAATCCGCCCGCGATGCCGTAGGCCGGGTTGCCGTCGAGCCAGGAGTCGACGGCGTTCTTGATGCTGTACTTCTCGGTGCCGGGCGCGATCGGGTCGGTCGGGTCGGCCGCCGAGGGGTAGAGCGGGGACTGGTGGTAGGTCGGCCCGTCGCCGTCCCAGGCGCCGTGCATGTCGTAGGTCATGATGTTCGCGTAGTCGAGGTACGCGCCGATCTTGTCCGTCTCGATGTACTTGATCTTGTCCTGGCCGGCCGGGAGCGCCGCGGTGAGCAGGTACTTCTTGCTGCCGTTGGCCTGGCCGTAGGCGTCGAGCTGGGTACGGAACTCCTTGAGCAGCAGCGTGAAGTTCTGCTTGTCCTCGGGGGCGTAGTGGTTGCCGAGGTGGCCGCCCGCCGAGCCCGGGTACTCCCAGTCGATGTCGATGCCGTCGAAGATCCCCGCCGCGCTGCCCGGGCCGCCGTAGCCGCCCTCGACCGGCAGGTTGCCCTTGATGTACTGGTCGATGCAGGACGAGACGAGCTTCTTGCGGGAGGCGTCGGTCTTCGCCGCGTCGCTGAAGTACTTCGAGTACGTCCAGCCGCCGACCGAGATGTTGATCTTGAGGTTCGGGTACTTCGCCTTGAGCTGCTTGAACTGGTTGAAGACGCCCACGATCGGCTGGTCCCACTTGTCGGCGACCCCGCTGACGCTGTCGGCCGCGCTGAACGACTTCTGGTAGTCCGCGTAGGAGTCGCCCGCACCGTCACCGGCACTGGCGTTGTTGTCGTCGCCCGCCGCCTTGTTGGCCTCGAAACAGGTGAGGTCGGTGGGGTGGATGTTGCCGAACGAGTAGTTGATGACGTCGAGCTTGCCCGCTATGCCACGGGTGTCGAGGTGCTTGGGGTAGAAGGCGTTCCCGTACACGCTCCACTGGTCGTAGTAGGCGATCTTGACGTTGCCCGCGGCCGTGGCGGCGGTGGCGGTGCCCGCGGCCTGTGCGGTGCCGATTCCCGCGAAGGCGGCCAGCGCTCCGGCTGCCAGCGCGGCCGTGGCGGCGGCCGCGATGAGGGGTTTACGGATGTGCATGAACTGACTCCGTGGGGGTGGGAGGGGATGCGTCAGCTTCGGGTGAGAGAAGTGATAGCGATCACTTCGTACCCCAGTCAATGGTTTGGACCAAAGAAGGACTAGACCACTCGCCGGTCAAATCCGCTCGTCAGAGACCTGAGCGCACATCAGAAACCGCCCGCCACCCCAGGTGACGAGCGGTTTAAGCCTCCCCTAAGCCACACTCCGGCAAGGTTTCCGCAATGAACCAGCCGAACCCCGTTCACCTCCGCTCAAGCCGGAAGCGATCCCTCCACCGGCATCCCGTACGCATCTGCTACGAGCGCGTAGGAGCGCAACCGGACCGCTCCGCCATGGGCGTTGGCCGTCAGCATCAGCTCGTCCGCCCCCGTCCGCGCGACCAGCGCGTCGAGCCCGGAGCGGACCTCCTCGGGCGTGCCGTGGACGATGTTCGCCATCCAGCCGTCGACGAACTCCCGCTCCAGCGGGGAGAAGGGGTACGCGGCCGCCTCCTCGGGCGTCGGGACGAGACCGGGCCGGCCGGAGCGCAGCCGGAGCATCGACAGCGCGCCCGTGAGCACCTGGGCCCGCGCCTCCTGCCCGGTGTCCGCGGCCAGCGCCGAGACCCCGATGACGGCGTAGGGGGCGTCCAGCACCGCCGAGGGGCGGAAGCTCTGCCGGTACAGGTCGAGCGCGGGCAGCGTCCCGGCCGCCGAGAAGTGGTGGGCGTACGCGAAGGGCAGGCCCAGCTCGCCGGCGAGCCGGGCGCTGAACCCGGAGGAACCGAGCAGCCACACCGGCGGCCGCCCGGCGGGGCCCTGGACCGGTCCGGGTACGGCGTGCACCCGGGCGTACGGGTGCCCGTCGGGGAAGCTGTCGTCGAGGAAGCGGATCAGCTCCCCCAGGCGGCGCGGGAACTCGTCGTGCGCCTCTTCCGCCCGCGCGGGCCCGCGCAGCGCGGCCGCCGTACCGGGGTCGGTTCCGGGGGCGCGGCCGAGGCCGAGGTCGATCCGGCCCGGGGCGAAGGCCTCCAGGGTGCCGAATTGCTCGGCGACGGCCAGCGGGGCGTGGTTGGGCAGCATGACGCCGCCCGATCCGAGCCGGATCCGGGAGGTGTGCGCGGCGAGGTGGGCCAGGATCACCGCCGGGGAGGAGCTGGCCACCCCGGGCATGGAGTGGTGTTCGGCGACCCAGTGGCGGTGGTAGCCGCGCGACTCCGCCAGCCGGGAGATCGCCACGCTGGTGCGCAGCGACTCGTGCGCGGTGCTGCCCGCCCCGACGGTGACCAGGTCCAGCACCGACAGTGGCACCGGCGCCCGGCCCCGGGCCACCCCGCGGACGGCGTCCGCCGGGGCCGCGCCGGTTTCCGCGCCCGCGCCCCCTCGTACGCCGGACCCCGTCCCCGTACTCACGTTCGGGCCCCCGGCCGCATCCACGCCCGTTCCGGCGTCCCCGGCGTCCCCGGCGTCGTTCATCGTCGCTCCCGTCCCATGCCGCTCTCCTGTACGTCCGTACGAAGAAGTCGAACCATGGGCCGGGGCGGAGCATTCCCGGCAGACCGGAAGGATGTCAATGCCCCAGGCATATGCCAGAGGGGTACCTGCTGGCGGAGCGACTTGATTGAGCCATCAATCTCATCAACAGGCGCTCCGGATGGGCCTCTTGATGGCTATCGTGGTAGGGCAAGCGGTAACAACCTGGTAGGGGGAAACCGTGGCGCTGAAGCCCGAGCCGACCGCGCCGTTCCACTCGGTGCAGTACGCACTTCGCGTACTCGAAACGATCGCCCGGCACACCGGTGGTGTGACGGACGCGCAGATCGCGCGTGAGACCGGCCTGCCCGCGGCCCATCTCGCGCCGATGCTCCTCATGCTGCGCCGGGAGGGATACGTCCTGCAGGTGTCCGACGGCGCCTACGCCATAGGGGACTCGCTGGTCCTGCTCGGCTCGGGGACCGACCGGAAACAGGCGCTGCAGGAGAAGCTCCAGGAAACCCTGGACCGGCTGCGGGACTCGGTCGGCGCGGCGGTCTACATCAGCCGGTACGTCGACGGCGAGGTCCGCATCACGCAGTTCGCCGACAGCCCGCGCACCCCGAAGGTGCACGAGTGGGTCGATTTCCGCTCGGCGGCGCACGCCAGCGCGGTCGGCAAGTGCCTGCTCACCCAGCTCGACCAGAACGGGCGCCGCGACCACCTGGCCCGGCACAAGATCGCCCGGCTCACGTCGAAGACCATCGTGAACGAGCGGATCCTGTTCTCGAAGCTCGACAGCCAGCCGGCCACCGTACCGGTGCTCGACCTCCAGGAGTACGCGGTCGGCACGGTCTGCGCGGCGGTCCCGATCACCGCCGGCGCCTCCGTCGGCTGCCTGGCCCTGTCCATGCCGGTCGAGCACGCGCACCGGCTGCGGGCCGCCGCGGACGCGCTGAACCGGAAGGCCGCGCCGCTGCTGCTGTCGCTGACGCTGTGAGAACGGTGCGACGGGGGGGACGGGATTTCAAGGCCGGAAACACTTCGGGCGGTTACCGTGAACCGGTAACCGCCCGAAGTACAGGTGCGCCGCCAGGGACTCGAACCCCGGACCCGCTGATTAAGAGTCAGCTGCTCTAACCAACTGAGCTAGCGGCGCCTGACAGAGAAAATACTACCTGGTCCCCAGGGGTGCTCAAAACCGGTTCCGGGCCGCCGGCGATCACCAGGACGTGGTGACCTTCACATCCTGCTCCGTCCGCACCCCGACCGTGCCCCGGTCCCCGAAGACCTCCCGCCGCCAGGCGCCGAAGACCCGGGCGACCCGCCGGGCGTCCTCGCCCTCGCCCTTGCCGACCGCTCCGGTGGCGAACGTGATCCACGCCTCGTTGGTCCCGGCCGCCTTGCGGATCCGCACCCGGGTGACGCTGCCCGCGGGCATGAAGACGTCCTCGTCCGTGCGGTGGCGGGCGTAGTACTCGTTGAACTCGCGGGTCATGTCGTACCAGCCGTCGACCACCTGGCAGGGCGGCGCACCGTCGGTGGGCGGCCCGGGCACCCCGTCGTCCTGGTCGGTGGGCGGGACCGTCGGCGGGTTCGGCGGGCCCGGGTCCTCCTCGGTAGGGACGTTCGGGCCGGTGCCGGTCTCCTCTTCCGTCGGGACGTTCGGGGTGCTTCCCGTCTCTTCCCCGGTGGGCGGGTTCGGCGGACCGCCCGTCTCCTCCTCGGTGGGGAGGTTCGGCGGACCGCCCGTCTCCTCCTCGGTGGGGAGGTTCGGTGCGCAGCTGGGCGGGGCCGGGACGGCGGCCGGCGGGGCGGCCGACCGGCCCGCGACCTGCGTGCCGCACCCGGCGAGCAGCGCGCACAGGGCCCCGGCCGCCACCGACCGGGCGACGGCGGCCGTCGTCTTCGTGTTCATCGCACCCCCTCCGCATCGAAGACGGGCACCCGGCCCGGCCGGTTGCCTCAGCGGTCCAGCAGGTCGCGGCGGCCCTGGGCCCCGTACGCCGCCAGCAGCGCGTGCAGGTCCTCCGCGTCCAGGCGGCGGTATGCGCCGGTGCCCGGCGGGCGCCACCAGACCGGTTCGGGGACGCGGAAGCCGGCCCGGCGCAGGGCCACCCGGTGGATCTTGTTCGTGGCCGTCACCGGCAGGGCGTCGAGGACCCGTACGTAGCGCGGGGCCATCTTCGTCCCGAGATCGGGCTGGGCCGCGAGGAAGGCCGCGAAGGCCCGCGGGTCGAAGGACGCGCCTTCGCGCAGGGCGACGGCCGCCATCACCTGGTCCCCCGCGACCTCGTCCGGGACCGCGTACACGGCGACCGCCGAGGCGTCGGACCAGCGGGCCAGGACGTTCTCGATCACCGCCGCGGCCAGGTTCTCGCTGTCGACCCGCAGCCGGTCGTCGGTGCGGCCCGCGAAGTAGAGGAAGCCCTCGGGGTCCCGGAAGAAGAGGTCCCCGGTCCAGTACCAGCCCTCGCGGGTGCGGGCCGCCTCCGCCTCGGGGTTGCGCCAGTAGCCCTCGAACAGGCTGCGGCCCCGGTTGACCAGCTCGCCTATGGCCTGCTCCCCGTTGAGGAGGCGGCCCCGTCCGTCCAGTCGGGCCGGCGGGCACTCCCGGCCCGTCTCCGGGTCGATGACGGCGAGGTCGTCGCCGGGCGCGGCCCGGCCCAGCGCGGCCGCCGGGGTGTCCGGGGTCCGCTGGACGGAGGCGCCGCCTTCCGTCGCCCCGTACCCCTCCACCAGCCGGACCCCGAACCGCTCGGCGAAGCGGGCGGCGTCGACCGCGCCGGCTTCGGTGCCGAAGCCCACGCGCAAGGGGTGGTCGCGGTCGTCGGGGCGGGGTTCGGTGGCGAGGAGGTACTGGACGGCCCGGCCGACGTAGGTGAAGTACGTCGCCCCGTACGCCCGTACGTCGTCCAGGAAGGCGGTGGCCGAAAAGCGGCGGCGCAGCGCGACCGAGGCGCCGCCGGCCAGGGCGGGCAGCCAGTCGGCGATGACGGCGTTGCCGTGGAAGAGCGGCATGCACACGTAGTGGACGTCGTCCGGGGTGACCCGGAAGGTGCGGGCCAGGGAGGCGCCTGCGGCGGCGAGCCGGCCCTGGCTGCACAGGGCCGCCTTGGGGGCGCCGGTGGAGCCGGAGGTGAAGTAGAGGAGGAGGCGGGAGCCGGGTCCCGGGCCGCCACCGAGGACCGCGTCACCGGGGGCGGCCGCGGCGAAGGGGGCGAGGAGTCCGGCGTACTCCTCGCCGCCGGTGACCAGGATCCGTACGCCGGGCAGGTCGAGGCCGCGCAGCAGCGGTAGATGGGCGGGCTCGGTGACCAGGATCCGGCAGTCGGTGTGCAGGATGTCGCGGGCCAGCTCGGGGCCGCGCCGGGTGGGATTGATCCCGGCGACGGCGGCCCCCGCGAGGGCCGCCGCGCCGAGCCAGAAGGGGAACTCGGGGGTGTTGTCGAGCAGCACCCCGATGTGCGGCTCGGCCCCCGGCGGCAGGAGGTCGACGAGCAGCGCGGCGCGCGCGGCGGCCTGCTGGGCGCTCTGGTGGTGGGTGAGGACGGTGTGCTCGTACTTCAGCCCGGGCCGATGGTCGCCCCATTGGCGCGCTATGAGCTCCGCGACGGTTTCGGGTGTCGTCCGCATGCCGCCGGAGGTTAGCTGACGTTGCGTCAGAATTGAACGTCGGAGCAGGCGTAGAAGGCCATCGGGGTGTCGTTCACGGTCCAGACCGCCAAGATCATGTGGCGGCCGGTCTTCCCGGCCGGCATGGTGCCCTGATGGACGGTGGTCATGGCGGGGCGGGCGCCGTTGTAGGCGACGGTGAGGAAGGGCTGGGGGTCGAGGGCGGCCCGGGTGAGGGGCTTCTTCGGGTCCCAGCCGTTCTTGGTGACGTAGTACTTGAAGTCGGTGGTGGAGTGGTTGGCGGTGAACTGCCACCGGAAGGAGTAGCTCTGGCCGCTGGTCACGCTGGTGGCGGGCCAGGTGCCGCCGCGCGGGTCGTCGAGCTGGGCGAACTCGCTGTGGCCGCCGGAGCAGATCTGGCCGTCGGCGGGGCCGGCCGCCGGGAAGCCCTTGTAGCCCTCGACGCTCTGCGGCTCCCACTGGATGGGGCCGCAGTCGGGGACGGTCTTGTTGGCGCAGAGCTTCTGGCGGCTGATGGGGGTGTCGGTGTAGCCGTGACCGCTGGCGGTGGGGGCGCCGGTGAGGGTGACGGTGGCCAGGACGCCGAGACCGAGCGCGGCGGCGGACCGTTTGGGCATGCGGAGGAGACGCATGATGCTCCTTGGACGTGGGGGGGAGTCAGCCGGGAGAGCGTGCGCACGCGGTGGGGATGACATTCAGGTCTAGACCAAGTTCAGGTTATTGACGGGAGTTGGCCATGTCCATACCAACGGGAAAACGGGTGGTCCGGTCGTGACCGGCCACCCGTTCCCCTGCCTTCCGTGCGGCTACTGGTCCGCGCGCCCGGTGTAGAAGGCGACGGTCAGGTCCTTCACCAGGGCCTTGCGCTCGTAGTCGTCGAGCTCGACGATGCCGCGCGAGGTGAGCCGGTGGACGGTGTCGTCGACGGCGTCGACGACCGAGGTCAGGACGGTATCCCGGTGCTTGGCGTCGATGGCCGCGATCCGGCGGCGGCGCATCGCCTGGGCGACCTCGGGGGCGTACTCGATGCGGGTGGGCTGGGCGGAGAACACCTCGATCCCGACGGCCTCGGTTTCGGCCGCCACCATCCGGGTCAGCGCGTCGCCGACTGCCTCGGCGTCGCGCAGGGTGGGGGCGTCCTCGTGGAAGGCGTCGGCGGGGAGCCGGGACAGGACCCGGGCCATGGCCGATTCCACCTGCTCGGAGAGGTACGCGGTGTGGTCGGCGACGGCGAGGGCCGCCCGGGCGGTGTCCTTGACCTGCCAGACCACCTGGACGACGGCCTGGAGCGCGAGGCCGCCGGCGTCGACGGCGGGCATCGGCTCGCTGCGCCAGTGGCGCAGCCGGACGTCGACCCGGCGGCGCAGCAGGAGCGGGCTGACCCAGGTGAGCCCGGTCCGCCGGACGGTGCCGCGGTAGCGGCCGAAGAGGGTGAGCACCCAGGCGTGACCGGTCTTGGCGCGGCCGAGTCCGCCGAGGGCGAGCAGGGCGACGACGCCGAGGAAGGCGAGCGGGGGCCAGGAGGTGGCGGGCAGCCCGTGGTAGGGGCGGGGGGCCAACCCGAAGGCGACGGCGAGGACGTCGGGGACGGCGCCGGCCCGCCAGAGCACTGCCGCGCAGCCGGTGAGGGCGAGGGCGCCGGTGCCGACGGCGACCCAGCCGGGCAGGACGGGGCCGCGGTGCTCACGCAGGCCGTCGTCCCCGCGGGGGACGCGGCGGTCGGCGGCATCCGGCTTGGCCGGGCGCGCGGGGGGCTGCGGCCGGGGCTGCGGGGCGGGCAGCGGCGGCCGGCCCCGGCCGAGGAACGGCAGGTGCACGGGGACCTCGGTGGCGGCGGGGCGGCGGGTGTCGTCGCGTTCGCCCTCGTCCCCGGGGCTGATGACGCGGGCGACGGCCCGGCCGACGAGCTCGGCGACGATCCCCTGCCGCGGGCCGGCCCCGTCCTCCCCCTGGACCCGGGCGGCCGGAATCCCATCGCTGACCTCGGCGGCCGGGACCCCGTCGGGGTGCGGACGCGGCTGCTCGGCCCCGGGGGCCCGGATCCCGTCCGGGTGCCGACGCGGGTCCTCTGCCGGGTGCGAACGCAAGCCCTCGGCCCCGGCAGCCGGGACCCCCTCCGCGTGCCGACGCGGGTCCTCGGCCCCGGGGGCCCGGACCCCGTCCGGGTGCCGACGCGGGTCCTCGGCCGGGTGCGAACGCAAGCCCTCGGCCCCGGCGGCCGGGACCTCCGGGTGCTGACGCGGGTCCTCGGCCCCGGGGGCCCGGATCGCGTCCAGGTGCCGACGCGGGTCCTCGGCCCCGGGGGCCCGGATCCCGTCCGGGTGCCGACGCGGGTCCTCGGCCCCGGCATGGCTTCCGTCCGGGGCCTCGGGGACCGGTCCCGACCCGCCCACCGCGGTGAGCACCGGCTCCGACGACCCGGCGGGCCGGTCGTGCCGCTCGCCATCGCCCGGCACCGGCACCCGCACGGCCCCACCGTCACGGGCCGCGCCCGGGGCGTCCGGGGCGGGGGCTGCATCCGGGGCCGCCACCGAGGTGGCGGCCGAGCCGGGGGCGGCCGCCCGGGGAGAGGGCCCGCTCGCCTGCGTCGCCGAGGCGTGGCCCGGGCCGGACACCGCTGCACGGGCCGCGCTCAGGTCCGGACCCGCATCCGGGGCCGGAGCCTGAGGCGAAGCCACCGCCGAGGCGGGGTCGGCGGCCGCAGCCGAAACAGATGCGGGCGCGGCGTACGGAGCCGCCGACCGGCCGGAGGGCCGGCTCGGCTGCGGGCCGGGGGCCGCCGTACCGGCCCCGCCCGGGGCCGGTACCGAGTACGAAGCGGCCGACCGGGCAGCGGACTGGCTCGACTGCGGGCCCGGGGCCGCTGCGCGGGCCGTGTCCGGGGCCGAGAGCTGAGGCGAAGCCACCGCCGAGGCGGGGTACGAGTTCGCGGCCGGAGCCACCCCGGAGACCTGGGCTGCCGTCCAGGGAGAGGACCCGCTCGCCGGCGGAGCCGAGACCTGGCCCGGGCCGGAGACGGCTGCGCGGCCCGCGCTCACGTCGCGGCCCGCATCCGAGGGCCGGCCCTGCGGCGAAGCTGCGTACGAGGCGTCACCCGGGACCGCAGCGGAGGCTGCGGTCCGGCCGGGTGCCGGAGCCGCGGCCGAAGCGGCGTACGGGGACGCTGTCAGCGCCGGGGACCGGCTCTCCTGCGGAGCCGAGACCTGGCCCGGGGCGGAAGCCGCCGTAGGGCCCGCGCCCACGTCGGAGGCCCGGCCCTGAGGCGAACCGGCTGCCGGGGCCCCGCCCGGGAACGCAGCGGAAGCCGCCGCCCGGCCGGGTGCCGGAGCGGCAGCGGCGTACGGGACCTCGGGCCGGGCCGAGGACCGGCTCGGGGCGGATGCCGCCGCGCGGGCCGCGCCCAGGTCCGAGACCGCGGCCGAGGCCGGGACCTGAGACGGAGCCACCGTCGAGGCGAGGGACGAGGTCGCGGCCGGGGCCGCCGTCCCGGCGGAGGTCGCCGCGCGGGCGGAGCTCAAGTCCGCACCCGAGGCCGGGACCTGAGGCGAGGCCGCCGGCCGGGCGGGTGCCGGAGCGGCGTCCGGGGCTGCCGTCCAGGCAGAGGACCGGCTCGGCTGCGGAGCCGGGACCTGGCCGGGTCCGGAGGCCGCCGCACGGGCCGCGCTCACGTCCGAGACCGGAGCCGCCGCTGATGCCGCCGCGCCCGGGGGCGCCACCGAGAACGGGGCTGCCGTCCGGGCAGAGGACTGGCCCAGCTGCGGGCCGGAGGCCGTCGGGCGAGCCGTGTACATGTCCGGGGCCGGAGCCTGAGCCGCAGCGGAAGCGGCCGTCCGGGCGGGTTCCGGGCCCGCAGCCGCGGCAACCGTCGGCGCGGCGTACGGGGCCGACGCCCGGGCGGAGGACTGGCCCGGCTGCGGGGCGGAGGCCGCCGCTGCGGGAGCGGAACTCAGGTACGGGGCCACAGGTGGGGCCGGGGACCCAGGCGGAGTCGGGCCCGGGACCGTCGCGGGAGTTCCGCCGGGGCCCGCCGGGTTCGGGTCCCGGGTCGGGAGGTGAGCCGCAGCCGGCTCCGGCGCCTGATCCGGAGCCACCGAGGGTGCCGACCGGGCGGTGGACGGCGGCACCGTCGCAGGGGTCCCCGCGTTCCGGGCCGCGGCCTCGCCCGGGACGGCGGCCGAGTACGGGGACGCGCCCGGCTCCGCCACCGACACCGCCTGCGGCGTCGCAGGGCGGGCGGAGGACTCGTTCGGCCGCGCCGGGTCCGCGCCGGGGGCTGCCGCCGGCGTCAGGCTCGGGTGGGGTACCGAGGCCGGGGGCGGAGGCGGAGGCCACGCCGAGGTCTCCGCCCGGGCTGCGGCCACCCCGCGGACGGGGGAACGGGGCACGGTCGGCTCGGCAGCCGACCCTTCGCCCGGGGCCGGGTCCGGGAGCGGGGCTTCGGCCGGAGCCGGGACCGGGGCCGCCCCGCCGGCTTTACCCGGGGCCGCCCAAGGCGTGGCCTCCGTACGGGCCGGGTCCGGGAGCGGGGCTTCGGCCGGAGCCGCGATCGGGGCCGCCCCGCCGGCCTTGCCCGGGGCCGCCCAAGGCGTGGCCTCCGTACGGGCCGGGTCCGGGAGCGGGGCTTCGGCCGGAGCCGGGACCGGGGCCGCCCCGGCCTCACCCGGGGCCACCGGCCAAGGCGCCTCCGGGTGGGCCGGGATCGGGGCCGGGGCCGGGGTGGGGCGGAAGCGGGTGGTCCAGCGGCCCGGGCGGGGGGGTCGGCCGGGGCGCGACGGGGGGACGGTGAAGGTGCCCGTCGTGGTCGTGGTGCGCGTGGGGTACATGGTTGCCTCCGTCATGCGAACAGCCGGCGCCAGGTTTCCGGGCCCGGATAGCCGTTGGCCGAGGCCCCGCGCCAGCCCTGCGCGCGCTGGAACGCCTCGACGTTGCGGCGGTCGGCCTCGCTCCAGACGGAACCCGGGCCGGAGGTGTAGTGCTTGCCGAACCCCTTCGCCACCAGCCGGCGGCCGAGGGCGGCGACGGCCGGGCCGGACTGCCCCGGCCGGAAGGCCGCCGGGCCCGGGTACGCCGGGTGGCCGCCCGGGCCCGGCGCGGCGTCCGGCGTGGGCACGATGTCGTTGCCCTGGCCCTCGACCAGCAGCCGCCAGGTGTGCGCGCCCGGGATGCCGTCGGCCTCGGCTCCCGTCCAGCCCTGGGCCGTCTGGAAGGCCTGGGTGGCCAGCCGGTCGGACTCGCTCCACTTCGTACTCGGGCCCTTGGGGTAGAAGCGGCGCCCGCCCCGGTCGATCAGCATCCGGCCCAGCCGCGCCACGTACTGGTTGTCGGCGCCCGGCCCGAACATCTTCGCTCCGGGGAAGGCGGACGGAACCGCCGGCTTCGGGTCCGTCCCGGGGCCGTCCGGCACCAACCCGCCGGTCACCCCGGTGAAGCGGTACGGGAGGTACTTGGTCGCGTTGCTCCAGTACCCGAACGGCGTCGCCAGCCTGCGCGTCGTCGGGCGCGTCTGCTCGTAGGCGATGTAGTGCGTGCGCGTCTCGTCGACCCAGCCGCCGAAGAGGGTGACGTGCGAGCCGTTGTTCGGGTCGGAGGGGTTGTGGAAGAGGAGCACGTCCCCCGGCAGCAACTCCTCCTTGGTGATCTTCTTCGCGAACTTGTCGAGGCTGCCGGTCCATTCATTCGTACCGAGGTTCCAGGCCATGGAGACGAAGCCCGAGCAGTCCTGCCGGTATCCGTCCGACCAGTAGTCGTTCATGCTGTACGGAACCTGCTCGTCCAGCCACACCTTGGCCCGGTTGATGATCGTCGACCGGTCGATCCGGCGCACCGCCGTGGGCGCCCCCGGCAGGCCCGGCGGCTTGGCCGGCGATCCCTTCGGCCCGTGCAGCGGCGCCCGGCCGCCCTGCGGGGACCCCGGCCCGTCCGGCTTCACGGGCCCCGGCGGCGTCGGCTGCGCCGGGCCCGGGCCCGGGGTGGGGCGGGCCGTCGCCACGGCGGTCGCGCCGCCGCCGCTCAGCACCACACCGGCCGCCGTGGCCAGTACCAGCGCGCGGCGCGCGCCGCGCGCGGCGGGGTGCCCGCCGTCCCGGAGCGGTATGGCCCGCCCGCGGGCGAGGGTGCGCCGCCGGTGCACGCAGCCCGGGCAGCCACAGTCGCCCGCGGGCTCGTACTCCTCGAAGACCGGCATCGGCATCGATGGCGCCATCTGCACCTGCATCGGAGGCTGCGTCGTCATGCGTTCCGTCCACTCCCCTTGCTCGTCCACTCGTCCGGCCGGGCACGCATCTGGCGGGGCATCAGATTCGGCTCGGCCCAGACATATCGTGCACGACAAACCCCTCAAACATGGGTTAATCGGACAACGCGGGCGCGGCTGGTCCTGAGCACCCCCGCAGGTGGGGTAGAGTTTTCCCTGTCAGCAAGCGCCGCTAGCTCAGTTGGTTAGAGCAGCTGACTCTTAATCAGCGGGTCCGGGGTTCGAGTCCCTGGCGGCGCACAGACGGGAGAAACCCCCGCAGCGAAAGCTGCGGGGGTTTCTTCGTTCCCGTCCCTCATACGGGCGTACCGGCCCTGGCCCGCACGCCCGTCAGGTAGGCGGCGACCACCACGTTCGCCGAGTACTGCTTGGCCGTCTTGTCGTACGTTCCGCCGCAGGTCACCAGCCGCAGCTCGGCGCGGCCCGGCACCTTCGGGCCGTACGCCTTCTGGGGGTCGAAGCCCGCGCGCTCGTAGACCCGTACCTCCTCGACCGTGAACTCGGCCACCGACCCGTCCGCCCGGACCACGCCGACCTTGTCCCCCCGCTGCGCCGTGCTCAGCCCGTAGAACACCGCCGGCTTCGACCGCGTGTCCACGTGGCCGATCAGCAGGGCGGTACCGGCCTTGCCCGGCTGGGTGCCGCCGCTCCACCAGCCGACCGTGCCCGGGTTCTCGTACGGGGGCGGCTCGATCGCCCCCTCGCGGTCCAGGCCGCGCGAGATCACCGGCGCCTGGATGCCCAGGGACGGTACGTCGAGCCGCGCCGGCGGGGCCGCCGCCAGCGGGGCGTGGGCCACGGGCAGGCCGGGAGCCGCGGTCCCGGCGCCGCCGGCCTGCCCCCCGGGCGGCACGGGAACCCCGGTGATCTCCCGCCCCCACAGCCACAGCCCGAGCACCAGCACGGTCCACGCGGCGAACGTCAGCAGGCGGGAGCCGCCGGAGCCGCGGGGCTCCTCGTTCACCGGCAGGCCCTCACTCGCTGCCGCGACGACGGCGCAGCGCCAGCGCCCTGCCCGCGACGGCGAGGGTGGCCACGGCGGCGAGGACGGCGCCGATCACCGTCTGGGGCAGCCCCGGGCCGTCGCCGCCGTGGTTCTTCTTCGCGGGCGCGGCCGCCAGCTCGGTCGTCCTGGCCACCTCGGCGGCCATCGCGCCACCGCCCGCGTGGACCGGCCGGACGGGCGAGTGGTGCGGGTCGGGGTGGTGCCCCTCCCGGATCCGGACGGAGCCGCTGACCCGGTCGTCGCGGCCGTCACACTTGACCCGGATCTCGTGCGAGCCCGGCCGGGCGTGCGTGGCGATGAGCGCGTCACCCCACAGGACGCGGCGGTCGTCGTGCCCGGCGGACAGGTGGACCTCGGACACGAACACGGAGGACCTGGCCGACGCCCAGCCGCCGTCGCAGCCCCGCACCTCCAGCTTGACCAGGTCGCCGGGCTCGGCCGGATCCGGCCTGACCGAGACGCCGCCGCGGCCCCAGTCCTCGGCGACGGCTGCGGGCGCGGTCACCGCGCCGAGGGCGGTCAGGGCGACGGCCACCCCGGTGGCACGGAGAGCGATCAGAGCACTGCGCATGGTGAACCTCCTCAACAAGGAGATTCACGCGCGGCGCGCCGCTCCGCATCCGGAGCGGCGCGCCCTTGGACCGTACGAGTCAGCCGTACGCCCCAGCCGTAGGTACCGGAGCTAGACGAGATCGACCAGGTCGGCGATGGAGTCGACCGTCTTGGTGGGGCGGTAGGGGAACTTCTCGGTGTCCTCGACTGTGGTCAGGCCGGTCAGGACGAGGAAGGTCTGCATGCCCGCTTCCAGGCCGGCGAGCACGTCGGTGTCCATCCGGTCGCCGATCATGGCGCTGCTCTCGGAGTGCGCGCCGATCGCGTTCAGGCCCGTCCGCATCATCAGCGGGTTGGGCTTGCCCGCGAAGTACGGCTGCTTGCCGGTGGCCTTGGTGATCAGCGCGGCGACGGCGCCGGTGGCGGGCAGCGGACCCTCGGTGGACGGGCCGGTCTCGTCCGGGTTGGTGCAGATGAAGCGGGCGCCGCCGTTGATCAGGCGGACGGCCTTGGTCATCGCCTCGAAGCTGTACGTACGGGTCTCGCCCAGGACCACGTAGTCCGGCTCGTGGTCGGTCAGGATGTAGCCGATGTCGTGCAGGGCGGTGGTCAGGCCGGCCTCGCCGATGACGTAGGCCGTGCCGCCCGGGCGCTGGTCGTCGAGGAACTTGGCGGTGGCGAGCGCCGAGGTCCAGATGTTCTCGACGGGGACGTGCAGGCCCATCCGGTTGAGCCGGGCGTGCAGGTCGCGCGGGGTGTAGATGGAGTTGTTGGTCAGGACCAGGAAGGGCTTGCCGGACTCGCGCAGCCGCTTGATGAAGGCATCGGCGCCGGGGATCGGGGTCCCCTCGTGGATGAGGACTCCGTCCATGTCGGTGAGCCAGGATTCGATCGGCTTGCGCTCTGCCACGGGACTGTTCTCCGCTCTGCGGTGCCTCTGACCTCGGGGGGCCTCCGGTCCGTACCACCCTAACCGGGAACGGGCCGTGGGCGCGGGGCGCGTCCACGGCCCGGACCGGGACGGGGAGATCGGCGGAAGACCGGCCGGAGACCGGCGGGAGACCGGCGGGAGACCGGCGGGAGACCGGCGGGAGACCGGCGTCAGCCGAGCTTCACGTTGTCGACCGTCCAGTACCAGTTGTTGGTGCCGCTGTAGCGGAACCGGACCTGTACGTCGGTGGCTCCGGCCGGGACCTGGAGGGTGAGGGACTCGCCCTTCGCGACGGCGTCGGCGGTGTAGCTCTTGGCGACCGCCGGCGTACCGCCGTTGTAGGAGACCAGGACCTGGGCGGTCTGGCCGGCCTCGTGGCGGTAGTGGGTCCGGTAGGTGAGGTTCACCGTGGAACCGGTCGGGCCGCCGGTGACCGGCCACTTGGGGGTGATCAGCGTGGAGTCGAAGGAGCCGGTGTGGCTCTTGTCGTCCCACTCGTCGGAGTCGGCGACGGCGAACACGTCACGGGAGCGGACGTTCAGCTCGCGCCACTGGTCGCGCTGTGACTGGGTCCAGAACTCGTCGGTGGTGAAGGCCCAGCCGGCCCACTCGGTGACGCCGCCCGTGCCCATCTTGGAGTTGTCGACGGCCCAGCCGGACGGCGGGGTGTGGGTGAAGCCCTTCGTGGAAGCGGGAATGCCCGTTTCGTCCACGCGGCCCTGGAGCTTGGGGCGCAGGGTGTCGAAGGGGTCGTTGTCGTCGGGGGCGTTGAGGGGGATGCCGTCGACGGCGGGGCCGGGGTTCACCCCGACCTGGGCGAGGGCGGTGGCGGCGACGTCGACGAGGCGTACGTCGTCGCGTACCGAACCGGCCGGGATCCCGGCGCCCTTCGCGATGACGAAGGTGCCGCGCTCCTGGAGGGTGGAGCCGCCGTGGCCGCCGGCGTCTGTGTGGCCGTGGTCGGTGGTGACCAGGATCTTCCAGTTCTCCCGGGCGTAGGTCGGGCGGGCCTGGACGGCGGTGAGCAGCCGGCCGACCAGGGTGTCGACGCGCGCGATGGTGTCGAGGTACTGCTGGCTGGCCGCGCCGTAGGCGTGCCCGGCGTGGTCGACCTCGCCGAAGTAGACGAAGGCGGCGTCGGGGTTCTGGTCGCGCAGTTCGGCGGAGGCGGCGTCGGCGATCTTGGGGTCCTCGCTGCCGTAGCCGTCGCGGTCGCCCTTGAGGCTGAGCCGCTTGTCGATCTTGGCGGAGAAGACCGGGCCGTTCTGGTCGGTGGAGGTGAGGGGCTCCCAGTCGGCGGCGGCGTAGGTGTTGAGCGCCGGGTCGGCGTTCTCGATGCGGGTCAGGAAGTCCGGGTGGGCCGCGTAGTTCTTGCCGGTGAAGGTGTTGTCCTTCACGCCGTGCTTGTCGGGCCAGACGCCGGTGGCGATGGTGGACCAGCCGGGGCCCGAGGAGGTCGCGGCCATCGGGCTCGCGTACAGGGTGCTGCGTGCGGTCAGGCCCTGGCTCATCAGACCCTGCAGGTTGGGGGCGTTGGCGGCCTTGAGGCGGTCGAGGACCACGCCGTCGAGGCCGATGACGAGGACCTTGTCGGTGGTGGCGGTGGTGGCGACGGCGGCGGCGGCGGTGGTGGCGGCGCCGGAGACGGCGGCCGTGGCCGGGACGGTGACGAGTGCGGTGCCGAGCAGGGCGGTGGCGGTGGCGGCCACGGCGAGGGTCCGTCCGGACAGGACAGGGGGCACGTACTCCTCCGGGGAGTGGTCGTGGTGGATGCGCAGGGCTGGTGCATGCACGGGGGACACGCGGCGGGTCTGGACCGAAGGCGCGGCTTCGGTCCAGACCCGTTATCCAAAAGACACCTTGCCGGTCACAGGTGACTTGGAGGCGACCGCTCAGCTGCCGGTGGCCGACTTCCACGCGTCGACGTAGCCCGAGAGGTTCTTGTCGATGTCCGCCCAGTCCGGCTCGAAGACCTCGACGCCGGTCATGATCTTGGCGAGCTCGACCGCGTTGGCGTCGGTGGGCTTGACGTCGGTACGGGCCGGGAAGCCGCCGCCGACCTCGCTGACCAGCTTCTGGGCGTCCTCGCCGAGCAGGTAGTCGAGGAGCTTCTTGCCGTTCTCGGTGTGCGGGGCCTTGTCGACCAGACCGGCCGCGTACGGGAGGGCGAAGGTGGTCGGCTTGCCGCCGTCCTTGGCCGGGAACCAGATACCGAGGTTCGGCATGGACTTGGACTGCGCGAAGTTCATCTGGACGTCGCCGTTGGCGACGAGCAGCTCGCCCTTGTCGGTCTTGGGCGCGAGCTTGCTGGTCGAGGACGACGGGCCGACGTTGTTGGCCTGGAGCTTCTTCAGGTACTCCATCGCCGGCTCCTTGCCGCCGAAGTCGTGCATCGACTTGACGAGCACGGCGGTGCCGTCGCCGGCGACACCCGGGGTGGAGTACTGGAGCTTGCCCTTGTACTTGGCGTCGAGCAGTTCCTCCCAGGTCTTGGGGGCCTCGGTCAGCTCCTTCTTGTTGTGGACGAAGCCGAAGTAGTTGTTCACCACCGAGGTCCACTTGCCGTCGGCGGCCTTGTCGCCGCCGTTGACCTTGTCGGAGCCCTGCGGCTTGTACGCCTGGAGCAGGCCCTTGCCGTCGGCCTGCTGGATGAAGGGCGGCAGGGTGACGAGGACGTCCGCCTGGGTGTTGGTCTTCTCGCGCAAGGCGCGCTGCACCATCTCGCCCGAGCCGCCTTCGACGTACTTGACCTCGATGCCGGTCTTCTTGGTGAAGTCGGCGAAGACCTTGTCGTACCAGCCGTCGCCCTTGTCGCTCTTGAGGCCGTCGGCGCTGTAGACGGTGACGATCTTCTCCGCGTTGTCGGCGCCCGCGGCGGAGGAGGCGGATCCGCCGCCGCAGGCGGTGAGGGAGGCGGCGAGGGCGAGGCTGCCGGTGACGGCGGCGGCGGTGCGCAGGGGCATGCGGGTGCTGGGCATGGAACTTCCTTACGGGGAAAGGGAGTCTGGTGGTCTGGAGCGGGGCTTCAGCGGTAGGACGCCTTGGTGCGGACGCGGGAGACGGCCAGCAGGACCAGCAGGGTGGCGGCCATGAGGACCACCGCGATCGCGGAGCCGCTGAACAGCGAACCGCGGTCGGTGGCGGTGAAGATCCGGACCGGGAGGGGCATCCAGTCCGGCGGGTAGAGCATCATCGTGGCGCTCAGCTCACCCATGGACAGGGCGAAGCAGAGCCCGGCGGCCGCGGTCAGGGAGGGCAGCAGCAGGGGGAGCTTGACCCGCCACAGGACGTACGAGGGACGGGCGCCCAGGGAGGCCGCCGCCTGCTCGTACGCGGGATCGAGACGAACGATGGCGGCCGAAACCGACTGATAGGCGAACGCCGTGACAAGAATCGTGTGCGCCAGGATGACGATGGAGCTCGTGCCGTTGAGCAGCAGCGGGGGCTTGCTGAACGCGACGAGCACGGCCAGGCCCACGACGACGGACGGCACGGCGACCGGCAGCATGAACAGCGCGTCGAGCGAGCGCCTGCCGCGCTTGCCCAGCCCGGCGGCGGCCAGTGCGGCCCAGCTGCCGACGGTGAGGGCGAGCAGGCTCGCGACCAGGGCGGTGACCAGCGAGGCCGTCAGCGCCTGGAGGGATTCGCCCTGCACGGCGGAGGCGTAGTTCTGGGTGGTCGGTCCGGAGGGGAAGGCGCCGGACCAGTGGGTGGCGAAGGAGGCGGCCACCACGACGAGCAGGGGCAGCGCGAAGATCGGAAGGAAGAGGCAGCCGAACAGCCCCCAGGCGGCCCAGCGGCCCGCCTTGCTATGCACCAGCACGCTTGCTCACCACCCGGTAGAGGCCGAACAGGCCGACGGAGATCGCGATGTTGACGACGGCGACCACGCAGGCGCCCGCGTAGTCGGATTCGAGGATCGCCTTGCCGTAGATGAGCATCGGGAGCGTCGTGACGTCCTTGGCGCCGGTGAACAGGACGATCCCGAACTCGTTGAGGCACATGACGAGGACGAGGCTGCCGCCCGCGGCGAGGGCCGGCCGGGCCTCGGGGAGGATCACCTTGCGGATGATCCGGGCCGGACGCGCGCCGAGCGAGGAGGCCACCTCCAGCTGCGCCGTGTCCAGTTGGGAGAACGCGGCGAGCAGCGGGCGCATCACGAACGGCGTGAAGTAGGTGATCTCGGCCAGCAGCACGCCCCAGGGGGTGGTGAGGAAGTGGAACGGACCCTCCGGGGTGGAGAAGGCGTCGCTCCACAGCCCGTTGGCCATACCGGCGGTGCCGTAGACGAAGAGGAGGGCGAGGGTGATGAGGAAGGAGGGGAAGGAGAGGAAGACGTCGATGAACTTGGCCACCCCCTTCGCCCCGGGAAAGGGCACGAACGCGATGACCAGCGCCAGGGCGAAGCCGAGGACGAGGCAGCCGACGGTGGCGCCGGCGGCCAGCCAGACGGTGGTGCCGAGCGCTTCGCGGAAGGCGGTGGAGGCGAAGACGGCGGAGTAGGCGTCGAGGGCGCCGCCGCCGTTGTCGGGGGTGAAGGACTGCTGGACGACCAGGGCGAGGGGGTACAGGAAGACCAGCGCGAGCGCGGCGAGCGGCGGCAGGGACCACCCCCAGGCGGGCACGCCGCGCGGGCGCGGGGCCCGGGCCGGGACCGCCCCGCGCGGGGCGGGCAGCGGGGCCGCCGCTGGCGTGGCGGCGGACCCCGGCGCGGGCGGTGTGGCGGCCGCCGTCGGCGCCGGGCCCGGCGGGCGGCTGTCCGTGACCTCAGGCACCGGACACCCCCGCCGAGAGCAGCACCGCGTCCCGGGGCTCGAAGTGCAGGGTCACCTCGTCGCCCAGCGCCGGGGTCTCGCGCAGCTCCGGCAGGTCCGCCTTGACGCGGTGGCCGTCGATGTCGACGTACAGCCGGTGCGTCGAGCCCCGCCACTGCACCTCGGTGATCGTGCCGCGCAGCGCGTTCGGGCCCTCGCCCAGGGCGAGCAGGTGGGGCCGGAGGCACAGGGTGGCCCCCGCGCCGGGCGCGGCGAGACCCCGGTCGAGCTCCAGCGCGTGCCCCTCGAAGACCGCGCCGCCGTCGGCCACCGTCACCGGGAGCAGGTTGGCGTTGCCGACGAAGGAGGCGGTGAACTCCGTACCCGGCGTCCGGTACAGCTGCTGCGGGGTGCCGCAGTCCTGCAGCCGGGCCCGGTCCATGACCGCGATCCGGTCGGCGAGGGTCAGCGCCTCGACCTGGTCGTGCGTGACGTACAGGATCGAGACGTCCGGCAGCTCGCGGTGCAGCCGCGCCAGTTCGGCGAGCATCCCGGACCGCAGCTGCGCGTCGAGCGCGGACAGCGGCTCGTCCAGCAGCAGGACGCCGGGGCGGATGGCGAGGGCGCGGGCGATGGCGACGCGCTGCTGCTGCCCTCCGGAGAGCTCGCGCGGATAGCGCTTCGCGTAGGCGGCCATCCCCGTCATCTCCAGGGCCTCGGCGACCCGCCCGGCCATCCCGGCCTTGGGCGCCTTCTGCGCCTTGAGGCCGAAGGCGACGTTCTCGTCCACCCGCATGTGCGGGAACAGCGCGTACTGCTGGACGACCATGCCGATGCCGCGCTTGTGCGGCGGCAGCCCGGTGACGTCGCGGCCGCCGATCAGCACCCGGCCGGAGACGGGCCGCACGAATCCGGCGACCGCGCGCAGCGCCGTGGTCTTGCCCGAACCGGAGGGACCGAGCAGCGCCATCACCTCGCCCGGCTCGACGGTGAGGTCGAGCCGGTCCAGGACGGTGGTGCCGTGGTAGGCGACCGAGACCGCGTCGAAGCGGATGCCGCTCACGCCGACTCCGCCAGCAGGGCCGGGAGTTCGGCGACGGAGCCGAGGACGTGGGTCGCGCCGTTGCCGGTCAGCGCCTCGCGGCCGTGGGCGCCGGTGAGGACGCCGGCCACGATCCCGGCGCCGGCCCGGACCCCGCTGAGCATGTCGTACGCCGTGTCGCCCACGACCACGGTCTCCCGTACGTCGGCCACCGCGCCCGTGCGCAGGAACGCGGCCAGCACCATGTCGGGGTAGGGGCGGCCGCGGCCGCCGGCGTCGGCCGGGCAGAGGGTGAGGTCGGCCAGGTCGCGCCAGCCGAGGGCGTCGAGGATGGCGTCCTGGGTGACCCGGGCGAAGCCGGTGGTCAGTACGACGGTGCGGCCGTCGGCGCGGAGCTTCTCGACGGCCGCGCGGGCGCCGGCGACCGGGGCGATCAGGCCCCCGTCGACGAGTTCCCCGTACGCCTCCTCGAAGGCGGAGTTGGCGCGCTGGGCGAGGTCCTCCGTACCGAAGAGGTGGCGGAAGACGGAGATCTTCGACTCGCCCATGGTGTCGCGGACGTACTGGAGCTTGGCGGCGTGGTCCGCGCTGCCGGGCTCGACGCCTAGGCGCTCGGCGGCCCGCTCGAAGGCCCGCTCGACGAGGCCGCCGTCGGAGACGGTGGTGCCGGCCATGTCGAGGACGACCAGGTTGCGGGTCCCGGGGGTGGTGTTCTCGGTGGTCTTGTCGGTCATGTCGGCTACCAGCCCAGTTCGTTCGCGGTGGTTTCGGCTATGGCGGGCGAGCAGGTCATGCCGCGCCCGCCGGGTCCGGTCACCAGCCAGACGCCGTCGGCGACCTGCTGGCGGTGGACGACGCGGGTGGTGTCGGTGCACTGCGCGTACACGCCCGCCCAGCGGCGCTGGATCCTGGGCAGCGGGCGCCCCAGGAAGGACTCGACCACCCCGGTGAGGTGCTCGTAGGGGTCCTCGACGGTGTCGAACGCGAACGGGTGCTCGTATTCGTGGGTGTCGCCGATGGTCAGTCCGCCGTCCTGGCGCTGGACCATCAGCAGCTGCATCTTGTGCGCGGCGGCGACCGGCGCCTGCTCCTGCCCGGCGTTGAGGGCGTCGAGGGCCGGCGACCGGTACGCCGGGTAGTAGCGGAAGCTGTCGGCGTCCGCGACCGAGGTGGTCAGCGGCTCGCCGAGCGGGGCGGTCTGCATCATCTGGAGGCGGACGCGGCGCACGGGCAGGTCGGGGACCAGCTCGCGGACCAGGCCGGACAGCCAGGCGCCGGTGGCGAGGACGACGGCGTCACCGCGGTGGACGTCGCCGTGGTCGTCGCGGACCGCGCCGGTCCCCACGACCTCGCGCACCTCGCGTCCCGGCAGGAAGGTGTACCGGCCGGTGGCGCGCAGCGCCTCGCGCAGGTGGAGCTGCGCGGTGCGCGGCTCGACGGCCGCGTCCCGCTCGCACCACAGGGCGGCCTCGAACGCGCCGCGCAGGGCCGGGTTGACCGCCCGGGCCTCCTCGGCGGTGACCAGCTTGTAGCCGCGGGCGGCGGCGTCCGGGCCGGCCACCGCCGCTTCCGCGACGGCGAGTTCGCGGGAATTGCGGACGGGGGTCAGGGAGCCGATGGCGCGGAAGCCCAGGCCGGGCACCCGCGCGCCGATCCCTTCCCAGAGCTCGCGGGCCCGCAGGGCGGTGTCGAGCTCCTCGCCCCCGGCGCGGCCGCTGACCCAGATCTGGCCGAAATTGCGCAGGGACGCGCCGCGGGCCTCGGCTTCCCGTTCGATTTGGACGACCTCGTGGCCGCGTTCGACTGCTTGCCAGGCGTGCATGGTGCCGACCACGCCGCCTCCGACGACTATGACTCTCACGCCGTCCACGGTGCGGGCGGACCGTGGCCCGGGAGGGGCGGCGTGGTGGCGTGCGGGTGAACAAGCCTCGACGCTTGGACTAGACCCGTTATCTTCCCGTGACATGAGTACGTCCCTTTCGCTCGTTCTGGTGGCGGAATGGCCGAGGCTACTCGGGACGCAGACGGGTCGTGAAGCTGAACCGGTCACCACGGTAGAGCGAACGCACCCGCTCCAGCGGGCGGCCGTCCTGGTCCCGGGAGAACCGGTGGATGAGCAGCATGGGGAGGGCGGGGGGAGTGCCGATCAACAGGGCTTCGCGGGGGGTCGCGAGGACCGTCTCCAGCTTCTCGTCGGCGTCGCCGAACGAGATGCCGAGGCGCTCGCGGAGGTATCCGTAGAAGGAGGAGTCCGGCTGGAAATCGCTGTCGAGGCGGGGCGCGCGGGCGACGCGCAGGTACGTGCTCTCCAGGCCGACCCGCTCGTCATCGGCGAGCAGGACGCGCTCCAGGTGCCAGACGGGCTCACCGGTCTCTGCGCCGATGCCGCGGGCCAGCTCGGGCGGGCAGGGGAAGCGCTCCAGCCCGATGAGGTGACGGCCCGGCCGGCGGCCCTGGCGGCGCACGCCTTCGGTGTAGCTCGCGAGGGACAGCGGCTGCTCCAGCTTGGGCCCGGCGACGACGGTCCCGCGCCCGGAGCGGCGCAGCCGGCCCTCCAGCAGCAGCTCGCGCAGGGCCTGGCGGACGGTCTCGCGGGAGACCTCGTACTGCTCGGCGAGATCACGCTCGGTGGGCAGCAGGCCGCCCTCTCCGAGTTCCTCGACCAGAACGGAGATACGGGCCTTGACCGCGTAGTACTTGGGGATGCGCCCGTGCTCGGGGATGCCGGACCGCACGGCCTGACCGGGGCGGTGGGGCGGGCTCTGGCTCTGATGTTCCACCCTCGGACTGTACGTGGACCAGGTGTACGTCAGCCTCCCGCGCGGGGGCGCAGCCTGCGGGCGCCGAGCAGCAGCGCGCCGCCGGTCGCGAGGGTGGCGACGGCCGCCGCGGCGGCCACCCAGGGGCGCGGACCGGTGTGCGCGAGCGAGCCCGCCTCGCCGGCCTCGTCGTCCTGCGGCCCCTCGACGGAGAACCGGTAGCCGCCCGCCTCGCCGACCCAGTCCCCGTCGTCACCCTTGCGCTGGACGACGGCGGCGTCGGCGAGGACCTCGCCGTGGGGGGCGTCGGGGGAGAAGGCGAGCGAGACGCGGACGGTACGGGAGCCGCCGGCGCCGATGGTGAACCCGGGGAAGGCCTCGCCGCCACCGCCGCCGCCACCGCCGCCGCTACCGCCGCCGCCTCCGTCGCCGTCGAACACGGCGATGATCTCGTCGCGGTCGCTGCGCTCCAGGGTGACGGGGCGGGGGCCGCCGGGGGTCTCGAAGTCCATCCGGAGGTGGGCGGGGCGCAGGGTGCGGGCCTTGTCCGTGAAGACCACGACCGGGTGGATGGCGGTGCAGGCGCCGGAGGTGGTGTTGGTCAGGTCCAGGTACCAGGTCTGCGGGCCGTCGCCGGTGCGGTACACGGCCGGCCCGCCGCGGATCCGGGCGCCGATGGGGAAGGCGCTGCTCTTGGCGTCCCCGCAGGTGGCCTTCGCGCGCGAGGGCAGCGCGGGCGCGGGGGCCGGGCGGGCCCCGCCGCCGTTGCCGACGTCGGCGGCGGGGCCGGTCGCGAGGAGGGAGCCGTTGCCGACGTCGGCGGTGGCGGGGCCGGGTGCGAGGAGGGAGAGGACCACGGCGGCCAGCAGGGCGGGAGGGGCAAGGGCTTCGCGCAGTCGCATGGAGGACCTTCGCAGCTCGCCGGACGGAAACAGGGGTGATCGGACGATGACCGGACGAGGCGACAATCACCCCGCCCCCGCCCGCACTCTCCCACGCCGCCCACCCCACCCGATCCCGGGGCGCGCAGGTAACCCCCCTTTACGCCTGATCGGACGCCACCCCCTTCAGGCGGGCGGTGTCCCCGGCCAATTTCAGCCCCGCCGGCGCTTGAGGCGCAGGCCGCGGGGCGGAGGCGGCACCCTACAGCCCACGCCAGCCAAACCCAGCCCCGCCGGCGCTTGAGGCGCAGGGCCTGGGGCGGACCCAGAAAGCCCGGCGCAGCCGGGGCCGCGCAGCCGGTGCCGCAGCCAGACCCGCGCGGGCGCCCGCACCATCCAGCCCACGCCGCCCAAACCCAGCCCCGCCGGCGCTTGAGGCGCAGGGCCTGGGGCGGAGGCCGCACCCTACAGCGCACGCCGGCCAAACCCAGCCCCGCCGGCGCTTGAGGCGCAGGGCCTGGGGCGGAGGCCCGCAAAGCCCGGCGCAGCCAGGGCCGCGCAGCGCAACGGTGCCGCAGCCAGACCCGCGCGGGCGCCCGCACCATCCAGCCCACGCCGGCCAAACCCAGCCCCGCCGGCGCTTGAGGCGCGGGCCGCGGGGCGGAGGCCCGCAAAGCCCGGCGCAGCCGGGGCCGCGCAGCGCAGCGGTGCCCCGTCAACGCCCCCGACCGAACACCGGTCCCAGCACCAGCTCCGCCGCCCCCTCCGCCACCCCCGCCCCGGCCAGGGCAACGGCCGCCCCCACCCGCCGCCGCCCCAGCACCGCCCGGACCCCCTCCACGAACACCCCCGGCTCGGCCTCCACCACCCGCCCGCCCAACAGCACCCGGTCCACATCCAGCAGCGCGACCACGTTCGCCGCCCCCTCCCCCAGTACCCGCGCCGCCCCCGCCGGGTCCCCCCGCTCCAGCGCCGCCAGGCACAACGCCTCCACGCACCCCCGTCCCCCGCACCGGCACGGCGGCCCGTCCAGCTCCAGCACCTGGTGCCCGAACTCCCCCGCCAGCGAGCGCGGCCCCCGGAACACCGCACCGTCCAGCCGCAGCCCCGCCCCCAGGCCGGTCCCGACGTGCAGGTACACGCAATTGCCCGGGTGCCGTCCGGCCGCCGCGGCCACCCCTGCGTTGGTGTCCTTGTCCACCACCACCGGGGCCCCCGCCGCCAGCCGCCCCGCCAGCACCTCCCGCAGCGGGAACCCCTCCCACTGCGGGAACCCCGTCACCCGCCCCAGTACCCCGTCCCGCCAGTCCAGCGGACCCGGCGCCGCGACCCCCACCCCGAGCAACGGCGCCCCCGCCCCGCCCCGGCCGGAAACCCGCGCGACCCCCCGTAGCACCGCCTCCACCGCCGCCTCCGGCCGCGCCCCGCCCGGCCGCGCCGCACCCACCCCCAGGTCCAGCCCCCCGCGCCACCGCGCGACGACGTCCCCCGCCAGGTCGACCCGTACCGCCGTCAGCTCGTCGCGGTCCAGGTACACGCCCACCGCGTACCCCGCGTCCGGCACCAGCCGCAGCAGCGTCCGCGGCTTGCCGCCCGTGGACGCGCCCCGCCCGGCCTCCGCCACCAGACCCTCCGCCGCCAGCCGCGCCGTGATCTTGCTGACCGCCTGCGGGGTCAGCCCCGTACGCACCGCGAGGTCGGCGCGGCCCAGCCCGCCGGGCCCCGCACCCCGCAGCAACCCCAGGAGCAGCGCCTCGTTGTGCCCGCGCACCGCGGGCAGGTTCACCCCGCCCCGGCCCTCGCCGTCCCGATTGCCCCGGTTCACCCCGCCGCCTCTCCTTGCACTTACGCAACACTGTTGCCAAAGTATGACCCATGCCCCTGAACGCCACCTCCCCCCTCCGCGTCGGACTCGTCGGCTACGGACTGGCCGGTTCCGTCTTCCACGCCCCCCTGGTCACCGCCACCGAAGGGCTCGTCCTCGACGCGGTCGTCACCTCCGACCCCGGCCGCCAGGCCCAGGCGCGCGAGGCCTACCCCGGAGTCCGGATCGCCGAGTCCCCCGCCGTGCTCTGGGAGGGCTCGGACGGCGCCGCTCCCGTCGACCTCGTGGTCATCGCCTCCCCCAACAAGACGCACGTCCCGCTCGCCACCGCCGCCCTCACCGCCGGCGTACCCGTGGTCGTGGACAAGCCGCTGGCCGCCACCGCCGCCGAGGCCGAGGAACTCGCCGCGCTCGCCGAGCGGACCGGCACCTTCCTGTCCGTCTTCCAGAACCGCCGCTGGGACAACGACTTCCTCACCCTGCGCCGGCTCCTGGCCGACGGCGAACTCGGCGACGTCCAGCGCTTCGAGTCCCGCTTCGAGCGCTGGCGGCCGCAGCTCAAGGGCGGGTGGCGGGAGTCGGGGGCGCCGGAGGAGATCGGCGGGCTGCTGTACGACCTCGGCAGCCACGTGGTCGACCAGGCGCTGGTGCTCTTCGGCCCGGCCGTACGGGTCTACGCGGAGACCGACGTGCGCCGCGCGGGCGCGGAGGCGGACGACGACACCTTCATCGCGATCACCCACGCGGGCGGCGTCCGCTCGCACCTCTACGTCAGCGCGACCACCGCCCAGCTCGGGCCGCGCTTTCGGGTACTCGGCTCGCGCGCCGGCTGGGTCAAGTACGGCCTGGACCCCCAGGAGGCGGCGCTGCGCGAAGGGCTGCGGCCGGGCGCGGACGGCGGGGCGTGGGGCCTGGAGCCCGAGCACCTGTGGGGCCGGCTGGGCGCCGGGGAATCTCCGTTGACCGGCGGCGGAAGTCCGGTGCCGACCGTGCCGGGCGACTACCCGGCGTACTACGCGGCGGTGGCCGCCGCGCTGCGCGAGGGCGGACCGGCTCCGGTGACGGCGCGTGAGGCGGCGCACTGCCTGGCCGTACTGGAGGCGGCCCGCCGGTCGTCGCGCGAGGGCGTCACGGTCACGCTCGCCCTCGGCGACGCGGCGTAGCCGCCGCTCGGCAGCCGGCCGTCCGGGGCCGCTGCCCGGCAGCCGGGAGGGGCGGGCCGCCCCCCGGGGGTCCGCTCCTCCCGCACCGCCGGCCGGCCGACGGCCCGGTCACGCGCCCTTGAACTCCTGGCGCTGACGCCCGAGGCCGTCGATCTCGACCTCCACGACGTCACCGGCGCGGAGGTACGGCTTGGGCTCCGGCTGCCCCATGGCCACGCCCGCCGGGGTGCCGGTGACGATGACGTCACCGGGGTACAGGGTCATGAACTGGCTCAGGTACCGGACGACCTCGCCGACCGGGAAGATCTGGTCCGAGGTGTTGCCGTCCTGCTTGAGTTCGCCGTTGACCCAGAGCCGGACGCCGAGGTCCTGCGGGTCCGGGATCTCGTCGGCGGTGACCAGCCAGGGGCCGAGCGGGGTGAAGGTCTCGCAGTTCTTGCCCTTGTCCCAGGTACCGCCGCGCTCTATCTGGAACTCGCGCTCCGATAGGTCGTTGACCAGCGTGTACCCGCCCACGTGCGCCAGGCCTTCCGCGGCGGAGGACAGGTACCGGGCGGTGGCGCCGATGACGACGCCGAGCTCGGCCTCCCAGTCCGTCTTCACGCTGCCGCGCGGGATGAGGACGGTGTCGTCCGGGCCGCCGACCGTGTCCGGTGCCTTGAGGAACAGGATCGGTTCGGCGGGCGGCTCGGCGCCGATCTCCGCGGCGTGCCCGAAGTAGTTCAGGCCGATGCCCACGACCTTGCCGATGCGGCCGACCGGAGCACCCACGCGCAGCCCTTCGGCGTCGAGCGCGGGCAGGTCCCCCGGCGCTGCCGCCGCGTCCCGTACCCGGGACAGGGCGGAGTCGTCGGCGAGCAGCGCGCCGTCCACATCCGTGATCAGCCCGGACAGGTCCCGCAGGGTTCCGTCCTGGTCGAGCAGCGCGGGGCGCTCCGACCCGACGGGTCCGACACGCAGCAGCTTCATGGGCATTCTCCCGTGGTCGAGGGTGGTCGGCCCTTGGGCATGCCCCGGGCCGGACGATGGGTTGCGGCCATCGGAGGATTGGCCGATCCTCCAAGAAGTCCGGCCAATCCGCAAGACCCTGTTCACGGACTGGAACGCCCCCCTCCAGCCGGCCCCTCCAGCCGGCCCCGGCTGCCCTGCTTCAGCCGTGCGCCGCGCCCCGTTGCAGCCAGGCGCGCTCGGCGACCGACCAGGCGGTGGTGGTCAGCAGGTAGAGCCCTGCGGCGAGCGGCACCACGGCAGCGGTGATCAGCGTCCCGAACGAGAGCAGCGGCAGTACACCGCTCAGCTTCCGCATCGCCGCCTCCTGCTCGGCGGTCAGCGCCCCCGCAGCCCCACTCGACAGCCCGCGCCCACCGGCCACGGCCTTCGCCCCGACCCCGGCCTTGCCGTCCGCGGCCAGCGCCGTCCGGCGCCCGCGCACCGCACTCCAGGCCGCCACTGCCGCGATCGCCGCGAACAGCGCGAGAAACACCAGCCCCGGCGCCCCGAACACCCCGCCCGCCCCGAGCGCGTCGGCCCAGCGGTCCCCGAGGGGCGCGGCGAGCAGCCGGTGGCCCAGCAGCTCGTTGGCCGCCCCGCCGACCTCCGCCGAGGAGAACGCGCGGTACATCACGTAGAACACGGGCAGCTGCAACAGCACGGGCAGGCAGCCGGCCACCGGCGTGGCACCGCGCACGGCCACACGGCTCAGCGGATGCAGCGCGAGGCGTACGAGCACGGTGAACAGCACGATCGCCACAGCGGTCGCGGACCCGGCCAGCACCGGCTCCAACAGCCGGCCCAACTGGGCAACAAGGTGGGTGAAAACGGACACGTGGGCCCTCCGAGGGGTCTCGTCAAACGTCGAAAGAGATGCATTTCGGCGTGACGACCCGCGAGGGGCGACGACAGTGATCAGTGAACGGTAGAACGGTGCCACCGGCCGGGACCGAAAGGCCCCGCCCTGCATTGCGCGCCCCTACGCGGCCGTCGGGACGAGGCGGCCTGGAGCCCGGGGCCGCGACCGGCCCGAGGCGTCGGGATCACGCTGCGGCAGGAACGCCGTGCGCTGCTCGCGATCACGGATCGCGGTACGTATTCGATGCGGCGGCACCGACCGGACCCGGCTTGCCGCCAAGGCGGCCGCGCCCAGCGCGAAGGCGGCCGCGAGGACCACCACCACACCGGCCGGCCCGCTCTCCCCGAGCAGCAGCCCGAGGAAGCCTCCGAGCAGCAGCAGGGTGACGAACATCCCGGTGAAACGCCCGACCATGCCATCCACCCCCTTCCGCTGCCGGCCCACCCGTACGAACTCCCGTACCCGCACAACGGACCGGCTCGGGGCGGTGTTCCCGACTTCCGTCACCGTTTCAGCGTCCCCCACACCACCAGCCGGTACTTGGACGTGTACTCGGGCGTGCAGGTGGTCAGCGTGATGTACGCACCGGGCGCGCTGTAGCCGTACTCCGGCTTCACCACGCTGCGCGGCACGGGTGCGACCACGCCCGTGTCCCGCTCGGTGGTCTCGGGCAGGATCCGCCCCACCACGTACGTGTACCGCTGCCCCCGCACGTCGACCGTCACCTCGTCCCCCGCCCTGAGCCGGTTCAGGTACCGGAACGGCTCCCCGTGCGTGTTGCGGTGCCCGGCCAGCGCGAAGTTCCCCTCCGCGCCGGGCTGCGCGGTCCCGGGGTAGTGTCCGGCGTACCCCTTGTCCAGTACGGCCTTCTTGTCGATCCCCTGCGCGACGGGCACGACCAGCCCGAGGCGCGGGATGCGCAGCACGGCGTACGACTGGTCCCGCTCGGGCGCCCGGACCGGAGCCGCCGGAGCCGCCGAAGGCACACCCGACCGTTCCGGCTCCGGCTCCTGCCCCGGCTGCTCCTCCGGCTCCTGCCGTGACTCCTGCTTCTGCTCCGGCTCCTGCTCCTGCCGCGGCCTCGCCGCGGGCGCTTCCCACTCCCGCTCCAACGCCCGGACCTGCTCCCGCGCCCCCGCCAGCGCCTGCCGGTTGGTCCACCACATCTGGTGCACCACCAGCAACATCACCACCGCCCCCACCGTGACGGCCAGTTCGGCGGCCGCCCACAGCACCGCCGCGAGGCCGGCCCGGCGCCCCCGCCGACCGCCCCCCTGCACCACCACAGGTATGTGATCCCGCACGGGCGGCACCTTAAGACCTCCCCCGTCAACTGACCAGCAGCAGTACGGTGTGAACCATGCGCCCCGACACGCCTGCCGAGCACATCGCCGAAGCCGAGCGCCTCATCCGCACGGCGACCCGCTATCCCGAGGACCAGGAGCCGTTGCTCCTCCAGGCCGCGGCCCACCTCGAACTGGCCGACGCACGGGAACGGGCAAGCGCGCTCTACGACCAACTCCTCGCCTCCGACCCCGACGACCCGCACCTGATCAAGGCGCTCCAGGCCTCGAACCTGTGGGAGTACGGCCACGAGGCCGAGGCCCGCGCGCTGATCCAGGGCATCCGTACGGCGGCCCCCGCAGACCCGGCCCCCTGGGAGGTGATCGCGGAAGCCCTCGAAGCCCACGACGAGTTGACCGCCTCGGAGGAGTGCTTCACCCAGGCGGCGGCCCTCCTCATCCCGGAGAACACCCCCCTCACCCAGGCCACCACCGCCCTCCTCACGGGCCGGCACCGCGTCCGCCGCCTCCTCGGGCGCCCGCACGACGACTGGGACATGGTCGCGGACACCCGCCACATCGGCCCGATCCCGCTGGACGAGCTCCACGACCCGAAGCGCATCTGGGCCCTGGGCTCCGACGACCCGGCCGAGCTCCGCGCCGAGATCGCCCGCCTGCGCGCCGAACTGGGCGACCGCCGCGCCGCGCTCTCCCGCCCCTTCCCGGTGGCGATCCTGCACTGGCCCCAGCGCGAACTGGCCGAGCTCCTGACCAGCTACCCGACCCTCGCCGCGGAGTACCCGTCGCACGCGCAGCACCTGGCGCAGATCGAGTCGTCCCTCCGCGCCCTGGCCGCCTCCGGCACCACCAACCTCGGCATCGTCACCGCCAGCGTCCCGTCGTACGAGGCCTTCGCCGCCTCCGAGAAGACCTCTCCGGCCTCTCCCAGCCTGCTGGCGGAGTACGCCACCACCCTCGCCGCCCGCGGCAAGGCCACCCCCTGGCCCCCCTCCCCCACCTCCCCCTGCTGGTGCACCTCGGGCAAGCCGTACCCGGAATGCCACGGCGAGCCGCAGGGCTCCTGACCGCGTCACCATCACCGTCATCTCAGACAGGACTGGCCCTTGCTGCAACCGGACGTCTCAGCCGCTGCCAATATCCACGCGCAGGTCTCCCTGCACAACGACCCGGAGCTGTTGGCCGTCCATGCGCAGCTGATCCGCCTGGACCCTACGGGCCAGCGCTTCGCCCAGGTCCTGCGCGACACCATCGATCAGTTGCTGAACGGTGAGGTAACCGGCCGGTACGAGTGGGAGAAGCTGTTCAAGACGGAGAAGACGCACGCAGGAACGCTCGTAGAAATCAATCTTCAGCGCGAGTTCAGCTTTGACGACGGCGCCGCGATGGACTACCAGATCGCTGGTGTAGACGTCGACTGCAAATATTCGCAGCGGTTCGGGAGCTGGATGATCCCGCCGGAAGCGGTCGGCCACCTGTGTTTGCTCGTCTGGGCCGATGACCTCGCAAGCCGCTGGAGCGCAGGACTGCTGCGGATAGAAGACGCGTTGCTCACCGGTGGGAAGAACCGCGACCTGAAGCTGACCGTCAAGGCCGAACACAGGAACAGGATTCTCTGGCTCTGGCACCACGCGGAGTTGCCGGAGAACGTTCTCCTGCACCTCCCGGAAGAGACACGTAACGCCATTCTCACGCCGACGTCCGGGCAGAAGCGCGTTAACGAACTGTTTCGCCGAGTCCAGCGCAGAAGAATAGGGCGGGGGGTCATCCGGACCGTGGCTCAGCAGCGTGACTACATGGCGCGAGTCCGCGAGGCGAAAGGGCGGGCTCGCACCGTGCTCCGGGAGGAGGGGCTCCTGATCCCCGGCCATTTCAGCAGCCACCAGGCGATCGCGAGGACGCTGGGGGTCGCCGTGCCGAGGCTGGGTGAACTGGTCAGCTTTCGGGTGGCTCCGGCCCGACCGCACCACGTGGGCCGCCCGCGGGTCGAGCTGGACGGTAGTTTCTGGGTGCTCGCCGACGACAGCGACCCCGTCGAGACGGCGCCGTTCCTGCCCAGGCATACGGACAACGACGCAGGGTAACGGCCGGGCGTCGTAAATTAATGATGTGCCCTGAACGCCTGAATGGCCTGGACCGATGTAAGACGCCTGGAGCGGAACGACACGATGACTGAAGACTGGGACCGCCCTGCGGGTTCTTGGGCTTCCTCAGCCGCCCGGCGTCGCAACATGCAGGCGATTCGCAGCCGTGACACGAAGCCCGAGCAGCTGGTGCGCAGGCTCGTCCACGCGCAGGGACTCCGGTACCGGGTGGCAGCCAAGCCGCTGCCCGGTCTTCGCCGGACAGCGGACATGGTTTTCCGTCCGGCGAAGGTGGCCGTCTTCATCGACGGCTGCTACTGGCACGGCTGCCCCGAGCACTACGTACCACCGAAGACCAACTCCGGCTACTGGTCGGAAAAGGTCGCGCGGAACATGGCGCGCGACCGGGACACCGACGAGAAACTCATGGAGACAGGATGGCTGGTGCTGCGCTTCTGGGAGCATCAGGACTCGGCTGTGTGCGCGGCCCGGATCGCTGACGCGGTCCGGGCCCGGCTGGCGAACAGCGGACACGAAGCCAGCTAGCTACGGGCGCGGCCTGCCTGGTTGCGCTGGTGGGCAGCTCGGAGCACAGCAGCGATCTCCTCGCCCACGGCCTTCGCGACCGGCGGCGGGAAGGCGTTGCCCACCTGCCGGTACTGCGCCGTCTTCCCCCCGTCAAACTCCCACTCTTCGGGGAAGCCCTGAATGATCGCTGCCTGGGAAACTGTCAGCATCGGACCATCGGGGCGCAGCAGGTCGCGCTCATAAGTCCCCTTCGCAAGGCTCACCACCGCCTCGTTAGCTACACCCAGGCCGGAGACACCAAGGTTCGCCCATGCTGCCTTTGCCCGGCTCGGTCCGAGGTCGGCGCCGCCGTGCTTCTTAGAACCTCCGACCAGCGTGGGGGCGATTCCCCGGTCCTTTTTCAGGTCCTGAGCTTCCCCCGCCTGCTGGCGCCACCGGTCAAGACGTTCCTGAGCGCGCGCCTGAATGTCCCCGCCCATTTCCAGCAGCGGTGCGAACCGGGTTTCCATGCTCTTCTCAAGAGCATGGAATACGCTCACCGGCTCATCCTTTGTCTTGGCGGCAGGCCACCGGAACGTGAGGTCCCCCAGCACATCCCTGCGGATGGCTACGAGGATGGCGCGCGGCCGGAGCTGCGGAACACCGAAGTTGCTCGCTTCTAGAATCTCCCAGCCGCACACCTTGTACCCAGCACCCTCGAAGTCCTGTTCGGTGCCATCCACGGGATGCTTCGCCCCGCCACCTTCGAGGCGGGCCACGACGTAGTCGCGGTATTCCTGGAACTTCTCGTCCTTGATTCCGCGCACATTCTCGATCATCACCGCTTTCGGGCGAATCTGATCGACGAGGTCAAGCATTCTGGGGAACAGGTCGCGCTCGTCGTCCTTTCCCAGCTGCTTTCCGGCATGGGAGAACGGAGGACACGGGACACCGCCAGCAAGCAGGTCTACATCGCCTGGCTCAACCGGACCGTCGAAGTAGTCCGAGGCCTTCTTGAGGTGGACCTCGGGCTTGAAGTCATTGACATCCCCGGTGAAGATGTCGCAGTACTTCCGCTCGAATCCCCACTCGGGCCGACGGTCGATGTTATCGGTCAAGGTCTTCGCGGCGTGCCGGTCGATCTCCACGAGCGCGAGATGCCTGAACCCGGCCTGGTGGAGGCCGATGGCTTGCCCCCCGGCTCCCGCGCAAATCTCAATCGAGGTCAGCGTGTGCTCGCTGGCATCCATCGAGTCCTCCTGGTGTGGCTGATGCAGACAGGCAAGTGTCGCATCCGCCACTGACATCAGGCACCAGACCGCATCGCACCAGGCTCGCCCGTCGCGTGCAGCTCAGAAGCCGGCTGTCTCATCAGCCGACGCCTACATGTGCGAGAAGGGCGCGGACATCGGCCATATCCATGCCGCCGGCAACCGAGGGCTCCTCCTGCAGGTCGCCGAGTTCCTGTACGGAGGGGTCGTCGAGGATCCTGCCCATGAACTCCAGTTTCGCCTCGAGCCGCATGGCCACGACCTCGTCGATCGTTCCTTCGGCCGCCAGCACCGTGACCCGCGTCTCAGTCCCGGGTGCGAGCCCGAGGCGGTGGATGCGGTCGAGGCTCTGCAGGAAACGTCCGGCCATGAAGTCACGGTCCACGTAGACGGCATCGTGACACTCGTGATGAAGACTGATCCCTTCGCCCAGCGTGGCCGGGTTCGAGATGAGCACATGACAGTCCGGATCCTCCCGGAAACGCCGGATCTGCTCTTCCCGGTCGGCCGTCCCCCCATGGACCACCGCCGGCCGGTAGGCCGACAAGAGGCTCTCCAGGGTGGTGATGCTGCGGACGAACGTCGACCAGACAAGCGTCTTGCGCCCCACAGCAGCGTTCTCGGCGACGATGTTGAGCGTCTCCGTGTACTTGGGAGACAGCTCATGCTGCGGCAGGTTCCGCATCAGCCCGAACAGTGGCTCTCCCTCAGGGATCTCCAACGGTGGCACACGATAGCTCAGGGGCTCGTACCTGCTGCTTCCCTCGATGAGGAGGGCCGGGCTGGTGGCGGCCATCAGCAGCCGCAGCATCGCTTTCCCCAGGGCATCGAAATCCGCTCGCGAAAGTTCCGCGCGCGCTGTGAAGCGCCCGACCAGGGCGTCATAGACCTCGCGGTGGAGACTCGGCATCGTGATGTAACGGATGCGGGGCCGGAAAGGAGGCAAGCCCAGTTCCCGCTTGGTCGTACGCGTGAAGAGCGGCCTCAGAACGGAACTCGCGTGCGCGAGGTCGCCGCCGGCGACAGCCTGAGTGACCACCCTGCGGCCATGTCCAGGCCAGACGAACGACAGCAGGTTCTCTAGATCGCGCGCCCCGTTCGGAGCGGGCGTGCCCGTCAGGATGAGCCGACGGCGGCTGATCGGCCCCAGTGCCATGCAGGCGCTGCCGTACGTGCCCTGCAGCCCCAGTTTCATCCTGTGAGCCTCGTCAAGAATCACCATAGAAGGGACCGCGCGCAGCCATGCCGCCAGCTCGTGCAGAGACCGGTCGAGCCGCTCGTAATTCACGAGCAGGACTTCTGCACCGATTCCTGGATACCTGCCCATGACCTCCGTGGCGGGAGGCTCGCTGAAGCACTGCCGGGTTTCGTAAAGCCATGACTCATAAGCCGATTTCGGGCACACCACCAGCAAGCGCCGCGCCTCGCCCGCCTCCTTCATCGCCGCATAGACAGCGAGACCCACACGGGTTTTCCCCGCACCCGGAACACTGAAGTTGGCACCATGCCGCAACGACAGCAGCCTCGCGATGTCCCTGCGCTGGAAATCCGTGAGGTTCGCACACCACCCGCTGCCGAGCGCCTCGTCGAGACTGCTCAGGTCAACCTGCGAGGCGGCCGGGCCGCCTCGCAGGTGCCTTTCAGCGCGGTCCGCGTCGTCCAGGACTCCGTTGACGAGCTCTGCGAGCTCGTCTTCCCATTCAACCGAGTCGGGATGCGGCCAGTCAGCGAGAGAGTCGATTCCTGCGAGGAACTCATCGAGGGACAGTTCCATCGCCAGCGGCCCACGTTGCCCGCCCCCTGGGAAACGGGCAGCGAGATGAGTCAGTTCCGTACGAAATGCCTCTCCGGCCCGGAGAACCGCCTTGGTCCGGGACACGTCGAAGCCGACCCGCAGAGACGGTTCACCGAGCGCCGTCACACTCCCTCCAGCTTCACCGCTTCGAGAAGCCACGCGATCCCATCGCCCGGGACCGTGATGCTGCGTGCCGCCTCCCGCGCGAGTTTCGTCAGGCTCGCCTTCAGCGCGACCACTGCTTCTTCCAGCGCATCGTCATCCAGACTGCGCGACGCACGAGCCAGGGCCATGTCCGTCACGCACTGGTTGATGTCCTCACAGGCGTCATTGAGGCGGTCGGGCGCAGCCTGCTTCCGCTTCTGGACACGAGCGTCCTTACCCGCCGGCACGAGAGCCTTGTTGACAGCGTCCCTGGCCTGCTGCCACACGTCAGCTGCCCGCTGGGCTTCGGGGGCGGTCACCACGTCGACGGACCGCTGGACCGCCTTGGCCCGCAGCAGCACGTCGGTGAACGCCTTCGCGGCAGCTACCTGAGCCGAATCACCCCGGACCCCGCGGTTGATTCCTGGAATGGTGCGCGCTGGCGCAGCCACAGGTGCGGTATTCAGCTCGCTGGGGAGCCGGTTTTCAAGGTAGCGGGTCCGGAAATCCGCCTCGGCGAGACGCACGTCGGTCTTCGAGAATTCAAGAACAATCAGGGCGAGCTTGTTCTCCTTGACCAGCTCGGCCCGCTCCGGGTTCTGCTTCGACTCCTTGCTGTAGGCACGGTGCAGCTCCCGGAGTTTCTCCTGGGCATCCTCGAAGTCCATCAGGCGGAGCTGCGCTTTGTTGGCACGTGATCGCTCTGCCAGGTCGCGCAGGCATGCGAGGACCCATAGGTCCTGCTCAGCCGTAGACACCCTGATCCGGAAGTCTCTGGCGATGTCGGCGAGCGGCCGGTGAACCACCTGCTCCTCGATCGTGAGGAGCCGGTTGATGTAGGAGTACGGGCGCCGCGTGTCGTGCCTCAGCTGGAGGGACAGCTCAACCGCGTTGATGTCGTCCCAGGTGCAGGACTCCGGCAGGACGCCCACCCGGACGCTGCTGACGCCAAGCTCACGGAGAGCGGCCACCCTGGTGTTCCCGTTGACGAGTACCCCGTCGCGGGTGATGAGGCCCGGCTCGTTCTGCCGGTACTCCTTCAGGCTGCTCTTCAGATCATCGAACTCCGTGTCCCGCTTGGCCGGGTTCGAGGGAGACGCCTGAAGCAGGTCATGCAGGTAATCCTGGCTCTCGGCGCTCCACGGATCGGCCACGAGCTGCCGGTCGCGCTCGGGATCGAAACTGCGCTGGGCACGGATCCGGTGGGTTGCCGGATTGTAGAACACTCCGTCCACCGGCATGTCGATGACCTGCACGACGCGCGGCTTGGCACGCCACTCGATCGTCAGCGTCTCCTGCAGTCCCGTGCCGGCCTCAGCTTCCCTGAGCCTCTCGCCCACGAGTTCGCGGTTCTCGGCAGCGCGCGGCGGCCGTCCGAAGTCCGTACTCACAGTGTGTGTTCCCTCCATATGCAAAGACGCGGGTGTATGGCCGGGGCGGCACACCGCAGCCCCGGCCGGCCTGGACGGCACATCAGCCACCGAGGGCCTTGCGGACCTTCTCCCTCGACTCGGCCGGCAGCGTCCGGTAATCGGCCCAGTACCGCTCGACCGCGCCGAACTCCCGCTGATCCGCGTCGATCCACTCGCCCAGCATCGCCCGTTCCATGGGCCCGAGCTTGCTGACCCCCGCAATCAGCGCTTCGACGTCAGCCTCTTTGCCCCGGCCGCCCACACGGCAGCGGTTGCACTCCGCCACATTTTCGATGCGGACCTTCCCGTCACTTTGCTTAACCGGGCGACGGGCGATGTCCAACTGCGCGGACTGGAAGGTTCCGGGGTACTCCTCGCCGGGTGCGATGCCGCAAGACCGGCAGAAGTGCCCGTCCCGCGCGAGCACTTCGCGGCGTTGCGTATCGGTGAGGGACTGAGCCGGCACGCTGCCCTTGCCCGGCTGCCAGACCGGCTCTCCTTGCGCCACGAACCGCTGCTCGTGCTGACCCAGGCTGGGGTCTTCCCGATTCGTGTCAATGCGCCAGCCGTGCTTGCGCAAATCACGGACTCGGCGGTCGGCCTGGCTCACCCCGGGAAACGCCGTCTTGACGTCCTCTTTGGTGAAGGTCTTCCCCTCACCGATGACGGATACGAGCCACAGCGCGGCACGCTTCATGGTCCCCAGCTGCGTATCCGTCCACGAAGGCAGCGCCATCGCATAACTCCCTTTCCTGGAGTAGTCGTCCCGAACCGGGCTGGGCGGATCCCTCGCCCGACAGCCGTTGCGGACACTCCAAAGCTTTGCCTGGCAGCTGGTCAGGGGTCCAGGCCCGCGGGACTTTCGAGGGCAGGTGAAAACTGCAGAAACATTCACCTCCCCCGCATGAACAGGCATGCTCAGACTGGGCAGTTGTTGTCGAGGTGAGGGGTCGCGTTGTTACCAAGGGCGATGAAGTGGAAGAGGCTGCCACCGGAACTCTCCACTCCGCACCGTGCACTGGTCGTGCAGATGCGCCTGCTGCGCGAGTGCAGTGAACGGACCCAGGCAGCCATAGCCGCGGAGGCGAACATCGCGCCGACCACTCTGTCCAATCACCTGAACGGTGGTCGTGTACCCGAGGAATCCCTGCTCAGGAGCTTCTTCACCGTGGTCGAGGCGGAATGCCTCGCTGCCGGGCTCACGCTGCCGTGCACTTATGGTGAGCTGCAGACTCTGCGCCAGCACGCTGCGGCACGCCACTGCCCCTGTTGCGGCTACACGGTCGCCACTCTGCCGACCTCAGGGAGCGGACCGGCGAACGCCCCCGGCATCGCGCCGGCTTCGCTGACTCTTCGGCCCACGCATGTCGTGCGGCACAGACCGCGAACGGGTCCCTGGCTCGCCGCCTCGGCCCCCCGGCACGAGCCCGTGCCGGTCCCCCTCCGAGAGGGGGACCGGCACGGCACGGAACATGGGGGCCCCGCCTGGACCGAGCTCGAGACCGTTCTCCGCTATCTCGCCGACGGCCGCAATCGCGACGCCGGCGTGATGCTGTGGCGGGCGGGGAGTACCGCCTCGCCGAGTGAGGTCGCGGAGGCCGTCGCGTCCTGCCGTGCCGCAGGGCAGGACGCAGCGGCGGAAACGGTGCTTTCCAGCGCGAGCGAGCGGGCCGACCGGCAGGCCGTCCTGAACATCACAGCGGCACTGCACAGAGCCGGCCAGCACACGGACGTGGCTTATCTGCTGTCGGCAGCCGTTCAGCACTGAAGCGGGAGGACGAGCTGTTGGTGGCCGCGGGCCAGGGCTGTGGGTGGGGTGGGGCGGGGGGTGGTGAGGGTGAGGAGGGTGCGGAGGGCGGCGAGGACTTCCGTCGGGGTGTCGCGGAGCATGGAGGGGGTCGCGCTGACCACCAGGATGCCGTGGGACTCCAGGCGCAGGCGGCGGCGGAGAGTGGCGTGCCAGGCGTCGCGGGTGTAGTGGTACTCGGCCGAGTCGATCTCCAGGGCCACGCCCTCGTCGGGCCAGTAGGCGTCCGGGCTGGCCAGGAAGGCGCCGTCCGGGGTGTACAGGCGGGCGTTCCACAGCGGGGTCGGGAGGTCGGTCGCCGTGAGGGTGTCGCGGGCCCGGGCCTCGGCGATCGAGCGGACGCCGGCCAGGAGTTCCGAAGCCGCCGAGCGGATCGCGGGGCGGGTCAGGAGGCGGGAGGCGCGCAGCTCGGCGTGCAGGTCGTGCGGGTGGCACCAGCCGGCCTGGACGACGTGGGCCAGCGTCGAGCGGATGCGGTCGGGGTCGTCGGCGCGGGCGGCGAAGTCGGCGGCCGCGCGGACCGGCCGGGTACTCGGGATGCCGCCGACGGTGATGGTGCGCGGCCAGCGGGAGGTGGCCAGCGGGCGGACCCCTGGGGTGGCGGTGAGCCGGCGCGGGGCGCGGATCAGAACGTCCGCCGGGGTGGACGGGGCCTCGCGGACGCCGAGCAGGGCGAGCGCGGCCCCGCCGGTGAGGGCGGCCGTGTCCCCGGAGAGCGGGTCGGCGGTGGGCTCGGCGGCGTACAGGACGGCGGCGAGGGCGCGTTGGCGGTGGTCCGGGGGGCCGGTCTGGAGGAGGTAGACCCGGGGCAGTAAGCGCTGCCAGGGCCCGCCCGGGCGGGTGCGGGAGGTGATCGTGCCGTCGGGCACTCCGGCGGTGGCGGTGAGCTGGTGCCGGGTGGCCATGTTGAGCTGGCGCCGGGCCAGCCGCTGGGGCGTTGTGGTGATCATGGCGCGGGTATGCCCGCCCCCGGAACGGGATATCCCTGGTCAGCGGCTCGGGTGGTCCGGCGCCAGGAAGACGATCACGCCCGTCTCGGTGCCGGGGAGCGCGGGGACCTCGTGCCAGCCCAGGCGGCGGTACGTCGCGACCGTGTCCCTGGCCAGCCGCGAGGTCAGCAGCCAGGCGCGCCGGTCGGGGGCGTCGGCCGTAATCTCGGTGAGCAGGGCTCGGCCGGTGCCGCGGCCGCGCGCGTAGGGACGTACGGCGAGTTCGTCTATCTCCAGCGCGCCGATGAGGAGTTCCTTCACCCGGCCGGGTCCGAGCTGCGCCGCGACCTGGCCGTAGGCCCGGTTCTTGGGGAAGGCGGCCGGGGTCAGCCAGCCGGTGGCGAACCCGTCGATCCCGGCCGCGGACTGGGCGAGGGCGGTACGGAAACCACGGCGCCGAGCGTCGACGGGGAGGCGGCCCGCGAACTGGCGAATGGTTTCTTCGTCTTCGTTCCACGGCGGGGCGGAGAAGACGTCGGCGTAGGCGTCGACCAGTTCGTCCACGAGGTCGAGGACGGCCTGTCCGTAGCAGATCACGATGTCCGGACTCCTGGGGCACGTTGGCGGGGATTTTCCCGTTTGTCTTTGGAGAGTGAATTTATGCGCTCCGGGTTCCATGGGCGGCGTATCAGGCGGATCCGGCGAGTGTGCGACAAATCCCCTCAGCGGGGTGCGTGTCGAGGCCGTCCGTATCGAGGGCGTCCGTATCGAGGGCGTGCGTATCGAGGGCGTGCGTATCGAGGGCGTGCGTGTCGCGGCCGCGGCGGTCGCGTTGAGAAGGCGTGGACAGACTGCTGCGGGCGGCCGGAGGGGCCGCCCTCGCCTTCCTCCTCGTCCTCGGGGTCGTGGCGCTGCTGCCGGCCGCCGTACGGGAGGCGGTGCCGGAGGGGGTGATCGGCGGGGCGGTGCTGGTGCTGGGCGGACTGGGCGCCCGTCGGGCGGTCAGGGGGCCGCGTTAGCCTCGTGAGCCGGACGGATACGGCGCGGGTGGCGCGAGTAGGGAGTGGACATGGAGCGGGTACCGACCTCGATGGTGGCGGCGGCCGGGCTGGTGGGCGGGTACGCCGTGGCCCGCTGGACCAAGAAGCGCCCGCTGGGCGGCGTCGTGCTGGGCGCCGCGGGGATCGCCGCGGGCCGGGAGTGGCACCGGCGCAACGGGGCGGGGGCGGCGGCCGGGCTCGGCGCGCTGTACCTGGCCGGGTTCGCGGGGGCGCACCCGCTGGCCAAGAAGGTCGGCGCGTGGCCGGCCGTGTTCGGCGCGGCCGGGGTGGTGGCGGGGGCCGCGTGGGTGGTGGCCGACCGGCGCGGGTAGCCGACGGCGCGGGGGCGGTCCCCGCGGCGCCGTCGCGCGGGGCGGCCCCGGCTGCGCCGGGTGTTCTGGGGCTCCGCCCCGGCCCCCGCGCCTCAAACGCCGGCGGGGCCGGACATGGCGGGGCCGGGGTTCACGCCCCCAGTGCCTTCGACACGGTGTAGATCAGCAGCCCCGCCAGGGCGCCCACCACCGTGCCGTTGATGCGGATGAACTGGAGGTCGCGGCCGATGTGGGCCTCGATCTTGCGGGAGGTGTGCTCGGCGTCCCAGCTCGCCACCGTGTCGGTGATCAGCGAGGTGATCTCGGTCCGGTAGGTGGTGACGACGTACACCAGCGCCCCCTCGATCCAGCCCTCCACCTTGGCCTGGAGCCGCCCGTCCGTCGCCAGCCGCGCGCCCAGGGTCATCAGGGAGGACCGGACGCGCACCCGCAGCTGGCTCTGTTCGTCCTCCGCCGCCGCGATGATCGTCGACCGGACCGCCGCCCACGCCGAGGCGATCACGTCCTGCACCTCGCCCCGCGCCAGGATCTCGGACTTGAGCCGCTCCACCCGCTGCCGGGTCCGGGTGTCCGACTGGAGGTCGGCGGCGAAGTCCGCGAGGAACCGGTCGACCGCGCCCCGCGCCGGGTGCTGCGGCATGTCCCGCATCTCCGTCACGAAGCGCAGCAGTTCCTTGTACACCCGCTCGCCCACCTTGCGGTCCACGAAGCGCGGCGTCCAGCCCGGGGCGCCGCCCTGGACCGCGTCCATGACCGAGTCGCCGTGCGTGACGAGCCAGTCGTGGGCCTTGGCGCAGATGAGGTCGACGGCGCGGTGGTGGCCGCCCTCGGCGACCACCTTCTCCAGGGTCTTGCCGAGCCCCGGGGCGATCTCGGCGGCCTCGGCCCGGCGTGTGATCGCCTCGCCCACCACGGCCTGGACGTCGGAGTCCCGCAGCACGGTCAGGGCGCCGCGCAGGGCGGTCGCCAGTTCCGCCGTGACCCGCTCGGCGTGCGCGGGATCCGCCAGCCAGGAGCCGAGCCGTCCGCCGATGCCGAGGGCGTGCAGCCGGGCCCTGACCACCTCCGGGGAGAGGAAGTTCTCGCCGACGAACTCGCCCAGCGACACCCCCAGCTGGTCCTTCTTCGTCGGGATGATCGCGGTGTGCGGGATGGGCAGCCCCAGGGGCCGCCGGAACAGGGCCGTGACCGCGAACCAGTCCGCGAGCGCGCCGACCATGCCCGCCTCGGCGGCGGCCGCGACGTAACCGGCCCAGCCGCCCGCGCCGGTGTGCTGCGCCCACTTGGCGAGTACGTAGACCAGCGCGACCAGCGTCAGCAGCCCGGTCGCGGTGGCCTTCATCCGGCGGACACCGTGCCGGCGTTCCTCGTCGGCCGCGCTGAACACGAAAGCGCCCCGCGCGACGGCGGCCCGGGACCCGGAACCTGCCCCGGACCCGGAGCCGTCCCGGGAACCGGAGCCGTCCCCGGTCCCACTCACCGCGCCGCCCGCGCCCGTCCCCGTGCGATGGTCCACGTCTTCCACGTACTCCTGCCTTCCCCCGATGGCCGGTTTTGTCTGCATAGCATCCGACTCCCGGCCGGTCCCAGGAGTTCCCGGCGCGCCGGAGGAAGTCGCCGGAGGAAGTCGCCGGAGGGGATCGCCGGAGGAAGTCGCAGCGCCCCCTACAGCTCCTTGCGCGGCGGCCGGCCGTCCACCCACCTGCCGCCCTTGCTGCCCTTGGCCCCCTTCGGCTCCTTCACCCGTACCTCGACCCCGCCCATCAGGGCCAGGCCCGTCACCACCACGCGCGGTGCGCCCGGCTCCGGCGGGAACGGGCTCTCGCGCTGGTCGAACGCCCCCATGAAGCCGATGCCCCGCACATCGACCTCCACGCCCGGCGGCACGGTGATCTCTATGCCGCCCATCACGGCCACGCAGTTGATCACCACCTCGGGCTCCGCGAAGTTCGCCTCGCGCAGGTCGATCTCCCCGCCGCCCATCAGCGCGAACGCGTCGAACCGCGCCGGTACCGTCCAGCGGCCCTTGCGCTGGAACCCCGACATGACGGCGATCCCCGTCGACGAGGTGCCCCGGCCCCCGATGCGGTCCGCCCAGGCCGCCCCGGAACCCGCCCGCGTCACCTCGGGCACTGCCGACACCGGCGGCGCCGAGGCCACCGGCAGCGCCGCCCCCGGCGCCGGCAGGTCGCGGGTCAGTGGCTCCAGTTCCGCGTACGTCCGCGACTTGTACGCCGCGTCCAGCCGCTCCTCGAACTCCTCCATGTCGAGCCGGCCCTCGGCGACGGCGTCCCGCAGCCGCTCCACCACCCGCTCCCGGTCGGCGTCCGAGGCCCTCAGCTGCGGCAACCCGGACCCTGGCGCCGAAGCCGCCGCGGCCCCCGGCACCGCCTTCCCCATGTCCGGCTTCCCCGGCAGCGATCCCTCCGTCAACGGCTTCTCCGGCCGCTCGTCATTCATGGGCCCAGCCTATGTACTGGGCCCCGGCAGGGGTACGGATCGCCCCCGTACCGGACCCCGGGACCGACCCTGATTTCCCCCTACCCCCGACCCGCGTACATCCGCGCGATGACCTCCTCGATGTCCGGCTCCCGCACCGAGAGGTCCAACAGCGGGTACCCCGCCGCCACCGCCGCCACCAGCGGCGCCGCCGAAGCCTGCGCCGGGAACGCCAGCCACTGCCGCGCCCCCTCCACCCGGACCACCCGCGCCCCCGCCACCACCAGCGGCGGAAGCTGCCGCTCCAGGTCCACCACCAGCGTCCGCTCGCTCCGTTCCGCCGCCCCCGCCGCGTGCAGCCCGCCCAGCGTCCCGTCGTACATCAGGCGCCCGTGGTCGATGACCATCACCCGCTCGCACAGCTGCTCGATGTCCTGGAGGTCGTGCGTCGTCAGCAGCACCGTCGTCCCCAGTTCCGCGTTCAGCTGCCGCAGGAAGCCCCGCACCTTCGCCTTGCTCACCACGTCGAGCCCGATCGTCGGCTCGTCCAGGTACAGCACGTCCGGATCGTGCAGCAGCGCCGCCGCGATGTCCCCGCGCATCCGCTGCCCCAGCGACAACTGCCGTACCGGCACGTCCAGCAGCTCGCCCAGGTCCAGCCGGTCCACACAGCGCTCCAGGTTCGTCCGGTACCTCGCCTCCGGGATCCGGTACATCCGCCGCATCAGCCCGTAGGAGTCCTTCAGCGGCAGGTCCCACCACAAAGTCGTGCGCTGCCCGAACACCACCCCCATCCGGTGCGCCAGCCGCATCCGCTCCCGGGCCGGGTCGACACCCGCCACGCGCAGCCGGCCCCCGCTCGGCGTGAGGATCCCCGTCAGCATCTTGATGGTGGTGGACTTCCCCGCACCGTTGGGCCCGATGTAGCCGACCATCTCCCCCCGGCCGACCCGGAAACTGATCCCGTCCACGGCCCGCACCTGCCGCTTCTCCCGCCGCACCAGCCCCACCCGGCGCCGCACGGAGAAGACCTTCTCGACCCCGTCCACCTCGATCAGTACGTCTTGCATGCCCCGTCCTCAGCTCCCCGTGCTCCGGTACGAACGAAGTCCCGCGCGCCACGCCAGCGACGCGGGCACGAACACCGCGAAGGCCACGAGCGGACTCAGGTACGCGACCCAGCCCGGCAGCCCCAGCGGATCGGGCCGCCCCAGCACGTACAGCGCGGGCAGCCAGTTTACGAACGCCAGCGGGACGACGAAGGTCACCCCGCGCAGCAGCTCCTTGGCGAACACGGTCGGCGGGTACTCCAGCATCGTGCAGCCGCCGTAGGTGAAGGAGTTGACCACCTCCGCCGCGTCCCCGGCCGCGAACTGGAACGCCGCGCCGGCCACCATCACCGCCCCGAAGATCGCCGCACCCGCCAGCACCATCACCGGCACCAGCAGCACCTTCCCGGCCGTCCAGTCCACGTCGAGCACCGACAGCGCCCACACCAGCACCCCGGACCCCTGCCCGACCCGCCCGAGCCGGCGCAGCGCGAACCGGTCCGCCGCGACCTGTGCGAGCACCGGGACCGGACGCACCAGCATGGTGTCGAGCGAGCCGTCTCGGATCCGCGCGCCGATCCGGTCGGTGTTGCCGAGCAGCAGGCCGGCCAAGCCCAGCGAGGTGGAGCAGGACCCGTACAGCAGACCGATCTCCGCGAGCGAGAACCCGCCGAGGGCGTCCACGTGCGTGAACATGATGTAGATCGCGGCGAAGTCGAGGACCGTGATCGCCGCGTTTCCGAAGGTCGTCAGCAGGAAGGACGTCCGGTACGTCATGGTCGACCGGACCCACATCGCGACGATCAACCCGTAGCCGCGCAGCCCCTCCAGCGCGCGGTTGCGCCGCGGCCCGCGCTCCCGCACCGCGGCGGCCGGCCGCTCCTGCCCCAGTGTCGCCTCAGCCACCCTGCACCACCGCCTTGCGCGTCGCCGCCGACTGCACCAGCCGGCCGGCCCCCAGCAGCGCCAGCGCCCAGCCGGCCTGGAACGCGAACGCCCCTACCGCGCCGCCGGCCCCCGACCCCGTGCCCAGCAGCACGTCCATCGGCACCTGAAACATCGCCGCCCACGGCAGCATGCGCACCACCTCGCCGAACCCGCCGGGGAAGACGGTCAACGGCAGCAGCATCCCCGAGCAGAAGATCGACACCAGGGTGGCCACCATGTTGACCCCCGCGCCGTCCATCAGCCAGAACGCCGCCAGCCCCAGCAGGAAGCGCACCGCGAAACTCACCACCAGAGCGAGCAGCACCGCCGGCAGGAACAGCAGCCAGCGCACCGGATCGGCCGGCAGCGCCAGCGGGAAGGCCAGCGCCCCCGCCAGGAGCGGCACCAGCCCGCGCGCCAGCAGCTGGAACGCCGCCCGCCCCAGGTCAGCCGCGAGCCACCACAGCTGGAGGTCGGCCGGCCGGTACAGGTCGACGGCGACATCGCCCGTACGGATGCGCTCCTGGAGCTCCTCCTGGAACCCGCCGCCCAGCAGCGCGGCCGCGGCGAGCAGCGACTGGCTGACCCAGATGAAGGCCAGCGCCTGCCCCTGGTCGTAGCCGCCGAGCCCGGGCCGCTCGTCCCACAGCGCCACGAAGGTGTAGGCGAGGACGAAGCCGAACACGGTGTTGGTGAACACCCCGGCCGCCGTCGCCGTCCCGTAGGTGGCGTACCGCCGGAACCCGCCGACCGCGACGGCCGCGTAGAGCCGTAACCCGTGGACCGCTCGCTGCCCCGCCCTCCCCCGGGCCTCCTTCTCCGCGCCCTTGCCGCCGCCGTCGCCCCCGCCGCCGCCGCTCCCGCCGTCGTCCGCTTCCGTCTCCACTTGCTGGCGCACCGTATCCCTCCCCCTCCCAGGTCGTTCCTACGTCGGCCAAAGCGCGCGAGCTTAGTGCGGAGGGGCGAGCCACGCGACGGATTTACGCCCGTCCCGAGCACGCACATCGGCTATCAGGTAGACACCATCGGTACAGATGTGGACATGCCGTACACCGTCGAGGAGCCCCGGAGATGAACGACCAGTCACCACCCGCGGGCTGGCCCCCTCGCGACCCCGACACCCAACGGCACGCACCGGCGCGAGCGACTCCGCCGGTCCCCGCCGGGCGGACCCGGAAGCGCACCGGGTGGCGCCGTGCCCTCCCCACCTGGCGCATGCTCCTCGGCGGCATCCTGCTCATCGCCCTGCTGATCGGCGGCGCCCTGACCGCCGGCTACCTCCTGGTCGACATCCCGCCCGCCAACGCGACCGCCACCGCCCAGTCCAACCTCTACCTCTACGCCGACGGCTCCCAACTCGCCCGCGACGGCGAGGTCAACCGCGTCAACGTCGACCTCTCCCAAGTCCCCCGGACGGTCCAGGAGACCGTACTGGCCGCAGAAGACCGGGACTTCTACTCCGAACGGGCGGTGGACCCCAAGGCCATGCTGCGCGCCGCGTGGAACACGCTCGCCGGCAAGGGAACCCAGTCGGGCTCGACCATCACCCAGCAGTACGTCAAGAACTACTACTTGGGCCAGGAACAGACGGTCGAGCGCAAGGCCAAGGAATTCTTCATCGCGATCAAACTCGGCCGGGAGAAGTCGAAGGACTACATCCTCGAGGGCTACCTGAACACGAGCTACTTCGGCCGCAACGCATACGGCATCCAGGCCGCCGCCCAGGCCTACTACGGCAAGGACGTCGGAAAACTCACCACCACCGAGGGCGCCTACCTCGCCACCCTCCTCAACTCCCCCAGCGCCTTCGACGTCGTCGCCCACCCCCAGAGCCGCGACCGCGCGCTCGCCCGCTGGAACTACGTACTCGACGGCATGGTCAAGAAGAACTGGATGACCCCCGCCGAACGCGCCGCCGCCCGCTTCCCCGAACCCGGCAAGGTCCGCCCCGCCGCCGGCCTCTCCGGACAGCGCGGCTACCTCGTCGAAGCCATCAAGGACTACATCGTCGAACGCAAGATCGTCGACGACAAGACCCTGTCCGAAGGCGGCTACCGGATCACCACCACCATCGACAAACGCCGCCAGAACGCCATCGTCGCCGCCGCGGACAAGCAGCTCATCAGCAAGCTCGACCCGCAGACCCGCAAGGCCGACCGGGTGGTCCGGGCCGGTGGCGTCTCCATCGACCCCACCACCGGCAAGGTCGTCGCCATGTACGGAGGCGTCGACTACACCAAGCAGTACGTCAACAACGCCACCCGGCACGACTACCAAGTGGCGTCCACCTTCAAACCGTTCGTCTTCGCCGCCGCCGTCGACAACGACGCCCGCACCCAGGACGGCCGCCGCATCACCCCCAACACCCTCTACAACGGCGACAACAAGCGCCGAGTCGTCGGCACCCGGATCCCCTACGCGCCCGAGAACGAAGGCCAGCAGTCGTACGGGGACATCACCGTCAACACCGCCACCGACCTCTCCGTCAACACCGTCTTCGCCCAGATGGTCGTGGACGTCGGCACCGACAAGGTCAAACGGACCGCCATCGCCCTCGGTATCCCCGACAACACCCCCAACTTCGACGCCGGCCCGGCCATGGCGCTCGGCACCCTGCAGGCCAGCGTGCTGGACATGAGCCAGGCCTACGCGACCCTCGCCGACCACGGCCGCTACACCCCCTACACCCTCGTGGAGAACGTCAGCAAGGGCGACGAGACCGTCCAGCTGCCCGACCGCACCCCGCGCCAGGCCGTCAGCCGCGAGGCCGCCGACACCACCACCTCCATGCTGGTCAGCGTCGTGGACAACGGCACCGGCACCGCCGCGCTCGCGGCCGGCCGCCCGGCCGCCGGCAAGACCGGGACCGCGGAACTCGACCGCTCCGCCTGGTTCGCCGCGTACACCCCCGACCTGGTGACGGTGATCTCCGTGATGGGCCAGGACCCGGACACCGGCGCCCTGGAATCCCTCTACGGGGCGCTGGGCGAAGACCGCCTCGGCGGCGGCGGGTACCCCGCCCGGATCTGGGCCCAGTACACGAAAACGGCCCTGGCGGGCAGCGACCCCCTCGACTTCGACCTCGAAGTCCAGCAGGGCACCGCGCCCTCCCCGCCGCCCTTCACCCCGAACAACCCGGAGCAACCCCCCGGCACCGCCCCGCTCCCGCCCGCACCGCCCAGCCGGCCGGGCCGCCCGCACCGCCCCACACCACCGACGGGCGGCCAGAACCAGGACGGACAGAGCGACGGCGGACAGCCGACGGAAGGCCGCAACACCGGCGGACGGACGACCGGCGGCCAGGGCGACACCGGCTCCGACGCCGGCACCGACAGCGGAACCGGCACCGGATCCACCACGGGAACCGGCGCCGGAGCCACCACCGGCGGCACCCCGGCGGGCGGCCTCACCGCCGGGGTCCTGGGCGGGACCGACGCGAACCGCCGCCCCCGCCCCCCGTCACGATTCGTCGAATGACCGGCGCCTCGAACCACCGCATCAATGACCGGAGGTGGCCTTCAGCCCCACCACCGCGACCAGCAGCAGACAGATGAAGAAGATCCGGGAGGCCGTCACCGGCTCCCCCAGCACCGCCATCCCGAGCACCGCCGCGCCAGCGGCGCCGATCCCCACCCACACGCCGTACGCCGTACCGATGGGCAGCGTCTTCGCCGCGTACGACAGCAACACCATGCTCGCGACGATGCCGGCACCCGTGAACACACTGGGCCAGAGCCGGGTGAAACCTTCAGTGAACTTCATACCGATCGACCAGCCGACTTCGAGCAGACCGGCGACGAGAAGCAGAACCCAGGCCATGACAGGCACCTCCGGGACGAGAACGGAACGGGGGTGCGTCGTCTTTGCGTCCAGCAACCCGGTACGGCGCGTCTCGTCGGGGGTTCCCCACCACCGTAGCAAAAGGCATGCAAAAGGGCCGGTGACCTCGGTCACCGGCCCCCTCCGCGCTCGAAGTCAGAGGTTCAGAGGTACAGCCCGGTCGAGTCCGACCCCTCCAGCCGCTCCGCGGCCACGGCGTGCAGGTCCCGCTCGCGCATCAGCACGTACGTCGCCCCGCCCACCTCGACCTCCGCCCGGTCCTCCGGGTCGTACAGCACCCGGTCGCCCGGCTCCACGCTGCGCACGTTCTGCCCGACCGCGACCACCTCCGCCCAGGCCAGCCGCTTGCCGACGGCGGCCGTCGCCGGAATCAGGATGCCGCCGCCGGAGCGGCGCTCGCCCTCCGGCAGGTCGGAACGTACGAGCACACGGTCGTGCAGCATGCGGATGGGCAGCTTGTCGTGGGTGGTGGTGTTGTCGCTCACGACCCGAACCTACCCGCCCGCGCCGGGCCGGCACCCCGCAGGGTCACCGCCGACACCCCGCCGACACCCGCGGACCTCATCCGCGCTTGCGGCGCGCCGTCAGCACGAGGAGCCCGACCAGCCCCGCCGCGGCCGCCACGACCGGCACGATCCGCTCGATGCGCGGCGAACCGTCCTCCCGGCGCAGCCCGCTCCTCACGTCGGTGACCAACCGGTTCACGGCCACGACGGCGCGGCCGACGGTGTGGTCCACCTTGGAGGCGACCTTGGCCTTCGCATCCCCGACGATCGTCGACGGGTGCACGCGCACACCGATCTCGTCGAGCGTCTCGGCGAGCTGCTCGCGGCGGCGGACGATGTCCGCCTCGATCTGTGCGGGGGTCCTGGCTTCCGGCACCGCGCTGCCTCCGTCGTCGTGGTCGGTCGTGGTCGGTCGTGGTCGGTCGTGGTGGCCAAAGGGGCGTGGCCCACCGTGAACAGTCTGTCAGCTTAGTCTCGGACCGTACCGATCCCCTCCCGAGGAGACTGCTGACATGAGCGAGCGACTTCAGCCGGGCGACACCGCCCCCGCCTTCACCCTGCCCGACGCGGACGGCAACGAGGTCTCGCTGGCCGCCCACAAGGGCCGCAAGGTGATCGTGTACTTCTACCCGGCCGCCCTGACGCCGGGCTGCACCAAGCAGGCGTGCGACTTCACCGACAACCTGGCGGTGTTGGCCCAGGCGGGTTACGACGTGATCGGCGTGTCGCCGGACAAGCCGGAGAAGCTGGCGAAGTTCCGCGAGCAGGAACACTTGAAGGTGACCCTGGTCGGCGACCCCGCCAAGGAGGTCCTTACGGCGTACGGCGCGTTCGGCGAGAAGAAGCTGTACGGCAAGACGGTCACCGGCGTCATCCGCTCGACGGTGATCGTGGACGAGGAGGGCAAGGTCGAACGCGCCCTCTACAACGTGAAGGCGACGGGCCACGTAGCCAAGATCATCAAGGACCTCGGCATCTGATCCGCGCGCTTCCCCCGCCGATGAGTGACCCGCACCCAACCGGTGCGGGTCATTCCGCTCATCGGACGCAATCCCCCGCAACCGTCCGGCTATCGACCTGTTGCTCCGTACGGGGGCCGCACGTGCGACCGGGAACGGATGAGGCGCCTGGGCGTGGACGTGTCCCACTTCGAGCGCGATGGGGTGAAGTGGACCAAGGAGGTCCTGATGGACGCCGTAGCCGCTTCCACCTCATGTACGAAGTACTCCGGCGCCCCGGCCCCGATGCCGTGGGCGGCCACCGCACGCACATCAGCCGCAAGGTGCAGTCCTTCGGCATGGACACCTCGCACTTCACGCCCGTTCGGCGAACAGAACGGGCACGGGACAACCGGCGGCGACGCTCCACCGAGGAGATCCTGCGGGAGGACCGGTCGCCAACTGCCATGCGATCACCAGCACCTGGTGCCGGGGAGGTGCCCGACGGCCGCGCGATGGGACCGTCGCATCGCAGCGGTAAGGTATGCCACGCGGGCCCGTATCCCAGCTGGCAAGAGGATGCCGGTTTAGATCCGGTATGTCGTGGGTTCGAGTCCCACCGGGCCCACCTGCACCCATCGAAGGCCCGGCTCTGAGAGCCGGGCCTTCGGCGTGTCCGGCCGGCTCAGGCCGTCAGGGCGCGGATGAAGGGGACCAGGGCGCGGAAGGCCTGGCCGCGGTGGGAGATGGCGTTCTTTTCCGCCGCGGTGAGTTCCGCGCAGGTGCGGGTGTCGCCCTCCGGCTGGAGGATCGGATCGTAGCCGAAGCCGCCCGTGCCCGCCGGGGCGTGGCGCAGGGTGCCGCGGAGGCGGCCTTCGACGACGCGTTCGGTGCCGTCCGGGAGGGCGAGGGCGGCCGCGCAGGCGAAGTGGGCGCCGCGGTGCGGGTCGTCGATGTCGGAGAGCTGGGCCAGCAGGAGGTCCAGGTTGGCCTTGTCGTCGCCGTGGGTGCCGGCCCAGCGGGCGGAGAAGATGCCGGGGGCGCCGTTCAGGACGTCGACGCACAGGCCGGAGTCGTCGGCGATGGCGGGCAGGCCGGTGGCGCGGGCCAGGGCGTGGGCCTTGAGGAGGGCGTTCTCGGCGAAGGTGACGCCGGTTTCCTTGACGTCCGGGATCTCGGGGTACGCGTCCGCGCCGACCAGTTCGTGCGGCAGGCCGGCGTCGGACAGGATGGCGCGGAGTTCGGTGACTTTGCCCGCATTGCGGGTGGCGAGGATCAGGCGGGTCATGGCGTCCAGTATCGAGCAGTGACCCGCCGGGCCGTGCGCCGGCGGGCGTCAGCCGGGGGTGCAGACCTTGGAGATCTCCTTCGCGGCGTTGCCGACCGGGGTGATGTCCGGGGCGGTGTTGCCGTTGTCGATCGAGGTGCGGACGTTCGTGACGGCCGTCTTCATGGAGTCGATGGCCTTGCTCAGGTCGGCGTTGTCCGTCTGGTCGCCGATCTTCTTGAGGCTCGTCTCGATCTGGTTGAGGGCGTTCTGGGCGTCCTGCGGGCTGTTGCCGGCCTGGGAGACGGCCTGCTGGAGGTCGTTGGCCCCGTCGGTTATGGCGACGGCGGTGTTGGCGCAGTCCATCGCGGTGGAGAGCGTGTCGCAGGCGGAGAGCGCCGGGACGGCCAGGGCGGCCGCCAGCACGACGGCGGCGACGCGGTGGTTGCGGTAGGGCTTCATTCGGGGTCCCCCCTGGGGCTCGGTGCGTGGGCTCGGGTGTCAGGACCCGGGTACGTGGACGGGCGCACGGCTTTGACACCGTGCGCCCGTACCGGCGTAGACGCCGGGTCCGGCCCGGCGGTTGCCGGCCCGCGGGCGGGCTATGACACGGCGAGGTCCAGGGCGCTGAGCTGGAGGGCCTGGAGGTCGGCGCAGCCGCCGGCGGCGAGGTCGAGGAGGGCGTTGAGTTCCTTGCGGTCGAAGGGCTCGCCTTCGGCGGTGCCCTGGACCTCGACGAAGCGGCCGTCGCCGGTGCAGACGACGTTCATGTCGGTCTCGGCGCGGACGTCTTCCTCGTAGCAGAGGTCGAGGAGGGGTTCGCCGTCCACGATGCCGACGCTGACGGCGGCGACGGTCCCGGTGAGGGGCTTGCGGCCGGCCTTGATCAGCTTCTTGCGCTGGCCCCAGGCGACGGCGTCGGCGAGGGCGACGTAGGCGCCGGTGATGGCGGCGGTGCGGGTGCCGCCGTCGGCCTGGAGGACGTCGCAGTCCAGGACGATGGTGTTCTCGCCGAGGGCCTTGTAGTCGATGACCGCGCGCAGCGAGCGGCCGATGAGGCGGGAGATCTCGTGGGTGCGGCCGCCGATCTTGCCGCGCACGGATTCGCGGTCGCCGCGGGTGTTGGTGGAGCGGGGCAGCATCGAGTATTCGGAGGTGACCCAGCCCTCGCCGCTGCCCTTGCGCCAGCGCGGGACGCCTTCGCTGAAGGACGCGGTGCAGAAGACCTTGGTGTCTCCGAAGGAGATGAGGACGGAGCCCTCGGCGTGCTTGCTCCATCCGCGTTCGATGGTGACCGGGCGGAGCTGTTCGGGCGTGCGGCCGTCGATGCGAGACATGCTGCCGAGCCTAGTCGGTGTGCGGGTGCGGGAAGACCCCGTCCGGGTGGTTAGGGGACGGGGTCTGCCGTGCTGCGCGGGGTGGGGCGGGTGAGCCGGTGGGCTCAGCTCACATCATGTCTTCGATGTCGGCGGCGATGGGGTCGGCGTCGGTGCCGATGACGACCTGGATCGCGGTGCCCATCTTGACGACGCCGTGGGCGCCGGCGGCCTTGAGGGCGGCTTCGTCGACCTTGACCGGGTCGATCACTTCGGTGCGCAGGCGGGTGATGCAGCCTTCGACTTCTTCGATGTTTTCGATACCGCCGAGCCCGGCGACGATCTTCTCAGCCTTGGTGGCCATGTGTGTCTCCCTGCGTATGACGAAGAACGAGTCTCGGCGGCCGGATGCCTGGTCGGCCCACCCGGAGGTCCGCTTTGTCACGGTAACTCACGGTTGGCCCATCTATGCGAGCGCGGGCCCGGCACCTGCCGAATGATAACGATCAGCACCCACCCGCCTTGTGGGCCGGTGCATGTGACCGCGCGACAAATGGTCTACACCAGTGTGCCGTACGGGCCGCACCTGCCAAAAACGGGCCGGTCAGGGAGGACGCCGATGAGCGCGAACAGCGCCGCAGCCAGGCCGCGGCCGCAGTGGTGGAACGGCCTGCTCCAGGGGCTCCAGAAGATGGGGCGCAGTCTCCAGCTGCCGATCGCCGTCCTGCCCGCCGCCGGGATCCTCACCCGGCTCGGCCAGCCCGACGTCTTCGGTACGGAGGGGCTGGACTGGGCGGACGTCGCCAAGGTCATGGCTGGCGCGGGCGGCGCGCTGCTGGATCCGGACCTGGGTCTGCCCCTGCTGTTCTGCGTGGGCGTGGCGATCGGCATGGCCAAGAAGGCGGACGGTTCGACCGCGCTGGCGGCGGTGGCGGGGTTCCTCGTCTACCGGGGGGTGATGCACGCCTTTCCGAAGCCGTGCCCGCCGGGGACGAGGGACATCGGGGGCGGCTGTCTGACGTCGACGGACACGTTCGCCGGGTACACGTACCAGAATCCGGGGGTGTTCGGCGGCATCGTCATGGGGCTGCTGGCGGCCTGGTTCTGGCAGCGCTTCCACCGGGTGAAGCTGGTGGACTGGCTCGGTTTCTTCAACGGCCGCCGGCTCGTTCCGATCATCATGTCGTTCGTGGCGATCGCGTTCGCGGGACTGTGCCTGTGGATCTGGCCGCCGATCGGTGACGCGCTGGAGAGCTTCTCGGACTGGCTGGTGGGCCTGGGGTCGTGGGGTGCGGGCATCTTCGGCGTCGCGAACCGCGCGCTGCTGGTGATCGGCCTGCACCAGTTCCTGAACGTGCCCGTGTGGTTCCAGTTCGGCAGTTACACCAAGCCGGACGGGGTGGTCGTGCACGGGGACATCAACATGTTCCTGGCGGGCGACCCGCAGGCCGGCCAGTTCCTCTCGGGCTTCTTCCCGATCATGATGTTCGCCCTGCCGGCGGCGGCGCTGGCGATCACGCACACCGCGAAGCCGCAGCGCCGCAAGGAGGTGGGGGGCCTGATGCTGTCGGTGGCGCTGACGTCGTTCGTCACCGGGATCACGGAGCCGCTGGAGTACTCGTTCCTGTTCGTGGCGCCGGCGCTGTACGTGATCCACGCGTTGCTGACGGGCGTGTCGATGGCGGTGACGTGGGCGCTGGGGGTCCACGACGGGTTCAGCTTCTCGGCGGGTCTGATCGACTACGTCATCAACTGGGGGCTGGCGACCAAGCCGTGGCTGATCATCCCGATCGGGCTGTGTTTCGCGGTCGTCTACTACGCGGTCTTCCGCTTCGCCATCACGAAGTTCCGGCTCGCGACGCCGGGCCGGGAGTCGGACGAGGAGATCGCGGCGATGCAGGCGGACGTGACCAAGGCCTGAGGGCCGCTCCGCCGCCTCCGCTCGTACGGTCGAAAGGCCCTCGGATCACCGGATCCGGGGGCTTTTCGCTGCCTGCGGGGAGGGTGGGTCCTACAACAAAAAATTGAAGGTTCCTTATCTAACCCTGACCGTGTTACAACTGGTCTACACCACGCAATGGTGTAGACCACGACCGCTTCCCCCCGGCGGCGTGTGCCCCCTTTTCGAGACGTCGCCGTCCCCCTTGGTTCCACCCCTGGCGGCGCCTTGCCTTCTGGAGGAAGCTCATGTCCACAGCCACCGCTGCGGAAAAGAAAAAGGGCGCGGGCGTGATGGCCGTCATGCAGCGCATCGGCCGGAGCCTCATGCTCCCCGTCGCCGTACTGCCGGCCGCGGCACTGCTCGTCCGCCTCGGTGACAAGGACATGCTCGGCGATCCGTCGCTGCCGGGCTTCCTCACCAAGATCGCCGGGTACATGTCCGCCGGCGGCGGCGCGATCCTCGACAACATGGCGCTGCTGTTCGCCGTCGGCATCGCGATCGGCTTCGCCAAGAAGTCGGACGGTTCGACCGCCCTGGCAGCCGTGACCGGCTACCTGGTCTTCAAGAACGTGCTGGCCACGTTCACCGACTCCAACCTGCCGAAGATCGCCAAGGCGGTCGACGGCAAGGTCGTCATGATCGACGCGCCGGTCGACGCCAAGGTGCTCGGCGGTGTCGTCATGGGCATCGTGGTCGCTCTGATCTACCAGAAGTTCTACCGGACCAAGCTGCCCGAGTGGGCGGGCTTCTTCGGCGGTCGCCGCCTCGTCCCGATCCTCTCCGCATTCGCGGGTCTGCTGATCGGCATCCTCTTCGGCCTCATCTGGCCGGTCCTCGGTACGGGCCTGCACAACTTCGGTGAGTGGCTGGTCGGTTCCGGCGCCGTCGGCGCGGGCATCTTCGGCGTCTTCAACCGCGCGCTCATCCCGGTCGGCATGCACCACCTGCTGAACTCGTTCCCCTGGTTCCAGGCCGGCGACTACAACGGCAAGAGCGGCGACATCGCCCGCTTCCTGGCCGGTGACCCGAGCGCCGGACAGTTCATGACCGGCTTCTTCCCGATCATGATGTTCGCCCTCCCGGCGGCCTGCCTGGCGATCGTCCATTGCGCCCGCCCCGAGCGCCGCAAGGTCGTCGGCGGCATGATGGTCTCCCTCGCGCTGACCTCCTTCGTCACCGGTGTCACCGAGCCGATCGAGTTCACGTTCATGTTCATCGCCCCGGTGCTGTACGCGGTCCACGCGGTGCTCACCGGCATCTCGATGGCGCTGACCTGGTCGCTCGGCATGAAGGACGGCTTCGGCTTCTCCGCCGGTGCGATCGACTACCTGCTGAACCTGGGCAAGGCCACCAACCCGTTCGGGCTCGCCGTGGTCGGCTTGTGCTTCGCGGTCGTCTACTACGTGGTCTTCCGGTTCGCGATCACGAAGTTCAACCTCCCCACCCCGGGCCGCGAGTCCGACGAGGAGATCGCCGAGATGGAGAAGGCCGAGGCCAAGTAGGCCGGACGTCCTCAAGCAGGCAGGAGCCCCCGCTCTCCCCGAAGCAAGGGAGGGCGGGGGCTCCTGCGTGTGCCGTCGGGCGGTCGGGCCGTCGGGCCGTCAGAGCTCGTAGACCTCGCCCGGCGCCGCCAGGTCGATCCGGCCGTCGTAGACCGCGCGGGCGTCCGCGAGGTTGCGGGCGGCGTCCGTCCACGGCGGGACGTGGGTCAGGACCAGCCGGCCGACGCCGCCGGTGGCCGCGTACCGGCCCGCCTCGCGGCCGTTGAGGTGGAGGTCGGGGACGTCCTCCTTGCCGTGCGTGAAGGACGCCTCGCACAGGAACAGGTCGACGCCCTCGGCCAGCGCGGCCAGCTCCGGGCAGACGCCGGTGTCCCCGGAGTAGGTGAGCGAGCGGCCGCCGTGCTCGACGCGGATGGCGTACGACTCGACGGGGTGGCACACCCGCTCGGTACGCACCTGGAACGGGCCGATCTCGAAGGCGCCGGACTTCAGGGTCCGGAAGTCGAAGACCTCGCCCATCGAGCGGGCGTCGGGGACGTCGTCGTAGGCCGTCGTCAGCCGCTGCTCGGTGCCCTCGGGGCCGTAGACGGGGATGGTGCCGCAGCGGCCGCCCTCGTGCCGGTAGTAGCGGGCCACGAAGTACGCGCACATGTCGATGCAGTGGTCGGCGTGCAGATGGCTCAGGAAGATCGCGTCGAGGTCGTAGAGGCCGATGTGGCGCTGGAGCGCGCCGAGGGCGCCGTTGCCCATGTCGAGGAGCAGCCGGAAGCCGTCGGCCTCGACGAGGTAGCTCGAACATGCCGAATCCGCGGACGGGAACGACCCCGAGCAGCCGACGACGGTGAGCTTCATGGAGCGTGAACCTCCGTGGACGGTCCGTGGACGGAATGCGGGCCGAGCGTGCGTCGAGCGTAAGGCGCGAAACCTCCGGTCGCTCCTCCGCGGCGGGCCGTTGTGGGGGGAATCACCTGTGCTGTCACCCGGGGGAGCGACAGGGGGTACGGGCGTTGCCGTGCCGGGGGCGGGGGCCGCGGCTACCTTCGGGTTATGGACACGTCATGGTGGCCCGCCGCGGGGGCGGTGGTCGCCGTCGTGGTGCTGTTGCTGCTGCCCCGCCGGGCGCGAGGGGGCGCGGCGCGGCAGCGCGGGCCCGGGTCGCGGGCCGGGGTGCGGGCGGGCGAGCTGTGGCGGCTGGCGGACGGGCGGCCCTGTCTGGTGCTGAGGGCGGGGGTGCGGGGCGGGCGGGTGCGCGTCGCGTGGATCACCGGGAAGTACGACGACCGGCGCGCGGGGGTGATCCCGTTGCCGCCGGGGGTGGCCGGGGTGCCGGGACGGACGGGCTACCTGGAGGCGGACCGGCCGGCGGAGGTGTCGGCGGCGGAGTTCGACAGGCGGCTGGGCATGCTGGATCCGACGGTGTGGGACGAGGTCAGCGGGCTGGGCGGGGGCCGCGGGTGAGCGGGCGGTGACCAGGGCGTCGGGTGCCGCTGCGCGGGGCTCTCCCCCGCCCCTTCCGGGAACCGGGCTCCGCCCGGACCCGCGCCTCGAACTCCCCCTGCTACCGCTGGGAGGTACCCCCACGAGGCTGGACGGGCCGGGGTCGGGGGACCTATGCCCAGAGCTGGCCCTGGAGGACCTCGATGGCCTCCTCCGTCGTTGCCGCCGTGTAGACGCCCGTCGAGAGGTACTTCCAGCCGCCGTCGGCCACGACGAACACGATGTCCGCCTGTTCGCCCGCCGCCACGGCCTTGCGGCCGACGCCGATCGCCGCGTGCAGGGCCGCGCCCGTGGAGACGCCCGCGAAGATGCCCTCCTCGCGCAGCAGTTCCCGGGTGCGGGTGACCGCGTCCGCCGAGCCCACCGAGAAGCGGGTGGTGAGCACCGACGCGTCGTACAGCTCCGGGACGAAGCCCTCGTCCAGGTTGCGCAGGCCGTAGACGAGGTCGTCGTAGCGCGGTTCGGCAGCGACGATCTTGACACCGGGCACGTGTTCGCGCAGGTAGCGGCCGACGCCCATCAGGGTGCCGGTGGTGCCCAGGCCGGCCACGAAGTGGGTGACGGAGGGCAGGTCGCGCAGGATCTCCGGGCCGGTGGTGGCGTAGTGCGCGCCCGCGTTGTCGGGGTTGCCGTACTGGTAGAGCATCACCCAGTCGGGGTGCTCGGCGGCGAGCTCCTTGGCCACCCGGACCGCGGTGTTCGAGCCGCCCGCCGCCGGGGACGGGATGATCTCGGCTCCCCACATCGTCAGCAGGTCACGGCGCTCCTGGCTGGTGTTCTCCGGCATCACGCAGACGATCCGGTAGCCCTTGAGCTTCGCGGCCATCGCGAGCGAGATGCCCGTGTTGCCGGAAGTGGGCTCCAGGATGGTGCAGCCGGGGAACAGCCGGCCGTCCTTCTCCGCCTGTTCGACCATGTGGAGCGCGGGGCGGTCCTTGATCGAGCCGGTGGGGTTGCGGTCCTCCAGCTTCGCCCAGATCCGCACGTCGTCGGAGGGCGAGAGCCGGGGCAGCCTGACGAGCGGTGTGTTGCCGACCGCCGCGAGGGGGGAGTCGTAGCGCATTACTTCGATCCGCCGGCCACGGCCGGGAGGATGGTGACGCTGTCGCCGTCCTTGAGCGGGGTGGAGATGCCGTCCAGGAAGCGGACGTCCTCGTCATTGAGGTAGACGTTGACGAAGCGGCGCAGCTGGCCGCCGTCGACGATGCGCTCCTCGATGCCCTTGTGCCGGGTTTCCAGGTCCGCGAACAGGTCGGCCAGGGTGCTGCCTTCGCCCGTGACGGCCTTCTCGCCGTCGGTGTAGGTGCGGAGGATGGTGGGGATGCGGACCTCGATGGCCATGGCGGGCTCCAGTGTCGTCAAGTCGTCAAAGCGTGAGGGGGCGTGCGGGGGGGGTGGGGACGCGCGCGTGGCCCCCGCGCGGCAGGGCTGTGGTGCTCGGTGCTCGGGAAGTGCTCAGGCAGCAGGACAGATGGCGCTGGCGAGGCGGCACAGGTCGACGTGCAGCCGCGCCACGAGCAGCAGCGGCCTGCCGGGCGTCTCATTGCTCACGTCGGGGGAAACCATGCGGTCATGTTAACGATTCCCGCCCCCCCGTTTGGAGTGTGATCCCGCATCGTGGACCCACGACGCTCACATACTGGTCAGTAGGCCTCGACGACCTGCACTTCTTCCTCGGTGATGACTCCGTCGACGATGCGGTACGAGCGGAACTGGAACTCTCCGAGGCCGTCGTGGTCGGCCGTGGAGACGAGTACGTAGTGCGCTCCGGGCTCGTTCGCGTAGGTGACGTCGGTGCGCGAGGGGTAGGCCTCGGTGGCGGTGTGCGAGTGGTAGACGATCACGGGTTCCTCGTCCCGGTCGTCCAGCTCGCGGTAGAGCTTGAGCAGGTCCTTGGAGTCGAACTCGTAGAACGTGGGCGAGCGGGCGGCGTTCAGCATCGGGATGAACCGCTCGGGGCGGTCGGTGCCGGCCGGGCCGGCCACGACTCCGCAGGCCTCGTCGGGGTGGTCCTTGCGGGCGTGTTCCACGATCTGGTCGTACAGGGCCTGGGTGAGGGTCAGCATGAGCGACAGGATAAACAGACGGGCCCTCCCGTACCGAGGACTGGTACGGGAGGGCCCGCATGCTGGACGGACGGCGTGCTTCCCGGACGTGCGTGATGGACGCCCGGGAAGCGCGGTCCGCGGGGGCTACTGGGCCTTGGTGAAGGCCGCGCCGCGCGGGTTGCGGTTCTTCATGACCAGGTAGGAAACACCCAGGATCACACCCCACAGCGGGGCGCAGTACAGCGAGACGCGGGCGTCCTTGTCGGCGCCCATCATCACGATGACCATGCCGATGAACAGGAGCGCGAACCAGCTGGTGTACGGGGCTCCGGGCGCCCGGAACGGGGACTTCGGGAGGTCGCCGCGGTCGGATGCGGCCCGGTAGCGGATCTGGCAGACCAGGATCATGATCCAGGCCCACATGCCGGAGATGGTGGCGAAGGAGACGACGTAGTCGAAGGCCTTGCCCGGGGCGACGTAGTTGATCCAGACGCCCACCAGCATCAGCGCGGCGGAGAAGGTGGTGCCGACCAGCGGGGTGCCGCTCTTGGTCAGCTTGGTGAAGACCTTCGGGCCCTGGCCGTTGAGGGCGAGGTCGCGCAGCATGCGGCCGGTGGAGTACATGCCCGAGTTGCAGGAGGACAGGGCGGCGGTGAGCACCACGAAGTTGACGATGGCGGCTCCGACGCCGAGGCCCATCTTCTCGAAGGCGGCCACGAAGGGGCTGACGCCGGGCTGGAACTCGTGCCACGGGACGACCGACAGGATCATGATCAGCGCGCCGACGTAGAAGACGGCGATCCGCCACGGCACGGTGTTGATGGCCTTGGGCAGGGTCTTCTCGGGGTCCTTCGACTCGCCGGCGGTGACGCCGACCAGCTCGACCGCGAGGAAGGCGAACATGACGATCTGGAGGGTCATCAGCGTGCCGCCGATGCCCTTGGGGAAGAAGCCGCCGTCGTTCCACAGGTTCGCGACGGTCGCGGTGTCGGCGGCGTCGGAGAACCCGATGGTGAGGATGCCGGCGCAGATCAGGATCATGCCGACGATGGCGGTGACCTTGACCATGGAGAACCAGAACTCCAGCTCGCCGAAGAGCTTCACGGAGATCAGGTTGGCGGCGTAGAGGACGACCGTGAAGATCAGCGCGTACGCCCACTGCGGGAAGCTGTCGTGGGTCCAGTACGACATGTACTGCGCGGCGGCGGTGACCTCGGTGATGCCGGTGACCACCCAGAACAGCCAGTACGTCCAGCCGGTCACGTAACCCCAGAAGGGGCCCAGGAACTCGCGTGCGTAGTCCGAGAAGGAGCCGGAGACCGGGCGGTACATGAGCAGCTCGCCCAGGGCCCGCATGATGAAGAAGATGACCAGGCCCGCGATGGCGTAGGCCAGGATCAGGCTGGGGCCGGCCTTGGAGATGGCCTTGCCCGCGCCGAGGAACAGGCCGGTGCCGATGGCGCCGCCGATCGCGATCATCTGGATCTGGCGGGCTCCGAGTGCGCGGTGGTATCCCTCCCCGCCACCCTCGGGCCCGGCACCCTCGCCGGGCTTCTTGTCGTGCTGCTCGACCTGCACAGAGGTCATGTCTGGTGCGCCTTTCTCCACGCCGACCCGCGCCTCGATGGCTGCGGATCGGGTCCTCGATCCCCCCGGATACGGATGGAGTTGCACGCCGGCGATCAGCCGGTACAAGCGAGCCGGGAGACATGGGTGGCGTCCCGTCGGCAGTCGTGAAGATTTATCACGTGCTTACGGGTGATCGAGAGGCCGGAATGTGACGCACCGCACAGATAAACCCGGACATAAGACTGAAAGCAGATCAGATCACCGCATCGCGGTGATCTGATCGTTATCCGGATTTGAGCGTTCGCTGAGCGAACGGAGCGGGTGACGAGCGAATGGCCGGCGCATGTCGGCCAGGTGGCCCGATCGTGGCCCGTTCAGAGGGTCTCGATCAGGCTCTCCTGGAGGCCGCCGAGCCACAGGTACGCCATCACCATCGGCTTGCGCGGATCGTCGTCCGGCAGCCGGAACAGCGCGGCGCTCTCGTCGTCCTCGGTGATCTCCAGCCGGGCGGCGATGGTCAGGCGCAGGTCGTTGAGCGCCCCGAGCCAGCGCAGCGGCAGCTCCCCGGTCAGCTCCAGCACGGCCGCCCCGCCCTCGGCGGGGGTGAGCCCGCTCAGGCTGTGGACGACCGCCAGCGCGTCCTCGCGCTTGCGGGTGCGCAGGTCGTTCTCGGTGAAGCGGCGGAACTCGGCCGAGCGGGCCCGCAGCTCCTGCACCTCGGCGCGCGGCGCACCGTCCTCCGGGTCCGGGCCGGCCCCGTACGCATCGGGGAAGAGGCGGGCGAGCGCCGGGTCGGACGGGGGTTCGGTCGGGCCGTCCGAGGCGAACAGCACGGCCAGCGGGTCGGCGTCCGCCGGGGGTTCCGGCTCGCCGGGGCCGATCAGCTCCAGCAGCTGCACGGCCAGCGAACGCAGGATGGAGATCTCGATGTCGTCGAGCGCGATCGCCGCGCCGCCGCCCTGGCGGGACTCGAAGGTGCCCATCAGCCGCGGTCCTGCGACAGCGTCGCCCAGAGCCCGTAGCCGTGCATCGCCTGCACGTCCCGTTCCATCTCCTCGCGGGTGCCGCTGGAGACGACCGCCCGGCCCTTGTGGTGGACGTCGAGCATCAGCCGGTTCGCCTTGTCCTTGGAGTAGCCGAAGTACGCCTGGAACACGTACGTCACGTAGCTCATGAGGTTGACCGGGTCGTTGTGCACCAGGGTCACCCACGGAACGTCGGGTTCGGGGACGGCGGAGGCCTCTTCGGCCGATTCGGTGCGTTCGATCTCAATGGGAGCAACACTCACCCGTCCCATGCTGCCACTGTGACGGGTCCGTCGCACAAACCGGCCCTACATCTCGTCACTCTGACGAGATGTGCGCTAGCATCCGTGACATGAACCCTGCGGACCTGGGCCTGCCGGTGGACGTGCCGTCGACAGCGCTCTTCACGGACCATTACGAGCTCACGATGCTCCAGGCCGCGCTGGCCAACGGCACCGCCGACCGGCGCTCGGTCTTCGAGGTCTTCACCCGGCGGCTGCCCGAGGGGCGGCGCTACGGCGTGGTGGCGGGCACCGGACGGGTGCTGGACGCGGTCGAGAACTTCCGCTTCGACGGCGCGGTGCTGGAGTTCCTGCGGGAGCGGGCCGTGGTCGACGCGGCGACGCTGGACTGGCTGTCCTCGTACCGCTTCTCGGGCGACATCTGGGGCTACCCGGAGGGCGAGGTCTACTTCCCCGGCTCGCCGCTGCTGCGCGTCGAGGGCAGCTTCGCCGAGTGCGTACTGCTGGAAACCGTCGTCCTGTCGATCCTCAACCACGACTCGGCGATCGCCGCGGCCGCCTCCCGGATGGCCTCGGCGGCGGCCGGCCGGCCGCTGATCGAGATGGGCGCCCGGCGCACGCACGAGCTGGCGGCCGTGGCGGCCTCGCGCGCCGCGTACGTGGGCGGCTTCACCTCCACCTCGGACCTGGCGGCGGGATTCCGCTACGGGATCCCGACGGTCGGCACGAGCGCGCACGCCTTCACCCTGGTGCACGACAACGAGCGCGACGCCTTCACCGCGCAGGTGGCCTCGCTGGGCAGCGGCACCACCCTGCTGGTGGACACCTACGACGTCGCGGAGGCGGTACGGACGGCCGTGGAGGTCGCCGGGACGGGCCTGGGCGCGGTGCGCATCGACTCCGGGGACCTGCTGCTGGTCGCGCACCGGGTGCGGCACCAGCTGGACGAGCTGGGCGCGACGGACACGCGGATCGTGGTCACCTCCGACCTGGACGAGTACGCGATCGCCTCGCTGGCGGCGGCGCCCGTGGACGCGTACGGGGTGGGCACGCAGCTGGTGACCGGCAGCGGGCACCCGACGTGCTCGATGGTCTACAAGCTGGTGGCGCGGGCCACGTCGGACGACCCGAAGGCGCCGCTGCTGCCCGTGGCGAAGAAGTCCTCGGGCGGCAAGACCTCCCTGGGCGGCCGCAAGTGGGCGGCCCGCCGACGGGACGCGGAGGGGGTCGCCGAGGCGGAGGTCGTCGGCGTGGGCCCGGTGCCGACCGCCCTGGCGGACCGGCAGCTGCTGGTCCAGCTGGTCAAGGGCGGCGAGGTCGTGGCCCGCGAGCCCCTGGAGGCGGCCCGCGACCGCCACTTCGCGGCCCGCGCCGGACTGCCGCTGTCCGCGGCGCAGCTCTCGCGCGGCGAGGCCGTGATCCCGACGGAGTACGTGTAGCCACGGCGCGGGGGCCGTCCCCCGGCCGGATCCGCCCGGGGCCACTGCGACCTCGGCGGCGTTTGAGGCGCGGGGGTCCGGGGGCAGGGCACCGGCACGGTGGGGGAAGCGCCCCCGCGAGGGTCCCGCCCCACCACACATCACAGCGAAGGGCACGCGACATGCACCGCGCACTGATCGTCGTCGACGTACAGAACGACTTCTGCGAAGGCGGCAGCCTCGCGGTCCCCGGCGGCGCCGACGTCGCCGCCGCCATCACGGAGCTGATCGGCCAGGCCACGCCCGGCTACCGGCACGTCGTCGCCACCCGTGACCACCACATCGACCCCGGTCCGCACTTCGCGCGCCCGCCGGCCGAGCCGGACTACGAGAGCTCCTGGCCGGTGCACTGCGTCGCCGGGACCGAGGGCGTCGGCTTCCACCCGAACTTCGCCCCGGCGGTCGCCTCCGGGGCGGTCGCCGCCGTCTTCGACAAGGGGGCGTACGAGGCCGCGTACAGCGGGTTCGAGGGCCGGGACGAGAACGGCGCGGGCCTCGCCGGCTGGCTGCGCGAGCGCGGCGTGACGGAGGTCGACGTCGTGGGCATCGCCACCGACCACTGCGTGCGGGCCACCGCCCTGGACGCGGCCCGCGCGGGCTTCCGCACGCAGGTCCTGCTCGACCTCACGGCGGGCGTGGCCCCGCGCACCACCGCCCGCGCGCTGGAGGAGCTCCGGGCGGCCGGGGTGCGCCTCACGGGCGCGCCGGTGCTCGGCGGCGCGTAGCGGGCCGCCAGGGCCCTCAGGCGCCCCGCAGCAGGGCGCGGATCGGGTGCCAGAGTTCCTGGGCGCGGTCGGGGGTGCCGCGCCAGAGGAGGCCGTCCGGGTGGTGCAGGACGGCGGTGACCTCGTCGGGGGTCGGCGGGTGGGCGTTGCCGCGCAGGTAGACGGCGCGCATGCCGAGGTTCCGCAGCCTGGTCAGGGCGCGGGCCCGGTTCGCGGCGTGCACGAGGACGCGGACGTTCCCGTCCTCGCCGGACGGTCTCGGCAGCATGAGCGCGACCACCACGCTGCCGCCTGGCAGTCTGACGAAACCTCCACCGGGCATGATCTTCAGCTCCCCCGTCAATAAGACAACTTCCGACCCGCATCTAAACGCGATCGGCCGCCGCCCGCTAGAGGGCGACGGCCGATCATGCTTTGACCTGCGGTTTTGCCGGACTACTTGGCGGCGGGGCCGACCTCGACCGTCATCTGGAGACCGTCGTACGGCTCCTTGACGATCTTGATCTTGGTGTTGGTGTCAGTGACCTTCACCGAACCGGTCGGGTTCTCGTCGTAGAAGTACTTGCCCTTGTGGTCGTCGAAGACGAGGTTCGCGGGCTTCGGCTTGAGGAACAGCGCCTCGCCGTTCTTGTGCAGGGTGAACGCGTCCGTCGAGTAGGCGCTGAAGGTCGCGTCGTACGGCTGGATCTTGTTCCGCAGCAGGGTGCCGTCCGCCCACTTCATCGGCTTGGCGTTGGCGTCGACCGGGAGGATCAGACCCGAGCCCGGGTGCTGGCTCGTGTTGTTGTCCTTCTGGGAGGTGTCCCAGAGCCAGATCAGCAGGCCGTCCTGGTACGGGTAGTGCTCCACCCAGTTCGGCTTGGTGTTGGCGAAGCCGAAGTTGTACGGGCCGACCTTGAGGGTCGAGTCGTACGAGACGTAGCGGCGGTTCTCCGCCAGGTAGTACTGCGGGTACTCCTTGGTGAAGCTCGCGCCGACCCGGGAGAAGCCCTTGCCGGTCCAGCCGTTGTCGCCGTTCTCGGCGCCGTCGGTGAACAGCGCGGAGCCGTCCGCGGTGAGGGTGACGGCGTCGGCGGTGAAGCCCTTGCCGCCCGCGCCGCCGTCCGTCTGGTAGCGGAAGCGGAGGTCGATCTTCTTGCCCGCGTAGGCGTCCAGCGGGAAGTTCAGCTGCTTCCAGGCGCCGGAGACACCGGTCAGCGAGGGGGCGCCGGAGGCGTCGGCCGGGAGGGCCGCACCGTCGGCGGTGCCGGCGAGGGCGGTCCAGGTGGCGCCGCCGTCCGTGGACACCTCGGTGTACAGGAAGTCGTAGTCCTGCTCGATGTCCCACCAGCCCTTGAGGGACAGGGCGGCGGAGGACTTGCCGGTCAGGTCGACCGAGCGGGTCAGGGTGTTCTTGAGGTCGTCACCCATGTTGCTCCACCACTGCGAGGAGCCCTCGGCGGGAGCGACGATGTCCGTCTTGACCTGCTTCTTCGGCAGCTCGACGAGCAGACCCTGCTTGTCCTTGGTGTTGTACGCGGAGACACCCAGCTTGTGGGTGGACTTCGTCGCGGCCGTGGCCTTGTCGTAGTTCAGCCAACCGAGCTGCAGCTTGCTCCAGGCGTCCATGTCGCCCGGGAGGTTGCCTATGGAGTCCTTGCCGTCGCCGAGCCAGGAGCCCGCCGACATCAGGGACCAGAAGCCGACGCTGTTGTCGCCGCCGCCGCTGGTGTCGTACAGGTCGGGCAGGCCCAGGTCGTGGCCGTACTCGTGCGCGAAGACGCCGAGGCCGCCGTTCTCCGGCTGCATCGTGTAGTCGCCGACCCAGATGCCGGTGTCACCGATCTGCGTACCGCCGGCCTTGTTGTTCGCCGGGCCGGTCTTGCCGACGTCGGTGCCGTACGCGTACCAGCGGTGCGCCCACAGCGCGTTGTTGCCCTGCACGCCGCCGCCGGCCGACTCGTCCTCGCCCGCGTGGACGATCTGGAAGTGGTCGATGTAGCCGTCGGGCTCGTTGAAGTTGCCGTCGCCGTCGTAGTCGTTGCGGTCCCACTGGTCGTACTGCGCCAGGGTCGCCTTGATCTCGGCGTCCGACTTGCCGGCCTTCTTCTGGCCGTCGACCCACGCGTTGACGCCGTCCTTGACGGTGTCCCAGACGTTGGAGCAGTTCGTCTGGCCGCAGTAGTTCGAGCCGTAACGGGCCTCGTTGTACGGGATCTTGACCCAGTCGGCGACCTGGCCGTCGACCGAGTAGCGGCCCGAGGAGGTCTTCTCGTAGTAGGTCTTCAGCGAGTTCTTGCCCTGGCCGGTACCGAAGTACAGGTCCTGGAAGTAGTCGCGGCTGAAGTCCTTGCGCCACGCGGTGCTGTTGTTCGTCGCGCGGTCGGGCTGCGCGATCGTGTTGTGCGCCGGGCCGGGGGTGCCGCCGTACTTCGGGACCGGCGGCTTGGGGCCGTTCGGGCCGTCCGGGTCGTACATGGTCGTGTTGTCGACCTGGTCGCCGAACTCGACGAGGATCGTGAAGATCTTGTCGGTCTTCTCGCGGCCCAGCTCGACGTACTTCTTGTCGTCCAGCTTGACGACCTTGGACGCCCCGCGCTGCTCTACTTCCTTCTTGCCGCTCAGCACCTGGTCGAGGGCGGCCTCGCGGGCCTGCGCCTGCTGCTTGCTGAACGGGCCCGGCAGGTCGTGCTGGACCTGCTCCTTCGCCGGAGCGTTCGGGTCCTGGCGGTCCGATGCGGGCGCGCCACCCCCACTCGGGCTCGTGTCGGCCTGTGCCGTGGTGAAGAAGGCGCCCGAGGCCGCGGTGGCGGCCAGCGTCGCGGCGACGGCCGCGGCGCGCAGCCTGCGCCTTCTCGTGGAGTTGCCGGTCACTTGATGTCGTTCCCCTCCCGCGGCCGCAGCGTTGGTCGGAACGTCTCCAAAGGAGTGGGGGGTTCCGCGCGGCGCGCGTCTCAAGTGACGACATTTGACCGGAGAGAACAGAGAAAAGACAGACCTTGACTTGTTCCTTACAACTGCACTATGCGGGCAGCGAGTTCCGCTATTCGGACGTTCCGGCGCCAGTCGGGGCGAAGGGGCGCTTCCCGCCCTCGGCGGGCGCCCTCGGCGAACACCGGAAGATGGCCGGAGAACCACCACAGGATGCCCGGGAAATGATGCCGTGCGCCCCCCTGTGCTCCCGTGCGAGGCCATCCTCCGGTTAGGGCACGCTTACTGACGGTTCCGCTCGGGCATCCCCCGTCATAGAGTCTGCTGACGCGCGACCAGTTGAGCCGACTCTCCCTCACCGCCTTGAGGACGGATACCGCCATGCCGCGTCCGACTGCCGCACAGCTCGCCTACGGGTCCGCCACCGTCATCGTGTCGACGATCGCCATGCTGCTGCTGTCGCAGACCAGCACGGGGATCGGCATCGCGGTCATCTCCGCCGCCGCGCTCGCCCTCGGGCTCCTCGTCGCACTCACCGTGCCGATCCCGCGCCGGCGCGGCCGGCACGCCCGGCAGGGCGATGCGCTGCCGGCGGCCGGGGCGGTCCCCGCCGGCCCGGCGGCACCGGCACCGGCGCGGGTGCCCGAACCGCGGGCCGCGGCCGAACAGCCCGTGCACCCCGTGCACCACTGAACCGGCGGAGCGGGCGGGACAGCCCTTAAGTGGTGCGGACCACCACGGTCTTCGCCACCTTGTCGTGCAGCGCCTGCTTGTACGGCTTGTCGACCAGCATCGAGACGATCAGCGCGAGCGGCCACAGGCAGAAGCAGCAGATCAGGGTCGGCACCCACAGCACCGCGCCACGGCTGAGCGCGGGGCCGGACGGCGGCACGCTGCCGTCGTTGAGCATCGCGACGCGCAGGCCCATGGCCCGCTTGCCGATGGTCTGCCCGTTCCGCTTGGTGAACCACCAGTCGTAGCCCACGTACGCGACGATCGAGATGAGCGTCCAGAGCAGTCCGCTGCCGTTGTACGACTTGGTGATGACCTCGGTGACGTCCTCCCCCTTGCTCGTGTCGACGGAGTAGCGCCGCGAGCCGAACGGCAGCTGGATCAGGAACAGCGGTACTGCGACGATGATCACATCGATGACGCGGGCGCCGAGCCGCTTGCCGAAGTCCGCGAGCGGGGGCATGCCGGCGAGCGGGTCCGGCATCCCGTACGGCCCTCCGGCGCCACCGCTCCCGTTGTACTGCCCGGGCGGCGGCGGGTAGCCCCCGCCGCCTGGTCCGCCGGGTCCGCCCGGGGGCGGGGGCGGCGGATACCCGGCGCCGCCCGGCGGCGGACCGTACGGCGAACCGCCCGACGGGGGCGTCGGTTCCTGGGGCTTCTTGCGGAACGGGTCGTCCTCGGGCGGCTGGTCCGGCGGCGGCTGATCGGTGCTCATGGCCCGAGTCGACCCCGGGCGCGCGGACCCCGCAACGGGAAGGCGTCCGTCCGGGGGTGTGACAGGGGCCGGGCGGGCGGGGCGCAGGGCCTACCGGGCTACGTACGTCTTCGCCGCCTTGTCGTGCCAGGCCTGCCGGCGGGGCCGGTCGGCCAGGCACCAGAGGCTGCCCGGGACGCCGAGGGCCGCGTACACCAGCCAGCGGCGCAGGGCGGCCCCGAAGGTGGGCGGGCGCCGGGTGGCGGTCGTCAGGACCCGGACGCCGAGCAGCTTCTTTCCCGGGGTGCGGCCCCAGCGGGCGGTGGGCAGGGCCTCGTAGAGGACTCCGAAGAGCAGGACGGCGGCGAGCACCAGGCCCAGGTAGCCGGTGACGGTGGCGTCGAGCAGCCAGACGGTGGTGTGCCGCCCGATCGCCCGGGCGGCGTCGACCTTGGCCTGGACGTGGGCCGTCACCCGGGGGACGAGGGGCATGGCGGTGCCCGCCGCGACGGCGCCGAGTACGAGGGAGTCCAGGAGCCGGGCGAGGCCGCGGCGGACGAGACCCGCGGGGCGGACGGCCCGCTCGGCCATGCGCTCGAAGACGGCGTGCGCGGTGGGGAGCGGAACGGCGGCGGGTGCGGGAAGCGGGACGGCGGCCGGCGCCGGGGCTACGGGCGGTGCGGGCGCCGGGGCTACGGGCGGGCTGGGTACCGGGGCTTGGGGCGGGGTGGGCGCCGGGGCTACGGGCGGGGTGCGGTCGGCGACGGGCACGGGCCGCGGCGGCTCGGGGGCCGGCCCGGGCGCCGTCACCGCCGGACGGGGCCGCGCCGGGGCGGGCCGGGCGGCCGCCTCGGGCCAGGAGGAGGTGACCCCGGACGGCGCGCCACCGCCACCGCCGCCGGGAGCCGCGGGCCACGCGGTCGCCGGGGCGGCCCCGGGGGCGGGGACGGCGACGGGCGCGGGGGCGGCCGCCGCCACGGGTGAGCGGGCCGACAGGATGCCCACCGCCTCCGCGGGGGCCTGCGCGGAGTACCGGTCCCCGGGCGGCGCGGCGACCGCCGCCCGGGCGGGCAGCGCCCCGGCGGGCTCCTCGGGATGGCCCCAGGACACCCGTACGTCGCGCGGGCCGCCGAAGCCCGCCTGGTGCGCGGGGTCCGCCTGCCAGGCCGCCGCCTCGGCCACGGCGGCGGCCAATGGCTCGGGGTCGCGGGCCGACGGCGCGGCGGGTTCCGGGTCGGAGCCGGGGTCGGGGTCGGGGTCGGGCAGCGCCTCGGTCGCGGACGTCTCGTCCAGGAAGACCGGACCCGTCTCGTCCGCGGGCGTGGCGGGCCTGCTCGTACCCGGAACCCAGTTCGAGCCGTTCCAGTACCGGACGTACCCCGGGATGGAGGGATCGGGGTAGTAGCCCTCGCGGGCCGCGTGCTCGCCGTCACCAGGGGAGGCCGTCAATGTCCCCAACTCCGATCGTGGCTTGAGGCTTGTGAAGGGCAGGACCATAACGAAGAACCTCCCTCCGGCAGGTCCGGTAACGGGAGAATCCAAGCCTTCGAGCGAACCCTTTCCTCAGTCGCCTGGTTTCGGTCATCCGACAGATTTCGGCCAATCTCCGCTTCACCTCGCGAAGTCGCGTCATACCCCGGCACATCGGGGCTCTCTCCGGACGTGGGGCTCGATCCGGGCCCCGCGCGCACCGGACGCGAGATCCGCAACGAAGTGAGGCCCTCATGCACCACCCCGTCATCGAGCGCGAGCTGGAACTCAAGCTGGTCATGTCCCCCGAGCGCAGCATCCCCGTCCCCGCCAGGCTGCTCTACCTGACCGACGACCCGTACGCCGTGCACATCACCTTCCACGCCGGCTCCAGCGCCCCGGTGCACTGGACCTTCGCGCGCGAGCTGCTGGTCGAGGGGGTGTTCCGGCCGTGCGGCCACGGCGACGTCCGGATCTGGCCCACGAAGGTCGACAACCGGTCCGTGCTGGCCATGGCGCTCAGCTCCCCCGACGGCGACGCCCTGCTGGAGGCTCCCGCCGCCTGTGTGTCGGCGTGGCTGGAGCGGACCCTGCGCGTGGTCCCGCCGGGGACGGAGGCGGAGCGGCTCGGCCTGGACGCGGCGCTGGCGGAGCTGCTCACCCCGACCCCGGCGGACGACATGTGGCTGCGGGACCCGTGGCCTTCGGACGAGTCGCCGGACGGGGACTTCTGAGGGCCCGCGGGTGGTGGCGACGCGCGGGCCCCGGTGGTCCCGGAGCGCGTCTCAGAACAGCTTGCCGGGGTTCAGCAGGCCCAGGGGGTCGAAGGCGCGCTTCAGGTTGCGCTGCACCTCCAGACCCACCGGCCCCAGCTCGCGGGCGAGCCAGTCCTTCTTCAGGACGCCGACCCCGTGCTCACCGGTGATGGTGCCGCCCAGCTCCAGCCCGAGCGCCATGATGGCGTCGAAGGACGCGCGGGCCCGCCGTGCCTCGTCCTCGTCGGCCGGGTCGAAGCAGACCACCGGGTGGGTGTTGCCGTCCCCGGCGTGCGCGCAGACCCCGATGAGCAGCTCGTGCGTACGGGCGATCGCGGCGGTCCCCTCCAGCATCTCGGCGAGCCGCGAGCGCGGGACGCACACGTCGTCGATCATCGTCGCGGGCCGCAGGGCCTCCAGCGCGGTCAGCGACATCCGCCGGGCCTGGAGCAGCAGTTCCGACTCGGCCTCGTCCTCGGCGGGTACGACGGCGGTGGCCCCGGCGGCCGCGCACAGCTGCGCGACGGCGGCGAGGTCGTCGGGCGCCTGCGGGGTGTCGAAGGCGGCGAGCAGCAGCGCCTCGGTGCTCTCGGGCAGGCCCATCTTGCCGAGGGCGTTGACCGCCCGGACGGTCGTACGGTCCATCAGTTCCAGCAGCGAGGGCGTCAGTCCGGCCTCCATGACGGCGCAGACCGCCGCGCAAGCGGCCGCGGCGGAGGGGAACTCGGCGGCGAGCGCGAGCTGCCGGGGCGGCGCGGGGCGCAGTCCGAGCACGGCCCGCACGACGACGCCGAGGCTGCCCTCGGAGCCGACGAACAGGCGGGTGACGTCGTACCCGGCGACGCCCTTGGCGGTGCGCCGGCCGGTGCGCAGCAGCCGCCCGTCGGCGAGGACCACGTCGAGGCCGAGGACGTACTCGGCGGTGACGCCGTACTTGACGCAGCACAGACCGCCGGACGCGGTGCCGATGTTGCCGCCGATGGTGCACTGCTCCCAGCTGGAGGGGTCGGGCGGGTAGTACAGGCCCTGTTCGGCGACGGCGCGGGAGAGGACGGCGTTGACCACGCCCGGTTCGACGACGGCGATCCGGTCGACGGCGGAGATCTCCAGGATCCGGTCCATCTTCACCAGGGAGAGCACGATGCAGCCCTCGGAGGCGTTGGCGGCGCCCGACAGGCCCGTACGGGCGCCCTGGGGCACCACGGGGACGCGCAGGGCGGTCGCGGTGCGCAGCACGTGCTGCACCTGTTCCACGGTCCGGGGCAGGGCGACGGCGGCCGGGGTGCCGGCGGCGCAGAAGCTCGCCATGTCGGTGGCGTAGGAGGCGGTCACCTCGGGGTCGGTCAGGACCGCTTCCGCGGGCAGCCCGTCGAGGAGCGCTTCGAGGAGTGCCTCGTGGGGCGCTGCCTCGCGGAGGTCCGTGCGGGGTGGGGTGGAGAGGTCATCATCCATGGGGTCAGCGTGGCAGCTGGGGCCATAGGTGTGAACACGGACGCGACCTTCTTCGGACACCCCGGCGTACTCTTCATATTGACGCACAGTGACCTCATGGACCGTATCGACTACGCATCGGAGCAGGCCGAGCCGGCCGTGACGTTCACCGGCCGCAAGACGCTCGTGGCGGCCGCGGTCGCGGTGGTCCTGATCGTCGGGGCCCTGGTCGTCAGGCCGGCCCGGACCGGGGACGACGCGCGCCCGCCCGGCCCCGGTGAACGGGCGGCGGCGGCGATGGGCCTGGGCGCCCCGGCAGCGGCGGTGGACCTGACGGCGCTGGTCACGGACCGGGAGAAGTGGCTCGCGGCGCATCCCCGCGACGGGGCGTCGTGGGCGGTGCTCGGCTCGGCCTACCTGGAACAGGGCCGGCGCACGGCCGCCGCGGACTGGTTCCCGAAGGCGGAGGGGGCGCTGAAACGGTCGCTGGAGCTGCGGCCCGCCGAGCAGGGCAACTTCGACGCGATGACGGGCATGGGCGCGCTGGCCAACGCCCGGCGGGACTTCGGGACGGCGAAGAAGTGGGGCGAGCTGGTACGGGCGCAGGCGCCGCGGCGGTGGACGGCGTACCCCGTGCTGGTGGACGCGTACACCGGGCTCGGCGACTACAAGGCCGCGCAGAAGGCGCTGGAGCGGCTGGACGAGCTGCACTCGGGGCTGGCGGTGTACGTCAAGGCCTCGCAGGTGTACCGGGACCGCGGCTGGCGCGAGGACGCGGTGATGGCGATGGAGCACGCTGCGGGCGCGGCGAAGGCCCCGGTGGAGAAGGCGTACGCGCTGTTCCGGCTCGGGGAGCTGTCCTGGGAGCGGGGCGACGCGGAGGAGGCGCTGGGCCAGTACGAGGCTGCGCTGCGCACGGACCCGGCGCAGGCGGAGGCGCTGGGCGGCCGGGCGCGGGCGCTGGCCTCGCTGGGGCGGGGCGGGGAGGCGGTGCGGGACTACCGGATGGCGCTGGGCCGGGCTGCGGTACCGCGGTTGCAGCTGGAGCTGGGCGAGCTGCTGGAGTCGCTGGGCCGGGTGGAGGAGGCGCGGGTGCCGTACGAGGCGCTGGGCGCGCTGGCCGGGCAGGAGGCTGCGCAGCCGGTGGACGAGAGCGTGGTGCTCGGGCTGTACGAGGCCGACCATCGCGACCCGGAGGCGGCGGTGCGGCGGCTGACGCAGGAGTGGGGGCGGCACAAGAGCATGGAGGTCGCGGACGCGCTGGGGTGGGCGCTGCACCGGACGGGGGACGACGCGATGGCGCTGGAGTACGCGAAGAAGGCGACGGAACCGGGGCTGCGGAGCGCGGAGTTCTCCTTCCACCGGGCGATGATCGAACGCGGCCTGGGCGACGAGGCGGGGGCGCGGCGGCACTTGCAGGAGGCCCTGCGGACGAACCCGGGCTTCTCGCCGCTGCGCGGCCCGCTGGCGAAGGAAGCCCTGGCCGCCCTGGCCCAGCCCCCGCCGGGCGGCCCGGAGAACATGCAGCCGGCCACTCCCTGGGTAGCCCCGGACCTCCCCAAGGCCACCCCCAAACCCCACCCCTCCACCCCACCCAAACCCACCCCCACCGCCACACCCAGCCCCGCCGGCGTTTGAGGCGCGGCGCCCGGGCCAAATCCAGCCCCGCCGGCGTTTGAGGCGCGGGGCCCGGGGCGGAGCCCCGGAAGCCCGGCGCAGCCGGGGCCGCTCCGCGCAACGGCGCCGCACCGGCAACCGGCCCCGGACCGGCCCCGGACCGCCGCGCAACGCAACGGCCCCGCCGCCCCCCGCAGGGACCCGGCGGGGCCGCAGCCCGGCACATCAGCGCAACCTACAGGTTGCCCCGCTTCTCCTGCTCCCGCTCGATCGCCTCGAACAGCGCCTTGAAGTTGCCCTTCCCGAACCCCATCGACCCGTGCCGCTCGATGATCTCGAAGAACACCGTCGGCCGGTCCTGCACCGGCTTCGTGAAGATCTGCAGCAGGTACCCGTCCTCGTCCCGGTCGACGAGGATCTTCAGCTCGCGCAGCGTCTCCACCGGCACCCGCGTCTCGCCGGCCCACTCGCCCAGCGTGTCGTAGTACGAGTCCGGGGTGTCCAGGAACTGCACGCCCGCCGCCCGCATCGACCGCACGGTCGCCACGATGTCGTTCGACGCCAGCGCGATGTGCTGGACGCCCGCACCGCCGTAGAACTCCAGGTACTCGTCGATCTGGGACTTCTTCTTCGCGATCGCCGGCTCGTTGATCGGGAACTTCACCTTGAGGGTGCCGTCCGCGACCACCTTCGACATCAGCGCCGAGTACTCGGTCGCGATGTCGTCGCCCACGAACTCCTTCATGTTCGTGAAGCCCATGACCTTGTTGTAGAACGCCACCCACTCGTTCATCCGGCCGAGCTCGACGTTGCCCACGCAGTGGTCGATCGCCTGGAAGGTCCGCTTGGCCGGCGGCTCGACCATCGGGTCGACGGCGACGAAGCCGGGCAGGTAGGGGCCGGAGTACCCCTTGCGCTCCACCAGCGTGTGACGGGTCTGGCCGTACGTCGCGATCGCGGCGAGCACGACCGTGCCGTGCTCGTCCTTGACCTCGTACGGCTCGTCGAGCCCGCGCGCGCCGTGCTCGACGGCGTACGCGTACGCCGCCCGGGCGTCCGGGACCTCGATCGCGAGGTCGACCACGCCGTCGCCGTGCTCGGCGACGTGCTCGGCGAGGAACCGGCCGCGGTCCGTGGCCGCCTTGATGACGGAGGTCAGGACGAAGCGGGCGGAGCCGTTGGTCAGGACGTAGCTGGCCGTCTCGCGGACGCCGTTCTCCGGTCCGGAGTAGGCGACGAGCTTCATGCCGAACGCGGTGGAGTAGTAGTGCGCGGCCTGCTTGGCGTTGCCCACGGCGAAGACGACCGCGTCCATGCCCTTCACCGGGAAGGGGTCTGCCCCACGCGCGGTGGCCGGGGTGGTTTCGAGGTGCGCCAAAGACTCAGTCATGAGCGCAGATTCCCGCCGATCCACAAGCTGCGCAATAGTTTCCGTTTCTGCTGTACATATTGACCAGCACAGCCGCAGCATGACTGAAAGATCTGTGCAGTATGACCACCCGTCGAGCGGTCCGGAGGCAGCCATGGGAATCGACGAACTGGACGGCCGCCTGATCGTGCTGCTGGCCCGCGAGCCCCGGATAGGGGTGCTGGAGGCGTCCCGGCGGCTCGGCGTGGCCCGCGGCACGGTCCAGGCGCGCCTGGACCGGCTCCAGTCGAGCGGGGCCATCCGCGGTTTCGGGCCGCAGGTCGATCCGGCCGCGCTGGGCTACCCGGTGACCGCGTTCGCCACGCTGGAGATCAAGCAGGGCCAGGGGGCCGACGTACGGGCCCACCTGGACGGGGTGCCGGAGGTGCTGGAACTGCACACGACGACGGGTCACGGGGACATGCTGTGCCGGCTGGTGGCCCGCTCCAACGCGGACCTGCAGCGGGTGATCGACCGGGTGGTCGGCTTCGAGGGGATCGTGCGGGCCTCGACGGCGATCGTCATGGAGAACCCGGTTCCGCTGCGGATCATCCCGCTGGTCGAGCAGGCGGCCGCGGACGACTGACCTGCGGGGGCGACACGACTTGCAAAGAAACCCTTGCATAGGAACCTTTGCAACTCTACGGTGGGCCCGTGCCCGAGACTCCGCAAGTCCCGCAGCCCCAGCCCATGTCCCCGTCCCAACCCCACCCCCAACCCCAGTCCCGGCCCCAGTCCCGGCCCCGGTCGCAGCCCCTGGTCCGCACCCTCGATGCCCGCTCGTTGCGCGGGATCGCCCATCCCCTGCGCATGCGCATGCTGGCCGCGCTGCGCCACGACGGCCCCGCCACCGCCTCCCAACTGGCCGAACGCCTCGGGGAGTCCAGCGGTTCCACCAGCTACCACCTGCGCCAGCTCGCCGCCTACGGCTTCGTCGAGGACGCGCCCGAGCACGGCAAGGGCCGCGAGCGGTGGTGGAAGGCCGCCCACGACGGCATGCGGTTCGACGAGGGCCTGCTGTACGACGACGACCCGGCCACCCGCGGCGCGGCGGACTTCTTCCTGCACGAGGTCGCGACGATCCACACCCAGGAGCTGAGCACCTGGCTCGGCAACGCCCACGCCTGGTCCGCCGAGTGGCGGCACGGCTCCGACCTCAGCGACTTCACGCTGCACCTGACCGCCGGGGAGAGCCGCGAGCTGATCCGCAGGATGCACGACCTGGTCAACAGCTTCCGCGACCTGCCGCCCGCCGAAGGCCGGCTGCCGGTCCGCGTCCACACCCACGCCTTCCCGCGCGACAGCGCCGACACCCCCCGGAGCACGACATGAGCAGGCGCCCCTTAGCAGCGGTGCTGGCCGCCAACACCATTTCCATAGCGGGCAGTTCGCTCACCGTCATCGGCGTTCCGTGGTTCGTGCTCCAGACCACGGGCAGCGCCGGCCGGGCCGGCGTCGTGGCCTTCTGCGCCACCCTCCCGGTCGTCGTGGCCGCCCTCGTCGGCGGGCCCGTCATCGACCGGATCGGGCGCCGCCGGGTCTCCGCCGTCTCCGACCTGATCTGTGCGCTGGCCGTCGGCGCGATCCCGCTGCTGCACTACGCGGGACTGCTGGAGTTCTGGATGCTGTGCGCGCTGATGGCGCTGAGCGGCCTCGTGCACACTCCGGGCCTGACCGCCCGCGGCGTGCTGCTCCCGGACCTGGCCGAGCACGCCGGCACTCCCCTCGCCCGGGCGGCCGGCTTCTACGACGCCGTCTCGCGCGGGGCCCGCATGATCGGGGCGGCCCTGGCCGGAGTGCTGATCGCCGCGTTCGGGACCGAATCGGTCCTGCTGGTGGACGCCGCCACCTACGCCGCGTCGGCACTGCTGGTCACCGCCTTCCTGCGGGGCGTCCCGGCGGCCGAACCGCACCGCGACGCCGGGAAGATCTCGTTCGCCGGCTACCGGGCCGACCTCGCCGAAGGCTGGGCCTTCGTGGCCCGGTCGAGGCTGCTGCTGGGCATCACCGTGATGGTCATGACGACCAACGGCCTGGACCAGGGCTGGTCTTCGGTGCTGCTGCCGGTGCACGGCCGCGAGGCCCTCGGCGGCCCCTCCGCGCTCGGCCTGATGGTCGCCCTCTTCGGCGGCTCCGCGCTGCTCGGCGCCCTGCTGTACGGAGCGTGGGGCGAGCGGCTGGACCGCCGGACGGTGTTCACGGTGGCGTTCCTGCTGTGCGGGGCACCCCGGTACCTGGTGGCCGCCGTCACCGACACCCCGCTGCCGCTCTCGGTGACCATGGCGCTCTCCGGGCTGGGCGCGGGCGTGCTCAACCCGATCCTGTCCACGCTGGTCTACGAGCACGTGCCGGACGCGCTGCGCAGCCGGGTCGCCGGGGTGACCACGGCGGGCTGTGAGCTGACGATGCCGCTGGGCGGCCTCGCGGCGGGCCTGCTGATCGACGGGTTCGGCGCCACCCCGGCGCTGCTCGCCTTCGGCGGCGTCTACCTGCTGGCGACGCTGAGCCCCTTGGTGTTCCCGGCGTGGCGCGGCATGGACCGCCGGCCGGCGCCGGCCGGCGCGCCCGGGCCGGTCAGCAGGACGGAACCGACTCCCCCCGGTTCAGTGCCCGAAGGGCGTTCACCGCATCCGTCAGGGAGGTGACGGGGACCAGCCGGAGTCCCTCGGGGAGCTCGGAGCGGGCGTCGGAGCATTCGGCCTTGGGGACCAGGAACACGCTCGCCCCGTCCCGCTTGGCGGCCTGCGTCTTGAGTGCGACCCCGCCGACCGCGCCGACCTCGCCCCCGGCGGTGATGGTTCCCGTACCGGCGATCACCCGCCCGCCGGTGAGGTCGCCGCCGCTGCCGTCGCCGTCGAGCTTGTCGACGATGCCGAGGGAGAACAGCAGGCCGGCGCTGGGACCGCCGACGTCGGCGAGGTTGAGATCGGCCTTCACCGTCTTGGGGTCCTTGTGCAGAAAGCCGAGTGCGGCCTCGGAGGCGGTCGACTGGGACTTGGCCATTTCCTCCAGGTTGTGCGCCTCGATCTCCTTGTCGCTTCCGCCCGTCGGGTAGACGGACCCGCGGGGCATGACGGCCCGGGTGCCGTCGAACCAGCGGGCGACGAGTTCGGGCAGCCGCACCGTCGAGGAGGGGCCGGTGGCCTGGATGGTCGTCATCCGCAGCTGGCCCTTGGTCTCGCGGGTGGGGGCGCCGGTGACGGCGATGACCGGCTTGCCGTCACGGGCGCCGAGCACGTCGGCGGTGAGCCCCGGCTGGGCGATCACGAAGGGCAGCGGCGCGAAGGCCGCCGCGACGAACAGCCCGAGGACGGGCACGGCGCAGACGGCCAGGGCGGCGGGACGCGGCAGACGTGTGAGGCGAGAGAGCACGCGGTCAATCTATCGGGCCGCCGCGGAGCGCCGGCCCGCGCACGCGCCGCCGCGGCCCGCGCCCCGGCGGTCCGGGACGCGGCGGGCGCGGCCGTAGCGCGGTACGTCGGCGCACGTCGCGGGCGCGCGGCGTCGGCGCGTCAGGCGTCAGGCGTCAGGCGTCAGGCGTCAGCGCAGGGGATCAGCGCAGGGCGTCGGCGACCTCGCGGGCCGCGTCGACCACGCGCGGGCCGACCCGCTCGGGCACCGCGTCGGCCAGCATGACGACGCCGACGCTGCCTTCCAGCCCGGTGACGCCCACGAGGGGTGCCGCGGCGCCGCTGGCGCCCGCTTCCAGCTCTCCGTGGGTCAGGGTGTACCCGGGCTCGATGAGCGCCCCCTGACGGGCGGCCAGGATGGCCCGGCCCGCTGCCCCGCGGTCCAGCGGGTGGCGGAAGCCGGCCCGGTAGGCCACGTGGTAGTCGGTCCAGGTCGGCTCCACGACGGCCACCGCGAGCGCCTCGGTGCCGTCGACGAGGGTCAGGTGCGCGGTCGCCCCGATGTCCTCGGCGAGGGAGCGCAGCGCGGGCAGGGCCGCCTCGCGGACGAGCGGATGGACCTGTCGCCCCAGCCGGAGCACACCGAGCCCGACCCGGGCGCGGCCGCCGAGGTCGCGGCGGACCAGGGCGTGCTGTTCGAGCGTGGCGAGCAGACGGTAGACGACGGTGCGGTTGACACCGAGTCGGTTGGAGAGCTCGGTGACGGTCAGACCGTGGTCGGTGTCGGCGAGCAGCTTGAGAACTCTGAGCCCTCGGTCGAGGGTCTGGGAGGTTTCCGCAGTCACGACGCCTCTCCCTCTTTCACTGGGCGGCGGTGACTCTCGCGGGGTGGAGCGCTGCCGGTCCCTCGGCGACGCACGGAGAGGCCGCCGGTTGCGGCCATGGCATGGCTCCGGCTGCGCTCCCGCGGCGGCGCTGCCACGGGGCGTTCGATGCGGGGACAGTAGCGAGCAGGTCCGCTCAGCGGAAGGCCTCGTCCAGAATCCGGGCGCCTACCGCCGGTTTGTTCCGATTTTTTCTTCCCCGTGTGTCAATTCGTAATGTTCATTGGCGCAATGTGGCGTTACCTCGACCCTACGCTGATCACGTTTTAAAGAACGCTGGGGGTGGCCGGGCGGATCGTCCGGAGCACGCGGAGGGGAAAAGCAACTAATGAAGCTCAAGCGCATGGCCGTCGTCGCCGCTGCCGCCGTGGTCGGTCCGACCGTGCTCATGGCAACCCCCGCGATGGCGGACGAGGTCAAGAACGCGGCGGTCACGACGCCGGACGCAGCTCCGAAGGACGACTCCGCCACCGCCGAGATCCCGGCCCCGGCCGCCGAGACCCCGGCTCCGGTGACGCAGACCCCCGCCAAGGAGACTCCCGCCAAGCAGACCCCGGCGGCCCCGAAGGGGGAGACCCCGGCTCCGGTCACCGGGCCCGGGACCGGGCCCGAGCAGCCGGACATGGGCGACGGCGACTTCTTCGAGCACGGCACCGGCCCCGAGCTCGGCCTGAACGGTGTCCCGAGCACCTTCAAGGCCGGCGGCGAGTGGACGAACTTCACCCTCGCCGCGGACAACTCCCAGGGCAAGGCCCAGGAGAGCTACGTCCTCATCCTGGCCGTCGCCCACCAGCGCGCGGCGCTGGCGGCCGGCGACGCCCAGGTGCAGGTCCGCTTCGCGGGTCAGTGGCACAACGTCGCCATCGAGGACGAGGGCGGCGTGATCGTCGCCCTGCTGACGGACGACCTGAACATCCCGAAGGGCACCTTCGACCTCGAGGTCCGCGTCAAGTTCACCGCGGGCGCCCCGACGGGCGACATCGCCATCGCCGTCGCCGGCGGCAGCAACACGGACGAGGACGTCTGGTCGGACACCGTCTGGGCCGAGGCGAAGATCGTCAAGGGCGACACCGGCGCCGGTACCGGTACCGGCGGCAACGAGACGAAGCCGAACGGCGGCAGCAACACCACGCCGATCGTGGACAACGGCACGCACAGCAGTACCAGCACCGGCACCGGCACCGGCACCACGGGCAACACCGGCACCACCGGCACCACCGGCAACGGCCAGACCGGCGGCCAGCTCGCCGAGACCGGCACCGACGCGGCCACCACCTGGGCCCTGGGCGCCGGCGGTGTGGCCCTCGCCATGGGCGCCGCCCTGGTCGCCGGCACCGGCCGCCGACGCCGCACCACCGCGTAACCCGCGGGCGAAGGCGAGCAGCCGAGCACCACATGAGAACGGGGCCCGCGCGCATCGGCGCGCGGGCCCCGTTCCGCGTTCGGAACATCAGGACAGCCCGCGGGGACGGGGGGACTCACCGCATACGGGTGGCCCACTCCTGGACCTTCTTGATGCGCTCCCGCAACTGTCCCGCCGTCGCCTCCGCGCTCGGCGGCCCGCCGCACACGCGGCGCAGCTCCGTGTGGATCACCCCGTGCGGCTTGCCGCTCTGGTGGACGTACGCGCCGACCATCGTGTTCAACGACTTGCGCAGCTCCAGCAGCTCCTTGTGCGAAACCACGGGCCGCCGGTCGGCCGGCAGTTCCAGCAGGTCCGCCTCGGTGTCCGGCTTGCGCCGGCTGTGCGCGATCTGCCGCGACTGCCGCTTCTGGAGCAGCATCTGCACCTGGTCGGGCTCCAGCAGCCCGGGGATGCCGAGGTAGTCCTGCTCCTCCTCGCTGCCCGGGTGCGCCTGCATGCCGAACTCGGCGCCGTCGTAGAGCACCCGGTCGAAGACGGCGTCGGACTCCAGCGCCTCGAAGGACATCTGCTCGTCCTCGCCGGTGTCCTCGTCCTCCAGTTTGTTCGCCTCGTCCATTTCCTTCTCGGACTCGGCATAAGGGTCTTCCTCACCCTGTTTCTTCGGTTTGTCGAGAACGTGGTCCCGTTCGACTTCCATCTCATTGGCGAATCCGAGCAGGTACGGAATCGTCGGAAGGAACACAGAAGCGGTCTCGCCGCGCCTGCGCGAACGTACGAAACGCCCGACGGCCTGTGCGAAGAACAGCGGCGTCGAAATGGTGGTGGCATAAACCCCCACCGCCAAGCGCGGCACGTCGACGCCTTCCGACACCATCCGGACCGCGACCATCCACCGGTCGTCGCCCGCGCTGAAGTCGTCGATCCGCTTCGAGGCGCCCGTGTCGTCGGACAGGACGACGGTCGCCTTGGTCCCGGTGATCTCCCGGATCAGCTTGGCGTACGCGCGCGCCGAGTCCTGGTCGGAGGCGATGACGAGGCCGCCCGCGTCGGGGATGCCCTTGCGTACCTCCGTCAGCCGCTGGTCGGCGGCGCGCAGTACGTTCGGCATCCAGTCGCCGCGCGGGTCCAGCGCGGTGCGCCAGGCCTGCGAGATGGCGTCCTTGGTCATCGGCTCGCCGAGGCGGGCGGCGATCTCGTCGCCCGCCTTGGTGCGCCAGCGCATGTTGCCGCTGTAGGAGAGGAAGATCACGGGCCGGACGACGCCGTCGCCGAGGGCGTTCCCGTAGCCGTAGGTGTAGTCGGCCGACGACCGCCGGATGCCGTCGTTGCCCTCCTCGTACGTCACGAACGGGATCGGGTTGGTGTCCGACCGGAAGGGCGTACCGGTCAGCGCGAGCCGGCGGGTGGCCGGGTCGAACGCCTCCAGGCAGGCCTCGCCCCAGGACTTGGAGTCGCCCGCGTGGTGGATCTCGTCGAGGATCACGAGGGTCTTGCGCTGCTCGCACCGGTTGCGGTGCAGCATCGGGCGCACGCCCACACCGGCGTAGGTGACGGCGACGCCGTGGTAGTCCTTGCTCAGCGGCCCGGCCGAGTACTCCGGATCGAGCCGGATGCCTATCCGGGCGGCGGCCTCGGCCCACTGCTTCTTGAGGTGCTCGGTCGGCGCGACGACGGTCACCTGCTGGACGACGTGGTGGTGCAACAGCCAGGAGGCGAGCGTCAGCGCGAAGGTCGTCTTGCCGGCGCCGGGGGTCGCGACGGCGAGGAAGTCGCGCGGCTGCGTCTCCAGGTATCGGCCCAGCGCACTCTCCTGCCAGGCGCGCAGCTTGCTGGCGGTACCCCACGGCGCGCGGCCGGGGAAGGCGGGTGAGAGGTGGTGGGAGGCGGTAGTAGTCACGGTCTCCGGTTCGTCGCTCTCGGCAGTCGTACGTAGGACAACCGGGCCACCCTACCGGTGCGCACGCACCCCCCGCGGAGGGACAGGCCCACGACCTCGGCGGGTGCGGCGAGCGTCACACGCGTCCGGCGGCGACGGGGGCGTCAGGCGGCCGGGGCGGCGGCCGGGTCCCGGTCCGGGACCGGGTCCAGCCGGGTCGCGACCCAGGCGCCCACCAGGGCCACCGCGGCCATCGGCAGGAAGACGGCCACGAAGGCCGCGGGGTGCGAGGCCGTCGCCCCCTGCGCGGGGCCGGCCCCGGCCCCGACCGCTCCGCCGCCCAGCGCGGCGAACGCCGCCCCGCCCGCCGCCAGCAGCACCACGTTCGCCAGCGCGTCCGAGATCTGCAGCGCGGCGGAGTTGGCCCCGGCCTCCTGCGGCGGGGACAGCTTCATCAACAGCACGCCCGTGGACCCGATCACGAGGCCCATGCCGAGACACCCCACGCCCCAGGCCAGCGCCGGCGTCCACACCGGCACCCACGGCACCAGTACGGCCGGCGCCGTCGCGATGGCCAGCGCCACCATCACCATCCCGGCCACCATCAGCCGTTCCCGGTACGGCTCCATCCGCCCCTTGGACTGCACCCACGACCCGAGCGCCCAGGTCAGCCCGCCGAGCGCCAGCGAGAACCCCGCCATGGTCGGGCTCAGCCCCCGCTGGGTGACCAGCATCAGCGGTACGAAGCTCTCCGCCGCGATGAACGCCCCCGCCGCCACCCCGCGCAGCAGCACCACCGACGGCAGCCCGCGCCGCGCCCGGTACGTCCCGCGCGGCAGCAGCCCCAGCACCGCCGGCACCAGCAGCGCCGCGCCCGCCGCGCCCGGCAGCAGCGACAGCCACCGCAGGTCCTGGGCCGCGTACTGGAGCAGCCCCGCGCCCGCCGAGATGCCGAGCGCGAGCCGGATCCGGCGCCGGTCGAACGGCGCGGGGCCGTCCGCCGTCCGTACGGGGCCGCCCGCAGTCCGGCGTATCGCCGGCAGGGCCACCACCAGCGGTACGACGACCAGCGCGGGTATCGCGAGGAACACCCAGCGCCACCCGAGCCGTTCGGTCACCGTCCCGGCGGCCAGCGGCCCCACGATGGACGGCACCACCCAGCTCGCGGCGAAGGCCGCCATGATGGCGGGCCGCAGCCGCTCCTCGTAGGCCCGGCTGACCACCACGTACAGGGCGACGATCACCAGCCCGCCCCCGAACCCCTGCACCGCCCGCCCGAGCAGGAACACCCACATCACTCCGGCGGTCCCCGACACCACCAGCCCGGCGGCGAAGGCCCCGATCCCGACGGCGAGCGGCCGCAGCGGGCCGTGCAGGTCGGCCCACTGGCCGGCGAGCACCATGCCGAAGAGGCTGGTGGTGAAGTAGGCGGAGAAGGCGAAGGCGTAGAGCCCGATCCCGTCCAACTCGCGGGCGGCGACGGGCATCGCGGTGCCGACGGCGGTGGCCTCGAAGGCGATCAGGAAGATGACGGAGACCATCCCGATGCTCAGCGTCCGGTACGGCGGCGCGAGGACCCCGCCCTGCGACGGCGGCGGTACGGACGCGTCGGCCAGCTGCGGGGCACGGGGTCTCAGGTCGCTCATCGCCCCAGAGTAAGGCCCGTACCTGCATCCCGCCCCTGTCATTTCGACGGATCCGCCCTCCGCCCCGGGACCTACGCCCGGCCCCGTTGTGAACGCCGCATGGCATTCACATTGCACCGCGCCCCGTCCCCTTCCCCACCCCGCCGACCCCTCGTACGGTCGTCTCAGCACCACCACCCAGCCGTGTGCCCGAGTGGTTGAGGGACTCGCCTGCAAAGCGAGTTACGCCGGTTCGATTCCGGTCACGGCTTCCGAGAAGGCCGCTCAGGGGAAGCTCCACAGCTCCCCTGGGCGGTCTTCGGGCGTTCCGGAGGGTCACTGCTCAAGAGCCGAAGGCTGCTCAGGAGGGGCCGGCGAACTTCTCCAGCTCACCGGGCCGCTCCGGAAGACCGCCATCCTTCTCGCAGGCCAGCACCTTCGCAACGGACCGCGCGGCGGAGTGTGCGAGCGTGAGGTAATCGGTGCGCTTGCTCGCCGCGTCACCCGGCCGTGTGTTCAGGAGATCCGCGAAATCCGCACTGATCCTCAGCGGGGCCTGCGTGGTGGAACCCACGGTGGAACTGATGCAGAGGAACTTGACGGACAGGCCCCCGGAGTGGCTCAAAACGCGGGGAGCAGTGGCGGTGACGTCGGTTTCGCCGCCGGGGGGCTGGCGGTGGCCTACGAAGAGTGCCGCGGCTTCGGGGGAATGAAGTTTGCCGTCCCCCGCCGGCCGCACCACTCCCTTGACGCGGCACTGCGTCCCGCTCAGGTCCATTAGCTCCTTGCCGGACCGGTAGGCGTCTTGCATCACTTCACCGATGTTTTCGGCGCTCCGGTTGAATCGCTCGTCCTCGACCGTGAACTCCGACGTCTGAAGGAGTCGCTCCAGCGCCTTTCCCGCCTCGGCGTCAAACAGCGTTCCCCCGCACACCTGGGTCGCGGGCATGATCCGCGGCGGCCGGGGTTCCTCTTCATCTGTACCGCTGCACGCCGATATCAGGGCGCCCAAGGACACCAAGCTGATGAGGCCGGAAACATACCCACGTGCGCGAGGCAGCCGGATCACTTCGCGCCCGTTTCGGGCGCGTGCCCCTGCTGGGCGGCAAGGCCGACACCCTCCTGGTAGCCGTTTCCTTGTGACTCGATCAAGTGATTGCCCAGAGTGCTGTTCCGTTCGATGTTGTGACGGTGCAGGAACTCCTTCATCGGTGCTTCCGCACTACGCTCACCCGCCTTGTACGTTTTCTGGTTGGCGTCGTGCGCCGCCGCCTCCTGCTTGTCCTTGTCCTTCTCCACGACATCGTCGGACCAGTCCCCGATCACCTGGGAGGCGGCCTGCTCCACCGCTCCGCTACCGAGGTCCACCGCCAAGGGAACCACTACGGCTGCCGCGCCCGCGGCGACCGCCGTCGCAGGCAGGAAGGCCACGCCGGCCGCCAAGGCACCGGTGGTGCCGAATTCGATCCATGCCGAACTCTTCTCGTGCGCCTTCTCGTAGTCTTCATGCCTCTTCCCGTGCTCAGCCGTTACCTGCTGCGCACGGGATTCGTCGAGCATGCCGTGGACCTGAGCGTTCGTGCGAATCGTCGACATCGCCCGGCCCTCGTCGACTTCCCCGTCGTGTACAGCTTGGCTCTCCAGCACACTCGCCGAATAGACGCGCTCGGCCGCCGACACGGTCCCGTAGGCGTCCGGATGCTGACCCAACGCGCTCAGCAGGTTCCGTGCTGCCTCCCTGTCGAAGGTGGCGTGCGCTTGCTTGTCGTTGGGCCCGGGCGCGAAGACGCTCTTGCCGTCATGCGCCCTCATGCCGTCCTCATCGTCCAAGGCGTGGTTGACGTCGTCGATGTATCCGGCGGTCATGTTGCCCAGGCTGTCCGCGAGCGGCTCGTGGCTCTTGAGCAACCCCGCGTCACCGCCGTACTTCGCCACGACCGCGTCCATGACGCGCGCACCGGCCTCGGTGCGGACCAGGTGGGGGGCGGGGTCGTCCCAGGCGTGGCCGAGGGTGGCGGCTTCGAGGGCGTGGCCCAGGGCGTCCGGCATGTACTTCTGGATCTTGGGGAGGTCGTCGGGGTTGAACCCCTCCATGTCGATCGTGGGGTCGTACTTCGCGTGACCGAAGAAGTCGAGGTAGCTCTTGATCGGCTTCTTGTCCGCGCCCGTGCCCAGGTCCGGGTGGCCCGGCTTCTCCGTGCCGTCCTTGTTGAAGGCGTGCGGTTCGCGCTCCGGGTCGAAGAACTGGGCCGCGGCGTCCGGGCTGTGGCCCAGCGCCTCCAGGAAGCTGACCACCGGGTCGTAGCCGGCGCCGTTGCTGCCGGAGGGGTTGAGCAGGTTCTTGCCGTAGCCGTTGAGCTGCCGCGACTGGTTGAAGAAGTCGGGGTCCTTGGCGTGGATCTGCGTCGCGTGTTCGGCGATCGGCACCAGGAACTTGGGGTCGTAGTTCCCGTACCGCATGATGCCGCCGAGCAGCTGGTAGCCGAAGGGCGGGTTCGGGTCGTACTTCGCCAGCGGGATCCGCTCGGTGCCGAGCTTGCGCAACTCCAGCGCGAAGCTGTCGGGCAGGTGCGGCTCGGACGTGGACCGGGTGGCCGTCGCGAGGTTCAGGCCCAGGTTCTGCTGGAGCTGCTGCACGTCCTTGAGCCGCTGCGGGTCCTGCTTCGCGTAGTCGAAGGTGTCGGTGGACAGCTGCCCGTAGAACTCCAGCGCGCCCTTGGGGCCGAGCGCCCCGTAGAAGGCGGTGGAGAACCCGGCGTTCTTCGCGTTGTCCGCGAGCAGCTCGTTCAGCTCCACCAGCCCGGCGTGGCTGAGGTCCCGGCCCTTGCGCGCCAGGTCGATGGCGTGACCGGCCTGTTCGGCGGTGAGGGTGGCGTACTTCGGGCCGCTGAAGTTGTGGTCCTCGGCGGCGTTCGCGTTGAGCAGGCGGGCCAGTGACCGGTCGGCGTCGTCGCAGGTGTCGATGATCCCGTCGATCTTCCCCTGCCACAGGGGCAGGTTGTCGCGGATCGACTGCTGGTAGTCGGGGTCGTGGCGGGCCGCGGCCCGTTCGGCGTCGGTCAGCGGGACCGGTGTCACCTTGCCGTTGCCGTCCACCTGGAAGCCGGCGGCGGGTGCCTCTTCGTCGGCGATCTTCTTCAGCTGTTCGCGGGAGGACTTGAAGGTGGCGTGGCCTTCACTGAGGGCCTGGTGGATGCCCTTGGCCTCCTTGGCGGCTTCCTCGAACTCCTTGGCCGTCTTGTCGACGAACGTCCGTCCCACGCTCGCGGTGACCCCGCGCCATTCGGCTTTGTCGGCCTTCGCCTTCATGCCGTTGCGGGCCGCCTCGGCGAGCTCCTCCAGCTTGGTCACCATGGCCGCCCAGTCGGCGATCGCGGTCGCGAGCTGGTCGACGGGGGCGTTCAGGACGTTCTCGTACGCCAACACGTGTCTGCGTCGCCTTCCAAGATGCGGGACGGTCTAGTTGAGGTACTGGTCGATCTTCGCGCTGGTGAACTCGGCGTAGAGCTGCTTCTCCTCCTTGTTGTGCGAGGAGAGGGAGTAGTTGAGGCCGTTGGAGATGGTCGCGCAGGCCGCGACGAGGGTCTTGACCTGGCTCTCCCAGCGGTGGCCGGCCGTGAGCAGGGCCGCCCCGGTGGCGAACCCCTCCTTGGACAGCGCACCGGCGGCTGCGGCGGTGGAGGCGTCGGCGTGCTTGCCGTCGGTGGAGAGCCGCTCGTGGAGGGTGAAGGCTTCGGTGCCGATGGCGCCGATGTGGTCCTGGTTGAGTTCCAGGTCTCCGGCGCCGGCGCCGGAGCCGGAGCCGCTGCCGGGTTCGGTGGGTACGTGGTTGAGCCGCATGGACACGTTGGCCGCGGCCGTGGCGCGCGCGGTGGCCCACTCTTCGTCGAAGGACATGCGGTGCTCTCCTTACGTGGGTCGGGGCGTCTGGACCTCAGCGTCGTGAGCGCTGCTGGATGACGACCGCGGTGACGGCGCCGCCGATGATCAGGCAGGCGCCGAGTCCGAGGGCGATCCAGGGCAGGGCGCTGCCGTTGTCGCTGCCGCTCTTCTTGGCCTCGGGTTTGGGCGCGGGGCTGGCTTTGGCGCCGGGGGCGGGGGCGGGCGATGCGGCTGCCGCGAGGTCGGGGAGCGGGTAGACGTCGGCGGGGCCGGGGTCGCCGGGGGTGGGCACCGCGATGCGGGGGCGGACGACGCCGTAGCCGACGTAGTCGTTGCGCTGCGCGCCGTCCTTAGGCTTCCCGGCGGTGTTCAGGAGGACGCGGAGGATCTGGTTGTTGGTCCAGTCGGGGTGGACGGACCAGAGCAGCGCGGCGGAGGCGGACGCGAGGGCGGTGGCATCACTGGTGCCGCTGCTGTTGCAGAGTCCCGTTCCGCTGTCGCAGCCCGAAACGATATCTATCCCGGGGGCTGACATGTCCACGTAGCGGTTGTGTTGGGACTCCTTCGTTGCCTCACCCTTGGTATCGAGCGCTGCAACACCCACCACTCCGGGCGTCGCAGCTGGCCAGATGACGCTCTCGTTGCCGTCGTTGCCAACGCTGGCGAAAATCAGCTTTCCTTTATCCAGCGCATACTTGACGGCACTGTCCAAGTCGTCGCTTTGGTTGATTCCACCCATAGAAATGTTCAGAACCTTGGCGTCCGAATCGGCGGCAAAGCGGATGGCCTGAATCATCGAACGGAAGGGGGCAGTACCGTCACCCCCGAAATCGACCCGCAGTGGAAGGATTTTCGCACCGGGTGCTAGGCCAAACGCACTGTCAGCGCCGCCGGGACCCTTGCCGTTGCCTGCGATGACCGCTGCAATAGCCGTGCCGTGGTGGCTGTGGTCAGTACGTTCGTCACCCTCGTAGCTGGCGGAAGCGAAGTTTCTGCCTGGCAGAACCTGATCTTCGAGTTCAGGGATGCGCTTTACGCCGGTGTCGATTACCGCAACGGTGACATTCTTTCCTGTGCTGATCTTCCAGATGTCATCGGCCTTCATGGCATCGAGATGCCACTGTGTAGACCTAACGGTCTCCCCCTGGGCCGGGGTCGCGGCGACCCAGGCCAGCAATAGACCCACCAGGGCTGAGGTCGCCTTCCACATGCGCATCCCGTGCAACGTCCGTTCTGCTCAGTCGATCACTGGCGGCACAACAGGACGATCCGCCTGCCAGGTCTCTTCGTCCTCGGCCAGGTAGTCAGGGCGTTCGCCCCCACGGCCATCGCGCCGCTTACCTGGGGCGTGGGACCCCGCGCCTCCGACCGGACCGGCAGACGTCCCGTTGCGTACGAGGCCAGAACCGCCCTGGGTGAACGGCCGACCGCCTGTCGCCGACTGGCCGCCGGCTCCAGCCTGCCGGCCACCGACCACACCGCCCGGCTCCACGGCCAGTCGACGGCTCGCAGCCGAGCCAGGACCGGCATGGGAACCACCACCCAGGCCACTCCCCATGCCACCGCCCATCAACCCGCGCCCCGTCGGGGAACCTTCCGCGCCGATGACCGTACCGCGCGGGATGCCCGCATTGGGCCCGCGAGGAGCCACCGGGCGTCCGCCCACAATGCCGGTCTCGCGCGGGGGCAGCCCGGTGACGCCGCCGATCTTGCCAGGAGGGGTGGGCCGGGGGAATGTGCCGCCGGCGCCCGTCTTAACGGACCCGGCAGTTGGGGGGAGCATGAGCGGAGGAACCACCTGAACGGGGGTAGGCCCCCCACCCGTCGGGCCGAGATGCGCGGCACTCGGCGTACTGGTTGTCGGGGGCAAAGTTCTATCCGGCAGAGTCCCGACTGTATTGAGATCCACGTTGATGTCGCGCTCGGGGGTCATGGGAACGCTTGCCGGCGCGGGGGCCGTGGCCGGAGACAGCGCCGTACCAGTGTGTGCTTGGCGATCAGTCCCACTTACGGCAGCGCTCCTTTCGGGCGCCGGCGGCGTGTAGCCGGAACCGCCCCCCGAACCAGAGCTACCGCTGGCCCCTCCGCTAGGACGCGCAACCTCTGAGGATGTGAGTGCATAGTCGCCGCCTGGCACAAATTTCGCCGGCGGCGGCGGGAACGTCGGGATCTGCGCCGCGTTCATGTTCCGCGACGACTCGTCGTACGACTCCGCCAGCTTCTTCAGCTGCTGCACCGCCTGCAGCCGGTCCGCCTCCAGCTTCTGCGCCGCCAGTGAGCCGATCTTCGCCGAGTCCGGGTCGTTGTGGAACTTGCGCGCGGCCGCCAGATTCTCCTTCGCCGACGCGTCAACGCCCGGCGTGCTCTGAGCCTCGAACATGTGCTGCGCCGCGATCGTCATCCACTTCGAGGCGTCCTTGCTGTAGTCCGCCAGACGCAGCGTCGCATTGCCCGCCGAGTTCACCCAGCTCTGGAAGGACGTCGCGGCCTCGCCTTCCCAGCCCGACACCTTGTGGTGTTTGAGGTCCTCGCCGATTTCCTTGATGGCAGCGGCGGCTTCCTCAAGCTGCGTCGCCCGCGCCCGGACGATCTCCGGCTTGATCGAGGCGATCATCGCCATCAACTGTTCGTGGCTGTAGCCGTCGAAGCTAGTCACCATCAGTAATCGACCTCAGTCTTGCTCGGCGCCGGCGTGGGTGTCTGGCCGCCCTGCGGCTGCTGCTGCGGCTGCTGCGGCTGGTCGTGCCCGGCCGAGGGATCGCGGTCGCGGACGTAGTGTTCCTTCGCCCGGTCGGCGATCGCCAGCATCCGCTGACGCGTCTCCTCGTCCACGTCCGCGAACCCCTTGCCGCCCGTACTGATCGCGATGCCGAGGCCCTCGATCTGGTCCGCCAGGCCCTTCGACAGGGTCAGCAGCTGCGTGTGCACCGTCCCGTACGCCTTGAACAGCGCCTCCGCCTCCGCGAAGCCCGTGCCCAGCGTTCCCGACGGGAGCGTGCCGTGTTCCAGCTTGTCCGCGTCCGCCGGGGAGCCGCCGAGTTTCTTGAGCTGGGCGTCGACCAGCTTCTTGAAGCCGCTCAGCGTCTCGTACTCGACCTCCAGCGCCTTCGCCTGGCGCATGATCGCGTCCGCGACGCCGCTGCTCGCGCCGATGATGCCCGCCAGCCCGCTCGCGCTCGTCTCCTCTGCCACGGTGCCCTCCCCGACTCCCCGTCATCCCCGTCGCCGTTCGCCGATCACTCTAGCGACCGGCACCGACACCCCGGGAACCCAATCCCCGTCAGCGCCTCACGAGTTCGGCGCCGCCACCGCCGCCGATGGCCGGATCGGGATCCTGTTCACCGGGCGGCCCGTCGCCGAGCGCACCGCCGAGGCGATGGCCGCCGGGGTCGTCACCACCGGGACCGCGCTCGCCGCCTTCGCGCCGAACGGGGCCACCACGTCCCGCTCCTCGACCAGCTTGACGATCCGCACCGCCGGGGCGTCCAGCGACGTCGGCAGGGCGTAGCCCGTCAGGTCGGGGTGGCGGATCACCCCCGCCACCGAGCGGAGGTTTTCGGTCAGCGCCGCGCCCACGCCCTGCGTGACACCCGCTTCGATCCGGGCCTCCAGCTGGCCGGGGTTGAGGATCCGGCCCACGTCCTGCGCGACGGCCAGTTCGACGACCCGCACCGCGCCGAGTTCCACGTCCACGTCCACCACCGCCCGCACCGCGCAGAACGCGAGGCCGACGAAGGCGTCGCCCTGGCCGTGCTCGTCCAGGGGTTCGGTCGGGTGGGGGCGGCACTGGGCGGTGGCCCAGAGTTCCTTGCCCGCCATCGCCTCCGCGACCGTGGTGGAGAACGCGCCGTCGTACGACGTGATCCGGCCGTCCTGGATCTGCAGCAGCTCGGTCGACATGCCGAGCTTGTGGGCCATCGGCTGGAGGAGCTGCGTACGGACCATCTTCGCGGCCCGCTCGACCGCGCCCCCGGACACCCACGTGTGGCGGCCGTGCGCCGCCGGCCCGGCCGACGGCTGGTCGGTGTCGACCGGGGCGGTGACCACCTCGTCCACGCCCAGCACTTCCTGGACGATCTGGCGGGCGAGCGTCGAGAAGCCCTGGCCGGTGTCGACGGCCGCGCAGATCACCGTCGCCACGCCGTCGACGACCTTGACCGTCGCGGTGGAGACCTCGTCGGCCCCCTCCGCGCCGAGCATGTGCACCATGCCCACGCCGTACCCGACCCCGCGCCGCACCGCGCCCGGCTCGCCCGCGCCCTCCGGGCCGCCCGGCAGCAGCCACTCCTCCTCGGGGGTGTCCTTGGGGAGCGCGGGCAGCGGGAAGTCCCGTACCGAACGCAGGAGTTCCGCGACCGGCGCCGGGCAGGTCACCGTCTGGCCCGTCGGCAGCAGGTCGCCCGTCGCCAGTACGTTGCGCATCCGCAGTTCCGCGCCGTCGATGCCGAGTGCGGCCGCCAGCTTGTCCATCTGGCCCTCGTACGCGGCGCACACCTGCATCGCGCCCTCGCCCCGCACGTGCCCGGACGGCGGGTTGTTGGTGCGCACCGCCCAGCCCTCGACGAAGGCGTGCGGCACGACGTACGGGCCGCACGCGAAGGCGACCGCCGCCGCGAGGGACTCCGCGGAGGCGTCGGCGTAGGCGCCCGCGTCCATCAGGATCTGGGCCTCCACCTTGACCAGCCGGCCCTCCGCGTCCGCGTGGTGGCGGTAGCGCAGCAGCGTCGGGTGGCGGTGGGCGTGGCCGAGGAAGGACTCCTCGCGGGTGGCGGCCAGCTTTACCGGGCAGCCCGTGCGCAGGGCGAGGAGCCCGAGCGGGAGCTGGAAGGCGGGGTCCTCGCGGTCGGCGGTCGCGCCCGGGACGCCGGTGACGACGACCCGTACCCGGTCCGGCTCCAGCCCGAAGCAGGCTGCGGCCAGGTCGCGGTCGGTGTGCGGGTCGGTGGAGGCGGTGTAGATCTCCACGCCCCCGTCGGGCCGCGGCACGGCCAGCCCCGCCTCGGCGCCGATGGGCGCGGGGTCCTGGCGGCCGATCCGGTACAGGCCCTCGACGATCACCTCGCCGGTCGCCTCCGGGTCGCCGTAGCGCAGCGGGATGTGCCGGATCAGGTTGCCGTCGGGGTGCAGGGCGGGCGCGCCGAACGACTGCTCGGGGTCGGTCACCGCGTCCAGCAGCTCGTACTCGACCGCGATGGCGGCGGCGGCGAGGCGGGCCGTGTCGGGGTGGTCCGCGGCGACGGCGGCGATGGGCTCGCCGTGGTGGCGGACCACGTCGTGGGCGAAGACGGGCCGGTCGGCGATCCGCCGGCCGTGGGTGGTGGCGCCGGGCACGTCGGCGTGCGTGACGACGGCGCGTACGCCGGGCATCGCGGCGGCGGCCGAGGTGTCGATGGAGAGGATGCGGGCGTGGGCGTGCGGGGAGCGGAGCACGGCGGCCCAGAGCAGGCCCTCGGCCCACAGGTCGGCGGCGTAGGGGAAGGTGCCCTCGGTCTTGGCGCGGGCGTGCGCGGAGGGGACGGAGACCCCGATTCCGCGCAGGACTTCCGGCGTCTCCCCCTCCCCGCCGCCGGCCGGCAGCGTCGTGGTCGTCATCAGGGTGGTCGTGGCCGCGTCGTGCCCGCTCACGCCATGCCTCCGTTGTGGTGGATGCCGCCCTCGCCCGGCGCGGCCTGGTGCGGGATGCGCGGCTCGGCGGCCGCGGTGTCGTCGGCGGTGGCCGCCGCGCGCTCGGTCACGACCTCGCGGACCGCTTCGATGACGCCCTTGTAGCCGGAGCAGCGGCAGAGGTTGCCGCAGAGCGCCTGGCGGGTCTCCAGCTCGCTGGGGGCGTGGTTGCCTTCCAGCAGGTCGTGGATGGTCATGGCCATGCCGGGCACGCAGAACCCGCACTGCACCGCGCCCGACCTGCACAACGCCTGCTGCACGTCCGAGAGTTCCCCGTCCGTCGCGAGTCCTTCGACCGTACGGACCTCGCTGGACGCGGCCGTCGCGGCCGGGACCAGGCAGGACGCGACGAGGCGTCCGTCGACCTGCACCGCGCAGGCCCCGCACTCGCCCTGCGAGCAGCCGTCCTTGGCACCGGCCAGCCCGAGGCGTTCGCGCAGCACGTAGAGGAGGGATTCGCCGATCCACGCACCGGTGACGGGCCGGTCGGCCCCGTTGACGCGCAGGACGTACGAGGCGAGCGGGTGCTCGTGATGGACGGCGGGGGCGTCGACGAGGGTTTCCTCGTACGTCGCATCCCCGGCCGGGAAACCTGCGGTGGTGTCCGCACCCGGGAGTGCGTCGCCGCTGTCGGCGCTTCCCGCACCCGGCGCGAACGACTCGGGGGCTCCGCCGACGGACTCCTGCGCGAGCCCGCCGAACCCGTGCCCCGGCTCCGGCTCGGGCCCCGGCGCCGGCTCCACAGCCGCGTCCTGGCCCGGCTCCAGACCCGGCTCCTGGCCCGGCTCCAGACCTGGCTCCTGCCCCTGCTCCGCCTGCGCGACGACCCCGGTGAACCCGAACCCGGGCCCCTCGGCGAACCCGTGCCCGTCCCCGAACCCCGGCTCCGCGCCCAGCGGACGCGGCCGTTCCTCCTCGACCGGCATCCGCGCCGCCCCGTGGGCCGCCTCGATGTCCGGCGCGGCGTACACCGCGGGCTCGGCCTCCGGCTCGGCCGTCGGCGCCGCCGCCGGAGCCGGCAGCGGCGTGCCCACACCGGGCCCGCCCAGCACCCGGGGACCGCGCCCCGCGCCCCCGGCGGCCGCGCCCGGGTCCTCCGCGCCCGGCAGTACGCCCGAGCTCATGGAGGTGCCGTACGCCTGCGTCGCCCAGGGCGCCGCGGCGCCGCCCGGCAGGGTCGCCGGTGCCTGGCTCCAGTCGGCGGCCGCGTGGCCGCCCGCATGGCCGCCCGCATGGCCGGACCCGTGGCCGTGCGCGTCGCCCGCCCCGAACGCCCACTGCCCGGTGGCCTGGGACTCCTCGGCCCGGCCCGCCTCCGGGAAGCGCCACTCGGCGGTGGCCCCCGGGTCCGGCTCGTGCCCGGCGTCCTGCCCGGGCACCGGCTCCGCGGGCGCGGCTTCGGCGAACGCCGCCGCCACCGACGCCGGGAGCGGGATCGACGCCGGGATGGGCCCGCGCGCCGGTCCGGTGCCGGTGGCGGCGCCGCTGTCGCCGCCACCCGCCTCGGGCCACGGCGTGGGCATCGCCCACGTGCCGGTGGCCGTGGGATCCGTACTGGCCGAGCCCAGCGGCACGATCATCGGCGGCGGCACGTACCCGTGCCCGGGCGCCGCCAGCGGCTCTCCGCCGTCGAGGGCGTCCAGCATGTCCTGCGGCAGTTTCACGAAGGCCGTGGCCTCGGAGTCGTACTCGCCGCCCTGCGGCACCGGCTCCCAGCCCCAGGCGGCGCCGGCGTGACCCGCGGCGTCCGCGCCCGCGGCGGTACCCGCGGCGCCGGCGCCCCTGTTCGTTCCGGTCACGTTCTCGTTCTCACTCATGAGCTCAGCGCCCTCCCCAGGGCCCTCCGTGCCAGTACGGCCACCGTCCGCCGCAGCTGCAGTACGCCGGCGGCCACCGGTTCCCCCTGGTCGGGCACGCAGGCGGCCGCGACGTACTCGCCGAACGCCTCCAGCGCCTCGGGGGCCAGGCCGCGTTCGCCGTCCCAGTCGATCAGCGAGGCCACCCACTGCTCGGCCTCCAGCGGCCGCAGCGGCATCGGCGCGACCGCGCCGATCGCGCAGCGCACGCCCCGGCGCGCGGGGTCCAGTACGAGCCCTACGGACGCCACCGCGCGCCCCGGCCCCGTACGCCCCGTCGCCTTCAAGAACACCTGCGGCGCGTGCAGCAGCGGCACCCGCACGAAGCCGATCAGCTCGCCCGGCCGCAGCATCTCGCGCCCGGCCAGCAGGTGGGAGACCGGGATCTCCCGCCGGGCCACGCCCGAGTCGCCGAGTCCGCCAGGCCCGACGATGACCAGGACCGCCTCCAGCGCCGCCAGCACCGGCAGCGCGTCACCGGTCGGTGCGGCCGACGCGATGTTCCCGCCGAGGGTGCCCGCGTTGCGGATCTGCGGCGGTCCGGCGGCCCGGGCGGCGGCCGCGAGGGCCGGGATCAGTGCGGCGAAATCCGGCCGCCCCATCCGCGCGTGGGTGAGCCCCGCGCCGAGCAGCGCGTGGCCGTCCTGGTACTGCCAGCCGCGGATCTCGTTGATCCGGCCGAGGCCGACGAGCGCGGCGGGGCGCAGCAGCCCGGCGTTGACGGCGGCCATCAGGTCGGTGCCGCCGGCCACGGGCACGGCGGCGGGCATGGCGGTGAGTGCCGCGACGGCCTCGTCGAGCGAGGCGGGCAGCGTGACGGACTGCACCGTCCGGGAACCCTGGAGCCCCTGAGGTGAATGCGGTGTGTGCAGTGCATGCGGTGCGTGCGTGGTCAACCCAGCTGCCCCTTCCCGATGTCCCGGTCCCGGCGCTCACGCCTGTCCGCCGTACGGTACGTGCTCACCGCCGGGACGTGGCAACTCTGGCACATCTTCCGGGTCTCCCGGCGCGCAGGTCGCCCTCGTACCCCCCGCGCGCGCCCCGCGCCCGCCCGGCCCGGTCAAGTCCCCGGCTTTTACCGGGTTTCGGTCGAATCGGGCAAGAAATCCGACAAACTCCGCATCATTTGCGAACCAGGCGCAACGATTGCGAATCGCGGCGAACCACCCGGCCCGGCGCCCCGCCGGCGACCGGTTGCCCGGGTCACACGATCGGGGGCTCTCCCCCGATCGGCCGCCCCGGCACGCCCGGGCGCCGCTGCCGGGGCAACGGACCGCCGGGCGCGCGGTAGTCGACCCCGAGCGCGTCCAGCCGCGCGTAGTGCCCGGCCATCCGCGCCTCGAAGGCCGCCGGGTCCCGTTCCGCCGGTTCCGGCAGCCGTGACCACACCACCTCGGCGAAGGCCGCCAACCGGGGGAACACCTGGTAGTCGACGCGGCTCTGGCTCTCCATCACCTCGGTCCACACGTTGGCCTGGGCGCCCAGCACGTGCGCCGCCGCCTCCGGTGACAGTTTCGGCGGAACCGGCTCAAAGCGGTACACGTCGGCCAGAGTGCGTACGTATCCGATCGGCATCGGCTCGTCGGAGCCGGCCGCCTGGCGGTGGTCCAAGTACACCTGCTGCTCGGGGCACATCACCACGTCGTGGCCCACCTCGGCCGCGGCCACACCACCCGCGTAACCGCGCCAGGAGGACACGGCCGCGCCGGGCGCGAGGCCGCCCTCCAGGATCTCGTCCCACCCGATCAGGCGCCGCCCGCGCTCGGTGAGCCAGCGGTCGAAGTGCCGGACGAACCAGGACTGGAGGCCGTCCTCGCCGTCCACCCCCAGCTCCCGGATCCGCCGCTGCGCCGCCGGGGAGGCCCGCCACTGCGCCTTCGGGCACTCGTCGCCGCCCACGTGCACGAAGGGTGAGACCTCCGCCGGGAACAGTTCCAGCAGCTCCTCGAAAACCCCTTCGTAGAAGCGCAGTACGCCGTCGGAGGGCGCCAGGACGTTCTCGCTGATGCCCCAGTCGTCCCACACGGCCAGCGCGGCCGTGTCCACGACGTCGGTGTTCCCCAGCTCCGGGTAGGCGGCGATCGCCGCCTGCGAATGCCCCGGCACGTCGATCTCGGGGACCACCCGCACGTGCCGCTGCGCCGCGTACGCGACGATCTCGCGGATGTCGTCCTGGGTGTAGTGGCCGCCGTGCGGCGTCTCGTTCCACAGCGGCGAGGCGCGGTGGCCCCACCGGCTGCGCGGCCGCCACCCGCCGACCTCCGTGAGCCGCGGGTAGCGCTTGATCTCCACCCGCCAGCCCTGATCGTCGGTCAGGTGCAGGTGCAGCACGTTCAGCTTGTGCGCCGCGAGCAGGTCGATGTAGCGCAGCACGCCGTCCTTGGGCATGAAGTGCCGGGCGACGTCGAGCATCATCCCGCGCCAGCCGAACCGGGGGCCGTCCTCCACCACCCCGTACGGGAGTTCCCACACCCGCCCCGGCAGCGGCGCCCGCCGGTAGGCGTCGGGGCCGAGGAGCTGACGCAGCGTCTGGGCGCCCCAGAACGCGCCGGCCGCCGAGCCTCCCGACAGGTCCACCCCGTCCGCGCCGACCGTGAGCCGGTACTCCTCGGCGGCCAGGTCCAGGTCCAGCGCCAGCCGTACGGCGCCGCGCGCGCCCGGCGCCGGGTCCGGGAAGGCGAATCCGGTGGCGGCCCCCAGCTCCCGCCGCAACCAGCCCGCCACCCCCTCGGCCCCGGGCCCGGCGGCCAGCGCCGTCGCGGGCCCCAGCGCCAGCCGCGGCCCCTCCGCACGCAGTTCGGCCCGGCGGGGCAGGGGGATCAGGTCCATGCTCGGCCCTTCGCGACAGCGCGTCGCGCCCCGCGCCACACCCGCTGCGCAGAGCGCCCGTCGGGCCGACCCTACTGGTACGCGACGGGCCCCCGGAAGGCGCCGGGGCGCTTCCGGGGGCCCGTGGCCGGATCCGTGGCCGGACCCGTGGCCGGACGCGTCCGGAAGCCGCCCCGCACGGTGTGCGGCGCTCCCCGACGGCGCGGCGGGGCTACTTGTCCTTGCCGCCGCCCTTGTCCTTGTCGCCGCCCGCGCCCATGGATTCGTAGATCTCCTTGCACATGGGGCAGACCGGGTACTTCTTCGGGTCGCGTCCCGGGACCCAGACCTTGCCGCACAGCGCGACGACGGGGGTCCCGTCGAGCGCGCTCGCCATGATCTTGTCCTTCTGGACGTAGTGGGCGAAGCGCTCGTGGTCGCCGTCGCCGTGGGACACCTGCGGCGTCGGCTCTACGAGGGTCCCCGTACCAGTCCCGCGCTCGGGCTCAAGAGTGCTCATGAAATCCAGGGTACCGACCCGCGCGCGGGTCAGTTGAGCGACGGGTCGTCCGGATAGGTGGCGACCATGGCGAGGTCGCTGCGCTGGCGGCGCAGCACCGCCCGCCAGAGCCGTTCGGGGTCCGGGAAGGACACGTCACCGGGCTCGGAGTCCACCACGTACCAGGCGCCTTCGCCGAGCTCGTCCTCCAGCTGGCCGGGGCCCCATCCGGAGTAGCCGGCGAAGATCCGCAGCGAGCCCAGGGCGGCCGCCAGCAGCTCCGGCGGCGTCTCCAGGTCGACGAGGCCGATCGCCCCGTGCACCCGGCGCCATCCCAGCGGCCCCTCCTCGCCGGGGATCACCGCGATCCCCAGGGCCGAGTCCAGCCCCACCGGGCCGCCCTGGAACACCACCCCGGGGTCGCCGGCCAGCGGCGCCCAGGGCAGCAGGATGTCGACGACGCCCACCGGGGTGGGCCGGTTGAGGACGACGCCGAGCGAGCCCTGCTCGTCGTGGTCGAGCAGCAGCACCACCGCGCGGTCGAAGTTCGGGTCCGCGAGGGCGGGGGTGGCCACGAGCAGCCGCCCTGTGAGGGAGGACACCTCGGTCATGCGGACATGATCCCGCATATCGGCCCCCGAGGGGGAGCCGAGGACCGCATCCGGTCGCGGGCGGATCACGGGCGCGCGCCCCGCGGACCCCGGAGGCGGCCCCCGAACGACCCGGAAGGCGACACTCCGCAACGCTGTGCGCACGGTGGGTGCCATGCGGGTGCTATGCCTAATTGATGACAGTCCTACGGCCGCGTCAGCCATACAAACAAGGGGGTGGTGCCCCTTACCCTTTTCACTGGCCCCTGCCCACACTCCCCTGTTCGCCGGGGAGTACCTCTTCGGAACGCGAGATCCATGACCGGCACTGACGATGTCCTGCTTGTCCACGGCGGTACCCCGCTCGAGGGCGAGATCCGTGTCCGCGGCGCGAAGAACCTCGTGCCGAAGGCCATGGTGGCCGCTCTGCTCGGCAGCGCCCCCAGCCGGCTGCGCAACGTGCCCGACATCCGTGACGTCCGGGTCGTCCGCGGCCTGCTCCAGCTGCACGGTGTCACCGTGCGCCCCGGCGAGGAGCCGGGCGAGCTGATCCTCGACCCCACGTACGTCGAGGCCGCCAACGTCGCGGACATCGACGCGCACGCGGGTTCCTCCCGGATCCCGATCCTGTTCTGCGGCCCGCTGCTGCACCGCCTCGGCCACGCCTTCATCCCCGGCCTCGGCGGGTGCGACATCGGCGGCCGTCCCATCGACTTCCACTTCGACGTGCTCCGCCAGTTCGGCGCGACCATCGAGAAGCGCGAGGGCGGCCAGTACCTGGAGGCGCCGCAGCGGCTGCGCGGCTGCAAGATCCGGCTGCCGTACCCCTCGGTCGGTTCGACCGAACAGGTGCTCCTGACGGCCGTTCTGGCCGAGGGCGTGACCGAGCTGAGCAACGCCGCCGTCGAGCCGGAGATCGAAGACCTCATCTGCGTCCTGCAGAAGATGGGCGCGATCATCTCCCTCGACACCGACCGGACCATCCGGATCACCGGTGTGGACGAGCTCACCGGCTACAACCACAAGGCGCTCCCGGACCGCCTGGAGGCCGCCTCCTGGGCTTCCGCGGCGCTGGCCACCGGCGGCAACATCTACGTCCGCGGCGCGCAGCAGCGCTCGATGATGACCTTCCTGAACACCTTCCGGCGGGTCGGCGGCGCGTTCGAGATCGACGACGAGGGCATCCGCTTCTGGCACCCGGGCGGCCCGCTCAAGGCCATCGCGCTGGAGACGGACGTGCACCCCGGCTTCCAGACCGACTGGCAGCAGCCGCTGGTCGTCGCGCTGACCCAGGCCTCCGGCCTGTCCATCGTGCACGAGACGGTGTACGAGTCGCGGCTCGGTTTCACCTCCGCGCTCAACCAGATGGGTGCGCACATCCAGCTGTACCGGGAGTGCCTGGGCGGCTCGGCGTGCCGCTTCGGGCAGCGCAACTTCCTGCATTCGGCGGTGGTCTCCGGTCCCACCAAGCTCCAGGGCGCCGATCTGGTCATCCCCGACCTGCGCGGCGGGTTCTCGTACCTGATCGCGGCGCTGGCGGCCGAGGGCACCTCGCGGGTGCACGGCATCGACCTGATCAACCGCGGCTACGAGAACTTCATGGAGAAGCTCGTGGAGCTGGGCGCCAAGGTCGAACTCCCGAACGGCGACCTCGTTTAGACCCCCCGTCGGTACCCACCGTTCCCGGGGCCCTCAGGGGCTCCGGGAAGGCCTGAGGGCGGCCACCCCGTGCGGGGTGGCCGCCCTCGGCCGTTCTACGTACCACTGCCGTCCCGAGGGCCTGTGCGGCCCTCGGCACAAGGGCGGTACTACTTGCCCTTGGCGGCTTCCTTGAGCTTGGAGCCCGCGGAGACCTTCACGCTGTAGCCGGCCGGGATCTGGATGGGGTCGCCGGTCTGCGGGTTGCGCGCGGTGCGAGCGGCACGGTGGGTGCGCTCGAAGGTCAGGAAGCCGGGGATGGTGACCTTCTCGTCGCCCTTGGCGACGATCTCGCCGACGGTCTCGGCGAGCGCGGCCAGAACGGCGTCGGCGTCCTTGCGGGTCACCTCGGCGCGCTCGGACAGAGCGGCCACCAGCTCACTGCGGTTCATGTTGTACTCCCGTGTTCAACTTGCCTTAGAGGCGTGAGATCGAAGCCGATGCTGCCAGGGCCCTCGGACAGTCCCCGGACCCGGGTCTGAACGTCAGACCCTCTCGCCCGGTTACGCATCCTGCCCCCACCAGCGGCGGGAAAGCCAATCCGGCACCCGCCAGGGTCACACGAAAAGCGCCACAGTCACGCCGCGGTGACGCTCCGTCCGCACCTGTCGTTCCGGTGGATGCGGACCGCGGGCCCCGCGGGCATCCCCGCAACCCTAGAGGCGGCCGGCCGGGCCCGCATCCCGCGACGCGCCGGTATCAGGCAGAGGTGGGTGCCGTCACAGCGGCCGAGGCGGCCTTGCGGACGGCGCCGGCGACCGCGCCCGCGACCTTGTCGTTGAACACCGACGGGATGATGTAGTTCGCGTTGAGCTCGTCCTCGCCCACGACGTCGGCCAGCGCGGTGGCGGCCGCCAGCATCATCCCGGTGTCGACGGTGCGGGACTGGGCGTCCAGCAGGCCGCGGAAGACGCCCGGGAAGACCAGCACGTTGTTGATCTGGTTGGGGAAGTCGGAGCGGCCGGTGGCCACGACGGCGGCGGTCTGGCGGGCCACGGCCGGGTCCACCTCGGGGTCCGGGTTCGCGAGCGCGAACACGATCGCACCCTGCGCCATGGCGGCCACGTCCTCGCCGCTGAGCACGTTCGGGGCCGAGACGCCGATGAACACGTCGGCGCCGACCACGGCCTCCTTGAGGGTGCCCGTGTAGCCCTCGGGATTGGTGTTGTCGGCGATCCAGCGCAGCGGGGAGTCGGGGGCCGCGTCGACCAGGTCGGGGCGGCCCGCATGCACGACGCCGTTGATGTCGGCGCTGACGGCGTTCTTCACCCCGGCCGCGAGGAGCAGCTTCAGGATGGCGGTGCCGGCCGCACCGGCCCCGGACATGACCACCTTGATGTCGCCAACTGCCTTGCCCACGACGCGAAGTGCGTTGGTCAGGGCGGCGAGTACGACGATGGCGGTGCCGTGCTGGTCGTCGTGGAAGACGGGGATGTCGAGGGCCTCGCGCAGCCGGGCCTCGATCTCGAAGCAGCGCGGCGCGGAGATGTCCTCCAGGTTGATGCCGGCGAAGCCGGGGGCGATGGCCTTGACGACGGCGACGATCTCGTCGGCGTCCTGCGTGTCGAGGCAGATCGGCCAGGCGTCGATCCCGGCGAAGCGCTTGAAGAGGGCCGCCTTGCCCTCCATGACGGGCAGCGCGGCCATCGGGCCGATGTTGCCCAGCCCCAGCACGGCGGAGCCGTCCGTCACGACTGCGACGGAGTTGCGCTTGATGGTCAGGCGGCGCGCGTCCTCGGGGTTCTCGGCGATGGCCGTGCAGACGCGGGCGACACCCGGGGTGTAGATCATCGAGAGGTCGTCGCGGTTGCGGATGGGGTGCTTGGACGACATCTCGATCTTGCCGCCGAGGTGCATCAGGAAGGTGCGGTCGGAGACCTTGCCCAGGCTGACGCCCTCGATGCCGCGCAGCTTCTCGACGATCTCGTCCGCGTGCGCGGTGGAGGTCGCGGCGATGGTGACGTCGATACGGAGCTTCTCGTGGCCGGACGCGGTGACGTCGAGACCGGTGACGGATCCTCCGGACGACTCCACGGCGGTGGTGAGCTGGGAGACCGCGGTTCCGCTCGCGGGCACTTCCAGGCGGACCGTCATCGAGTACGAGACGCTGGGCGCCGTTGCCATGGCCGTGTTCCTCTTCTGTCCCTGGTTTTTCTGTACACAGGGCCCCGCGCGGCGCCACCGGCGGTGGCAGGTGCGGCAGGCCCTGTTGTCCGATCGTCCCACCTACCAGCCGGTAAAAGGTAACCAGCTACAAATTTCGGAAGAACTCTTCCACCATACGAGATTTCCCGGCGGGCGGAAACCCCGGCAAGGGCCGTTTCCGGCCACCGCGCGGCCGATGGGCCGCCGCGCGCCCGGCAGGCCACGAAAAACAGGTCTGCCCCTCCGCGACGGCGGAGGGGCAGACCTGTCTTCAAGCTGAAACACCGACCCGCCATGCTCGCCTCGCGGCAAGTGGTCGCTCTAGGCGACGAAGGTTGGGCCCGGGGGCTTGGATCGAGCCGGTGTCGTAACCAGGCTAACAAAGGATCGCCGAAAGCGATCCCCCTCCCCGGGGGTTGTCCCCGCCGCCACACCCCTGGCCGCGGGCCATCCGGCCCAGCGGGCCGGTCGTCACCCGGCGTCCGGGGCCAGCAGCGCGGGCACGCCCGCGGCGTCGGGGGCGTCCCGCGCGGTGGAGACCACCGTCAGCTGCTGCGTCGCCCGGGTCAGCGCCACGTACAGCACCCGCAGCCCGGCCGGCGACTCCTCGGCGATCTCCGCCGGGGAGACGACCACCGTGGCGTCGTACTCCAGCCCCTTCGCCTCCAGGCTGCCCAGTGCCACCGCCCGGCCGCCCAGGTCCCCCAGCCATCCGGCGGCCTCCGCGCGCCGGTCCATGGCCACGACCACGCCGACCGTGCCGTCCACCTGCTCCAGCAGCCGCCGGGTCTCCTCCCGCACCGCCTGCCCCAGGTCGCCCTCGGCGGCCGTGAAGCGGGGCTCCAGGCCCGTCGAGCGGACCGCCCGCGGCGGTTCCATCCCGGGCATCGCCCGCCGCAGCACGCGGGAGGCGACCTCCGCGACCTCCGCCGGGTTGCGGTAGTTCACGGTCAGCGTGAACTTCCGCCGCGGCCGGGTGCCCAGCGCCTCGTCCCGCGCCGCGGCCGCCTCCTGCGGGTCCGTCCAGGAGGACTGGGCCGGGTCGCCGACCACCGTCCAGGTGCCGTGCCGGCCCCGGCGGCCCACCATCCGCCACTGCATCGGCGTCAGGTCCTGCGCCTCGTCCACGATGACGTGCGCGTACTCGGTGCGCTCCGCCGCGATCCGCTCCGCCCGCTCCCACTGGGTCTCCTCGCGGACCGGCATCAGTTCCTCCAGCCCGCTGAGCTGGTCCAGCGGGTCCAGGTCCCGCTTGCGGCGCGGCCGCGCGGGTGCGCCCAGCAGCTGCTGGAGCTCGTCCAGCAGCGCCACGTCGTGCACCGACAGCGGCCCCTTGCCGTCCGGGCCGAGCCGGCGCAGCGAACGCGCCAGCAGGCGGGCCTCGCGCGGGTTCAGGTCCCGCCGCGACCAGCGGCCGAGCTTGCGCTCGTCGGCCATCGCGGCCAGCACCCCGCGCGGGGTCAGCTCGGGCCACCAGGCGTTCAGGAAGTCGATGAAGGCGTCTTCGGAGGAGATGTCCTCGTCGAAGGCCGACCTCAGCTCGGCGGCCAGCTCCGGGTCGCTGTGCCGCCCGTTGGCGCCGGACTTCGCGTACAGGGCGTCCAGCAGCAGCTTGCGGGCGCGCGGACGCAGCAGGTTGACCGGCGCGGTGCCGCCCAGGACGTTCTGCCGGATCCGGTTCAGTTCACCCGCCTCCAGCTCCTGGCGCCGCCCGAAGGCCACGACCCGCAGCCGGTCCGGGGCGCTGCCACCGGCGCCGCCGAGCTCCAGGGCCCCCCGTACGGCCTTGCGCAGCACCTTCAGCATCCTGGACGAGCCCTTGACGCGGGCCACGGCGGGCTCGTCGTACGTGGTCGCTTCGGCCCCGTCGACGAGCGAGCCCAGCGCCCGGATGGCGACCTGCCCCTCCTCGCCGAGGGAGGGCAGCACGCCTTCGGTGTACGCGACGAGCAGCGGCGTCGGCGAGACGATGAGGATGCCGCCGGAGTAGCGCCGCCGGTCCTGGTACAGGAGGTAGGCGGCGCGGTGCAGGGCCACCGCCGTCTTCCCGGTGCCGGGACCGCCCGCCACCTCCGCGACCGACGCGGCGGGCGCCCGGATCACCAGGTCCTGCTCGGCCTGGATGGAGGAGACGATGTCCCGCATGGAGTGCGTACGGGCCCGTCCGAGCGCGGCCATCAGGGCGCCGTCGCCGATGACCGGCAGCTCCTGCCCGTCGAGGAAGGCGGTGACCTCGGGGCGCATCAGGTCGTCTTCGACGCCGAGCACCTTGCGGCCCTTGGAGCGGATCACGCGGCGGCGCACGACCCGGCCCGGGTCCTTCGGCGTGGACCGGTAGAACGGCGCGGCCGCCGGGGCCCGCCAGTCGATCACCAGCGGCGCGTAGTCGGAGTCGAGCACACCGATGCGCCCGATGTGCAGGGTCTCGGCGATGTCGGCGGTGAGATCGGCGCGGATGGCGTCGTCGGCGGGCTCGACGGAGGTGTACGCCCCGTCGGGGCCGCGTTCGCCGTCCTTGCCGAGGACCAGGTCGACGCGGCCGAACAGGAAGTCCTCGAACTCGTTGTTCAGGCGGTTGAGGTGGATCCCGGCGCGGAAGACCTGCGCGTCGCGCTCGGCGAGCGCGCCGGGCGTGCCGACCTGCCCGCGCTTGGCGGCGTCGTTCATCAGGAACTCGGCCTCGTGGATCTTCTCCTCAAGGCGTCGGTACACCCGGTCGAGATGCGTCTGCTCGACCGCGATCTCCCGATCGCGGACGGAATCCGCCGTGCTGTCGACAGCGGCATTCTGCGCGGCCACCAAGGCCCCCTTCTGACGTGCATGGGCGACCGTCAACCGTACGCGAAGCGGGGCCGGATCCGCACGCCCGTTCCGGGACCGTTCGCGGATCGCTACGAAGATCACCGCGAACGGCGGGCGGTCCGGGTCCCCGCTACGCGGATCCGGCCGCCAGGACGCGCCGGCGGTGGCGGGCGACCCGTTCGCGGTTGCCGCACAGCTCGCTGGAGCACCAGCGGCGCCGGCGGCCGCGCGAGGTGTCGAGGTAGACGCGGGCGCAGCCCTCGCCCTCGCAGGTACGCAGCAGCGCCCGGTCACCGGGGTCGGTGAGCAGCTCGACGGCGTCCCGGGCGACCGCGGCGAGCAGCCCGGCGCACTCCACGCCGCCGCACAACTCCCGCACGAGGTGCCCTTCTTGGTCCCGCACCGCACACAGCCCCGGGGGCGGACCGGCGGCCGCCGCGTTGACCCGGGCCAGGGCCTCCTCGCCGGGCGCGGCACCGTGCAGCTCGGCCCGTACGAGGCTCTCCACGTCGGTCCGCAGCTGCCGGAACGCCCCGACCCAGTCGGGTCCGACCCGGCCGAGGGGGGTCCGGTCGGGCACCAGCCCGGCCCCGACGAGCCACAGCCGCAGCTCGTCGCCGTCCCGGATGCCTTCGGCGTCCCCCCGGGGGACGAACGTGGCCAGCAGGTCCAGGCAGACCCGCCCGGAGTCGAACCACATACCGGTCACCGCCTCGGTTGCCGTGGGCCGCCACCCCAGAGTGCCCGTCGGCCGCCCGGTCGGCTAGAGCTGTGACCCTCCTTCGCGTGGCCCCGGGCAGGGTTCAGGCCGGCGGGTCGTCGTGCAGCAGCCGCTGGAACAGCCGGTGGTCGCGCCAGGCGCCGTTGATGTGCAGGTAGCGCGGCGCGAGCCCGAACTGCTCGAAGCCGGCTTTGGCGAGGACCCGTTGGGAGGCCACGTTGTCGACGAGGGTGCCCGCCTCGATCCGGTGCAGCCCGACCTCGTCGCGGGCGATCCGGCAGACCTCCTCCAGGGCGGCCGTGGCCAGCCCCTTGCCGGTCCACTCCCGGTCCACCCAGTAGCCGACGCCGCCGCTGCGGAAGGGGCCGAGCGCGATGCTGCCGAGGTTGATGACGCCGACGGGCGTGTCGCCCGCGACGAGTACGAAGGGCAGCAGCCGCCCACCGTCCCGGTCGGCCAGCAGAGACCCGATCCGCTCCCGCTGCCCGGCCTCGGTGTAGTACTCCTCGGGCCGGCGCGGCTCGAACGGCGCCATGTAGGCCCGGTTCCGCGCGAGCGCCCCGGCCAGTCCCGCGGCGTCATCGACCGTGACGCCCCTCATCTCCACCCCGTTGATCACCACCCCGGCACGCTAACCCGCCCCCCGGCTCCGCACCACCCCCCGCTGTTCCAGCCCCGCCGGGACTGTTCCTGCTCCGCCGGGGCGATCGGCCGCGCCGGCGATTGGGGCGTGGGGGTCCCCCTGGACGGAGTCTGGGGGAGGGTCCGGGGCGGAGCCCCGAAGCCCGGCGCAGCCGGGGCCGCTCGCGCCGCGGCGCCGCAGACGAGCCCCCTAGGGGGTGTCTGACGGATCAGGGCCGGGCCCGGCCCGCCTGGCACCGCGGCTTGCCGCGTTGTCGTCGGTCACCAATACTCCGCAGTGGCTCCCTCCTCCGCCTTGCAATCCACGGCACCAGCCGACCCGGGCTATCCGGCCCTGATCCGTCAGACACCCCCTAGACCGCCGGCGGCACAGGCACCCGCACGGGCCCCCCGTACCCGTCCCCGCCCGGGTCCAGCGACAGCCGGTATCCCCGCTTCACCACCGTCTGGATCAGCCTCGGCACCCCCAGCGCCGCCCGCAACCGCGCCATCGCCGTCTCCACCGCGTGCTCGTCCCGCCCCGCCCCCGGCAGCACCCGCAGCAGCTCCGCCCGGCCCACGACCCACCCCGGCCGCCGCGCCAGCGCGCCCAGCAGCGCCATCCCGGCCGGCGGCACCGGCCGCAGCTCCGCGTCGACGAGGACCCCGTGGCCCCGGATCTCCAGCCGGTGCCCGGCCACCGGCAGCACCCTGGCCCGCCCCGGCAGCTCCTGGCACAGCAGCTGCACCAGCGGCCCGAGCCGGAACCGCTCCGGCTGCACCGTCGCCACCCCCTCCGCCTGGAGCGGCAGTGCCGTCACCGGCCCCACGCACGCCGACAGCACGTCCGCCCGCAACCCCTCCAGCACCGCCTCCCGCATCCCCCGTTCGGCCGCCCGGGACAGCAGCGAGGCCGCCGCCGGGGCCGAGGTGAAGGCGAGGGCGTCGACCCCGCCGGTGGCGACCGCGTCGAGCATCCGGTCCAGCGGGCCGAGGTCCTCCGGCGGCATCCACCGGTACACCGGCACGACCACCACCTCCGCCCCGGCCGCCCGCAGCGTCTCCACGAACCCCGGCAGCGGCTCCCCGTGCAGCTGGAGCGCGATGCGCCGGCCCGCCACTCCTCCGGCGAGCAGCCGGTCCAGTACCTCCGCGAGCGACTCCGACCCCGGGGACCAGGCCTCCACCAGCCCGGCGGCCCGCACCGCGCCCTTGACCTTCGGCCCGCGCGCCAGCAACTCCGTGGCGCGCAGCCGCTCCAGCAGTTCCTCGCCGATCCCCCAGCCGTCGGCGGCCTCGATCCAGCCGCGGAACCCGATCGCGGTGGTGGCGACGACCACGTCCGGCACGCGGCGGATCAACTCCTTCGTCGCGGCCATCAGTTCACCGTCGTCGGCCAGCGGCACGATCCGCAGGGCCGGCGCGTGCAGCACGGTCGCCCCGCGCCGGCGCAGCAGGGCGATCAGCTCGTCGGCGCGCCGGGCGGCGGTGACCCCGACCCTGAACCCGGACAGCGGCCCGGCGGCCGTTTCCGTAGCGTCGTCCATAGTGGTGTCCTGCCTTGCCCGTGGGTCGTCCCGTGTCCCGCTCAACGGGAACCGAGCCTGCCAAATCGCCGTGACGGACTCGGTTCAGCCGTATTTCGCGACCGTTAACCGCCGTTACACCGCGGTGAGCTGCTGCTCCGCCGCCGCGCCGGCCACCGGCGCCGACCCGGCGGCCGGCCGCCGAAGGTATACCGCCCAGGTCACCGCGCAGCAGGCCGCGTAGAAACCGAGGAAGGTGACGAACGCGGCGGTGCCCGATCCGGAGTCGGTGAACGCCTGCCGGAACACCAGGTTGATGCCGAGCCCGCCGAGCGCTCCCGCGGCCCCGATCAGGCCCATGGACGCCCCGGAGAGCCGGCGCCCCCAGGCCGCGGCGGACTCTCCCGTCATCCCGCGGGCCAGCGCCTTCGCCTGGAAGATCCCGGGGATCATCTTGTAGGTGGAGCCGTTGCCGACCCCGCTCAGCGCGAACAGGGCCACGAACCCGACGAGGAACACCGGCAGCGACCCGCGCACCGAGGCGAGGACGACCACGCCCGTCGCCGCCGCCATCGCCACGAACGTCGCCAGGGTGATCCGCGCCCCGCCCAGCCGGTCGGCGAGCGCGCCGCCCACCGGACGGGCCAGCGAGCCGAGGAGCGGCCCGAGGAAGGTGAGCGAGGCGGCCTGGAGCGGGGTCCGGCCGAACTGGGTCTGCAGCACCAGCCCGAAGGCGAAGCCGTAGCCGATGAAGGAGCCGAAGGTCCCGACGTAGAGGAACGCCATGATCCAGGTGTGCGGGTCGCGCGCGGCGTCCCGTACGGCGCCGGTGTCGCGGCGCACCGGCGCCAGATTGTCCATGCGTACGAGGGCCAGCGCCGCGGCGGCGAGGATCAGCGGGACGTACGCCGCGAGCAGCAGCCGCGGGTGCCCGGCGCCGGCGGTCCCGATCACCAGCAGGGCGACGAGCTGCACCACCGGTACGCCGATGTTGCCGCCGCCCGCGTTCAGGCCGAGCGCCCAGCCCTTCTTGCGCAGCGGGAAGAAGGCGTTGATGTTGGTCATGGACGAGGCGAAGTTCCCGCCGCCCACGCCCGTCAGGGCGGCGACGGCGACGAAGACCCCGTACGGGGTGCCGGGTTCCATCACCACGAGCGCGGCCAGGGTCGGCGCGAGGAGCAGCAGGGCGCTGACGACGGTCCAGTTCCGGCCGCCGAAGCGGGCGACGGCGAAGGTGTACGGGATGCGGACCAGGGCCCCGACGGCGGTGGCGGTCGCGATGAGGAAGAACTTCCCGGCGGGGTCGATCCCGTAGCCGGGTCCCATGAAGAGCACCATCACGGACCAGAGCGACCAGACGGAGAACCCGATGTGCTCGGAGAACACGGAGTACAGCAGGTTCCGCTTGGCGGTCTTCGCCCCGGTCTGCTGCCAGAACGTCTCGTCCTCGGGGTCCCACCGCTCGATCCAGCGGCCCCTCTCGCGCGGTGCGGTCGTACCGGTGGTCATCACACGCCTCCACAGCTGTCGCGTCCGTGGTGACGACCGTAGGAACGGCGCGTTTCGGCGCCGGTCCCCGGCCGGTGACCGCCGGGAAACCTTGCTCTCACCCGCCGCCGGGCGGGTCTGTGAGCGCGGCCGGGCGCCAGGCGCCGGGGGGCACGTCCAGCCATCCGCGGGCGGCCGCGCCGGTGGCGGCGGCCTGGTGCAGGGCGTCGAGACCGGGGTGGGCCAGCCCCTTGCGCCACACCATCGACAGCGGGGACAGCGGCACCGGGTCGACCAGCGGCCGTTTCACGCAGCCGGGCAGGTCGGGGAAGTCGACGGTGGCCAGGACCGGGTTGCGGGTCTTGGCCATGACCCGGCGGAACTCGTCCTTCCCGACGGCCACCGGCGCGGGCGGGGCCAGCGCGATGCCCCGCCCGGCGAAGAGCTCGCACGCGAGGCCGGTCCACTCCAGGGTCCGCGGGTTCCCGGCCCCGGCGTACACGGTCTCCCCGGCCAGCGCCGCGAGCGGTACGTCGGCGCGCGCGGCCAGCGCGTGTCCCTCGGGCAGCAGCACGGCGAGCGGCTCGTACCGTACGGGCCGGTGCGCGAGGCGGGCGCGCAGCGCGGGGGCCAGGCCGGCGGCGTATCCGAAGGACACGTCCAGGCGCCCGGCGGCGATCTCGGCGGCGGCGTGCGTGAGCCCGCTTTCGAAGCGGGCCATCAGCTCGCAGCCGGGGGCGAGTTCGCGGGCGTGTTCCAGCACGGTGCGGGCGGTGCTCGGGCCGTCGGTGTTCAGGTCGACGAGCAGGGCCCGGGGGCCGGCGAAGGCGGCGGCCAGCTCCTCGTGCGCGGCGAGCACCTTGCGGGCGGGGGCCAGCAGCCGCTCCCCGTCCGCGGTGAGTTCCACGGCGCGGGTGGTGCGCAGGAACAGGGTGGTCCCGAGGTGCTGTTCGAGCCGCCGTACGTCCCGGCTCAGCGCCTGCTGAGCGACGTACAGGCGGGCCGCGGCGCGGGTGAAGTGGCGCTCTTCGGCGACGGCCACGAAGCCGCGCAGCAGCCGGGGTTCCACATCGCGGGGGATCACCCCGGGAGACTAACAACGGAAGCCGGTGAATGGCCCCGGAACAGGTGTTGGACCGCGGCGGCCGGCCGGCCCGAGCCTGTTCCCATGCCGTACGCCACCCCGTCCCGCAGCCCCCTCATGACCGTCTCGGGCTCCACCCTCGTGCATGCCGCACCGCTCTCGACGCGCCCCTCGCACCGGCCGGCCCGGGAGCCCGGCCCGTACCGGAGCCTGTTCGCCGTGCCCGGGGCGCGCGCGTTCACCGCCGGGAACCTGCTCGCCCGGCTCCCCATGGGGATGTTCGGGATCAGCGCGGTGATGATGATCGCCGGCCAGCGGGGTTCGTACGCGCTGGCCGGCGCCGTCACCGCGACCGGGATGGCGGCCACCGCGCTGGTCGCGCCCTGGACGGCCCGGCTGATCGACCGCCACGGCCAGGCCCGGATCGCCGTCCCGGCCACGCTGATCGCGGTCCTCGGCTCGCTCGCACTGGTGCTGAGCGTCCGTACCCACGCCCCGGCGTGGACCCTGTTCGCCTCGTACGCGGCGACCGCCACCACGCCGAACACCGGCGGCATGTCCCGGGCCCGCTGGACCCACCTGCTGCGCGGCTCCCGCGCCGCGCTGCACACGGCGATGTCCTTCGAACAGGCCGCCGACGAGCTGTGCTTCATGCTGGGCCCGGTCGTGGCGGCCTTCCTCTGCTCGGCCGTCTTCCCCGAGGCCGGCACCCTCACGGCGGCCGTCCTGCTGCTCACGGGGATGCTGCTCTTCACGTCCCGGCGCGCCACCGAGCCCCCGGTGGCCGCGCTGCGCCCGCGCGGCTCGGCGCTGCGCGCGGTGGCCCCGCTGCTGCCGGTGTTCCTGTCCCTCGGCGCGATGTTCGGGGCGATGGAGGTCACCTCGATCGCCCACCTCGGCGCCCTGGGCCTCGGCGCCGCCTCCGGGCCGGTCCTGGCCCTCCAGGCACTGGGTTCCTGCGCGGCGGGCCTGCGCTACGGCGCCCTGCGCCCGCGGAGCCTGACCACCTGCCTGGTGGCGCTGGCCGGGGCGATGACGCTGCCCTGGGCGGCGGCCACGACGGGCTCGCTGCCGCTGCTGGCGGCGGCGCTGCTGCTGGCCGGCATGGCGACGGCCCCGACGATGGTGACGGCGATGTCCCGGGTCCAGGCCGTCACCCCGCCCGGCCGCCTCAACGAGGGCATGACGGTCGCCGTGACCGCGATCCTCGCCGGCATCTCCATCGGCTCGGCCACCGCCGGCCAGCTGATCGACCACCTCTCCACCCCGACCGCCTACGCCCTCCCGGCGGCCGCCGCCCTGCTCGCCCTCCTCCTCGCGGCCCGCCGTCGGCGGCCGCACTAGTCGTACCGCTTTTCGGTACGTAGGCTGTACGGTAATCCGGTACGAGTGAACTGGAGTGTGGACCATGTCGATGAGCGCCAGCGAAGCCCGCGCGAGCCTCTTCCCGCTCATCGAGCGCGTGAACACCGATCACGACCCGGTGCGCATCACCTCTCGGCACGGGGACGCCGTCCTCATGTCCGCCGACGACTACGACTCCTGGCAGGAGACCGTCTACCTCCTGCGCTCGCCGGCCAACGCCCAGCGCCTGATGGAAGCCGTCGCACGCGACCGGGCAGCGGCCCCCGTCGTCGCCAAAACGATGGACGAGCTGCGCGAACTGGCCGGGGGCGAGGAGTGAGGAGCATCCACTTCGACGCCGACGCCTGGGAGGACTTTCTCTTCCGGCTGGCCGCCGACCGGAAGATGGCCCGCCGGATCACCCGCCTCGTCGGGGAGATCCAGCGGGACCCGTTCACCGGCATCGGCAAACCCGAGCCCTTGAAAGGCGACCTTTCGGGCTACTGGTCCCGCCGGATCGACGACGAACACCGTCTGGTGTACCGCGCCGACGACAAGGAAGTAAAGATCCTCAAGGCCCGCTACCACTACTGACGCTGCGGGGAGCGGCCGCCCCGCCGCCCGGGCATGACGAAGGCCCCGCAGTCCGAGGACTGCGGGGCCTTCGCCCACATGGGATGAGTGGAGATGGCGGGAATCGAACCCGCGTCCAACGGTGCAGAAGCAGGGCTTCTCCGAGCGCAGTCCGCTGCGCTTTTCTCGGCCCCGGAGATCACACGGACAAGTCTCCGACGGGCTCAGTCACTGTTTGATTTCCCTCAGGCCCCCGTGACCGGGGCTAGAGGTTTAGATCCCTAGTTGACGCCAGGATCCGGACCGGGACCACTTCCGGGCTGACGCTCCTCACAGAGGCTTCAGCTCACTGTTATTAGGCAGCGAGGGTGAAGCGGGAGTTATCGCTCTTGGTGTTGGCGATTATTTTTTGCGACATAGGGTTTACGAGATCATTGCCGCTTCCTCGGCTCGCTTCCCCTGCATCGACATCCGCTGTCGAAACCGATCATCCCCATGTTTTTTTGACAAACCGCGCCACCCGGGGGCGGTGCGGTGCTGAACCCCATGGTACGCGAAGTGGACCACGGGATGCCAGGTGATTAACCGCGGGCCCGCCGCGCGGGCTACACCGTGCCGCGCTGCTTGCGGCGGATCGCCGAGATCGCCCGGTTCGTCTCGCGGGTGTCCTGCTTCTCGCGCAGCGTCTGGCGCTTGTCGTACTCCTTCTTGCCCTTCGCCAGCGCGATCTCGATCTTGGCCCGGCCGTCCTTGAAGTACAGCGTCAGCGGCACGATCGTGTGGCCGGACTCGTCCGCCTTGCGCTCCAGCTTGTCGATCTCCTCCCGGTGCATCAGGAGCTTGCGCTTGCGCCGGGCGCTGTGGTTGGTCCACGTCCCCTGGCTGTACTCCGGCACGTGCACGTTGTACAGCCAGGCCTCGTTGCCCTCCACCGACACGAAGCCGTCGACGAGGGAGGCCCGGCCCTGGCGCAGGGACTTGACCTCGGTGCCGGTGAGCACGAGACCGCACTCGTAGGTGTCGAGGATCGTGTAGTCGTGCCGCGCCTTCTTGTTCTGGGCGATCAGCTTCCGCCCTTTTTCCTTTGCCATAGTGCGGTCATTTTCGCACTACGGACCCACCCCGAGGCCACCCAATACCCGCAGGGCCCGCTCTTCGGCCCCGTCGGCCGCCGTCAGGTCGGGCTCGATGCCGCGCCCGTCGATGCTGCGGCCCTCCGGGGTGCGGTACGTGCCCACCGTCAGCTCCGCCACCGAGCCGTCCGGAAGCTGCGTCGGCATCTGCACCGCGCCCTTGCCGAAGGTGCGGGTGCCGACCGTGACCGCACGGCCGCGGTCCTTGAGGGCTCCGGTGAGGAGCTCGGCCGCGCTCATCGTGCCCCCGTCGACCAGGGCCACCAGCGGCCGCGCGGTGTCGCCGCCCGGCTCGGCGTACAGGGCGCGCTCGGAGCCCCGTACGTCGTACGTCGCCACGAGCCCCCCGTCGAGGAACGCGGAGGCGGCCGTCACGGCCTCGGCGACCAGCCCGCCCGGGTTTCCGCGCAGGTCCAGCAGCAGGCCCGCGCCGGGCGGGGCCGCACGGACCGCCTCCCGGACGCGGTCGCCCGCGCCCCGGGTGAAGGAGGCGACCTTGACGACGGTGGTGCCGTCCGCGAGCCGCCGTACGGTCACCGGGTCGGCGCTCAGCCGCTCGCGGCGGACCGTCTCGGTACGGACCGCGCCGTCCCGGCTCAGGTCCAGCACGACCCGGGTCCCGGCCCCGCCGCGCAGCATCGCCACCACGTCGGCGACGGGGCGGCCCGTGACGTCCTGGCCGTCCACGCTCAGCAGCCGGTCCCCGGCGCGCAGCCCGGCCCGCGCGGCGGGGCTCCCGGGCTGGACCCGGTCGACCTCGATCCGGCCGTCGCGGCCGCGCCGGGCCCACACTCCGACGCCGGTCCAGTGGCCGTCGAGGTCGTCGGCGAAGGCGGCGTACTCGGCCGGGTCGTAGACGGCGCCCCAGCGGTCGCCGCTGCGGCTGACCTCCTCCTCGGCGGCCCGCTTGCCGGACTTGCCCTCGGCCACGGCCTCGGCGACGGCCCGGGCCACGGCGTCCCGGTCGGCGGTGCCCGCCGTGCGGGGCGCTTCGGCCGCCACCGCCCCCGTCGACCGGGGGGACGCGTCGTCCGCACCCCAGCAGCCGACGCCGGCTGCCGCGGTGACGGCCGCGAGGAATACCAACGTCAAAGCGGCCCCGCGACGCAGGTCGCGGGGCCGGAGACAGTGGGCGGGGGGACCCGGCATGGCGCCGAGTCTAGGACAAGGCCCGGGTGCGCACGCCGCGTTGAGCGCACCTCACGCGGGGCGCTCGTCACACCTTGAGGTACTTGCGCAACGCGACGAAGGCCGCCAGCGAGGGCATCAGCAGGCCCACGACCAGCACCAGCGGCAGCTTGGTGAGGACGGAGTCCCAGCCGATGAAGTTGATCAGTTCGAGCTTGTGCCGCAGGTCCACGCCGTGGTCGATCACGAAGTACTGCACGAGGCCCAGCATCACGCAGGCGAGCCCCGCGCCGATCACGCCGGCGACGGCCGCCTCCATGATGAAGGGGACCTGGATGTAGAAGCCGGAGGCGCCCACCAGCCGCATGATCCCGGTCTCCCGCCGACGGCTGAACGCCGAGACGCGCACCGTGTTGACGATCAGCAGCAGCGCCACGATCAGCATGATCAGCATGATGCCGAGCGCCGCGATGTTGAGGGTGCCCAGGAGGCTGAACAGGTTGTCCACCTCGGAGCTCTGGTCGGCCACCGACTGCACGCCGTCCCGGCCGGCGAACGCGGAGGTGATGACCTGGTACTTCTCCGGGTTCTTCAGCTTGATCCGGAAGGAGTCCGGCATCTGGTCGGGGGTGACGACCGAGGCCAGCGCGGTCTGTCCGTACCGCTCCTTGTAGTGCTTGTACGCCTCGTCCGAGGACTCGTACGTGACGCTCTGCACGAGGTCCATCTTCTTGAGGTCGGCCTCGATCTGCTGTTTCTGCTCGGGGGTCACCGCCCCCTTGGCACAGGCCTTGCTGCCACCGCCCCCGCCGCCCCCGGCGTCCTTCTGCGCTTCGGCGGCGTCCTGCGCGTCGCTCTTGTTGCAGAGGTAGACGGTGACGTTGACCTTGTCGTACCAGTACCCCTTCATCGCGCTGACCTGGTCGCGCATCAGCAGGGAGCCACCGAACAGGGCCAGCGACAGGGCCACGGAAATGATGACCGCGAAGGTCATGGTGAGATTGCGGCGGAGACCGACGCCGATCTCCGACATGACGAACTGGGCGCGCATGGCGTCCTTTCAGTGCTGGTAGCCGTAGACGCCGCGCGACTGGTCGCGCACGAGACGGCCCTGTTCGAGTTCGATGACGCGCTTGCGCATCTGGTCCACGATCTGCTGGTCGTGCGTCGCCATGATCACCGTGGTGCCGGTCCGGTTGATCCGGTCCAGCAGCTTCATGATCCCGACGGAGGTCTGCGGGTCGAGGTTGCCGGTCGGCTCGTCCGCGATCAGCAGGGCGGGGCGGTTGACGAAGGCGCGGGCGATGGCCACGCGCTGCTGCTCGCCGCCGGACAGCTCGCCGGGCATCCGGTCCTCCTTGCCGCCCAGGCCCACCAGCTCCAGGACCTGCGGGACGGCCTTGCGGATCTCGCCGCGCGGCTTGCCGATGACCTCCTGCGCGAAGGCGACGTTCTCCGCCACCGTCTTGTTGGGCAGCAGCCGGAAGTCCTGGAACACGGTGCCCAGCTGGCGCCGCATGTGCGGGACCTTCCAGTTGGAGAGCTTGGCGAGGTCCTTGCCCAGGACGTGCACCTGGCCGTGGCTCGCCCGCTCCTCGCGCAGCACCAGCCGCAGGAACGTGGACTTGCCGGAGCCGGAGGAGCCGACGAGGAAGACGAACTCACCCTTCGCGATCTCCAGCGAGACATCTCTGAGTGCGGGGCGGCTCTGCTTCGGGTAGGACTTGGAGACACTGTCGAATCGGATCACGGGTGCACCACGGTCGCCGGGAGTAGGTGTGCGTGACCATACGCGAACGGGCGCGGGGTGTGGGCCCGGCAGCCGGAGTTGCCCGATATGTCCCTGGGGCCCGGGGCACCGGGGAGGCATTGCCCGGACGGGCCGCGCCGAATGTCGCCGAAGCTGGCACAGTGGTAGGGGGAACGGACTCGTTCCCCGCACCGTTGTAGCAGGGGACGAGAGGAGGAGCGCATGACATATGACCGGCTCGTGTGCGCGAACTGCGCCGCACCCGTGAGCCAGGGCCGCTGCCCTGTGTGCCGGGCGAACCGGGAGCGCCTCCAGCAGGAGAGCCCCTTCGCAGGCATGAACCCGATGGCGCTCATCGCGCTGCTGGTGGTGCTGGTCGCCGCCCTGGCGGTGGTGGCCCGGACCGCGTAGTCCTCCGCCGCGTCCCGATCGCAGACGTCTGCGACCCTCGCGAAACGGCGCGGGCCCGGACACCTTCTGGTGTCCGGGCCCGCGCCGTGTCCGGGTGGGTTACGCGGTCTGCTCCTGCTGCTTGCGCCAGCGGATGCCGGCCTCCAGGAAGCCGTCGATCTCGCCGTCGAGCACCGCCTGCGGGTTGCCGACCTCGAACTCCGTCCGCAGGTCCTTGACCATCTGGTACGGGTGCAGGACGTAGGACCGCATCTGGTTGCCCCAGGAGCTGCCGCCGTCCTTGAGGGCGTCCATCTTGGCCTGCTCCTCCTGGCGGCGCCGCTCCAGCAGCTTGGCCTGGAGCACGTTCATCGCGCTGGCCTTGTTCTGGATCTGCGAACGCTCGTTCTGGCAGGAGACCACGATGCCGGTCGGGAGGTGGGTGATGCGCACCGCCGAGTCGGTCGTGTTGACGCCCTGGCCACCGGGGCCGGAGGCGCGGTACACGTCGATGCGCAGCTCGCCCTCGTCGATCTCGACGTGGTCGCTGGACTCGACGACCGGCAGCACCTCGACGCCCGCGAAGGAGGTCTGGCGGCGGCCCTGGTTGTCGAAGGGCGAGATCCGCACGAGGCGGTGGGTGCCCTGCTCGACGGAGAGGGTGCCGTAGGCGTACGGGGCCTTGACCACGAAGGTGGTCGACTTGATGCCGGCCTCTTCCGCGTACGAGGTCTCGTACACCTCGGTGGGGTACCCGTGCCGCTCCGCCCAGCGCAGGTACATGCGCTGGAGGCGCTCGGCGAAGTCGGAGGCGTCGACGCCGCCGGCCTCGGCGCGGATGTTGACCAGGGCCTCGCGCTCGGCGTACTCGCCGGAGAGCAGGGTCCGGACCTCCATCTCGTCCAGCGCCTTGCGCACGGAGACCAGCTCGGCCTCCGCCTCCGCGAGGGTGTCCGCGTCGTCCATCTCCTGGGCGAGCTCGAAGAGCACCGAGAGGTCGTCGATGCGCCCGCGCAGGGTCTCGGTCTTGCGGACCTCGGCCTGGAGGTGCGAAAGCTTGCTCGTGATCTTCTGGGCGGCCTCCGGGTCGTCCCACAGGGACGGCGCGGCTGCCTGCTCCTCGAGCACGGCGATATCTGCCCTCAGCTTGTCGAGGTCCAGGACGGCCTCGATCGACCCCATGGTCGAGGAGAGGGACTTCAGCTCTTCGGAAACATCGACGACTGCCACGGGTCCAGCGTAGCCGGTCATCCGGCGGCACTCTCCGGCCAGGCCGGTCCGGCCCGTACAGATCAAGGCGGGTACGGGCGTACGCTCACCGTATGACCGTTCTACTCGTGAAGCGCCGCCATGTGGATCACATGCGTGTCACCACCACGAGCTGTCTGCCGCCGGACCTCGCACAAGCCTGATCAAACCCGATCCGACTTCGGTCCTGTACGCGGCTACGCGGCCTCCCCGGCGCCACCCCCTGCCGACGGCCTTTCCGCACCCGCTGCCCCCGCCACCTCCGGGGAACAGGACCCCGTGACATCCGAAACGGAGCCGTCATGCCGTCCGCGCACCCTTCTGCCTCCTCCTCTCCGCTCGACTCGGCCGTCCCCTCGCTCGCGGTCATCGACCTGTCCCGGGCGGACGACCCCGCCGAGCGCGCCGACTTCCTCAAGCAGCTGCACGCCGCCGCCCGCGACACCGGGTTCCTGTACCTGACCGGGCACGGCATATCCGAGGCGGAAACCGCCCGCATCCTGGAGCTGACCCGGGCCTTCTTCGAGCTCCCCGAGGCCGACCGGCTGGCCGTCAGCAACCTGAACTCGCCCCACTTCCGCGGCTACACCCGGATCGGGCACGAGCTGACCGGCGGCTCCTCCGACTGGCGGGACCAGCTGGACGTCGGCGCGGAGCGGCCCGCGCCGGAGCTGCGGCCGGACGACCCGGCGTACCTGTGGCTGGAGGGGCCCAACCAGTGGCCCGCGGCGCTGCCGGAGCTGCGCGAGGTGGTGCTGGACTGGCAGGCGCGGCTCGCTTCCGTCGCGCACCGGCTCCTGCGGGAGCTGCTGGCCTCGATCGGCGCTCCGCCGGACTTCTTCGACGCCGCCTTCGCCGAGCGGCCGCACCTGCACACGAAACTGATCCGCTACCCCGGATCGGCCCCTTCGGGCGCGGACCAGGGGGTCGGCGCGCACAAGGACTACGGCTTCCTGACGCTGCTGCTCCAGGACTCGGTGGGCGGGCTCCAGGTGGTGCGGGACGGGGGGTACGTGGACATCCCGCCGCGGCCGGGGGCGTTCGTCGTCAACCTGGGCGAGCTGCTGGAGATCGCGACGGAGGGCTACCTGACGGCCACCGACCACCGGGTGGTGAGCCCGCCGGGGGCGGTGGAGCGGTTCTCGGTGCCGTTCTTCTACAACCCGCGGCTGGACGCGGTGGTGGAGACGGTGCCGGGCGACTACCTGCGTGCGGCGCCGGGCGTGGCGCACGACGCGTCGAACCCGCTGCACGCCGAGTACGGCCGCAACGAGCTCAAGGGCTGGGTCCGCGCCCACCCCGAGGTGGCCCGCCGCTGGCACCCGGAGCTGGTCCCGGCGTAGGGCCGGTCAGGGGCGGGCCGGGGCGGAGTGTTCGGCGTCCTTGTTGGCCGGGGCGCCGTCGGAACCGCCCGACACCGCGAACCAGGTGCCGACGCCGACGGCCGCGGCCAGCGTGACCGCCGACACCGACAGCATCAGCCGGCGCCTGCGCACCGCCTCGGCCCGGTGCCGCGCGGAGCCGGGCCGGTGGCCGCCGGCCGGGCGCGGGACCCGGGCGGTGCCCAGCGCGCCCCCCGCCAGCTCGTCCGGGCCCGGCACCCGCATCGAGGTGTGCGTGTCCCGGTTCGAGTCGGTGGCCGAGCCGGGCACCAGCGGCACCACGCCGCGCCTGCGGGTCAGGTCGGCGGGGAGCGCCTCCTCGGCCTCCGCCGGCTCCGGGTCCGCGTCGTCCGGCTCGTCCACGTCCAGCGGCGGCATCCCGGCCAGCAGCGGCAGCAGGTCGCGCAGCCGGGCGGACAGCTCGGAGGCCCGCAGCCGCGAGGCCGGGGCCTTTGCCAGGCACTGCACCATCAGCTGCCACAGCTCGTCCGGGATCCCGGGCAGCGGGACCACCGTCTCGGTGACGTGCCGCCGCAGCACCGCGCCGGGGTGGCCGCCGCCGAACGGGGTGAACCCGGCCAGCAGCTCGTACAGCACGGTGGCCAGCGCGTATATGTCGACCGCCGCCCGCGGGGGCAGCCCCTCCACGATCTCCGGGGCCAGGTAGTCCGGCGTGCCGATGATGCGGGTGCTGGGCGCGGCGGACCGGCCCGCCCCCGCCCGCCTCGGGGAGTCGATCAGCTTGGCGACGCCGAAGTCGGTCAGCAGCGCGGGATGCGCGCCGCCCGGGCCGAGCGGGCCCTGCATGTCCAGCAGGACGTTCTCGGGCTTGACGTCACGGTGCACCACGCCCGCCGCGTGGGCGGCCGCCAGGGCATCGGCCACGTCCGCGACGATGGCCACGGCCGCCTCGGGGGCCAACCGCCGCTCGCGGTCGAGGCGCGTGCGCAGGTCCGTACCCCGGACGAGGTCCATGACGAGGGCGAGGTCGTCTCCGTCCACGACGAGGTCGCGGACAGAGACGACGTGCGGGTGGTCCAGGCCGAGCAGGGCGCTGCGCTCCTGGACGAAGCGTCCGACCAGCTCCTGGTCGGACGCGAGGTCCTCGCGCAGGAGTTTGACGGCGACGGGCCCGTCCGGCCCCTCGCCCAGCCACACCGTGCCCGCGCTGCCGCGCCCAAGGATCTGGTGCGCGGTGTACCGGCTGCCGATCTTCCGTGCCACGACTGCTCCCTCAGCGGCTGGCGTACGCACCAAAGCTACGCGGCCGGGTGCGGGTTTTAGGCCAGTAGGGGGTCCGATTCGCGGCGACCTTCACTTCTGCGGGCGAAAACACGTCCCAGAAGTCGACAAATCCACGAAGTCAGCACCGGACCGGTCGTGACGGTGGCTCAGGAACCGCTGCCGCCGACGGAGTCGCCGAGGCCGGAGATCCAGTCGGAGGCGTCCCGGCCCCAGGTCCACAGCTGGTCCCACCAGCCCTTGCCGGTGCCGACCCACTCCTGGAGCGGGGTCAGCTCCCACACCAGCCAGCCCGCCACGAAGAACAGCAGGATCATCACCAGGCAGCCCTTGAGGCAGCCGAGCCCGGGGATCCGGACCGGGTTGGCGCTGCGGCGGCGCGGCTCGCGCGGCTCCCGGGGGGCCGGCGACTGCGGCGGCGGGGCCTGGGGGCGGACCGGCTGCTGCCGGTACTGGGGTTGCTGCTGCGGAGGCTGGGGCTGCTGCGGCTGCCGGTACTGCGGCTGCTGGGGCTGGTACTGGGGAGGCTGCTGGTACTGGGGCGGCTGCGGCTGGTACTGCTGCGGCTGCTGGTACTGCTGCGGCGGCTGCTGCCGGTACGGGGGCTGCTGCGGCGGCGGGGGCGCCTGCCGCTGCGGGCGGCGGCGCAGCGGGTCCTCGTCGGGGCTGAGGTACTGCACCTGCGTCTGCTCGTTGCGGTCCCGGGCGGCCTGCATCTGGGACTGCCAGGGGTGCGGCTGGTCCGGCCGCTCCACCGGCGGCATGACGGACGTCGGGTCGGCGGCCGGCGCCCCGGTGCTCGGCAGCACGGTCGTCGCGTCGACCCCGCCGACCGGCGGCAGCACGCTGGTCATGGCGTTGGGGTCGTAGGCGCCCAGCGGGGCGGACGCGCCCGCGGGCAGCACCTGGGTCGGGTCCGCGGACCCCGGCGTCGCCGCTACGGGCGCGGGCGAGGGGTCGGGCGCGAGCAGGGCGCCGACCCCGAGCGCGGCCTCCACCTCGGCGGGCGAGGAGTGCACGCCGATGCCGGAGGCGACCACGCGCAGGCCGCGCGCCAGGCTCTCGGCGCTGGGGCGCTCGTCCGGCTCCTTGCGCAGGCAGTGCTGGATCACCGTCCAGACCGGCTCGGGCAGGCTCGGCGGGCGCTGCGGCTCCTCGCTGAGGTGGCGGTGGAGCACTTCGAGCGCCGAGCCCCCGGCGAACGGCGGGCGCCCGGTGACCAGCTCGTAGAGCAGAATCCCGGCCCCGTAGATGTCGACGGCGGAGGTCTGCGGGCGGCCCTCGGCGGACTCGGGCGCGACGTAGGCGGGCGTACCGACGAACTCGTGCGTGCGGGTCAGGCCGGGCGAGTCGGCGAGGCGGGCGATGCCGAAGTCCGTGAGCATCGGCTTCATCTGGCCGTGGCGCTCGTCGAGCAGGACGTTGGCGGGCTTCAGGTCCCGGTGCACGACGCCGTCGGCGTGGCTGGCGGCGAGGGCGTCCGCGATCTGGGCGGTCAGCAGGCTCGCGGCGACGGGGCTGAACGGGCCGTTCTCGCGGATGTACCGGTGCAGGTCCGGACCGTCGATCAGGTCCATGACCAGGGCCAGCAGGTCGCCTTCGACGACGAGGTCGCGCGTGCGGACGATGTTGGGGTGCGTCAGGCGCAGCAGGACGGAGCGCTCGCGCAGGAAGCGCATGACGATGTCCGGGTCCTGGGCCAGCTCCTCCTTGAGGACCTTGATGGCCACGGTCTCGCCGGGCTGCCCGGCGACGGCCGCCTCCGCGCCGGCGGTCTCCCTCTGGCGGGCCCGCCAGACGGTACCCGTGGCGCCGCGCCCGAGGGGCTCCTCAAGCAGGTACTTGCTGCCCACTGGCCGCACGTCTCGCGCTCCCCTGCTGTCGTGTTTCTGTCGTCTGGTTTCGGATGATTCCGAGCTGAGTTTTCCGGCCCACTCTAGGGGGTGTCCCGGGGGAAGACGCCGGGCGGCGGAGGTTGGTTGCCGCACATATGTGCGAAGGGTGAGGTTTGCGGGGTATGCCGGAGGCGATTTTCAGCAGGCCGTTGACCGTATGTGTGCGATGAGCACGCGGGGCGATGATCAATCAAGATCATTTATTGCCGGGGTCCGGGCGTGTTGTCGGTGACAGGTGCGAGGATGCACCCGTACGGAAGGCCGGGACGGGAGCCCTGCCTTCCGGCAGACCTGACCGGACGACGCGTCCGTGCCGGGCGGGGGGTGATCGGGCGGGCTCGCCCGGCCGTTCCCCCTCCCGGGCGCGCGCACCGTGCACTGCGCTCCGCGCAGAAGGGACCGCTGACGGCGATGCAGATCCGGCTGACCGTCCTCGGGTCGCGCAGCGGCCACCAGACCGCGACCGCGCCCGCCGGCTGTGACGTGCTCGTCACCGCGCCCGCCGGTACCGCGCTGGCCGCGGTGGCCTCGGCGCTCGCGGCGACCGTGGGCGGCCCGGACACGGGGGGCACGGTGGTGCTGTACGCGGGCGCCGAGCGGCTCGACCCGCAGCGCCGGATCCTGGGCGAACCGCCGCTGGTGGACGGGGCCGTGCTGGCGCTGCACATGCCGGTGGCCGACGTCGTGCCGGCGCTGCCCGAGGAGGGCCTGGACGCGCCGCAACTGCGGGTGGTGGCCGGTCCGGACGCGGGCGGGGTACACCTGCTGCACCCGGGAGCGGTCCGGATCGGGCGCTCGTCGGACGCGGACGTACCGCTGGACGACCCGGACGTGTCGCGGCTGCACTGCGCGGTGACGGTGCGGGCGGACGGGCACGTGACGGTGGCCGACCTCGGCTCGACGAACGGCACGACGCTGGACGGCGCCCCGGTGGGGACCCGGCCGGTACCGCTGCCCCCGGGGGCGCTGCTGCGCATCGGCGAATCGACGCTCCGGCTGGCGGCGGGGGGCACGGAGTCGATCCTGCCGCTGACGCCGGACATGGAGGGACACCTGGCCCTGCCGGGCGTCTCCGACGGCGCCCGGCTCGCCCCGGGCGCGGCCCGCGCTCCGAGCGCCCCCGGCGCGGGGGCCACCGGCCGCCACGACGAACCCGACACGGGCGCGTACGGCGCCCCGGAGGCGGCCGGGCCGGCTCCGCACGACCACCGCACCCCCGGCCCGGGCGCGTACGGCGCTCCGGACGCGGCCCCGGCGGGCTCGCACGGCCAGAACACCCCAGGCGCGGGGGCGGCCAGCCGCTACGACGAACCCGGCGCAGCCCGACCGGCCTCGGCCGCCCCCGGCCCGGACACGTACGGCGCCCCGGACGCGGCGCGGGCGGGCTCGCCCGGCCAGAACACCCCAGGCGCGGGGGCGGCCAGCCGCTACGACGAACCCGGCGCAGCCCGACCGGCCTCGGCCGCCCCCGGCCCGGACACGTACGGC